>JAKFCU010000104.1:0-4217 GCA_036676475.1 Brevibacillus sp.
TCAGCGAACGGATCATCGAGCCATGATGGTCAGATCTGGATACGCGATAGCTACATATGGCTACTTATTCCCAGATAGGGAAACAGTGGTTATATGTGGGCATGTCGGATAATTAATAGTTATACCCTTTACTTTATATGAGGCTCAAATGAAACCAGTTAAGGAATTAGAGCTTGGTTATGCGGATGCTGAAAATTACAAGCGCCGTGAAAACAAAGAACTACTAAATAAAATATTTATCCGAGACTCACATCTAGACGACCTCTGTCAACCAAATATTTCATTTTTGATCGGTGAGAAGGGCACGGGCAAAACTGCTTATTCCATCTACCTGTCGAACAACAATTATAAAGAAAATATTGCAAGCACTAGATATGTAAGGGAAACCGAATACCAGAAATTCATTTCACTGAAAAGAGAAAAGCATCTAGCACTTTCTGATTTTTCGAGCATCTGGAAGGTGATACTTTATCTTCTAATTGCGAAGCAAGTTCAAGATCAAGAGGGCGCAATATCAAAGCTGCTAAACTATACAAAGTTCGCATCCTTAAATGCAGCAATCGACGAGTACTATCTCAGCGCATTTTCTCCGGAAATAATCCAGGCACTTAGCTTTGTTCAGGAGTCAAAGTTAGCAGCAGAGCTGCTTCATAAGCATGCCACCTTAAAAGGTGAAGCCAAAGATTCAGTAACCTTTTCTGAAAGTCGCTTTCAGATAAATTTATTTTATATTCAAAAACAATTCGAAGAAGCCTTTTCTCAAATTCGGCTGGCACAAAACCATATACTATTCATCGACGGCATTGATATAAGACCATCAACAATCCCATACGATGAATACCTTGAGTGCATAAAGGGATTGGTGCACGCAGTCTGGGAGGTAAATAATGATTTCTTCCCAACCATTAAAGGCGGAAAAGGAAGAATGAGGGTGGTTCTTTTAATTCGGCCAGATATCTTTGAGTCTATTGGGCTGCAAAATCAAAACACGAAAATTCGCGACAATGCAGTATTCCTTGATTGGCGTACTGATTATATCAACCACCGCAGCTCTCAGCTTTTTGAAGTAGTTGATCACATGCTTGCCATTCAGCAAGCACCCCACCCCTCAAAAGGTGAGGCATGGGATAATTATTTTCCATGGAACTCACCCAACGTCTTTGATCAATACAATACGCCGACATCGTTTATTAATTTTTTGCGCTGGTCCTATTACCGACCACGCGACATTGTCACGATGCTAGAGCTTTTGAAATCAAATTCAAACGGGAGCAATAAAGACAACTTCACCATTGATGACTTTGAAAACCCTCACTTCCAAAGGGAATATTCAAATTATCTACTTGGCGAAGTAAAGGATCATCTGTCTTTTTATTACGGCTCAGATCAGTATGATATTTTTCTAAAATTTTTCGAATACCTTTCCGGAAAAGACACATTCGACTATGAATTATACTTAAAGTCATTTGATAGCTTGCAGCGTCATATCGAGTCAATTTCGGCGAAACGCCCCCAATTTATGGCAACTGCAAATGATTTTCTGCAGTTCCTTTTTGGTCTAAACGTTATTTGCTACATAGAACACACAGCTGACAACAAGCCATTTATTCATTGGTGCTTTAGAGACAGAAGCTACGCCAACATTTCTCCAAAAGTTAAAACAGATGCCAAATATCAAATATTCTATGGCCTTGCCAAGGCGTTGAATGTTGGAAAGGAGTTCAAGAGGGATTGATAGGTATAACAATTGGTTCAAACCGTTCGCTTCGCTCACTGGGACGGGCTAAAGCCCGCCCCTTAACCAAACGTTATGCCTCATCAGGAAACGGCCATGTCCAAAACTAAAATAACTGTAGCGACCATTGGGCACATGCCAGCCGATTTTAACAAACAAAAAATAAAGGAGTGGAATACATCAATCTTCGAGATAGTTAATGAAATAGAAAGCTATTCATTAAACTGCGACTCGGACGGTTATGCATGGGAGTTCACCGACGAAGCGCTGGAGAAAGTTTTACCAACAAAATTCAACGGTGAATTCTTAATCGCCATAGTAAACGTTCCTATTGAGGATAACTGGTACTCACGCCGCCTCACCTCGAACAGGGTTGTTTTTTCGTTTCACGAAATCAAAGAAATACTTAGATATTCTAATATCCCGCTGGAAAACGTTATTTACCGGCTTCTTTACGCGTATACACTGCTATATAAAAGAAGTGACAGTCGCATACCTGCAAACTCAGAGCGTACCAACTTCACGCACGATGAAACGCGAGGATGCCTATTTGACATGAATGGCATCAAAACAGATGTTGTTTACTCATGTCACAATCCAATAATCTGCTCAAGCTGCGTAGAGCAGCTCCGTCGAGAAAAAGTCTCCGACGAAGCAATAGTCAAGTGTCAAAGTGAGATTCAAAAGATACAAAAGGAGCTATTTTACAGAATCACAGACTTTGTAAAACAACACCCTCTGTGGTCGCTGACAATCTCTGGAATTACGGCGATAATTTTGGGCTCTACAGGGTCTATTCTTGGTTCTTACGTGTACGAAGCAATCAAGCGCCAAGCATAACAAGCGGTTCAAATCGTTCGCTTCGCTCACTGGGACGGGCTAAAGCCCGCCCCTTAACCATAAGTTAGAAGACTGAGGCTATGCGCCCATGAAAGCAAAAGCCATAAAAAAAGCGCGAGCCCGGGCGCTTAAAGAGCGAGAGAACAGAATAAAAAAATCCGAAGATTCGGCTGTAAAACGACGCAAGCTAGAAGCTGCGAATAGGGAACGCCAGAATAGAAAACTTATCAATGCATTAAAGGCGGGAAAGATAAAGTTAAAGCTTCGTTCACCAGAGCCAAATCAGCCAAGCTTTATCCATAAAAGAATCATGAGAACAGAGGTCGCCCTTGATCTCCAAACGACCCCTAAAAAATCAAACAACGAATATAGGCTAGATGGCGATACGAAATGGATATAATTCATCCTCTAACAATGCGTATATGGACTCCCCCCACAAGGAGTACGGGCTTGAAAAGACTCAGTATATTGTTAGCCGCGCTAATCATCAGTGGTTGCGCTACAACAGCAAAGTATGAAGCGATCTTGAATAGCTGGACAGGCAGTAATATTAATGATCTTGTCAGTTCTTGGGGGTACCCCGCAAACTCATTCAAGGCACCAAACGGAAATACGGTATATGTGTATAGCTCATCAGGGAGCTACACAATGCCAACAAACACAGCATCAACATACAACGTATACGGAAACACGGTATACGGAAACTCAACAACAACTGGCGGCCAGACTCTAAATTTTTGGTGCAATACTTTTTTTGAGGTAAGCGAGTCAAACATCATCACCACATGGCGTTACGAAGGTAACAATTGCACCTCCTCTAAAACAGTGGCAAGTCAGCCGGCAACACCCGCATTTAAGCCTTATAAGCCTGAGCCACTCCCGGTCAATATGCCGAGTACTGCTGAAAAGCCATCAAGCGTCACCGCGGTCAAACCCATAGAAGCCGAACTGCCACAGTCTCTTTTTAAGGCACAAACCTCTGCCAGCGCCGAAGTATCAATAATTAAATCAGTAATTAATCTAAAGGTTCTGGCCGAGACTGATGGCATGTATAAGGTAGAGACTCCTGATGGCATAGTTGGCTGGATAGGGAAAAATCGGGTCGAGGAATAAGGGCCTAACATGCGGTTCAAGGCCGTTCGCTTCGCTCACTCGGGACCGCGTTCCGCGGCCCCTTAACCTATCGTTAGAGGTTATCGTCCCATGCCTTGCGAGAAGTGCGCCGAGCTTTGTGTTCGCTACCCAATTAGGCATCCTAACGATTTGCGGCAGGCAATTAACATTGCCCGGCAAAATTTAGAAGACGGGACGATTATGGAAGTGCCAAACGCCGACCCTATCGGCCAAGTATCATTCACAGCTATCGCATCAGGCGAAGCGTGGGACGATATTGTGGAATATCACTTTCGCTGTACAAGTTGTGGTGAGCTGTTCTATTTACACGCCGAGACGTATCACGGAAGTGGCGGCTATTGGGAGCCAGAGAATAAAGCATCCGTGCGCGAGAACCTCTAACATGCGTATATGGACTCTCCCCACAAGTAGTGAGAAGTAGCTTTTCCAGCCCTGTCGCCAGCGCGGTTGCATTCGTATATCCGGCCTGTGCTGGGCGCTTGCGCCCTGGCCATTCTGTAGTTCGCGC
>JAKFCU010000105.1:0-98808 GCA_036676475.1 Brevibacillus sp.
AAAATCCCGACCGATTAATAATAAATAAACAGAAGATCATGGAGGCTAAAATTATGCGTTATTGTTTACTTCAAGCACAGAAGGGACTAGAGTTTGTCGCCATTCCAAAGGACCACATGTATCAGTTTGTAGCTTTAATCCGCCGATTACATAAAGAAAATGATAAGCTGACCGCAAATCAGAAGCCATCTTTACCAATTGTTCTTGCCGAGTGCAGTGATCTAGAAGTCCATTCTTCCGAACATCATATCGTAAGTGGATTGGATTATATTAATCGATTGGAGGGAAGTTTCGCTTCCATTCAAGAAGAGATTTATCCTCTCATTTCCTTACTCACTGAAATCCGCGCCTTCCAGGCCCAACTTGAATATTTAGCGGAAGAAGAAATTTAGTTCACCCTTACCCCTTTACTGAATATCCTATTAAGAAAAGGGGCAGAGGAGGGACTTGACATGCCTGAGTGGCTGCGCAAACAGCTTATGCGTGCCTTTCATGGTAAAGATCGCAGGCAAATAAAATTATTGAATGAATGCTGGTTTGTTTATAAAAGGAAAAATAGCGGCAGAATTATCTCTTAGGAGAAAGTATGCCTTTACATCAGGATAAGAAAGCTACTATCGTAGCATTATGCGTATAATACTTTCCGAAAAGTACAAAAAAAGAGGCCATTACTGGCCTCTTTTTCAGTATCTAGACGCAAGTTTATTTACGCCTCTTGAGGAGGAACCATGGTTAGACCTACCCTCATTTTTTTCATGTCAAGCTCTGTTACCCACACATTCACAATTTGCCCGACTGATACGACATCCATAGGATGCTTGATAAACTTTTTACTGATCTTGGAGATGTGAACGAGACCATCATTTTTTAAGCCAATATCCACAAACGCTCCAAAATCCACCACATTCCTTACGGTTCCCTGCAGCTCCATCCCAATCTGCAAATCTTCTATGGTTAAAACATCCTTCAGCAGTAATGGCTTTGGCAATTCATCCCGCGGATCGCGACCCGGGCGAAGCAAGCTGTCTATAATATCCTTTAGGGTTGGTTCCCCGATATCCAATTGTTGAGCCATTTCCCGAATAGGAACAGACTGCAGCTTTTCTTTACTCTCTGGCAGCCCGATATCTTTAGCTTTCATGGCTAACTGATCAAGCAGCTTTGCCACCTTATCATAAGACTCGGGATGGATCGGTGTTTTATCTAGTGGATTAACCCCATCGGAGATACGCATAAAGCCAATACATTGCTCATACGTTTTTTCTCCCAAGCGAGGCACCTTTTTCAACTCATTCCTAGATGTAAACTTACCTAAGTCCTCTCTTTGCTTCACGATATTTTTGGCTACCTGCTTACTTACGCCTGATACATATTGCAGTAAAGATGGGGAGGCTGTATTCACATCAACTCCAACATAGTTAACGGCAGACTCTACCACAAACTGCAAACTTTCAGTCAATTTAGTTTGACTAACATCATGTTGATATTGGCCAACACCAATCGATTTAGGATCGATCTTCACCAATTCAGCCAAAGGATCCTGTAGACGGCGGGCAATCGAAATGGCACTTCGTTCCGCTACATCCAAATCAGGGAATTCTTCCCCGGCAAGCTTGGATGCAGAGTAAACACTCGCACCGGCCTCACTTACAATAATATAAGAAATGTCCCGATCAATCTCCTTTAGCATATTAGCTGCGAATTCTTCCGTTTCACGAGATGCCGTTCCATTCCCGATCACGACAATATCAATCTCATAGGTGGAGATCAGATCCTTTAAAACTCGCTTCGCTTCTTCTTTTTTGTTATTCGGCGGGGTTGGATAGACCACCCCTACTTTATGAAGCTTTCCCGTTTCATCGACAACGGCATATTTGCATCCGGTACGATAGGCTGGGTCCAAACCTAATACCATTTTCCCTTTGACAGGGGCTTGGAGAAGAAGCTGGCGCAGATTCTCGGCAAAGATATGAATCGCCTGCTCTTCCGCGGTTTCGGTTAATTCGTTTCTCACTTCCCGTTCAACCCCCGGAGCGATCAAACGTTTATAGCTATCTTCCAAAGTCGTTTGGAGATATGAGGAGACAACCGTTGCCCGTGGTATAAACTTTTTCTGCAGGTAGTCCATGATCGGTCCCGTTTCAACGTCCAACTTCACCTTTAGAATTCCTTCTTTTTCCCCTCGGTTAATGGCCAGGATTCGGTGCGGTACAATTCGACTGACCGGTTCGGAGTATTCATAATACATCTCATACACATTTTTATCCGATTCTTCATCCTCTTTTTTCTCGGTTTGAAGAATTCCTTTTTGGAACGTTTCCCTACGGATCCACTTGCGGACATCCGGATCATCAGAGACCATTTCTGCCATAATATCCATAGCCCCTTGCAAGGCTTCTTCCGATGTTTGAACCAGCTTTTCCACGTTTATGTACTGTTTCGCTTCTTCTAAGGGGTCCCCTTTTATAGGAAGACTCAATAAATAGGCAGCTAATGGCTCCAAACCCTTTTCTTTGGCAATGGTTGCCCTTGTTCTTCGCTTCTGCCGGTATGGACGATACAAATCTTCGACTTCCTGAAGCTTGGTTGCCTGTAAGATTTCCTTTTCCAGTTCATCCGTTAGTTTGTCCTGTTCTGCGATTAAACGAGTGACTTCTACTTTTCGCTCTTCCAGGTTTCGCAGATACGTTAATCGTTCTTGAATGGTCCGTATTTGATTTTCATCTAATGTACCCGTTGCTTCTTTCCGATAACGGGCGATAAAGGGAACGGTATTCCCTTCGTCAAGCAGATCCACTGTACTTTTTACAAATTTTAAGGTTATCCCTGTTTCTTTTGCTATGGTTCCAATCATTTGGTTTATATCCATTCATTCTGCTCCTTAGAAAGCTACTTGTGTAGCCTTATGCGTATAACACTTGACCGATAAGTATAAGAAAGCTACTGGTATAGCCGTATGCGTATAATACTTGACCGATAAGTACAAAAAGGCATCCAACAGCTATTTTCTCTTAATAATCCGTTTTTTCTTCACAGCCTCCACTTCCCCTTGACAAACTGGGCACTTTATTTTGCCTAAATCCATATTTATTTCATCAACGTAAAAACCAAATTGACAAGCTTTACATTGAACCCGAAGCACTCGGTCGATTAAAATTTGGGAGGCAGGTCCTTCTTCATTCGTATCGATTACTTCGATATGCCGATCGCTCTCCGAATCATCTTCAGCCACCATTTTCCCTTCAATATCATCGGGAGTACGCCAACCACGTCCGATAACATTCTGTTCCAATTGGCTATGGGATGATTCCCCAAACATTTTGCTAGCCAACTTCATCAGTTGATCATGGGTTAAGCTCTCAAATTCAAAATCTTCACCGAGGCTTTTCCAGTAAGCTTTCAACTGGGCTTCCGTAAATACAAAACGAGCAATTTTATTAATCACAACATTCTTCAATGCGATCTATACTCCCCTTCCTTATCAGCGTTTATCATTTCCTCATATTTTAACATATGGAGATTGGCAATATCTAACTACTTATACACAAAAATCGGGTCAATATAAGAAAGCTACTAGCAAAGCTTGATGCGTATAATACTTTCCGATAAGTAAAAAAATAAGAGCTCACCTTTTGTGAGCTCTTATCATAAATTGGTATATAAAAAGCTTTTTCAAAACAAGTCATGGTAGCCAGACCGCGTTTAGAGGAAGCTTTTTATGCCGATAAGAAAGTTTGTTAACTATTTTTTTAGTAAACTTAAACTTTCTTATGCGGTTAAAAATCAATTAGGCCTAGGCTAATCTGAATGGCTTCATCCACCTTTTCCATCATTTCATCATCAAGATGAGTGATTTTATCAGTTAACCGTTGTTTATCAATGGTTCTGATCTGTTCTAGGAGAATGACAGAATCCCTATCAAACCCATAATTCTTAGCATCAATCTCGACGTGTGTAGGAAGCTTCGCTTTCTGTATCTGAGCTGTAATGGCTGCGACGATGACCGTCGGACTGAAACGATTTCCTATATCATTCTGGATAATTAGCACTGGACGTACACCGCCCTGCTCTGAGCCCACGACAGGAGACAGGTCCGCAAAATAGACATCGCCACGTTTAACAATCACAAATTACACCCCGCTTACTAAGCGGCATAAGGTATGATTAGCCTCCTCTTCCGCTTGAAAAGCCTCCGAAGCCATGTTGAGATTAATGTTTGCCATTTCCATATACCCTTTTTGCATGGTTTCACGAATATGGCGTTTCTTGCGCTCTCTAAGATAGAGTTTCATCGCTTGTCTGATAAATTCACTTCGATTCGATTGTTCTCTTTCCACGACACCATCCACCTCTTCCAGTAAATGATGCGGCAAGCTTATCATAATACGCTTGGTATCCATCTTAGACAAGACAAACGCACCTCCAACGACACTAACAACTTTAATCTGCATAAAAACGCATGTCTAATAGTACCATTATGTCGAAATGCATGCAGAATTATACTGCGGTATATACAATCTTGCAGATCTCATTTCAACGCTAAGATACATATTCTCTGTCAAAAGCCCATATCCTTCTACCAAATTGTAGAAGGGATGACTTCACTGGCGCATTATACTACTTGATTGTATCATTATTGTTGAATATGCGACAAGGAAATCCGACAATTTTACACTAGAAAATTTTTGGACAATACCGTTTGCCCACCTTTTTTGTAAACTCTAGGCACCCGTTTGCCAATCATGCAGGTTACCTCATAATTGATCGTGTCGAGCTTTAGAGCTACATCATCGACACTTATCATCGACGCTTGCTGTTTCCCGATGAATACCACTTCATCAGCGATTTGGCAATGCGGCAACGCAGATACGTCTAGCATGAGCTGATCCATACATACGCGACCAATGATAGGTACCCTTTTCCCATTCACTAGCGCTTCTCCCCGATTGGATAAGGATCGGGAAAAACCATCTGCATATCCGATGGGAATAGAAGCAATAGTGGATTCTTGCGAGGTTGTGTAAGTGACACCATAGCTAATCCCTGTCCCTGGAGGTACGGTCTTCAAATAGGCTATTTTCGATTTTAACGAGAAAGCCGGTTTCAAATCGATGCCTTTTCCCTTTGTATAATCAGATGGATACTGCCCATATAAACTTATTCCTAGTCTCATCATGTTATAACCCCATTGTGGGAAAAGGATTCCTGCCGCACTGTTGCTGCAATGTAGGATAGGAAATTCATAGGTTGCAGATTGTACCACCTTACTAAAGGTATGATGCTGATCTTCTGTATATGCCGGCTCTTCTTCATCCGCACAGGAAAAATGTGTGAACAAGCCTTCCACATAGATTCG
Source organism: Brevibacillus sp. (assembly GCA_036676475.1). Taxonomy (GTDB): domain Bacteria; phylum Bacillota; class Bacilli; order Aneurinibacillales; family RAOX-1; genus LC029. The sequence continues at coordinate 5,357 of JAKFCU010000105.1, forward strand.
CGGAGATTTGTGCGCTTCCGTTAACAGGGCCTCTAGCTCTTCAAGGGAACGAACACCAACTCTCCCCATGCCGGTATCCAGCTTTATATGTATGGTGGCCTGCTTGTCTAATCTGTTTGTTACTTCTACCAAGGCCACGATGATATCTTCAGTAAAAACCGTTATGGTAATGTTATGTTCCACAGCTATTTCTAAAAATTCCGGTGCAGTATATCCCAGAACTAAGATGGGAGCCTGAAAACCTGCCTGTCTAAGTTCGAGAGCTTCATCTATCAATGCTACCCCTAAGTAAGAAGCACCTGCAGACAGGGCTTCCTTAGCCACCTGTACAGCTCCGTGTCCATACCCATCCGCCTTTACAATCGCCATGATGCGGGTTTCCGCTGGAAGATGATTGCGAAACACCTTTACGTTATCAGCTATAGCATCAAGATCCACTTCCACCCATGTATTGCGGTAAAACTTCTCCCCCATGTTAATCACCTTTTCTTTGTTTTGCGAACCTTAGCCAACTGTTCATCTAGCTTGTCCAAAAAGCCTTTAGATACCATGAGCGGCTCCTTTTTGCCTTGCAAACGAAATAGAGCTTTCCATTCGGAGGCTCGCTCTACTTCTGTCAGAAGAAAAGCCCGCTCCGTCCCTCCCATACGGATGATTAGCTCTGTTTTTTTCAATATATATTCAGGTGATAACAACTGTCTATAGACCATGGGGGCTCCTCCAATAATAACTACTGCGGAAATAACCGCGAGGATCTTGTAACCCCCACTGTCGGTTGCCATCAAGCTAGCTAATAGGAACATGACGATCAAATAAACTAAAGTCTCATATATCCGGTACCTTGTCGGCCTTTTTTGGAAGATGTCCATATAGGATGACTGTTCCTGCTTAATAATATCTTGTTGATTTTGTCGCACGGATCACACCCCCCTCTCTAAAAAAAGGCAGCCATGTTATCGATTGGCTGCCTCTCGATCGTCCATTATAATCCCAATTTAACATATCATAATTGAATTATCTAGAATCCAAGTAACCGAATAGCGATGATTCCTCCCAAAATACCACTTATGATTCCGAATAAAATGATCCATAACAATTGGTTCGCTATTCTCATTTTGTCTTCCTCCTGAGTACAATAAATATAGGCAGTCTTCCTATTAATGTATGGGGGAAACAGCTGAAAATGCTAAACTACATATAAGAGCCATATGTTGTTATATGGGTAGTGTCCCAATAAAAGAAAAAAGCTCCTCGTCGTAGACCTATACACAACGAAGGAGCTATATTTTTTGATCTAATCTTGATTTATTTCCCCACCTGGTTAAAAGTAGACTTAGCCACTGCAATCATTTCTTCCTTTTCAAGATCTCCAGTCAGCATGTATTCTACACCATCATGGGTCCAGATCATGGTCCTCTTCTGATCACCAGTCATAATCGCCATCGTATAGCCCAAGTCTACAATCTCTCCACTTGGATAGCTTACGGTTGTTGCCTCTGGTCTTTCTTCAATTAAGGTGTAGTTATATTCCCCTTTATAGCGAAGTACAATCTGAGGTCCATCCTGTCCATCGACTTTTTCAACTCCAGTAAAGCTCACTCCATTAGGTATATAGGACGGCTGAATGACTCCAAAGCTGCCTTCTACTTCTTTTGACTGTCCATTAGCCATGGTCGGTACGGTAGAATTTAACTTGCTGGTTTCCATATTTCTTTCTTTATGGAAGGAGTCGGCATCAAATTTGGCATCCTTTTCAAAATCGGTAAAATCGACGGTGACCATGACATTCTTGTTGGTATCCAGCACATCGACTTTAATCGGCGACAAATCCTTATTTAGCAATATCTTTTGGGTTGTTAACGACCGATTTTGATAGTCCGCCTTCACTTCAAAGACATATTTTCCTTCTTCTTCGGCAAATACTCTCTGATCATCATCCATGATGCTCTTCACTAAGGATTCATAGAGATATACCTGTGCATGATTTTCCGGCCATCCGCTTTGGAAACGGAAGCTCTTGTTGAGGTGAGGAGTCAGTACAAAAACGCCTTCCTCATTCCGAAGAATGATCTGGGTAATATCTCTTTCCTTAGAGGTTAAGGCTACACGATAAAAGTCAGGTTTGTTATACCACACCTCTACATCATAGGTTTGTGGATCTTTACCAGTTTGCAGGGTTAGCTTTGCGTTCATTTTATACCCTTGCATTTTTTCCATTTGGGTACCTAAATCACCCACAATATCATCTACACCCTTGGGGCCGCAACCAGTTGCAAGCATGGATATGATCGCTATGATCGCAAACAACCATCCGAGTTTTCTTTTCATATCTTTTCATCCCCTTCGTCCGTTAGATTGACAAAGGAGGGTTCCCCACTTGGGTTGTTGAAGTGTATTTTTCCTTATGCACGTTTAATAGAAAGATGCTCCACAGCTTTTCCAATCCATGATCCCAGATCAGAAGCTGCCCCACTATATTCGTCCATGAATTCTCCCGCCATTCCATGTACATAAACGGCAAGTAAGACCCCGGACAGGATATTTCCCGTCTGGTTTACGAAGGATCCAATCATGCCCGATAAGACATCACCCGATCCCCCTTTAGCTAAGGAGGAGCTGCCACGCGGACTTACGTAACTTTCACCTTGAGGAGTAGCAATGATGGGATAAGTCCCTTTTAAGATAAGATACACTTGATGTTCACGTGCGAATTGAAGGGCGACTTGCGGACGATTGCGCTCTATGTCTATTGCACTTACACCAAGCAACCTGGCCATTTCCCCAGGATGAGGGGTAAGGATGACATCTTGTCTGCCCTTGATGATCGATAGGTCCTTAGCCAAGAGATTCAATGCATCAGCATCTAGTAACAGAGGACCTGACGTGTTCCTGATCACCTCTTGGAGCCATTCTACTCCAGCAGCTTGACCGATTCCTGGGCCTACGACTACAAAATCATAGGTTCCCTTCCGCTCGGAAAAGACTTTCCAACTGTTTTTAGAAAAACAGCCCTCAGTTTCTGGCCACAACCAGTACACGGCCTCCTGTACGTTTCCTGCCACCATGGGTTGTATGGACTTGGGGATAGCCAAGGTTACCATGCCAGATCCGGAACGTATAGCTCCCATCGCCGCTAATCCTGGCGCTCCTATGTAGGACTCTGAACCTGAAATGATTAGAACATGGCCATAGCTTCCCTTGTGAGAATGTCTCCTTCTTTTCGGGATGTACCGGGAAACTTGCTCGTCTTGAAGGAGATAGGAAGACAGCTTAAGCTCTTTTCCCACCCATGAAGGAATGGATATATCCCGGATAAGCAGCTCTCCACAGTAGGATGCCCCTGGAAACAGCCATTGTCCCCATTTGGGATAAGCAAAAGTCACGGTATGATCAGCCCTTATAGCTGTATCTGCAACCTCCCCATTATCCGCATTCACACCGCTTGGAATATCGATGGATAGGATAGATGCGGTCTTTTGCCTATTGATTACCGTGATGATCTTATCCATAGGTTCGCGTAGCTGGCCCTGTATTCCTGTCCCTAGCAGTCCATCGATGATTAATTGAGCATGGCCAACATCATGAGAAAATGACTCCCAGCTGCTGTCATCCAGCTTTTTCACAGGATATCGACTCTGAATCAATGCACGGTAAGCCAATGAGCAGTCCCGGCTCATTCTTTCTTCTAATCCCGTGAACCAGGTGGTGACCTCGAACCCCTTATTTGCCAGATGTCTTGAAACAACAAAAGCATCACCACCATTATTACCATGACCGGCTATTACGACAATTTTAGCGCCCGCATATCTTTCCACCACTTCTCGCACAACGGCTTGCCCCGCAGCCTCCATTAACACTATGCCTGGAATGCCGATTTCCTCCATGGCGAAGCGGTCCATCTCTCGCATTTCCTGCGCATTCACCAAATACACCATTCGTCCCTCCTGATCCCGCGTTATATATCTATGACCATACCTGTCCAGTTATGCAGACTGGTACCCTTTATTTTCATTCCTGCTACGTCTATGAAACTTCTTGCAAGGAATAAAATCCCTGTCCTCGGAGAGAGCGTCATCTACACTATTTCCTCGATTATCACTTGAGCAACTGCGTATTTTTTTTCATGGGTGATACTGATATGAAATTTCAGTTGCCTATCAGGGTCGGTTGCTTTCATCCATTGATTTGAAAGAATAAGGACCGGTTTCCCTCGTTCATCCCGCTGAATTTCAATATCCTGCCAGCTTAATTCTTTTCCAATCCCCAACCCTGTAGCTTTGGCGAAGGCCTCTTTTGCCGCGAATCTGCCTGAAACATATTCCACTCCTCTTACCCCACTGGGGACCCTCTGAAATTCAGTAGGAGTTAAAATGCGAAGCAGAAACCTTTCACCTAAGCGTTCCATCATTTTCTCTATGCGTTGTTTATCTACAATATCGATTCCTATTCCTTTGATCATAAGTTCAGCTCCAAAACAATAGATGGAATGTTCGAGACTGTCGATTAACTGTTATTGCCAAAGGGCTTGGGAATAGTGGTATTTTATTCCCCTATTTTTCATTTTTAGCCTGATGGAGGCCTGTTAAAGGAAAAAATTCTAGCTCTATTTTTCCTCTAATGTTACCCTTCATACTGTCATCCAGGCTGGCCTAATATAATTAATCTACAGTCTCATGTTCTTCCTTTAACTTATCACAAAAACTCCGTTTAAAAAATAAAGGATGCCCCTCTTCGCACAGGAGGAACATCCCTATTCTTACATCTTTTTAGAACACTCTTTAAAATACTCTTGAAAAACCATGATAAATATGGCCTTGATGTGGATCAATGGTAATTTCATCTCCATCCACGAGCAGAGAAGTTGCACCTTCCACACCGATAATAACAGGCTTGTTCAAATTCAATCCCACGATGGCTCCGTGAGAAGTTAACCCGCCTTCTTCAGTTACCAAAGCAGCAGCCTTCTGAATATACGGAGTATTTTCCTTATCCGTTGCCTTACCCACAAGAATGGTGGATGCGTTTACCTTACCTTCCCATCCCTGATTACCAATAATCACTACTTTTCCTGTTGTCGGCGTATCGCCAATTCCACGTCCACGTGCAACGACTTTGCCGACCACGTGTACTTTCATCATATTCGTTGTGCCAGGTTCACGGACGGGAACACCAGCTGTAATGACAATCAAATCTCCGTGTTTAATGATTTTTTGTTTGACCGTGGCCTGGATCGCCTTTTCCATCATCTCATCCGTATTATCCGGGCTTTCGAACAGGAAAGGATACACACCCCAAACTAATAACAGTTTATTGACAACATGCTCGTGTGGGGTAGCCGCAATAATGGGACAAGAAGGACGATGTTTAGAGACAACATGGGCTGTATATCCGCTTTCTGTTGGAGTAAGGATCGCCGTCGCATTTAAGGAGGCAGCAGTCGAAGAAACGGCTTGTCCCATAGCATCGGTAATAGTAAGTCTCCCTTGGAAATCCTGACGAATTCTCTCTTGATACATAGGAGAAGACTCTGCACGACAGGCAATTCGGGCCATGGTTTCTACTGATTCCACAGGGTATTTTCCTGCGGCCGTTTCACCAGAAAGCATGATAGCATCGGTTCCATCAAAGATGGCGTTAGCCACGTCGCTTGCTTCCGCTCGTGTCGGGCGTGGATTATTTTGCATGGAATCAAGCATCTGGGTGGCCGTAATGACTGGTTTTCCTATACGATTGCAGCTAGCAATGAGCCTTTTCTGAACAAGAGGAACTTCTTCCGCAGGAATTTCTACCCCTAAATCTCCCCTGGCAACCATGAGACCGTCTGCCACACCGAGAATGTCCTCTGAATTTTGAACGCCTTCTTCATTCTCAATTTTGGCTATAATAGAAATATTCGCACCATTTTCTTCTAGCAGCTGACGGATTTGCAAAACATCCGAAGCCTTGCGGACAAAAGATGCTGCAATGAAATCTACCTTTTTTCGAACGCCAAAAGCGATGTCAGAAATATCCTTCTCGGTAATACTTGGCAAGTTGACCAAAACCTTAGGAAGATTAACTCCCTTACGATTTTTAAGCAGTCCGCCATCCATGATGCGACAAGTAACATCTTGGCCTTTGATTTCTTCAACCTTTAATTCAATTAAACCATCATCGATCAAAATGGTTGTACCCACTTGCACATCTTTTGCCAACTGATCATATGTAATGCTTACCCGTTCCTGGGTTCCTTCGATCTCCTCTGGAGTAAAGGTAAACAAATCCCCATTTTGCAGATTAACTTGTCCATCTTTCAAAATGCCCGTGCGAATTTCTGGACCTTTTGTATCCAACATAATCGCAATATTTCGCCCTAATTCTTTTGCACACTCTCGTATACGATCAATGCGTACCTCATGTTCTTCATGGGAACCATGGGAAAAATTCAAACGAGCAACATTCATCCCAGCCAATATTAATTTTTTCAATATTTCAGGTTGTTCACTAGCTGGGCCGATGGTACACACTATCTTTGTTCTTCTCATCCCTGCACCTCATTTTTATATAGATAGACTTCTCGCTAAATGATATAGCGTTAGGTCGATTTGATGTTTATCCTTTGCTGCATCATCGAACGGAGCGTGGATAAGTTTACCATACTTCAAACCAACCATCACACCTTTTTCTCCTTCTATGAGCAAATCAACAGCTTTCGCACCCATTTGGCTAGCCATCATTCGATCATGAGCCGAAGGAGATCCTCCCCGTTGCAGATGTCCCAACACGGTTACGCGCGTCTCTAATCCTGTCCGTTCTTCAATCGTCCGGGCAATGTCAGATCCGCTGCAAACCCCTTCCGCTACAACGATAATACTATGTTTCTTACCTCGTTTATTCCCTTGTTCCAACCTCTGAATAACGTCATCTATATCCTTCCCTGCCTCGGGAATAATAATAGACTCCGCTCCGACGCATAGGCCAGACCATAGTGCAATATCTCCTGCATCCCTTCCCATTACTTCTATAACATAAGTTCTCTCATGGGAAGATGCGGTGTCCCTAATTTTATCGATTGCATGAATAACCGTATTAACAGCCGTATCAAACCCAATGGTATAATCGGTTCCCGATATGTCATTATCAATCGTACCTGGAATTCCAATGGTAGGAAAGCCCTTGTCTGTTAATTTTTTTGCCCCCCGAAAGGAACCGTCTCCACCAATAACAACTAACCCCTCAATACCTGCTGATTGTAATTGATCTAAACCTTTCCGTTGGCCCTCATCTAAACGAAACTCCTGGCTTCGCGCACTGCGTAGAATCGTACCGCCACGATGGATAATATCCCCCACACTTCCTAAGTCCATAGGGATGAACGTTCCTTTCATTAGTCCATCGTAACCGTGCTGAACACCATAGACTTCCAAGCCACTGAAAATTCCTCTCCTAACAACCGCTCGAATGGCCGGATTCATCCCCGGCGCATCTCCCCCACTCGTTAATACAGCAATCTTCTTCATTCTAAACTCCTCCGTTTTTTGCCAAACCCCTATGTACCAGCCACGCCGCACCAAGCCAACCTGCGGAATTGCCTAACTGGGCAGGAACAATTTTTGCAATTTCACTTACCTTTTTTAAAGCAAATTTACGAAAATTAGTCCGGATAGGATCTAGAAAGAATTCTCCAGCCTTGGAAACGCCACCGCCGATGACAATGATCTCTGGATTTAATACATTAGAAATTTGTGCTAAGGTTAGACCAAGATAATATCCGACATGTTGAACAATCTCTATGCATACCGAATCGTCGGCCTTCGCTCCATCTAATACATCTTGAGCGGTAAGATTCCCTTTATCATCCATCCTCGTTTTTAACACTGTCGGTTTTCCTTGCCTTATCGCTTCTTTGCCATAGTAAAGCATGGCCGTAGCGGAAGTTTCCGTTTCCAAACAACCCGTATTGCCACAATTACACAAGCGTCCATCGGGGCGAATCGTATAATGGCCAACCTCTCCAGCTAAGCCGATTGAACCATGATAAATATCCCCGTTTAAAATTAGACCTCCGCCAATTCCTGTTCCAACCGTGATGCAAATCAAGTGGCTAGCACCCCTTCCAGCGCCTTGCCACATCTCTCCTATTGCTGCTGTATTGGCATCGTTATCTACAAAACATGGGAGATTGAATAGTGCCTCTAATTCCCTCTTTAACGGCACCTCTTTCCATCCTAAATTGATAATTTCATAGACAAATCCGCTTTTCACATTTAAAAATGCGGGCACTCCCACTCCTACCCCAGCTATGTTCTCCATCTTCAATTGCCTTTGAGAGAGCAGATCTTGAAGCATTTGTTGAAAGGTATCCAGAACAAGAAAATAGGGCCCTTTAGGAGTCGGCCTCTCCATTTCCTGCATTACGTGACCATCAGTTGTACAAATCCCCATTTTTATCGTTGTACCACCCAGATCAATGCCCACATAATAATGCTTATTCATAAAACGACTCCTCATAGGACGTTTTACGTCCCTACGTTACGATTTGCGTCCAATAAACATATTTTAACTGATTATCACCCCCGTGACAACCAAACTTTTCCACTATTCTGCCACTCTACGTGCTGACATATAAGTGTTCTTCCAATAGCCAGAGCGCAGCGAACTAATAGTTACACCTGGTTTTCCATAAGTGTGGATAAACTTACCATTGCCAATATAAATGCCACAGTGCCCAACAATACGATTCGTATTGAACCGGCCTGGAACATAGAAAAAAACGAGATCGCCAGGCTGTAAATTGGTATAGCTCACACGATAGCCCTTGATTGCTTGGGCTCGAGCTGTCCTTGGGAGTTTGACACCAAATTTACCGAATACATATTGCGTAAAAGAAGAGCAATCAAAACGCTTGGATCTTGGATAAGGAGAAGCACCAAATTTATAAGGGACACCCTTAAAGCGATTCGCATATTGAAGTAAATCGCTTTCATTAATACTCTTTAAGGCAAGAAGATGTGCTCCCCCATCTTCTGTCTGAACGGATGTCCCCGTTCGGTTCTCTCTTTCATCAACGAGAGGCTTAATCCAAGCCGTTTTACTTGTTTGATCCCAAGTTATGTCTGTATTCCATAAGGTTTCAAGCGAGTTTAGGCTCATATAGGGTTCTTGACCAATCCGTTTAGGTGCAATGGGGAGCTGAATCGTACGCTCCTCCGAAATAGCCTGCTGACGATTCATCCGCACTTGATATAAGATATCCTTATATCCGACACTAAACGTCCCTTCCTGAGAATCCCACTCATGGTTAAAATCCAGGGATTCAACAGCCTGCTTTAGGGGAATCCATACATTTCCGCTTGCATCAAATTGATACGGTACCTGGTTAAATGTTGTTTGATCTCCTACCTTCAAAATGGCTGTAGCAGGAACTTGATTCTGAATTTTAGGTCCTTGGTGCTGAATATTCGGCGTACAGGCAGAAGCCAGAAAAACAAAACAAAACAACAGAGAAGTTATTTTTAAGGACAATGAACGAGTCAATCTTCTCACCTCTTCAATAAATTTCACTTCCTATATCTTGAAGAAAACTGACAGGAAGTATGCACTATCTATTGAAGAGGAAAGATGTAAATGATTCCTTATTTATTCAGATTGATCACACCATCTGCTGCTGTTTCATCGATGATCAAAACATCCACCAAACCAACTTTTGCAATCGCATAAATGGCCTCGGCCTTATAAGCCCCGCCAGCCAACCCAATGACTTGTCTAGCATTCTTAACGTCTTCTAATTGGAGACCCATTGTTTCCATATGATAGACCATATTACCGGTTTGATCAAAATAATAACCAAAAGCTTCTCCGACGGCTTGTCCCTGCTCTAAAATTTTCAGAACATCTTGCGGAGCATTCCGGCGTATAGCCATCTCAACGGCTCTGCCGATCCCATGAACAACCACTTGTGCGGAGCGAATTAATGAAAGCAACTCACTAATATACGGATCATTTTTCAAGGATTGAAAAGCCGATGATTCTAAGAAATCGGAAACATGGAGCATCCGATACTGGGCACCCACCTTTTTGGCACAATTGGCTACAATTTGGTTCGCTTGATGCTCCACATTTTCCCCCAGGCCTCCACGGGCAGGCACAAAAAGGACATTGGGAAATTGTTTGGATGAACTCATCATTTCAGCCATCATCGAGATCGTCGATCCACCTGTTACCGCGACAATGTCATCCTCTTGGAGAATAGATAGTAAGAAATGAGCGGCTGTACGTCCAAGTTCCTTTTTACTCAAATCAAACTCATCCGATTTACCTGGGATAACAATGACTCTTTTCACTTGAAGAATTTTTTGAACGTCTGATTCCAAATCAGATAACCCATAAACATCCTTTATGACATCCTCTAATGTTTCTAGAATTTGCAGGCCCGTATCAGTCAAGAACATTCCGATACTTTCCACATGTACTAAGCCCTGCTCTTTTAAAAAGTCTACCTCTCCCCTTAAAATCCGTTCCGTCGTATTCAAGGATAACGCCAAGCTTCTCCTGCCTATAGGCTGCTGAAGATAGATATTCCGAAGAATCGATAAGCGTTTTTTCATGACCTCGAAGAGATCGGGAATCAATTTTAACTGAAGAGAAAGAAATTCACGCATGTGATCATTCTCCTCGCTGTAATTCCAAATTTTACTTAATTATAAAATCTCGGGACAATAAACACAACCAAGGACAAAGGTTGTCCCTTTATTGGGCTTCTAATAGCTCGGACACCGTCACAAATCGATATCCTTCTTTCTTTAAATCATGCAGGAGAGTCACCAACGCCTTAACCGATTCCGCCTGATTTACCCCTCCATCATGAAAAAGAACGATATCGCCCGCACCAACCTTATCCTTGATACTGCCTGTAATAACCTCTGCTGTCCGGTTTTTTTTCCAATCCTTCGAATCCACCGACCAATGAACTAGTTCATATCCCGCTTCATAGGTAGCCTTCAGCACAGATGGTGTAACCACTCCGCCGGGAGGCCGATAACAAATCGGTCTAACCCCAGTAGCACTCACAATAACCTTTTCCGCCCGTTTGATTTGCTGGTATATCTCCGCTCTCTTCAGCTTCTTGATATCTGGGTGAGCATATCCATGGTTTCCAATTTCATGCCCCGCCTTATTCATCCAGGATAAAATCTGTGGTGCTTTTTCTGCTTGATTTCCAAGAACAAAAAAAGTGGCTTTTACCCCTTCTTCATGCAGCGTTTCCAATAACAGAGGAGTGTATTTAGGATCAGGACCATCATCAAAGGTAATGGCCACCACCTTCATCTCCGTGTCAATTTTGAAAATGGGAGTGGCTTGGCTTGTAGTAGCGTAAACGCTAGGATTTCCTAAGAAAATAACGAGCATCAAAATTAAAAACCATCTTATATACATCATACATCCTCCCGTGTAGATAAAATTTGCTATTTTAGTATGCACCAAGAAAGGATGAGATAGCCTGGCTATAATGAGTGGATTGCATCATGAAGAGGGCATTGAAAAAATAAATGAGGCTTCATTTCAAATTTTTTAACCGGTTGTTTTGTAAGAGGTTATCGGATGAAACGGGGATGAATCGGGTAATGACTGTGATGAAACCTAATCGAGGGACTCATCACAGTCAAAATCATATTTAAGGTACTAAGCCGTTGTCGTCAGGATTAAATTACGCTTGGATTTTCCCCCAAGCTTTAAATGATCCCAAATCTTTTGTTCCTTTGCAATTAACTCTACTAGATCTCCTTTATCATCGTAGACATAAATGACATCATCACTGTCAAATTCCGTATCGCAAGAAAGACAGTACCAATGCTTCTCACTCATAATGTAATTGACCTGTTGGCTTTCCTGGCAAACGGGACATTCACGCTCTTCCGCCTTTTGTTTTCGGGAATAACCCGTTTTTTCACTTTTCTTTTTAGGCAAGCTTAAATTAAACTTAGATAACCAAGCCCGGACCGTTTGTGGAGTAACATTCCACTTTTCTGAAATCCAATCTATGGTTTTTCCTGCATTTAAGAAGCTTGTTAAGGTATCACGATCTGGTGAATGATGGGTTCCTTTCATTGACATAGCAATTTCTCCTCTTAATATTTGTTTATTCATCTATATGAAAATACCCCTAATGTTCTCTTATCTATTTAATTTAAACTATTACTTTTAAGAATTAATACGAATTATCACCCCAAAAAGTTTCGTTTTTTTCTTACCACTTGTCAATTTTTTTCATCAGACAGATATGCCGAAAAGGGAACCTCTCCCATACGCTAGAGATGTTCCCTTTGGTTTAAAAGTATTATACGCTAGTAGCTTTCTTACAATTTATTTGGGCTATCTATAAATTGAAGATCAGGATATTTTTCCTGTGCCCAGCGCAAACCAAATTCATTTTGGAATAACGCGACAAAACGATCTTCCTTATCCAATACAACCGTATTACTTCCATTTACAAACTTCTCTACTTGGTCTTTTGGACCCGAAATCCACCGTGCATTCTCAAACCCTAAACGCTGAAGTTGGATATCTACTCCGTATTCAGCCTTCATTCTGTGTTCAAATACTTCATACTGAAGGACACCCACAACACCTAAGATCATTTCGTCGATTCCTGTACGATACGTTTTAAATACTTGGATCGCACCTTCTTCGGTCAATTGGTCGACACCTTTGTGAAATTGCTTATATTTCATAGCATCCTTAACCATCACTTTAGAAAAATGCTCTGGGGCAAAATGCGGCATCTCATCAAAGGTGAAAGCTTCTCCCTCACAAAGGGTATCCCCGATCTGAAAGATACCTGGATCGTACAAACCGATTATATCCCCTGGAAAAGCATCTTCAATGATTTCTCGATCCTGAGCAAAGAACTGCTGCGGTTGTGAAAGCTTGATGGTTTTCCCTGTCCGGACATGCTGCACCGGCATACCTCGTTCAAAATGTCCGGAACAAATCCGCAAAAACGCAATTCGATCTCGGTGAGCTGGGTTCATGTTCGCTTGAATTTTAAATACGTATCCAGAGAATTGCGAACGACTAGGTTCAATCGACCCTAGATCTCCCTTACGTGAAGCAGGAGGCGGAGCTAGCTTCAGAAAATTATCCAAAAACGTTTGAACCCCGAAATTGTTGATCGCACTTCCAAAGAAAACAGGAGTCAGTTCACCCTTCTGCACTCGCTCCATATCAAAAGGATCACCAGCCACGTCAAGTAGCTCAATATCCTCCATAACCTTTTCATAAAGATGTTCGCCCAATAGCCCGATCAAAGCCTCTCGGTTCCCCTCCACCACTTCCACTTCATCCTTTTCATGGTAGTGACCATGGCGATAGAGCTCCACTTGATTCCCGTTTCGATTATAAACCCCTTTAAAATCTTGCCCCATTCCGATTGGCCAGTTCATCGGGCAAGAACGGATGCCTAAAATCTCTTCCAGTTCTTCTAAAAGATCGAGGGGTTCTCTACCTTCACGGTCTAATTTATTCACAAAGGTGAAAATAGGAATTCCTCTCATCCGACAAACCGCAAACAGCTTCTTGGTCTGCGTCTCTACCCCTTTCGCGGCATCAATCAGCATCACAGCACTATCTGCAGCCGTGAGTGTACGGTACGTATCTTCACTAAAATCCTGGTGACCAGGGGTGTCTAGGATATTTACTTTTATATCATTGTACGTAAATTGCATGGCACTAGATGTAACCGAAATTCCTCTTTGCTTCTCAATTTCCATCCAGTCCGATGTCGCTGTTTTTTGCGATTTCCTCCCCTTAACAGTCCCTGCTAAACGAATCGCACCTCCAAATAGAAGAAGCTTTTCGGTCAATGTGGTTTTCCCTGCATCCGGGTGAGAGATAATCGCAAAGGTTCTGCGACGCTGGATTTCCGATTGAATTTTATTTTCACTGATCTTAGTCATAGAATTCTCCTTACATGAGTAAGTAACCGCATGTTTCACATGATATACATCCATTCATTGTACATAGATATTAGGGAAAATACAATCCTATGCGAATAAGGTATTGATTACCATCCTAATAGAATAAGTTCATCTTTGGTTTAAATCCACAGTCATCCTTATTTTAGCAGGATTAATTGCAAGTATCCCAGTTAGTTAATCAACTAATTAATTGCTAATATCCCTAGTTAGTTAATCAACTAATTAAATGTATTCATCCTATATGACTTAAGAAAGCTACTAGCGTAGCCTTATGCGTATAATACTTGATCGATAAGTATAAGAAAGCTACTGGCGTAGCCTTATGCGTATAATACTTTCTGATAAGTGGGACAAATGACTTATGTACATGATGACTTCATTGTCACCAGGTAATATCAAAAATTGCATAGTCCAACTTGGGAATGGGGATTTTAAAGGATATGAACATAGAGAGGAGTGAAGAAGCATGGTTCGGAACAAAGATTCTAATTTTCCTGGAGATCGAAGGCTTGAGGACCCCAAAGCGAAGGCCGCTCATTCATCTCAACGTCCAAACGGACAAATAGCTCCTAACCCAAAGGAGAGAATGGCAAAAGGGACGGAATAGAGACTAAACTAAAAGAGGCCCTTCGGGACCTCTTATTTCACCGTTAACGGCGTTGTGATATGATCATGTATTTCACCCTTTTCCAAATGGGTTTTCACCTGATATTCTCCTGCGGAAGACAAGGTTACTTTGGCCACATAATGACCCCCTTCCTTTGCTGCTGCACCCACAAACTGGTGATTCATCTCCCCGCTCTTCCAGTATTCAAACTCAACTTTTCCACCTGTTAGCGGCTGCTTATCATCAGCTAGAATATGAGCGGTAAAAGTTGTCTCTTGATTAGCCCGAACCTCTTGACCAGGCATGAAATGAATGGTGGTTCCATGGTGGTGATGCTCTACTACTTGCTTTGGTGCTTCGGTTTCCGCGGCTGGCCGTTCGACCCCTTCCACCACAATCTGCATCTCCTTCATCGTGTGCATATCACGGGCGGTAACATGATACATGATAAAATAAGTTCCAGGATCATGGAAACGTTCCATGATGGAATATACACCCTTCCCCTTGTTCTCTGCAGGCACTATATCGTGTTTTTCCTGGTTTTCTTTCCAAATTTCAAACTCTACCTGATTGGCATCTTCGATCAGCTTATCCCCTTGCTTCACTTCCACTTGGATGGTTGCCACTTCCTCCGTTTTCAACAGCATAGGCTCCACATGAAATGAAACACTCAATGGTAAGGGTATTTCCGATTCAGTTGGTTTGGAAGGAGCTGGCTGCTCTGTCGAACAAGCGGTAAGAAACAAACATAAAATAGCTATGATCGTGATTCTATCTATTTTCATGAGATTCGGCTCCTTTTTATTTGCATTTTATTTTCCATTTTACTTTAATCCATTTCGCCGCAAAAAGTAAAGGCAAGGCAAAAAAATAGAGAACAGAAGTATCTCTCATGGATACCCCCATTCCCTATTTTATAACCATCACTGGAATCTTCGAGTCATGCAACACCGTTTGACTAACACTGCCCAACAATATTTCACCCATTCTGCCCAGGCCCCTGCTCCCGATCATGATAAGATCGTAGCCCCCTTGCTCTGCAAGTTGAATAATTTCATAGGCTGGATCCCCCCAGGCTACGTCTAGCTTATACTGTATCCCTGGTAATTGAAATCTAGTCTCTGTCTCACGGATCGCCTCATGTGCTGCTTCCTCTAACAAACTCAACACATCAAAATTAGCTTCAATCAGCTTGCCCTTCGGTGGCATCGTTTTTGTAACATGGAGCAAAGTAACCGTGCAATCCGGTAAGTTTTGAGCTAGATACAGCGCTTTTTCAGCTGCTCGATCGGCATGTGCGGATCCATCAGTAGCCACAAGAATTTTTGTAAACATTATTCCTTCACACCGCCTTCCAAAAACTCAATCCATCCTTCCGTAGCATTCAATCTAGTATGAACCCCATAGGGAAGTGTCAGATTGGGCTGACAATGCCCGGCTTTCAACCCGTAATAAGAAGGGATTCCCAATGGTTTCACGATATCGTTTAATATTTGTTCCATAGTGAGACTGTTTTTATATTGTTTAGGCTCATCCTCACTAAAATCAGTAAATATAATCCCTTTGGCGGATTCAAGCTTACCAGCAAGCTTTAATTGAGTTAACATCCGGTCAATGGAATACGGCTCTTCCCCAATGTCTTCAACAAACAAAATTTTGTCCTTCGTATCGATTTCATATGGGGTTCCTAATGCAGCAACAAGAAGACAAAGATTCCCCCCAACTAGCGGCCCTTCCACTACCCCATCTGTAAGGGTGTACTGGAACATATCAAGTGGTTCAGCATATCTGCCAACAGGTCCACCATTCGTCAAATGCTGAAAAAGGGTAGGCCAGGTTAGCGGATCCATTGTCTTAGCTAGTTCAGCCACCATCGGACCATGAAATGTAACCAATCCTGTGTTCTTATGGATGGCTACATGCAATGCTGTGATATCACTATAGCCAACAAAGATTTTCGGATTGTTCCTTATACTCTCGTAATCAATCTTATCTAATATTCGGGGAGTACCGTAGCCTCCTCTTAAACAGAAGATGGCATCGACTTCCGAATCAGCAAACATCCGGTTTACATCTTGAGCTCTCATCTCATCAATTCCTGAAAGATAGCCATATTGTGCATTGATTGTCTCCCCTAATTTCACCCGATAGCCATACTGCATAAAAATTCCCAGTGACTTTTCCATCGTATCTTTAGGGGCAGGACTGGAAGGGGCAATGATTCCGATTGTATCCCCCAATTCCAACGCCTTAGGTTTCAATAGACTCACTATCCATCGCTCCTTATAGTTTACGAATGCACTTAATCTGGTTATCCATAACGGTGTTGATTTCTCCAGTCTGGAGTTTTATTTCCGCCATGCATCGATCCGGGCTAATCCAGCATAAGTAGCCCTTGATCTTCCCATTGTTTTTCGTCTGAACCTCAACCTCTTGACCAATATATTCATTTAACCGCCTTCTCATTTCCTCATTCATGGAAAAAAAGCCTCCCCAAATTGGTAACCATTTTAAGAAAGCTACTTGCGTAGCTTTTTGCGTATAACACTTGACCGATAAGTGTAAGAATGCTACTAGCGTAGCCTTATTCGTATAATACTTGACCGATAAGTACAAGAAGCATCCTACGCCCAGAGGACATCAGATGTATATTAGATCCAGAAAAAGACAAAAAGAAGCCTTGAGTAGAGGGATTTCCTCTCTCGCGGCTTCTTGAAACCCAGCAATAGCTGAATGTTTTCATGCCAAACACACGACAGTGGCTGCCTCTCCCGTTACGCTTACGAGGTTAGCTGACGGATTCGGGTATGAGAGTTACCCTACTCGATCATTTCGAGATTCACCCCATAGACTTGCAGGTAACAAGCCTGAATGGTTCCCCCGTTCCTTTTAAGGACTCAGCGATAAAGACGCTTCACATGGTTTTTATGGAGTAATCTTACTCCCTCATTATGCAATTGTAAAGCATAAAATAAAGGCAATTTCGCCTTGTTTTTTACTCCTTATCCATTTAACAGGCGCTTATATCAAATTTAATGGGCATGAAATCGGATAGCTAGCTGAATTAATGTACGAACGGCCACCCCGGTAGCTCCTGCCGGATAATGCCCTTTATCCTTTGCTGTTGTAGCTGTACCCGCAATATCTAAATGTACCCATGGTGTATCCTCTGCAAAAGCTCCAATAAAAATACCGCCTTGAATGCATCCCGCTGGACGTCCGGCATCATTCTTTATATCAGCAATGTCACTTTCAATATATTCCTGATATTCTTCGAAATTCGGAAGCTGCCATACTTTCTCTCCAGCAATACGTGCAGCCTCTTTCGCTTCCGCTGCCCACTCCTCGTGATTGGTCAAAAGACCTGTTGCCGAATAACCTAGAGCAGAAATGACGGATCCTGTGAGAGTAGCCACATCCACCAGTTTGGTTGCCCCAAGGTGCTTAGCATAAGAAACGCCATCAGCCAAAATCAATCTGCCTTCTGCATCCGTATGAATGATTTCGATTGTTTTTCCAGAAAAGGAGCGGATCACATCAGCTGGCTTCAAGTTATTTCCAGCAATCATATTTTCGCAGGTGGGAACGACAGCGATGACGTTAACGTGAGGCTTTAACGTTCCAATCGCATCCATCGCAGCAATAACCGCTGCCGCACCGGCCATATCCGTTTTCATATCGCCCATATGCTCATCAGGCTTCACTTGAATTCCACCAGTATCAAAAGTAATCCCTTTTCCTACAAAGCCGATCACATCCTTACTGTCCGCAGCTCCCATATACTTCAGGACAATCATCTTCGGCTCGTTCGTACTCGCTTGTCCGACCCCTAAGAGAGCCCCCATTCCCAGCTCTTCTAACTCTGTCTTATGTAAAACGGTGCATTCTAAATTACGTTGATGAGCAATCTGCTTAGCCCGTTCAGCTAATATGGCAGGCGTCATTTTGTTGCCAGGTTCATTCACCATGTCTCTGGCTAAATTGGTGGCGTAGGCTCCCGCTTCCGCACGCTCCAAGCCTGCTTGAATGGCATCCCTTCTTAGCTCAGCATTAACTACCAGGATCACATCCTGAAGGGAATTAACGCCATCCTCCTTCTTCTTATAGCCGGCAAAACGGTATACCCCCAGCTTCATGCCTTCCACGATCCCCTGAATGATATCCACTGGATTCCACAGCTTTTTCTCTACATAGTAATTGGAAACGCCCATAGCCACGTTCTTGATTCCCTTTTCCTTCGCATGGCGTGCTGCAATTCCAATCGCATCCCGTACTTTCTCTACCGTCACCTTCTCTTCTTTGCCCAAACCAATAACCAGGGTTCTTTTAGCAGGAATTTTACCCCAATTATGGAGCAACGTAATTTCTCCAAATTTACCCTTAATCTCCTTTTCTGCAATCAACTGAGACAGCCTATGCTCAAGAGCATCATCAACCGCTTTTGTATATCCCTTTACATTATCTTGTCCCTCACAGTAAGTTACAATTAAACAGTCTGTTGCAATTGAGGAAATCATCTCAGAAGAAATTTTCACATTCATGTCTTCGTACCTCCCTTTATTTGAAAGCGATTACCATAATAAATTCTACCAAAAGAGATAAAGACCTCCAACACAAAGTTTAGAAGTTTCTATTAAGTAAGATACTTGCGTATTATGAATCAACAGCCCTTTCTTCAAGGCGTAACGTACCAGTTCTGGCCAAGTTTTCAACTTTAGCTTTTAAGATCCCTTCAGGGTTCTATATCGGGAACTGCTAACCGGAAATTCTCCGGTTAAAGCGCCCCGTCTGATTTGCGGAGTAAACTTTTCATAGATAATCTTAGCTCCAAGGTGCTCTTTTTATTCTTCCTTCTTCATTTCCTTTACTGGATCAGGAAGCTCGTCAACTGTGTGTTTATACGAATATCCTTTTTTCAAATACCACATCACCATAGCAATCATACCAATACACATGATAATGACCAAGATCATGACCGTGGGAAATGACATATCTTATCATCCTTTCTAATTTAGCATCGGGTACCTTATTTTACTATATTCTTCATGTCTATAGTTAAAAGAAAAAGACATCCCACCAGGTGTGATGCCTATACTTTCATTTCTGCATGTTGCAGCTGAGATTTTTCAACTTGAATCGTAGTATGCAATATTTTAAACTGCTCTTCAATTCTGTGTACGGCTTGTTGCAGAATGTCTTGACTATCTTTATCATCCTTGATTAATAAATGACAGCTTAAAGAATCCAATCCGGACGTAATCGTCCAAATATGAAGATCATGAACATCAATTACACCCTCAATCGCTTCAAGCGCTTGCTTCACTTCCTCTTGATTTACAGCGATGGGCGTTCCCTCCATTAAAATGTGTATGGTATGTTTAATAACACCCCATGCCCCTTTTAAAATTAATAACGCTACGATCACACTTATAATGGGATCCGCAATGTACCATCCAAAAAAGTACATCACCACCCCCGCAAGAATTGCCCCTACCGACCCTAAAGCATCTCCAAGTACGTGAAGGTACGCACTCCGAAGATTTACATTATCCTTTACATCGCCTTTTCTCATCAGTGCCCAAGCGCTCATCAAATTTGCTAACAACCCAACGCTTGCTATGGCCATCATAGAACCACTAGCAACCATCGGAGGTTCTAAGAAGCGTCCATAGGCTTCCCTGACAATAAATCCAGCAATAACGAAGAGGGTTACCCCATTAAATAAGGCAGCTAAAATTTCCATGCGATAAAATCCATAGGTTTTATTGGGGGAAGCCGGTCTTGAAGCAAACCAAATAGCAAACAGACTTAATGCTAAGGAACTTGCATCGCTAAGCATATGTCCAGAATCAGACAGCAGCGCTAGGCTATTCGTAATAAGTCCTCCAAAAAACTCCAGGAGCATAATTCCGGCGGTAATCATAAAAGCGATGGTTAGCCCTTTTTTATTCCCATCCCTCGCATGGTCATGGCTATGTCCATGATGGTGGTGGTGTCCATGACCGTCGCAGTGATCGTGGGAATGCCCATGGTGGTGATGGTGCATAAATAGAGCCCTCCTTATTCATGTAAGATATGATGAATCATTTGAAATTGTGATGACTATACATCATCATAGGAACACTCCCCTCTAGTATATGTTTATCCTTTATACCTGAATCCCATTGTTGCTTCCACCGCCACTTTCCAACCTCGATAGAGCGATTCCATCTTCTGATCATCCATGCTAGGAGTAAAGGTATGCTCAATTACCTTATTTTCACGAATATCGTCTTTACTCTTCCAATAGCCAACGGCTAAGCCTGCCAGGTAGGCTGCTCCAAGAGCCGTTGTCTCGTTAACACGAGGCCGTTCGACATTCGTCCCTAAAAGATCGGCTTGGAATTGCATAAGGAACTGATTGGATACCGCCCCACCATCTACAGCCAACTTTTGCAGCTTCATCCCCGAATCGGCCTCCATGGCTTCCAGCACATCCCTTGTTTGATAAGCCAGTGATTCCAAGGCGGCCCTTATAAGGTGATCCTGAGTCGTTCCTCGTGTCAATCCGAATATAGCTCCCCTGGCTTCCATATCCCAATAGGGAGCTCCTAATCCTACAAATGCGGGGACGAAATAGACGCCCTCGGTATCCACTACAGTATGGGCATGACGCTCGGAATCAGCAGCTGTTTGAATGAGCTTTAATCCATCGCGAAGCCACTGAATAGCAGCCCCCGCCACGAAAATACTGCCTTCCAAAGCATATTCCACTTTGCCCGCTACACCCCAAGCAATCGTGGTTAGCAGACCATGTTTAGACATCACTGCTTTTTCCCCTGTATTCATCAGCATAAAACAGCCCGTTCCATAAGTATTCTTGGCCATCCCTTCTGCAAAACATGCCTGCCCAAATAAAGCCGCTTGTTGGTCACCCGCAATCCCGGAAATTGGAATCGGTGTTTCAAATAATCTTGCAGAAGTATGACCATAAACTTCACTAGAGGATTTAACCTCTGGCAGCATAGAACTTGGGATGCTTAACATCGCTAACAACTCTTCATCCCACTTCAGGGTATGGATATTAAATAAAAGCGTACGGGAAGCATTCGAATAGTCAGTTATATGGTGCTTGCCATCCGTTAACTTCCAAATCAGCCAGGTATCTATCGTGCCGAATAAGAGGTCTCCCAGTTCCGCCTTTTCTCGCGCGCCTTCCACAGAATCTAAGATCCATTTCACTTTGGTACCAGAAAAGTATGCATCGATGAGAAGTCCTGTTCGTTCTCTTATGAGGGAATCGTAACCGTTATCTTTTAATTGATTGCAAATGTCGATGGTCTGGCGACTCTGCCAAACGATCGCGTTATAAATTGGCATTCCACTGTGTTTATCCCATACTACTGTCGTTTCCCGCTGATTGGTGATCCCAATGGCAGCAATTTGATCCGGGCGTACATGGGTTTGTAATAAAACCGTTTTCAACACTTCCCATTGAGTTTCCCAAATTTCCTCCGGATCATGCTCTACCCAACCCGCTTTCGGATAAATTTGCTTGAATTCCTTCTGGGCAACGCCAATCACCGCTCCCGCACGGTCAAATAAAATAGCTCTTGAGCTCGTTGTCCCTTGGTCAAGGGAAAGTATATAGGTTTTCGTCATCTCTGGTCCCTCCCTGTAATAAGGATTTACTTTATTTTAACAAATATTAGAATATATCCACATCAAAAAAAACCAGATCTCACTCGACCTGGTTCCTATTCATTCGAGATGCTATTCAAACATCTCCCAATATCCGATCTATTAAACACTGACAGGAGATTTCTCTAAAACAAACTCCTGCTCTTTCATCCGGTCAGATAGTTTTTCGATATCCTTAGAAAATACGCGATCCTTTTCGATGATAGGAACCACAGTTCTAATTGCATCATGCAAATTTTTGGTCCAAGGAGCTAGCTTCTCTTTTCCTCGAATGTCGGCCGCCTGTGCAGCACAAATTGCTTCGATAGCCAACACTTTACGGCTATTTTGAATAATCATCGCGGTATGTCTAGCAGCGGTAGTTCCCATGCTGACGTGATCCTCTTGATTGGCAGAAGAAGGGATTGAGTCAACACTGGAAGGATGTGCCAATGTTTTATTCTCGGACACCAAAGATGCTGCAACGTATTGGGTAATCATTAAGCCGGATTGCAATCCCGGATCATTACTCAAAAAGGCAGGCAGATCGTTGAGCTGCGGGTTGACAAGTCGTTCAGTCCGTCTTTCCGAAATACTTGCGATTTCCGCTGCTGCTATACCAAGGAAGTCCATAGCAAAGGCAATCGGCTGACCGTGAAAATTACCGCCGGAGATGATTTTATCGGAGTCCGAGAAGATCAATGGATTATCCGTAGCCGAATTGATTTCAATCAACAGCTTCTCTCTGACATACGTGAGCACTTGGTGAATCGCGCCGTGTACTTGCGGGATACAGCGTAACGAGTAGGCATCTTGAACACGAAGTTCTCCTTGCTTGGTCGTAAGCTGACTTCCTTCAATATAGGAAAGGATCCGCTCTGCTACTTCCCTTTGCTCTGGATAAGGGCGAACCATATGGGATTCCGGCATAAATGCATCCACCACTCCTCTTAGCCCTTCAAGAGTTAACGATGCCACCCCATCCGCTAATAGAGCCAGTTGTTCAGCCTCCAGATACGCGATCACGCCAATCGCAGTCATAGCCTGGGTGCCATTGATTAAAGCTAGCCCCTCTTTCGCTTGCAGACGGATCGGTTGAAGGCCCGCTTTCCGAAGAGCCTCTCCGGCATCCATCCGGCTTCCCTTATAAATGACCTCGCCTTCACCGACCAAAGCTAGAGCCAAATGGGATAATGGGGCCAAATCTCCACTCGCACCTAAAGAACCCTGGCTAGGTACGATGGGATGTATTCTATGATTGATCAAATCAATCAACAGTTGCAACGTAACCCGACGAATCCCAGAGTATCCTTTAGCCAAAGCATTGGCTCTTAGAAGCAGCATCACTCTACTTACATCCTCTAACAGAGGATCACCTACAGCACAAGCATGACTTCGGATCAGATTAATCTGCAAATCTTCAACGTCCTCACGCGAGATGATCGTGTCGCTGAATTTTCCAAAGCCTGTAGTTACTCCGTAAACGACTTTTCCTTGCGATACATTGGTTTCAACAACTTCTCTGGTTTTTTCAATCTTCTTCCAAGTTACTTCACTTATTTCCACAGATTCATGATCATTTATAACCAGCTTGATTTGCTCTAATGTCAAATGATTTCCATCTAATTGAATCGCCATCGTTATCTTTTCTCCTTAGCTGAATGAATAATATAGATTAAGAAAGCTAATGCGAATAATACTTTCCGATAAGAACACAAAAAGGAGGCTACACCAAGAAAACCTGTCTTGGTATAGCCCCCTGATCAACTAAATCACTATAGGCTAACTAAACTTGTTATATGTATAAATATATTTGAAAGACGTTAAATATGGTTATATCCAAACCCCAATACATCATGTTCAAACCCTTTTTGCGGGGCTCCAATCGTACCGTATATACATACGCTCAGCCATTCTCCGGCTTGACCAGAGATATCAACCTTTCCTCTCGCTATACAAAAGGTTAATCCGACTGTTCGCAGAATCTCTCCAAATTGAATTGTCCCTCTGCCCACACCTTGTAGAGCTTCTATAATGGCATGATAAAGCGAATGAACCTCGCGGTATGACTGGGCATCAATGATTTTATTCGATTTACCGCTCGTTTCAATGGCAGCCACCACTTTGGTAAGATCCATTGCGCCGACTCTCCCTATTGTATAACGATACTCTCTGCTTTTCATTTCTTCTTCAATTACTTTGCACATTTCAACATCATTTTGTAACAGTACCATTAGTGAAGTTAATCTTCCCAAGGAGTACTTAGCTTGATCCGCGAATCTCAGATCTTTATGATTGCCCATTGAACTCCCTTCCCTTACTAAATTTCCCTCAATAAACAAAACTCATCACGCACTTTGCCTAACATCCGGCATTCCGTCCAAATTCTTCCTTATTTAAAAAAACAAAAAACTTCGCACCTAAAGAAATCTATCATTTCTTTTGTGCCAAGCTCTATTCTAAATGACTAATAACTAAATGGAGCACTCTACTAATATCTATATTTATATAGTACCACAGAAGCCAAGTCTGTCAATATTTATAATGCCACTTGCTTTTATACCCAGCCTTAATTTCTCCATGCACGAGGGGAACAGCCTGTATACTCTTTAAACAACCGACTAAAATAGTTGGGATCATCATACCCTACCGCAAAGGCGACTTCCCGAACCGTCATAGATGCTGTAGACAGTAAATACTTAGCCTGCTTGATCCGTACATCTGTCACATATTGGCGAAAAGTCTGGGATCTTTTCGCTGATAGTATGTGGCTGAAATAACTCGCACTTCGCTGAACATAGTTAGCCACTTCCTCTAGACTCAAATCAGAGCGGTGGAAGTTTTCATCAATGTAGCGAAGCGCTCTCTCGATAAAATCACCATGTGCATTTTCTTTTTGATTGTTGGCCTGTTGAATAATATCAAAAATAAACAGTAGCACTTCTTGAACAATTCGAAATAGCACGGGCACATGTAAAATCGTTTGAAAAATCTCCTGGTAGCGAATTTCTACCTGATGGATCTTTTCAAGATGATAGGTCTGCATGAAACGGCGCAAATGTGCAAGAATACTTGTTAATCGAATACGCAATAATTCAGGTTCAGGAAATCCTTCCGGAAATTCGGTAAACTGTTCATATAGCCAACGTTTTATCGCTTCTCTGTCTCCTTCTTCAAGCATCGCCATCCAAACTCGCTGTTCAGCTGGGGTTAAAAAAGGATCAATGTCTAGAAAAACAGGTATATCCTGAATGTGCACAATTTGTTGATGTCCTTTAAAGAATATCGTTTTCAGGGCCTGTAATGCTCTTTCATAGCAAGTATGGATCGTAATCGAAGAGTACCCGGTCGAAGAAAGAGCAATAAATAATTTACTTCCATTTCTCCCTAAAGCTTCCCTTACAATCCGTTGGGCTTCCTGATATAGCATTTCGTTTGTATAGGAAGGCAAAAGACAAACCATATGTTCACGTAATGGCAAAATATGCGCTTGCTGTATGAAGGAATAATTCTCCAACCACTCCGTAAGCTCTCTAATCTCTTTTTTATCTTCCGGCTGCACAACCATCATGCCGATAACATCAGATGTTATACCTTCCGTATCAAAGAATAAAGAAGCATACAGACTTTGCAAAGATTCCTTCTCTATCCCTTCCCCCATTGTCGTTATTTCCTTTTTTCGTTTACTGCGAACTACCATGGTGAGGATCTTTCTGATTCGATCCGGCGATAACGGTTTGATAAGGAGTCCTGATGCTTGCAGTTGTAAAGCTTGCCATGCTCTCTCGAAAACAGCTTCCGTTGTTATGGCAACAATAGCACCTGCATATTTTTCAATCGCACGCACAAAAACATCCCAACTAGCAGGAGGAATCATTTCAAGCTCTACAACAAGTATATCTGGCTTGTATTCCCCCAATTCTTTCATAAGTGATACCATATCTGCCGTTTGGCGGATTTCAGCAAATCTTATGGAATAAGAAGTGATCAACCATTCAATCCCATTCCGTTCCATTGAATCTCTATCAGCAATTAGCAGGCGCATAGAACCGTCCTTTCCCCTATTCTTTTCGTTGGGCAAATCCCGTTAAAAACGTAAGCATAACATGAACTCCCGATTTAACGGTTGTTTGCGCTACATCGCGATAGGGATCCAGGCAAACGATATCCATCGCCTTAACAAGAGGATGACTCCCTGCAAGATAGACCGCTTCAAATAATTCATCAGTCCTCATTCCGCCCGGTGTTGCTGCTGGAACTCCCGGCGCATAGGCAATATCGAGCACATCCATATCGACCGTAAGATAAATCACATCTACTTTGGCAGACAAATGTTCTAAAACAGATTGAATCGTAGAAGTGATGCCCTGTTCTCTTACCTTACGCAGGGTTATATAATTCACGCCCACTTGATCCGCGTATTCCTTCAATGACTTCGCATTATAAAATCCATGCAATCCTACATTATAAACATCTTCACCCTGGATGGTGCCACTTTCAATCAAGTTGCGGATTGGCGTCCCATTGCTTGGGCCGTTATCCTCCAGACTCCGCAAATCAAAATGAGTGTCTAGCTGCAGGATTCCAATTCGTTGTTCCGGATGCGCAATTTTCCACCCCTTAACAAGCATCGCCGTAATCGAATGGTCTCCTCCTAACATAATGGGCAACACATTTGAGTGATGATTCCGCATCGAAACCATCGCTTCGATAATCCATTTATGGGAAAGTGAGATATCCGTTACATGCTGGCGCACATCGCCAAGATCCAATACGTGCAACGGTGTTAAATCGGCATCATATTCAAGATGATACGGGTTGAACGATTTCCATGCCTGGCGCATCGCCTCTGGGGTCTCGCTTGCCGCAGAGGCACTGATCGAAGAACGGGATAAGGGAATCCCGAGGATGGTTACATCCACTGAACTGAAATCCACTTTTTGTTCCTCACCGGAAAGCGTGCGAATCCATTCATTCACCTTAGGCTCGCTTCCTTGCGCCGGGGACCAGCGAAAAGAAGGCGGTTTAAGCTGAGGATACGGGTAACTCATGCTTGGATTCTTCCCTTCTCTACCACAATTTGTCCTGCTTTAATTACAGTGTCGACAAGATTTACTGCATAGTTGTACTGCATATACGAATAATTCGGCGCATCAAACACCACTAAATCAGCCGCTTTTCCTTTTTCCAGACTGCCTGCACGATCCGCTTGCTTAATCGCATGTGCAGCATTAATAGTAGTTGCTACCAACACCTCGGCAGGCGTCATGCCCATCGTAAGACATCCTAGGTTCATGATGAAAGGCAAAGACTCACTAGGGGAAGATCCTGGGTTACGATCCGTGGACAGTGCTACAGCCACGCCAGCATCAATCATTTTGCGCCCATTTGCTGCCTCAGCCTTTAGGAAAAAGGCAGTGCCTGGGAGCAAGACGGCAACCACGCCTTTTTCCGCCATTTGCCGTATTCCCTCATCAGATGCCCGCAATAGATGATCGGCGGATACCGCACCTAGTTTTGCAGCCAATTCCGCTCCCTGATACGGTTCAATTTCATCGGCATGAATTTTCGGAAGCAATCCGTACTCCATTCCCGCGCGTAAAATCCTCTCAGATTGTTCAGGTGTAAACACACCGTGTTCACAGAATACATCATTAAACTGGGCAAGACCGCTTTTCGCTACTTCCGGAATCATTTCATTCACCACAATATCGACAAAACGATCCGGGTCATGTTTATATTCGGCAGGCACGGCATGTGCACCCATAAAAGTAGAAACAATATCGATCGGATGATCTTTATTTAATCGCTTGGCTACCCGCAGCTGTTTCATTTCATGCTCCAGCGTCAACCCATATCCGCTTTTCGCTTCTAACGTAGTCACTCCGTACTGTAAAAAACGATCAAGGCGCTTATACGCCAACTCATACAATTCCTCTTCACTAGCTGCTTGAGTAGCCCGCATCGAATTATGAATACCACCGCCTGCATTCATAATCTCCATATAGGTCTTACCTGCTAAGCGCATTTCAAACTCATTTTCCCGGCTTCCAGCAAACACCAAATGTGTGTGTGCATCAATCAATCCAGGTGTTACTACTTTTCCTGTGGCATCGATAATACAGGCTTCCTGAAGGCGATCCCGGTAAACAGCAGTCACTTTTTCATCCGTGTCCACCATTTGGATGGAACCATCTTCAATCCAGACGGCTCCATTTTTAATGATGTGTAAATCACTCATAGCTTTTCCTGTTACCGGTTGCTTAGACGTTCCTTGAAGCGTTATGAGTTGGGCTGCGTGACGAAGCAGAACCGGTTTTTGCTTCATAATGTCCTCCTAGAAAGCTATTTATTATTATTTTATTGCGTATGGTACCCTTTAATGGGTGCTATTTCTTAAGCATTGGAATCTGAATGCCTTTGTTTTTCGCCGTTTCGATAGCCAAATCGTATCCTGCATCCGCATGTCGGACTACTCCCATTCCAGGGTCAGTCGTAAGAACACGTTCCAAACGCTTCTCTGCCGCTTCCGTTCCGTCGGCTACAATAACCATTCCGGAATGTTGGGAATAACCCATACCTACTCCACCGCCATGGTGAAGGGAAACCCAGCTTGCACCGCCTACTGCGTTAATCATGGCGTTAAGGATCGGCCAGTCGGAAACCGCATCGGATCCATCACGCATCGCTTCTGTTTCACGATTTGGTGAGGCAACAGAACCTGAATCCAGGTGATCACGTCCAATAACAATCGGCGCTTTTAATTCACCACTGCGTACCATGTCATTGATAATTTTACCAAAACGCGCGCGTTCTCCATACCCTAGCCAGCAAATCCGAGCAGGCAGCCCCTGGAACGCAATGCGTTCCTGCGCCATTTTAATCCAGTTGCAAAGATGCTCATTATAAGCGAATTCACGCAAAATCACTTCATCTGTCTTATAGATATCCTCAGGATCACCCGATAGAGCAACCCAACGGAACGGCCCTTTCCCTTCGCAGAATTGCGGTCGAATAAACGCCGGAACAAATCCAGGGAAGCTGAATGCGTTCTTTACGCCTTCATTGTAAGCAACCTGACGAATGTTATTGCCATAATCAAATGCGACAGCACCTTTTTCTTGCATATCAAGCATAGCTTGAACATGAACTGCCATACTCGCTTTCGAACGTTTTACATATTCTTCTGGATTGCTGCTGCGAAGCGCTGCCCCTTCTTCTAAGCTCATTCCAGCAGGCAGATAACCATTTAACGGGTCATGGGCAGATGTCTGGTCTGTAATCACATCTGGGATAAAGCCCAATTTAATCATTTCTGGTAGAATTTCAGCTGCATTCCCAAGTAACCCAATGGAAAGTGCGCGTCCTTCTTTCTTAGCTTCTTTTGCAAGTGTAATCGCTTCATCTAATGTTTCAACAAGGATGTCTGTATAACGGGTTTCAATCCGCTTCTCAATTCGTGAGCGGTCAACGTCAATACCGATGACAACCCCGTCACACATCGTAACGGCAAGCGGTTGAGCTCCACCCATTCCCCCTAAGCCTGCAGTAACAGTGATGGTCCCTTTCAAGCTTCCTCCAAAATGCTGTTTCGCACACTCTGCAAAGGTTTCATATGTTCCTTGGACAATACCTTGGCTACCGATATAAATCCAACTACCCGCAGTCATTTGTCCGTACATCATGAGTCCTTTTTTATCAAGCTCATGGAAATGATCCCAGTTAGCCCATGCAGGAACTATATTTGAATTGGCTAGCAATACACGAGGAGCGTCAGGATGAGACTTAAACACAGCAACAGGTTTTCCTGACTGGACGAGCAGCGTTTCGTCATCTTCTAGGTTTTTTAGTGTAGCGACGATTGCATCAAAGCTTTCCCAATTACGAGCCGCTTTTCCGATCCCTCCGTAAACCACCAATTTCTCAGGCCATTCTGCCACTTCCGGGTCAAGGTTATTCATAAGCATGCGCAATGCCGCTTCTTGAATCCATCCCTTTGTATTTAATTCCGTACCGCGCGGCGCTCTATATACTCTTTTATTTTCTGTAGTTGTCATTTTTGTCACTCCTTTAACTTTATCTTATCTTTATTGTATGAAGAAATGGCAAGAGAGAATAGAAGAATGATTTTATAAATCATGAATGATTCAGTATGTTGAAATTGCTTTTTCTTTTTGCTTTTGGAGATTATCTGGATTTTTGTTTTGTATTATGGATTTTTTGGATTAACCAAGTGTGGGGAAGAATCTAGCTTGGTTTGCGATTTGACAGAATCTATAATTAAGATATTAATAAATGTTGAAATGACTAGGAGAAATCACATGAGTAAACTTCTGCTGTTGAACGGGAATATTTATACCTCACCAAACTTCCAAAAGAAAGTTGAAGCGGTCTATATTGAAAATGGCAGAATTGTAGCTCTAGGGGCTAATTCCGAACTCAAGTTGCAGTTTTATCGGGCAGATATAGAAACTATTGATTTGGAAGGATCTTCCGTTTACCCAGGTCTAGTCGATAACCATATGCATCTACCTGGACATGGAATGAGGCTGAAGATGCTTGATCTATCCACTGCCAAATCCAAGCAGGAAATGTTACATCTGGTTAAACAGCGCTTGGATAGCACTCCCGAAGGGGAATGGGTGCTTGGGTTCAACTGGAACGAAAATTTATTTGATATCCCACTCATACCTACCATTCAAGAGTTAGATCAGCTTTCGCAAAGACATCCGATCTTCCTTACCCGCACCTGTACGCATGTTTATATTGCCAATACCACTTCATTTCAAAGAGCAGGAATCCATGAAGGGAGTTCTGATCCTGTTGGTGGAGCTTACGGCCGGGATGCGAAAGGGCAGCTCAACGGACTCATCTTTGAAAATGCTTCTATTCCTTTTTATGAGGTTCAACCCAAGCCAGATTACGAGGACAAAAAAGACAATGTTAGACAAGCTATCAAGCATGCTTTAAGTCTAGGATTGACTGCTGCCCATACAGAGGATCTTCGATATTTGGGAGATATGGAAACGCTGCTTCGCATTTATCGTGAGCTGCAGGAAGAGGGATTATACTTCCGCACGAATCACCTGATCTATTATCCACATCTTTCTGAATTAGATGAATTAGACATGACAACCGGAGATGGGGATGAATGGCTTTGCATTGGAGCAGTAAAAATCTTCTCTGATGGATCCATTGGCGGAAGGACAGCCCTGCTAAGTGAACCTTATTATGATGCACCGAACACAAAAGGAATGGCCATCCACTCCCAAGAAGAGTTTAATGAAATTACACAGGAGGCGCGAAAACGAAACATGCCGATCGCGGTCCATGCGATCGGGGATGGAGGCGCAGAAATTACCATTCGAGCGATGGAAGCTTTTCCTGTACAGCAGGTCAGCCGCTATCGAGATCGATTAATTCATGCCCAAGTCATCCGCCGCGACCAAATAGAACGACTAAAGAAATTGCAGGCGGTCGTCGATATTCAACCTCGTTTTGTGGCAAGTGATTTCCCTTGGGTCATAGAAAGAGTTGGGAAAGCCCGTTATGACTGCCTCTATCCATGGAAAACCTTATTGAAATCTGGCATTCCTTGCGGTGGCGGAAGCGATGCACCTATCGAACCACTTGATCCCTTGCTCGGAATCCATGCTGCTGTAACTCGGAGAAAGCCTGAGGAAAAAAATAATGGATATATAGAGAAGGAAAAATTGAGTATTGCGGAAGCCGTACGACTCTTTACCTTTGGAAGTGCCCAAACCGCTACAGAGGAAACCGAACGGGGAAGTATTGAGGTAGGCAAGTATGCTGATTTGACTGTTCTTGATAAGGATCTACTTAAGATAGAACCTGATGATATCCTGAACGCTAAAACAGCCATGACGATTGTTAATGGAATGATGGCTTATCGAAGGTCCTTTCGTAAATAGCGGTTTTTAAATTTTGGACTGATAAGGTGTTTTAACGGTAAAAAAGTTCCTCTATCTATCCATGTAAGCCCTTATATAGTGCTCACGAGGACTATTAAGGGAACTTTTTACCGCTATTCTAGCCGTTTTTTATTATATTTAGAGGAAGTTTTTACCTTTATTAGGCCTCTGCCCATAGATCAACATAGGTGCTCTCCCTACTATACCTTGCTTGGTTGTTTCGTTTGTGTGCTTCTCTCTTTATGCTCGAATCTATCCCTTTTCATCTTCCATTCATACTGAGCAATATCTTTCTCGGAAAGGGCATTTTTCTGTAGGTTTACTTGATCCATAAATCTGATCAACAGCTCTGCCGTATTGATAGCATCATCAATTCCCCTATGCGCCAAACCTGTAGCTTCAATTTCAGCTAGATCCAGAGCATTTTTTAGCCCCAGCTGGCTTTTGGTATTGGGAGTCAAGATCTTTCCTATTTGCTGCTGAATATCATTGTAATTCAGGAACCAATCCAGTTTGATCCGATTTCGAATACACTGATTGATAAAATGTACTCTGTCATCTTTCCCCCAAGAACACAAGAAATAATGGTCTCCTAACCAATTTGAAAATTGCTCAATAGCGAGGGAGAAGGGAACTGCCCTTTCAACATCTTCTTTCTTCATTTTAATGAATTTCCTTGTACTTTTCGAAACATATCCATTTCTAGGCGAGATGTAGATTTGAAATTGGTCCGTAATCTTTCTTGAAGCAAAATCAACCTTACACGCCCCAATTTCCACAATTTCGCTCAATTGTCCTTTCCTAAAACGTTTGACTAACTCAAGATCAAAAACAACAGCGTTCAAACTAAATCATCCTTTACCGAAGGTTTATATCTATACTCTTCCCATATAAACTAAAAAATTCAATCGTAATTGCATTTCCTATCCATTTATCGTATTGTTTTCAATTATACTACAGAAATCATTGGAGGAGTGACCAAATGAACGGAGATGTGCGTTCCGATATTCGACCTGGCCTTGAGGTTGATATCGTTTTAAAGCAAGACCAGCCTACAGGAAAGTTGACACGCGGAATTGTTAAGGATATCCTAACCAATTCACCCCGGCATCCTCATGGAATCAAAGTTCGGTTAACCAGCGGTCAAGTAGGTCGTGTGAAGGCCATTATTCAAAAAGGATAGCACAAAAAAGAAGGGCATTCCCTTCTTTTCTAAATTACATCTTCAATTTGTGTTGATTTTTCAATTCTCTTTGCTTCTGGATATCACCTTAGCTTTGCCAAATCTTTCACCCATAAATTCATGTCTTCCATCTTATCGAAAATATAACAGTTATTAGATAATCTACCTGTATATTCATATCCTAATTGTCGGAATACAGCATTCATCCCAAAAGAGAGCGCACGAGATAGGGAGTACACACAATAGATATTTTTCTTCATTAATTCCTGTTCTAAAGCCTGAATAAGAATCTTCATAAATCCATGTTTGCGATGTTCAGGAAGCGTGGCACAGTCCGTCATTTCCGCATTATGATACAGCCCATTTACTTCAGCTGATGCTGCGCTGACAATCTTACCTGCCGATTCTATGACATAAAATATAGTTCCATCCTTCATTACCTTTTGAATATACTTCTCCTCGTTCATCGGAGTAGGATAGACTTTGAATACTTCTCCATACACCTCCGCAAGGGCTTTGGCATCTTGTATGGTGGCCATCCGCATATTATAGGAATTAGGCAGCGGTTTATCCATCTTTCCAGGAAGGTCCAGTATTTGCTGTAAAATATGATCCTCCTCCATCCAATAACGGCTAGTTCGCCTTTCATCAGATAAGTAGAGAGCCATGCTATAGGCATCGTTTCCGTTGAAATATCCTTTAAATATGCCTTCCAACATATATCCATGGGATAAGAAGGTTTGCCAATGCTCATGTCTAGCCTTCACAATAATTTTAGTAAAACCTTTTTCTTTGGCCATATCATGAATTTGTTTTATTATACAATTC
Source organism: Brevibacillus sp. (assembly GCA_036676475.1). Lineage (GTDB taxonomy): Bacteria > Bacillota > Bacilli > Aneurinibacillales > RAOX-1 > LC029. The sequence goes on from JAKFCU010000105.1 coordinate 39,521, forward strand.
GAATTACCTCGATAATCATCTACCCTTACACGTTCATTGACATAATCGACATAGATATTTGCCGTATACTGTTCTCCATGTTTCAATCGGTTTTCATAAGGGATCTTCTCCATGGCTGTTCCTCCTCTGTTTTTATATGGAGATTTTTATTATACCTTATTTTGGAAACTCATTAAGCGAAAAATATTTTACGGACAGTGATTATGGAGTGTAGATACGGCCTTTATTGTTGCCAGATGGGTTGAGGTTCATGGAATTTAACAGACGGAGAGCTGTAAATCGTGAATCCAATGAAAGAAGTTGGCAACATTGTTCATTAGTAATACTTCCATTGGGCAGTAGATAATCATTGATAACTTGCTTATGGGCTATTTGAGAGGTGGTACCACACGGATTGCATTTCCATTTTGCATAAAGGCGTTTCATGGGGACTTGGGAGCACAAGGGGCATGGCACTCCATTCCTAAGCTCGGAAGGATCGATTTTATAGTAATCCCAAATATTGATATCAGGAACATGGTGTTCAGCAAGGAGAAGATCGGATAACTTGCGGAGTTGATAAGCGCTAAGGCTAGGGGAGTTTGGAGATTGAGCTAACTCTTCAATTTTATCGGGAATATGTTCGGCATGGAGGATCTTTTCAAAAATATGTTCATTTCCCCGCTTGGTTTCCACAATGGTGCCAGGATATCCAATTGCCACTAAATAGTAAATCGGAAATGGCTTCACCATATGGTTGGATAACCATTTCTGAAATTGTTTCAGCTGTCTTTTCACTTGGAGTATAGGGTCAGGGAATCCTTCCTTTTGATTGTCATACGTTCGAAAGAGTTGCTTGGAGACAGGATCAAAATAGAGATGGCCGTATATATTCTTGGATTCGATAATCAGAGCAAACCATGGGGATAGGACGAGATTATCCATTTGAAAAATACGTCCTTCGTGAGAAAGGATTAGATTTTGAAAGATAGAGTAATCTTCTTCAGGGAGAAAGCTTAGATGATAGTCCACCTCTTGTTCACCTCGAAAACCCGCTCTTCCTTTTCTAATATTTTGCTGGATTTTCTTATACTTTTTGTGATGAGAGGGAAGTCCTCGAAGTAAGGCTTCTTCTTTATTTAATTTCAGCGGATATTCTCTCTCTTTTTTTACCAAGAGCATACCTCCTTTATCGTTATCGACTATATCATTTCTTCGTGAATGGGAGAATTCCTTCTACCTACTTTAGATTTTCTGATATATGAGCGAGATTATAGAATAAATGAGCGAGTTAAACACGGATATGTTGCAATTATGAGCGACCTCCAAAAAAGAAAGCTTGGCATACGCCAAGCGGTTAAATACTATTCAACCCCACACCATTGAATCAAGGTGTGGGCAATGATTTCTGCTGATTCAAACACTTTGTCCAGTGCGATATATTCATTCGGGTAATGGGCCATTTCCGTTACTCCTGGTCCAAACACTATGGAAGGGGTTTCTCCTACCTGAGTTAGTAAACCTCCATCGGTTCCCCACGGAGATGCCTCAATGACCGGATCCTCTCCTGTCACCTGGCGGTACTGGTGAATGAGCAAATTCATCAGCTCATGCTCCATGTCAATCATGCCAGGCACCCAGCGGGCCCCGAACCATTCTAATTCAGGCGGGTTTTCCACAAACCAAGGATCGATCTCCCCCATTTTCACTAGCCAATCCTGCATTTCTTGTTTAGCATGCTCCATCGTTTCCTCAGGTGCGACCCCCATTCTGCCTTCCAGTTTGACATGATCCGGAACGGAGGAAGGCCAGTTTCCACCTTGAATGACACCTAGATTAATCGGGATTGGAATCGGAGTATTTTGGTAAAGTGGGTCGGTGATACGAGCATTGCGATGAGTTTCCAAAGCCTGAATATGTTCAATGACCTTTATCGCCTTTTCAATTGCACTAACCCCTTCATAGCGGGTTCCTCCATGAGCAGAGCGTCCTTTTACATGGACCCGAAACCACATGGACCCTTGCTGTTTAGGGAAAATACGCATGTTGGTTGGCTCAGGAATTAAGGCAGCATCAGCTTTATACCCTTTTAGTAAAGCAGCTAACGTTCCCGCCCCGCCACTTTCCTCTTCGACAACGCTTTGGAAAATGACATCTCCTTTCAGCTGGATGCCTAGTTCCTTAATGGCCTGCATAGCCATCAGCAAAGCAATATTACCGCCTTTCATATCCGTGACGCCGCGACCGTACATTTTTCCATCCTCTATCTTGCCGCTATAAGGATCGTCCTTCCACTGCTGACGGTCTCCATCAGGTACAACATCGATATGTCCATTTAAGATAATGGAACGGCCACCACCGGACCCGCGCATGATTCCCACAACATTAGGACTGCCGGTAAAGTCGTTCCGTGGAGAATAAAAGTACGGGTGCTTTTGCAATTCCTCGCCATTCGGTTCCCACACATCCACTTCCAGTCCCATCTCATGAAGCTTATGCGCCACAATTTCCTGGGCTCCTGCTTCATTCCCCAGTATACTAGGGGTCTGAACGACCTTTTGCAGAAAGCGCGTACCCATTTCCCAATTTTCAATCATCCACTGATGAATGATGTTTTTCATAAGCACCTCCACCTTTACATGCACTCGTTCTAACTATTCAATGCTAGTCACGATATTTAGAATTTTGAGATTAGCATCTGTATGAGCCATCACTTCTTCAACCGTATAAGGGGCCATTACTTCACGAAGAATCAAGCCTACTTCCGTAAGCTCCATGACCGCCATTTCTGTGATAATTAAATTGACACAAGCCTTCGCCGTTAGTGGAAGCGTACATTCCTTTAATATTTTAGACTCCCCATTTTTACTCACATGGTTCATCAGGACAATCACCTTTTTGGCTTTCTGAGCTAGCTCCATGGCTCCACCCATTCCTGGGACTCTTTTTCCAGGAACAATCCAATTGGATAAATCCCCCTTTTCACTAACCTCCAAGGCACCCAAAATCGTAATATCCAAGTAGCCTCGTCGGATCAATCCAAAAGCGATCGCACTGTCAAAGTAAGATGCTCCTGGAACAATAGTGACCGGAAATCCTCCTGCATTGCATAGGGCGGGATCTTCTTGCCCTGCTTCAGGACTTGACCCTGTTCCCAAAATCCCGTTTTCTGCGTGAAACATGACTTGAATATCATTTGGAAGATGATTCGCCACGAGAGTAGGAATGCCAATTCCCAGATTGACAATCATGCCGTCTTTAATCTCTTGGGCTGCTCTTTTAGCAATACGATTTCGAACATCTACTCCCATACCCATTTCCAATTAACCCCCTGGCTTTGTATGACCATATCCACATAGATTCCTGGCGTAATAATACATTCCGGATCTAATTCCCCCACCTGAACGATCTCTTCTACTTCAGCAATCGTATACCTGCCTGCCATCGCGACGAGAGGATTGAAGTTTCGGGCACTCTTGTCATACACCAAATTTCCGTAGGAATCCGCCTTCTTGGCATAAATGATGCTTATTTCAGCCGTCAAAGCGGTTTCCACTAGATATTCCTTTCCATCAATCCAAATTTTTTCTTTTCCCTCTTCAGCAATCGTTCCGATTCCAATATCAACAAAGATTCCGCCTAAGCCTACTCCACCGGCACGGATTCGTTCAGCAAGTGTGCCTTGCGGGGAAAATTCAACTTCGAGCTTTCCCTCGGTCATCAAACGCCCTGCATTCGGATTAGAGCCAATATGAGAAGCAATAATCTTTTTTGCGCTTTCCGCTGTGACTAGTCTTCCGATTCCTATATGGGGAAAACCCGTGTCATTCCCGATCAAAGTTAAATCCTTCACCCCTTTATCCAGAATGCCTTGGATTAGGGTCGGCGGATTACCTACCCCACCAAATCCGCCAAACATCAAGGTACTGCCATCATGGATATGTTGAAGAGCATCCTCTATGGAGGCCACTTTACTTCGTTTTTGATTAGTCAACGTGTTCATCCGTCTCCCCCTTCATCTCTTCGCATTCCTACAAAGTCAATTCTCACTTCCTGCTAGAATGCACCTGTTGTGCCCGTCAGGGCCTTATACCACTTTTGTTGAAGTCTCAAGTAAGCCTTCCGCTTGCAGCTCCTGCTGTAGTTCATGGATCGCTTCATCTAATATTTGAACAAGGCGGTCAATCTCATCCTTCTTAATCACCAAAGGTGGAGAGAGGATGATGGCATCTCCAGCCACTCCATCTATCCCGCCCGTCGCTGGATAGATAAGGAGCCCTTTCTGAAATGTCTTCTCAAGCAATCTACCTGTAACCCCAAGCTTCAAATCAAACGGAGTATATGTTCGGAAATTAGAAACCAATTCCATTCCAAGCAATAATCCTTTTCCCCGAACATCCCCGATCAGAGAATATTTCTGAGCCAATTGCTTTAACTTTTCAAAAAGATATTCTCCGTTCTCTTCTGCTGCCTTGACTAAATCATGGTGTTCAATATAATCAAGCACAGCTAACGAAACCGCTGCGGATTGTGGATTAGCACTGTAAGTATGTCCGGCCATAATAGATTTGGAACCCTTCAGAATCGGTTCCATGACTCGATCGGTGACAATGGTCGCGGCCATGGGCGTATACCCTGCACTCATACCTTTACCAAGCGCCACAATATCTGGCACCACACCCCAATGCTCCATGGCAAACATTTTTCCTGTCCGGCCAATTCCTGTCATGACTTCATCGGCAATGAATAGGATGTTGTACCGTTCACAAATCTCTTTTACCTGCTGATAATATCCTTCTGGAGGGGTAACCGCTCCAGCGGAAGCTCCAATAATCGGTTCTGCTATAAACGCTGCAATATTTTCAGAACCGACTCGTCTAATGGCCGTTTCTAATTCATTCGCACACTGCAGACCGCAGCCCGGATAGGTGCTATTAAAAGGACAGCGATAGCAATAAGGTGCCGAAACACTTGGGAAATCTTCAAGCAATGGAACAAACCGTTTCCTTCTCAGCACATGTCCTGACATAGAAAGAGCACCCATCGTAATCCCGTGATAGCTCATCCAGCGGGAAAGGATTCGATTCTTTCCTTTTATCCCTTTTTCTTGCCAGTGCTGAATAGCAATCTTCATCGCCGTTTCCGTAGCTTCAGACCCGCTGTTCACGAAGAAAGACCAATGTAAGTCTCCTGGTGCAAGCTCACTTAGCCTCTGCGCCAATTTTTCTGCTGCTTCACTGGTAAATTGAGAACGATAAGCAAATGAGACTTTGCTCGCTTGGTCCAGCATGGCCGCCGCAATTTCCGAAACTCCATGGCCAATACTCGCCGTTACAGCTCCTGAAGAACCATCTATATACTGCTTTCCGTCTATATCATAGAGATAAATCCCTTTCCCGTGGGAAATCATCGGATATTCGAAATCTAATAGAGGCTTAATTAAAAAAGACCGCTTCATAAGATCATCTCCCTGTTGTGTGCATATTCTCCATCTTTGGAAAACGTTCACAATTATCTGATAATCGTATGATAATATAGAAAGCAGATCACTACTATTCGCCTGACGAATGAAAAATACGCTCCATTTTTTATACAGTACGTATAATAAATAGAGGAAAAATAAATTAAATCTTTGTCCTAAGTTTATACATCATCTTTAAAGGGGGACTGCATAATGGGAATTACTATCCAGGAAGCTCTTCAGCTCCCAGTCATGACCCAAACCCGAATGGTTGCAGGTCAGGAAGGTTTGCAAAATGTCATTAAGTGGGTAACCATCGTAGAAGTAATAGAAGATATCACTCGATTGCAGGAAGGGGAATTTCTGATTACCACGGGGTTTGGTCTATTGGAAAGCGAGAAAAAACGAAACCAATTCCACGCCCTTTTGTCGAATCGCCAGTTATCTGGGGTAGCCATCTATACCGGATTCTATATAAAAGAAATCCCGAAATCCTTCATCGATATGGCTAATGATCACGACTTACCTTTAATAGAAATTCCTACTAATATCAACTTTTCCATGATCACAAAAGCCATCTTAGAGCAAATTGTAAACAAGCAAATGACTATGTTTGAGCACTCTCTCAACATCCACCGGCAATTAACCAAGTTAGTTTTAGAAGATCGAGGAATCGAACCGATTACCAAAACCCTATCCCACTTAATCAAAGGGAGTATTGTTCTTATTAATGATAAAGCGGATATTATAGACTATCATATTATCCATGAAGATATTGTCCTTCATGATCGAGGAAAATCTCTCTCCATCCATTCTATGCAACTTACCCGAAGCCTAAAATCTATGCTTCTCCCGATTATCGCCAACGACGTTAATTATGGCTCCATCGTAACTATTAAGGAACAGAATGAATGGATGGAGATGGATCAACTTGCCGTTGAACATGCCGCCACCGTTTATGCCATTGAATTCTTAAAACAGAAAGCCGTGAAGGAAACGGAAATTAGACTAACAGGGGATTTCGTTGATGAGATTCTCCATAAGAATTTCAATGATTCAGTTCTAGCCATTGAACGGGGAAGAAAACTCGGTTTTGACCTTACGTTAAACCAAGCGGCCCTTCATATAAAGATTGAAAATCCCCACCATCATTCCTTTTCCGATACGATGGATCACCTCCTGCAAATAACTCAACAAGCTTGCAAAAAAACAAATCGCCAATTTCTTTTGCGAAATAAGCTAGATGAACTCATTATCTTAACCGAAGTTGGGCCACATGAAGGCAAAGCATCAAAAGTGACAACCCTAGAGCTTGCAACACAGATCGAGCAGGCTTGGAAGGAGGCTTCCACCCCTTTTCCAATTCGAATTGGAATCGGTCGAAACTATAGCGACGTCCAGCAATTAGCGCAAAGCGCCCGCGAATCACAATATGCCGTGAATTTCGCCAAACTGCTGCTAAAACCAAAGACTATCGTCCATTATGAGGATCTGGGGCTTTATCACCTGTTGATTCAAATGCAGGAAATGGGAATGAATCTTCAAGAATTTTATGAAGTAAACATTGGACCACTAACTCAAATGAAGCGACAAGGAGCCGATTTACTCCTAACCCTAGAAACCTACCTGCTTAGTAATCAGAGTATGCATACTACGGCAGCGGAGCTATTCATCCACCGCCATACGTTGAAATACCGTTTAAACCAAATCGAAAAGAAAACCGGACTAGCTTTAAGTTCCCCCGATGATCGAATGAAGCTCCAATTAGCCATCATGGCCTATAAGCTTTGCCAATCCCCTGATGGTGGACAGCACAGTAAAAACACCTTAATCATCTAGGATTAAGGTGTTTTTTTCTTATTTGGTATTTTTAAATAGCGCTTGTATTGCCGGATCCTGCAATAGACTCATTGCCTGAGATAGATTAAAACCACCTGTTTTAGATTGTTTTTTGGACGCTGGAGCCTTGCCCGGTATTTTTTTTGTTGAATCATTCTTTTGTGTTTTCATCAGTGATTGAAGCATTGGACTTTGTAGTAAAGCGAGCATTTGTGTAACATCAAGACCTGCCAATCCGGCAGACTTTCCACCATTCAATTTATTCTGAGCCAGCATCCCTTGTATAGCAGGATTTTGCAGGAGTCCAAGAAGCGGAGCCATGGTGTTTGACTGAGAAGGCTGTTCTTTTTTTGTGCGCGTAAATAAGGAAAATCTCTTCCTCCTTGCCTTGCTTTTCTTCTTGATTTCCTCTACTTCTTGGGCCACTCGATCCAATTGAGTCATTTGCGATTTCGTCTGATGAATATAGTTCTCTATTTCCTTTAGTGAAGCCTCTATGCCTGCCAGTCTTTGCTCGGTGATAGAGGAATACTCCTTGTTACCCAATTTTCTTTTTCCTTTCATCTTAGACCGCACCTCCAACCCCATAGGTTCTTATCTAATAGGATATGATGGAGGTCCAAATGTCGTATAGGCTAATGGAATGGTAAGCCTCAAGGAAATAGCCTATTTTCATGAGCCCAATTACACTTTTTTCCCCTTTATCTAGTCATACGCCCATACATTTCCCTATGCCTGCACATACACTAAATGGAAACCAAAGAGAAAGGAGAATGTTTTTATGAGCATATGGAGTGGCGGATTGTTTGGTGACGATGAATTCTTAATCATCTTAGTCCTATTCATCCTTCTTGTTATTATTGCAGCCAGCGATTAATGGGCATGAGGGGAACCATTATGAAGGTGGTTCCTTTCTCTCTTCATTTAAGATGGGACAAGCTGTACTGGCGAAGTTAAGAAAGCTACTGGCAATGCCTTATGCGTATATTACTTTCCAATAGTAGAAAAAGGACACCCCATTATCCTTCATGGAGCGTCCCCAATTCATCTTAAAATCCCTTATATTGTGGCTCTTCCTTCTCAAGCTTTTGTACGCGAGGTCCTAACTGATCAATAATGGACTGAGTTTGTTGAGCAACTTGGGCATACATTTGTTTCGCTTGCTTATCCTGGGTTTGTAGCGCAAACGTTTCTAAGTTTGCTTGGGCTCCTTTTAAACCAGCAATGGTTTGCTTCACCTGTGCAGATACAGTCATGTGACAGCCCTCCTAGATCTCAAAGTAATGGGTGAACATCTGCTATTTTGTCCAATATTGCTACTTTTCATCTGGTTATTTATGTAAGAAAGCTATTGGCTTTTAGCCTGATGCGTATAATACCTTCAAATAAGGATAAAGAAAAAAGGGCCTTATTCGGCCCTCTTTTCACGTTTTAGCAATCAGAACCAGCAGCAATAATGACTAACAGGATAAACAATACCAAAATTATTAAAAACTCATCATTATCGAATAATCCACCACAAAATGAACTCATTTAAGAAGGCCTCCTTTGATTAATCTAATATACTCTATGTCATAAACCTAATTCGCGTATGGGCAAATGTCTTGGGAATCCTAAGATTTACAAGCCCAATTTAATTCTTTGCAGGCAGGTCTGTTATAAAATCAATCCTGCGGTATTGTACAAAATATTTTGACATTTTTTATTAACTTGTTTAAACTGTTAGGGAGAGAGCGGAGTAATTTTTTATGAATCTTCTGCGCAATAAATCCATCGCAGAATCAAGTGCTTTAAATAAACAAAACCGAGAAAATAGCCTAAGTGAATACTTGACTGTATAAGAGCACAAAAAAAATAGGCGGGGACATTTCCCTCCTATTTCTTTATGTATCCTTGATTCTCTAGTTTTCTGATCCAAACCTTTATCGTTCGACTGCTTCGCCCTAAATCTTTAACCATTTGATCCATCGAAGGATAGATAAAATTTTTGCTCTCTAAGTATTTCCACATCATATATACACTTGTTCCAAGTGTACGGATAATTTCTTGCCCTATACCCATTTTACTTCTTAGCTCCACTTAATCCATCCTTCCCTCTGTATGTTTGATATAAAACTATTTTATCAAATATAATACTTATTTTGTATTTAAAATAATTAAAATCATAAAAAATAAGGAATATCGAATCAGATATCCCTCTCCTTGCCTTTTATTTATTCAATAATATTTTTACATCATCAATCAATTGCTCATCGGTTGCTGAATCAAGCCCGTCATATCTTTTCACAATTGTACCTGTTGGATCGACCAGAAAAATAGCCGTTCCATGCATGACTTGATCGGTTCCTGTTTCAAAAATAAGACTGGACTTAAAGCTTTCCTCTGACAATTGCTTGATTTCTTGCTTACTATATCCAGTTAAAAACTGCCAATTGGAAAAATCACTGCCAAACTTTTGTCCAAATTCCTTTAATACCTCTGGCGTGTCTCTCTCTGGGTCCACACTAAAGGTAACAAAGGTCACCTTTAAGCCTTCTTCCGCAAGCCTCTTCTGTAAAGCAGCCAAATGAGCCGTCATGGGAGAACAAACGGTAGTACAGTTTGTAAAAATAAACTCAGCTATCCATACCTGATCCTTCAAATCTGCAAGTTCAAGTTTATTTCCCTCTTGATTGATCGCCGAAAAATCTTGCACCTTCCAATGGAGTGGATTTTCAAGCTTCTTTCCACAAGCCGTTAAGGATAAGATGATAACAATAAATACGAAAACAACGATTTTTTTAAACATTTCCTAACACCCTCTTGTTTATACTTATCAGAAAGTATTATACGCATCAGGCTTAGCCAGTAGCTTTCTTATACTTATCGAAAAGTATCTTTTCGTCCGCACATTTAATAGTATACCTCAAGGTGAAAATAACCCCAAATGACCAAACAGTTTGGGCTGTTCATCCAAGGATAGACATTCACCTAACTTACCCTTGCCTAATATGATATTCTGTCTACTTTTAATGACTTATAGGTGGCGCAAAGGTCCATTGAAGTAAGCCTGATCATGGAGACCATGCTGTATCCTATACCAAGAAATCAATCTTTTGATAGGGGGGTGATGAATATTAGTATCGGAATTACCTTAATGGGGCTGTTGGTTGGTTTCCTCGTTGGATTGACTGGGGTAGGAGGTGCGGCCTTATTAACCCCTATTCTAGTTCTTATAGGTGTAAATCCTGCTATCGCTGTAGGTACCGACCTATTTTATAACTCCATTACGAAATTATTTGGGACGATTCAACATTGGCGGCAAAAAACAGTTAATTTCAAGCTGGTTAAATACCTCGCTATGGGAAGTGTGCCAAGCGCCATACTTGCCGTGGGTTTGCTTCACTTTTTTGACACCCTCTATAACAACCAAGAAATGATTGTAAAACACGCGCTTGGCTATATTCTTATCACAGTAGCGCTTTCCACCCTGCTGCGAACCACATTTGAAAAATATTTCAAAACCAATCGTTGGCAGGAAATGCCATTGAAAGAGAAACGAACACTAACTATCTGCATTGGTGCAGTTCTTGGATTTATTGTAGGACTAACGTCCATTGGATCTGGCTCCTTATTCGCGATTGCCATGCTCTTTCTCTTCCGCATGACTGCACCCGAGTTAGTTGGAACCGACATTGCCCATGCCTTCCTCCTTGTGTCTGTAGCCGGCTTTCTACATGTTGGAATGGGGAATGTGGACTTCATGTTAGTTGGAAACCTACTTCTAGGGTCCATTCCTGGAGTGATGATTGGAAGCACCTTATCAGCCAGGGTGCCAGCTAAACCTCTCCGAACTGCCATTGCCATGGTCATCCTCATAAGCGGACTGAAAATGATTTAAATGAAAAGTAAATGAAAAAAGGTTGACACTCGACTAAGGGCCTGATCCTACATTCATCCTATATACAATGAACCTATTGAAAAGGTTACATATATATCATGCTAGATGTAGGAAGTCAGACCCTTATAAGTCAGCCTTTCTTATACTTAACGGTCAAGTATTATACTCTAAGGCTACGCCGCTTACGATTTCTTATACTTAACGGTCAAGTATTATACTCTAAGACTACGCCGCTTACGATTTCTTATCACTTTTTACGACGCTGGATAATCAGATAGCTAGCAGCTAAAAAGAGCGCCACACCCACTGTCGGATATACATAGGGCTTCGCTATCTCCTTAATATCGGCCCAATTATTCCCTAATTGCATGCCAAGATAAATAAAAAATATAGACCAAGGAATCATCGCTAAAACGGTATATACAAGAAACTTAGCAGCACTCATTTTTGCAATTCCAGCAGGGATAGATATTGCATGGCGTACGACAGGGATAAATCTGGCCGTAAAAATGACACCCGTACCATATTTGGAGAACCACTTTTCAGAAAGATCCAAATGTCTTTGGTTTATTAATAAGTATTTTCCGTATTTATTTAAAAATGGTCTGCCTCCATAGTACCCAATCCAATAAAGGAACAGCTGAGCAATCGTCCCTCCCGCAATACCTGCAAGAACAGCCCCAAAAAAATTCAGTTTGCCAATAGATATTAAATATCCTCCATAGGAAAGGACGATCTCACTTGGAATCACCTCAATCATCAAACCTATGGCAATGCCCCAATAGCCTAGATCAGTAAGCCATGTTAACAAGCCTTTAATCATTTCCTCCATCTTACACCTATTCCTCATTATTCTTTTATGTTAATAGTAGTATTAATAACTTACCATAACATTCGTCTTATGTGAAGGAATCCTCCCTATGAACTGTACACCAAATCATGCAGAAGACCCCTCTCCTAAATATAAATAACTCCTTATTAGACAAGTTTATTACCTCTTCGGCATATATATGAACCATATGTCCAAGCATGTATCGGAGAGGATATCAAATATGACATTTCTACACAAAGCTGTAGTCATTTTTATTGGGAGCCTTTCCTTGTCGGTTGGCATCAACTTTTTTTTAGTTCCATTCGAGTTACTAGATGGAGGCATCATCGGGATAGGACTGATTGGAAAATACTTATTGGGAATTAAAGCCGGATTCACGATTATTTGTTTAAGCATACCTATTTTTCTTATCGCTTGGTTTCGTTATCGCCATTACTTCTATAACAGTCTGCATGGCATGTTGATCTCCTCCCTGATGATTGATTTGCTCTATCCAATTCATGATCATTTCATCTCACACATTCACTTATCTGCAATCATAAGCTCCATCATTGGCGGTGCATTTGTTGGTTTCGGCATAGGGATTATGCTTCGGCATCAAACCAGCACAGGGGGCACCGATCTACTCGCACAATTCCTGTCTGATTTCCTGCATATCAATGTGGGTGTCATGATCTTTATTATTGATGCCATCGTCATTATGATTGGAGGATTGCTTATATCAAAAGAAACCTTTCTTCTATCCATTCTCACCATTACCTCTGTTGGGTTGACGACCAGCTTATGTACATGGGGAAAACAGTAGTGCACCAATAAGCCTTTTGCGTATAATACTTGACTGATAAGTATAAAATAAATAGCCCTCTACTCTAAACATCAGAGTGGAGGGCTATAATAATTCTTCCTCAGTATTCATTAATACTCCTTTCTTAATCTCACTTCCTATTGTGAAGATATCTAAAAGTAATTTTTTCGAGATCACCGTCCTGCTGTTGAAGTCGTTGGTAGTCCTATCCCTCCTCTTACTATGCTATGTAGATAAAACTTGTTTAATTAAGTGTCTCATCACCTCTTCCTTTTGTTTTTGTAGGTTTGTTGATGCTTCTTGGTGTACTTTTATTTTATATCTTTTTATATATTATGTAAAAGTTCAGATAATTCAACACAGAGCTGGCTACCCTAACTATTACTGCAAATCTCGCAAATCAGCTTAAAATCATTAATTTTCGAGTAGATTCACCATTTAATTTGGGGTAGTGGTTTGTGGTATGATTATATTTGTGAGTGTTAAATGGCTGCTATTGGACACTCCGGAGGTGAAGCGCTTGAACCAGGAAGACTACCGGAATACTGGATTGTTGATCCAGCCAACCTTACCATTGAGCAATATGTGCTAGTACAAGAAGGGGAGTCCTATGACCTGCAAAATGTATTTGGGTCGGATGACACCGTAAAGTCAGAACAGATTCCATGTGTTCATTTTGTTGTTAGGGATGGAGTACGACTATGAATGAGGACAGAGAAAGAGAGGATGACTCATCATCAGATGGGTTCAGCCTCTCCTTTTCTTTATCATTAACGTTTCATGTTGTTCCTTAACGGCTCAATATGAATATGAACATGCTCAGTTTTATGCTTCTTAGCCATTCTTTTTTCGACCTCTTCCGTAATTCGATGGCTTTCCACGACATTAAGATGATCATCCACGTAAATGATCACATCTACCAAAATGATATTCCCCTGTAGCCTTGCTTTAATATCGTTAACTCCTTTAACGCCTGGAGTGGTTTCAACAGTTTTCTTGAGCTCACTTAGATGCTCTTCATCATATCCGTCGGTAAGAGTAAGCGAAGCATCTCTAAAAATATGCCATGCCGTTTTGCATATGATCATTCCCACTAGAAAGGCGGCTACGGGATCTAACCAAGGCAGGCCCCATTGTGCCCCAAGAATCCCGGTAAAGGCTCCTATACTAACAAGAGAATCAGAACGATTATCCTGGGCAGCGGCCATCAGAGATGAACTGTTAATTTTTTGTGCTAGATTAAAATTGTAAAGATATACGGCATACATTACTATGGCTGAACCCATGGCAGTCCAACCGGCAACCATGTCAGGCAACTCGTTGTTAGGTTGGTAAACAGACAGGCCAGCCTTATATAAGACTTGAAGTCCTACGGAAATCATAATAAAGGAAGCGATTAAAGAAGCGATGGATTCCGCCCGAAAATGCCCATATTGGTGATTAGCATCCGGAGGCTTTCTGGAAATTTTCAAACCTACCAATACAGCAACAGATGCAATGATATCCGTGGTATTATTTAGGCCATCCGCCAATAACGCTTCAGAATGAGCTAAATATCCGATCATTAATTTAATTACAGATAAAATGATGTAGGTGACAATGCTGATCCAAGCACCGCGTTCCCCTATCTTAATATCTTCATACGTTTGCAACACAACCCTCACCCCTCTATCTCAAAACAAAAACAGATTACCATGTACAATCCCTGTGGGTCTACAGCAACATTGTTTACCTACAGCAGATAATTTGCATGAGGGAAAGTTTTAGAAATTGTATATTATTTAATTGATTGACCGTTCCTATATTCTTACCTTCCGATCTTAGTTTCAACCTTAAGTATTCGTTAAGCTGTATGTACAAGGGTAAGTCCGAGAAAATTCCTCCATTGTTCCTTGTTGATCATATAATCAAAGCCATCCTGTCTACGTTTCAGGTTCTCGTATGCTTCCATCCAACCAACAAACTCCAGGCTCCAATGCCGAGATGAAAGTTCTTGACCCATGATCCGGAAATGCCACTCACTAACAATATTCCGGATCCAAATGCTAATGTCAAATAAAAAAAATACTTGAAACCATTCCACTTTTTTATGCCGCTTTTAAAAGGATTGCTTAGATGTCTCGGCACATGGGAATAGATGACCTTAAACAACATAAGGGCAAGTAGGATGGCAACCGAGATATGACCGGCCATGACTACGGAAAAAGATAACCACGATCCAGCATGAAAGGGAAACAATAGGAATAGCCCTGTTCCAAGGGCTAGCACAGATAGCCAAAAGGTTGATTTCGTCATGAGGGTACACCTACTTTAAGATAATCTACTTTTACTGCGTAATTTGATGTGTCTAATAATTTTCATGAACATTTTTGTTCAAAAGGTTATTGTATTGGAAAAATCTAAAAAAATCATTACAAAAGAGGGTTATTAAAAGGTCACTTTAAAGACCTTTTAATAACCCTTATTTCTCCTTAAGCTACTTTATTATACTTCTCAAATTGGCTTTGAACATTCGAGCTCGGCTGTGGAGTCAACAAGCTGACAGCCACAATGGCAATTAAGCTTGCCGCAAAGCCGGGAATGATCTCATACACGTCTTTAAGTGAGGGAAATTGCGTCCATATGATGACTGTAGCAGCCCCGGCAATCATTCCCGCTAAGGCACCCCACTTTGTCATCCGTTTCCAATAAAGGCTTAGTAAAATGACAGGACCGAAAGAAGCGCCAAATCCAGCCCATGCATACCCAACCAGCGAGAGAATCGTGCCATTTTTGCTCCAAGCCAACGATACACCGATGATCGAAACAAGTAAAACAGACATGCGCCCGATTAACACGAGTTCTTTATCTGAGGCGGAACGTCGGAAAAACGTTTTATACATATCTTCCGTCAATGAACTGGCAGTTACCAGCAACTGGGAAGATATCGTACTCATGATGGCCGCTAGAATCGCGGCTAACAGGAATCCAGTGATAATAGGATGGAACAGTATTTCACTCAATTGAATAAAGACCGTTTCTGGATCTGCTAAGTTTAATCCTTGTTGAGAATAATATGAAATACCGATCAGCCCGGTGAACATAGCACCTAAAATCGAAAAGATCATCCATCCCATTCCAATGCGACGAGCTCTTTTGATTTCCTTGACAGATGAAATGGCCATAAAACGGACAATAATATGCGGCTGACCAAAATAGCCGAGTCCCCAAGCAAACAAGGAAACGATACCAATAAAACTCGTCCCTTTTAACATGTCAAACAAGGCAGGATCCACCTTCTGGATGGTGTCAAAAGATGCCCCCATTCCGCCTGTATGCATAATGGTGACAATCGGTACTAAAATCAAAGCGATAAACATGATAAGTCCTTGTACAAAATCCGTCCAACTTACAGCCAAAAAGCCCCCAAAAAGGGTGTAAGCAACGACAACCCCGGTAACAAACCAAATTCCCGTATGATATTCTAGATTAAAAGTATTCTCAAACATGACCCCACCGGATACAATACCGGCCGAAACATAGAAGGTAAAAAAAACTAGGATGACTAATCCGGAAGTTAAACGTAACACATTGGATCCATCGCCAAACCGGTTTTCTAAAAATGAGGGGATGGTGATAGAATCAGTAACTTCCGAATAATTTCTCAACCGAGGTGCTACATAAAGCCAGTTCGCCCAAGCTCCAAGAGTTAACCCAATGGCGATCCAAGATGCACTTAACCCTTGGGCATACATCGCACCAGGAAGACCCATCAACAACCAACCGCTCATATCGGATGCCCCAGCACTCAACGCTGTGACCGCAGGACCTAACGTTCTTCCACCTAACATGTAGTCGGTTAAATTAGATGTCCGCTTGTAAGCAAAATAACCAATGAAGAGCATCCCTACCATGTAAACAGTAATAGAAAGTATTAGCTGTAGATTCATTTCAAGCTCCTTCTCGCTTATTATAAGCGCTTACTTAATTGAATAATAAAACAATTAATGATGTAAATCAAAATTGTATAAATCCTTTATATCTTACTAATATTATACACAACCATAGTATCATTGAAAATACAACATCTTTAAATACATTTTCTATTATATATTTAATAATAAACGGCCCTCCCCTTGGAAGGGCCGTTTATTCCATCTATTTCACTTTACGAGAAATTAATTTAGCTTGCGTAAATAGCAGGAGATAATCATAACTACCTGCTTTGGAATCGGTTCCTGACATATTGAATCCACCAAAAGGATGTGCTCCAACAAGAGCCCCTGTACACTTGCGATTAATATAAAGGTTTCCGCAGTGCATAGTTTCCTGTGCATAAGCGATGCGCTCTTCATCCTTGGAATAGTAAGAACCAGTAAGCCCAAACTCGGTATCATTGTACATCACGATAGCTTCTTTCCAATCCTTTGCTTTCGCTAAAGCAAGCACAGGTCCAAAGATTTCTTCCTGCATGATTCGGGCTTTGCCATCCACATCTGCAAAAACGGTAGGTTGAATGTAGTATCCGTTCCCTTCTGCTTTTCCGCCTCCAGCTAGCAAGCGGCCTTCGCCTTTTCCAATTTCAATATATTCGAGGATTTTCTCATAGGAATTTTTATCTGAAACGGGTCCCACCGCGTAATTCTCCTCCGGTAGACCGACTTCAAGCTTTTTCGTATAATCCGCTACCTTACTTACCACTTCATCGTATACCGATTCTACAATGATAGCACGGGAACCCGCAGAACACTTTTGTCCTTGGAATCCAAAGGCAGATGCCACAATCGCAGCTGCTGCCGCATCCAAATCTGAGGTTTCATCAACGACGATTCCATCTTTTCCGCCCATTTCCGCAACAACGCGCTTAATCCAGATTTGTCCTTCTGCCGTTTCCGCAGCCAAGCGGTTTATGCGCAATCCGACTTCTTTGGAACCGGTGAAGCTAATGAAACGCGTTTTCGAATGAGTGGTTAAGTAATCCCCTACCTCAGCTCCGCTTCCAGGAATAAAGTTAATCACTCCCGCCGGAAGGCCCACTTCTTCCATTAAGGCAACAAATTTATGAGCAATCACCGGCGTAACGGATGCCGGCTTCAATAAAACCGTATTTCCAGAAACAACAGATGCCGTCACCATCCCAACACAGATCGCCAATGGGAAGTTCCAAGGCGGAATTACTACGCCAACGCCTAGAGGAATATAAGTTAATTGGTTTTCTTCGCCATCCACTTTGACGAGGGGCTGATGTTCGTTCACTTCGCTTAGACGAATCATTTCACGCGCATAGAAGTCCATAAAATCGATCGCTTCCGCTGTATCAGCATCTGCCTCCGCCCAGTTCTTACCTGCCTCATAGACCATCAAAGCGGAGAACTCATGCTTGCGCTCACGCATCAATTGGGCTGCTTTAAAAAGATATTCTGCACGAACATTAACAGGAACCTTCTTCCATGATTCAAAGACAGCCAACGCCACTTGCATGGCACGCTCAGCTAACTCCTGAGAAGCTTTGCTAACCCGACCAATCACTTGATCCACCTGACCAGGATTTATCGAAACAATTTTGTCTTCAGTCATCACTTTATCTGATCCAATATAGAGCGGAATGTCCTGTCCTAATTCCTTTTTCACTTTATCTAAGGCCGCTAGCATCGCTTGCTTGTTTTCTTCTTTGGTAAAATCTGTAAATGGTTCGTTTGCAAACAGGGAAACTTTAGTCAATGTAGTCATATGATCCTCTCCTTGTATCGTGTTTTATTTGAAAAGATTTTTTAGAACAAACCAAACATTCGCTGGACGCTCGGCAAGACGTCTCATGAAATAGCCGAACCAATCCACTCCAAATGGAACGTAGACGCGTACTTTATATCCTTCATCCACTAATTGCTTCTGAAGGTCTACACAAATGCCATAAAGCATTTGGAATTCAAATTGATTCTTGGCAATGTTATGTTCACGGACGATGTTTTTCGTATAGTCAATGATGCTCACATCATGGCTTGCAACCGCTGTATAATTTCCATTCAATAGATGCATCTTAATAATTTTTTTATAATTTTCATCCACATCATTCTTTGCAGGGAATGCTACATCTGGGGATTCCTTGTAGGCTCCCTTCACTAAACGAAGGTTGGCTCGATCTTCGTGAAGATCCTCTATGTCTTGAACCGTTCGGTACAGATAGGCCTGGATAACCAACCCAACATTGCTATACTCTTTGCGAAGCTCACGGTATATATCCAGGGAGATTTGACAGTGATCAAAATCCTCCATGTCAATGCGGACGAAATTTCCGTGCATCTTGGCCCGATCAAGAATCCGACGCATGTTCGACACACATAACTCCTTACTGATGTCCAAACCAAGGGAGGTCATTTTCAATGAAAGGTTGGAGTTCACTCCTGCCTTCGCCATGGCATCTAATGTTCGGATACACATGGATGCCGATTCATTAGCTTCCTCCTGTGTGAAAACGAATTCACCTAAATGGTCAAGAGTTGCCACCCTTCCCTGTTTGTTTAATTGGCGCACCCCATCGATCGCTTTCTCAATGGAATCTCCAGCAACAAAACGGCCAGCACCAAATTTAAGCCCGTATTTCTTTGCCCACTTGTTGGCGGAACGATTTTTCCCTAGAGATTGGAATATATTTCTCATTAACACTTCCATAGGAGCACTCTCCTTTGTTCAATATTATACATATCGTGTTCATATGTAAAATCAAATCATTTGATGTTTAGATTATATATCATTTTGCACATTTTTGTACATATAAATTTCGAAAATTCTCCACAAATTTAAATTCGTACCATTTTTCCTTTACATTTGACACTTTTGTATAACCATAATTTTTAGAAACCTGCTCCCAAACCCACGGAAACAAAAATTCCTGAGATAAACCCACTTTCTTGAGAATATATCCAGTAAAACAAAACAAGCTTATTCTGCACTGGGCATAATAAGCTCATCTGGACATTCTAGGAACCGGATATTATGGACTTGTTTGGATCACTACCTCCCAAAAACAAACAGATACAGATTTAAAACAAATTATTCAAGAATCTAAAGAAGAAATAAATGCTGAAAGCTATGAACCTAGACAGGTTTTACATTCACTTAACGACAAAACCACCGAATTTGATTGATTCAATCGGTGGTTTTATTTTATGTTTTATCCTATGTGTTTTTCGATCTATCCATTCCCCATCGATTTCTGCATAATTTGTATCGTCGATCTTAAATCCTCAATTGGGATTTGACCCGGAGCGGAACTTTTCTCCCCGATGGCAAACGTAATGTCAGAGCCAAAAAAACAGCCTGCCATACGGGTGATTGCTCCCAATCCCCCCATTGATATGGTCACTATGGGAATTTGCAATACCTTCTTTGCATCATGGGTAGCATTTAATAAAATCAAAACATCTTCGGTTGAAGTAGGCATAACTGCAACTTTGGCAATATCTGCTCCATGTGTTTTTGCCTCGCGTAATTTTTCCACAATATACGATTGCTCTGGAGTTGAATCAAAATTATGATAGGACAAGACCAAATAAACCCCATATTCCCTTGAAACCTGGCGAATATATTGAATGTCTTCCGGCTCATTGGAAAGCTCATAATCCAATAAATCAACTTGATTACTTTTACAAACATCATGAATCAATTGAATTTTAGCTTGCTCCTCTATAGCAATGGATTGCCCTCCTTCTTTATGAGAGCGAATCGTAAAGAGGATAGGGATGTTGCCAGCGGCTTCACGAATTTTGCTTGCCGAATGAAGAACGGCTTCAGTATCATGCAGACTTTCAAAAAAATCAGCACGCCATTCTATCAAATCAGGCATTTTAGGAAGTATTTTTTTTAATTCCGTAAGAATTTGCTCCGTATTCATTCCAATCAAGGGTGTGCAAATAAGAGGATCATTCCCTCCAATCTCTCTCCCTTGAACTATTACTGTTCTTTTACCCTGACTCATGATTACAGCTCCTTTTATTCGTGGTTTGAAACTAGGCTTTGATCGGTCTATATGGTTGCTCTTCTATCATTCCATGGGAATTGAATTTGCAAATTTCTTAAAATATACTATACGGTTGTAATGGAATCAACCGTATATATCATTATTGTATTGGACTAGTCCCATCTAATTAAATATAATTAAGATACAATGGACATTATTCTGGACGCAAATCATAAATTATTCAAGAGAGAGTTGATTTTGTATGATTGAAAATTTTGACATTCCTCTTCGCGAGAAAAATATAGTTCTTATCGGTTTTATGGGAGTTGGTAAAACAACGATCGGTAAACTTGTGGCAAAGAAATTATATCGAGACTTTATCGATGTAGATGATGAATTGGAAAAAATAAATGGAATACCGGTAACCGAAATTTTCAACAAGTTCGGTGAGAAGCACTTTCGGCAATTGGAAAAAGAGTATATTGTCAATGCTTGTACGAACTTTCGCTTAAAGATTATTTCTTTAGGTGGAGGTGCCTATCTACAAGAAGAGGTTAGAAAGATTTGTTTGTCCAAATGTTTGGTGTTTTTCCTTGATTTATCTTGGGATTCTTGGAAAGAACGGATTCCGCTGATTATAGATAACCGTCCCGTCCTTAAAAATAAGTCTTTAGTTGAGATTGAAGAATTATTCTTGAAGAGACAGAATGCTTATTCCATTCATAACTCTAGAATTTCTACCAATGATACTGACCCTGAGACTGCAGCGGATCAAATTGTAGAATCTATTAAACTGTCTTGGGAAATTTATCAGCCGCATAAATAATAATTTTGTAGAACATCATCGACAGGGGTCTGACTCCGAACGATCGCTCATAGAAGGTGAAACCTTTATATGATTGTATAGGAAAACCAAAAAGGTTAGACTACAACCGTGTGATAATACGGTTATAATCTAGCCTTTTATGGTTATGGAAAATGGGAAACTAATACTTAGTATCATACGCCATACGCTTTCATTTTTCGATACAGTGTATTTCGACCTATATTTAGCTGTTTTGCAGCAAAGCTAATATTCCCATTTGTTCGTTCTAAAACTTGTTTAATAAGGTTTATTTCCTGTTCACGCAAGCTCATTGGTTCCTGCTCACTCAAGTTCATTGATTTCTGTTCGCTGCTTTCTTCTTCATTTATCGATTTGCCGGAAGAAGGGCAAAGAGAAGCAAGTATTGGCCCAGTTATCGGTTTACGATCACTTAGAAAAGCAGCCTGTTGCAGAACATTCTGAAGCTGACGGAAGTTTCCGGGCCATTCATATTCAGTAATAAACCTCTTAGCTTCCTCGGTTAATTCAACCGTTCCATTGGTAAAGGGCAAGCGCAAAAGGATTTCTTCCGCTAACATAAGCAAATCCGAACGATTTCGTAGAGCAGGCAGGTTTAAGGTAAAGCCACTGATTCGAAAATAAAGATCCGCTCGAAAACGTCCTTCTTCAATTTCTTTTTGCAAGTTCTTATGGGTTGCTGCAATAATTCTTACGTTGATTGGTCGAGGAGTTATGCTGCCGATACGTGTGACACAGCGTTCTTGCAACACACGCAATAAGGTGGCTTGGGCTGCCAACGGCATATCCCCAATTTCATCCAAAAATAGTGTCCCATTGTCCGCTGCTTCGAATTTACCTACTTGTCCTCCGCTTTTCGCCCCGGTGAATGCTCCCTTCTCATATCCAAATAGTTCACTTTCTAGTAAACTTTCAGGAATAGCGCTACAGTTAATAGCGATGAACGGTTTCTCGCTTCTCAGACTGGCTCCATGAATGGACTGGGAAAACAGCTCTTTACCTGTTCCGCTTTCACCGGAAATGAGAAGGTTGATATCAAGCATAGCTACCCTTTTTGCAATAGATATCGTTTCATGCATGGCAGCATCGTTACATGTGATATCTGAAAAATTGTATCGGTTTGTTAAAGGACTCTTTTCTTGAAGTGTTTCTCCCCGCAAGATCATACAAGACTGTTCATGCTTTTCACCCGTAACCATATGGGTTGTAAATACTTGATCTTTATAGGAAATCTTTTTCTCTTGACCGGAAGACAGGAAAGAAGAGTCAAGCCCGGATATGTAATGGGAGATGGGATTTCCAAGCGCCGTTTGTTCAGAGCATCCTATGGTACGAGATGCTGAGTGATTTATTCTGATGATTTCGCCTTCTTTATTAATGGTAATCAGGGAGGAGGGATGGCGGTTATAGATAAAATCAAGATCAAACGATGGTTTTTCCGTTTGTTTCTCCATGTTGGCAAGCAACAAGGCTTGTTCAATGCTGTGTGCCGCCCTTTTCACAAGTCCTAAGATAAAAGGATGATGGTTATGGTGATGAGTACTTATATTGAGTATACCGAAAAGTTCCCCATCAGAACTGAGGATGGGAGCAGCCGCACAAGTAAGAAAATGATTGTCAATGCAATAATGCTGGTTTCCGTGTACAAGAATCGGTTTTTTTTCCACAATGGCAGTGCCAATGGCATTTGTTCCCCTCGATTCCTCGAGCCAGTTTGCTCCCTTGCGAAGGGCGACTTTATCTGCTCGGCTTAAAAATGAGGTATCTCCATGGGAGTCAATAATGTATCCTTCGGGTGAAGCGATCAGGATAAGGAATTCAGCTCCTTGTGTGGTATGATAAACGTCCTTCAAAATGGGAGATGCATAATAAATGAGTTCCTCGTATTGATCCTTGAATTCTATTAGCTCGTATTCCGAAAGGATATTTTCCTTTTCCATTTTCGAAGGTTGTAGCCCCTTTGATTGACACCGCTTCCATGAGTGCTCGATATAACTCGGAAGAGATGCACTCAAATTAGAAGTGTGAAGTTGAACCGACATAAAATTCACCTCTTCTCTGTTTTTCCAGGAAAAATTTTGACAATTTTCTTATCTTCAATATTTGTATTATAGCAGAAAGGTGAGATGTACAACAGAGGGATTATTATGAAAGATAAAAGGACTCCCCCAATTGAACATATCGTTCCACTCTAGGAACAGTCTAGATTCCGAAAAAATACAAGGGTGTCCTTTGGGGGATAAAGGGGTTTGACAAGCGATTCATGATACGTGGTGGATGACGGACTCCTAAATGATGGAGCCTCTTTTTTTACTCCGGTCTTTGCGATATAAGCAAATTTTCATAAATATATTCTAGATCTATATCTGGCAAGGTTGCTAATAGTGAAAAATCCATAGCCAAAATCAAGTGGATCCACTTCACCATTTTAGCCCGTTCTCGTCTGCTCATTGAAAATCCCTCCATGATAAACAATCTTCTCTTTTGATTATTATATAACAGAATCAAATAAAGATAAACTGTATAATAACAATTTGTAATATTTTTCTAAAATATTTTAATAAATAATTCCCATTGCTTGTTGGAAAAAGGGGGATTTGGTTACTCTATCTAGTAAGACCAACTTGATTATATTGAGGTGTTAGCCATGTCGAATAACCTGCTAAGTCTGATCATCGGTATCTCTATGATCGCTTCCTGCTGTACCATCGCGTACATTACCCAAAAGATCATGTTTAAGAAATATCGAAAACAAATTAATAGTACGATGGATTTCCGCAAAAAAGTGGAAAAGAATAGGGAAAGCTCATAGAGCTTTCCCTTTCTTTTTTAATATAAGAGCTGCAAAAAACAAGAATAAGATCAAGCCAGCTTCAATGGCTGCAGCAAAGACAGGATAGGTAAACTGAACAAAGTATATATGCTCCATATGACTTTTAAAATCGGTTGCAGCTAGAACACTAGAAAGCAATACAGCTGGCATGACCAAAGGTTTATAGGTTTTTAAAGACAGAATTTGGGCGAACCCTAAACTGAAAGCCCAAATCATCATAGATGAGGCCATAACTCCCGCTCCTACAGCAATCATCATCCATATGATTTCTGCACGCTCGACAAAACGCCCGACACTTACAATCCGAGTAAGTCCAAGTCCAGGATTAATCATATTTTTGACCTGATCATTGCCAAAAACGGCAACAGCCAACACCACCATAGCTCCCACTACAAAGGCCCCCATACTTACGGCTACAAATTTCGAGAGAAAGCCGTTCTCCATCCGGTTATTAATGGGGATAAACATCGCCATCATAACGCATATTCCATAAAAGGTAAGGATAAGGGGAGCACCCGATAGAAATGGATAAAACCCTTCATCCAATTGCGGTTTCAGTTTAGCGAATTCTGCTTCAGGAAAAACCATGGCGATCAGGAAAAGAACGCTTATAAAGTAGACGGGACCCAAAATTTCCGAAACCCTTCCTATGACTTCAATCCCGCGGTAAGCCCCATAGCCGATAATGATCGCCCCTGTAAAGATAATGATCTCTAAAGGCGTAGCGGGCAAAAACGCAGTTTTAATAAAATGGGCCAATCCCCTCTGCAGAAGAGAGCAAACGACAAGAAAAAATAGAGGAAATAAGCTTCCAACGATTCCCCCTACTGTTTTTCCCAATATCGTCATGCTGTACTGGACAAAGTTTTCGCCAGGAAACCGGAGACCTAAATAAGCATAAACAATAGCCAGCAGAACATCCAGGTACCAGCCCCCAATGACAGATAGCCAGGCATCCCGGCCTGCATGGTCGATTACCAATCCAGGCACGTGAAGCGTCGTTAAGGAGGTAATGATCAGAAACAACATCAAAATAAATTGACGAGTGCTAATAATCCCTTTTTCGAGCATGGGCAACAGTCCTATCTTCAGTGATTTAATAAGGCTCTTCCGATTGGACTGAGCCATTGTTCCAAGTATTTCAGCGGTGAGGTTATTCCAAAATGATCGGCAACGACAAGAAAAATGGATATTCCGAGGATAATAGACACAACGGCAAGCTCCTTCCTCTGCCCGCTCTTTATAAGGGGCCTTCCCTCAATGAGAAAAAGGGAAATGCCGGCCAAAATAGTAAACAAAACCACCATAACCATCCTCTCTCGTCTTTGCGATCATTTGGATTCTATTCTTTCGTAATCTTTCCGGCCGTATTTATGTTAACTTGAAAGTGGATCTCATATTTGACTTGGGGAAATACTTCAGGCCAATCTTTCTTGAATCGCTTCCATTCATCCGGCAGAGCGTTGTGCAGAGAAGACGCGAACCCGATAAAGTCTACTTTTATTTCCTTTTGAGCTTTTTCAATGGTATGTTTGACCCG
Organism: Brevibacillus sp.; assembly: GCA_036676475.1. Lineage (GTDB taxonomy): Bacteria > Bacillota > Bacilli > Aneurinibacillales > RAOX-1 > LC029. The sequence continues at coordinate 65,470 of JAKFCU010000105.1, forward strand.
GCTCTTTAAAATACCTTCCGCCTGTTTCTCCAATTGTTTAATGACTTTCGGGTCTTTCAGGTCCAAGCCGACTAGTTCCACCTCCTTGATGTCCGCATCAGCTTCGCACTCAATTTTCATCAAAATTTGATTTCCTTTTACAGATGGGGTAATCTTCGTCTTTCCCGTTGGGATATGAATAGATATGTCATTACCATCCTTTGGAATGACGATTTTCCCTCCATACAATTGGTTTTTTAACCATAGCAACCCTCTCGATTCATTTTTGTTTAACTTCCCCACCATTTTATTCTCATGGAAAATAGCTGTATCTTCGATAACAACCACTTTTTCAAGTCCAAATTTCGGTTTTTCCATCTTCTTTCCCGTTGACTCCTCAAGCATGCTATCCACTTTCTTCTCCATCTCTTCTATTCTGATCAGAGGAGACGTAGCCGTTTTGGCTTCTGCCTTCATGAGGTTTCGAAACTTATAAAATTCGATAGGGGGGGTAAACGCATTCTCCATAAACTTGCTCATCATGCTATTGAGAGCTTTAGCAGAAAGAGGTTCCAGTGGAAATTCCGTCTGCAGCACTTCTTTCGCCGTTTTATCCGCTACAGCAACCCACATGTTTTCGCGAAATTCCCGATCCCGGTTAATATAATCCAATGCTTCCACAATGTCCGTTCTCGCGAAGTCTTTTCCAAAAACAACGATCTTGTTATGTGAAAAATTAAATCGACGCGGATAGGATGAATTAAAACTCTGAACAGCAGAGAAAAGGGTTTTTCCTTGACTCGTTAGAACATACAGGGGTGGGCCCCCCTGCCCGGAACCAGTCCCTCCTTTTTTTTGGGCTGCCGCATTCACAATTTGGATGGAAAGCAGGATCGGTTCTTTTTCGTCTGGCACTCGATCAATGCCAAGCCCCATTACAATGGCGATTTCATCCACTTCTACTCTGTCCCAGCAACCACTTAACGACAATGAAACTACCATGAACAGAAAGAGCCATTTTTTCATTTCATCGTTTCCTTTAATGTGATATGTTATTGATCTGTCTTTGGCGGACGAGGCTTCTGAAAGAATTTCTGCCTGCGTCTATTATTCATGCCGATTAAGCTTGGGCGTTCTTCCATAGCCCACCAAGGCGCCCTCCACAAGACATCTTTGACATCCTGGATTTTAAAGGGAGCGAGTGAGGTCAGATAAGGGACGCCAAAGGACCGTAGGGAAGAAAGATGAATCAGCATAACCAATAAACCTAACAAAATTCCGTATAAGCCTATAAACCCTCCCAGAATCAGCATGCCAAACCGCAGGAGGCGAATCGAGAAGGACAGGCTAGGACTGGGGATGGTAAAAGAAGCGATTCCGGTAAGAGCCACCACGATGACCATTCCAGGAGAAACGATTCCAGCCTCTACGGCTGCCTGCCCGATAACAAGAGCTCCAACTATACTCACGGCTTGTCCTGCGGGTCTTGGCAGGCGAACCCCGGCTTCCCGTAAAGCTTCAAACGTAATTTCCATCATGAAGGCCTCTACAATACTGGGAAAGGGGACTCCTTCATGTGCGCCCGCAATACTGATTAATAAGGGGGTGGGGATCATTTCCTGATGATACGTCGTGACCGCCACATAAACTCCCGGCAGAAAAAGGGCGATAAAGAAAAACAGGTACCGAATCCATCGAACGGCTGTCGAATAAATATATCGCTCATAGTAATCTTCACTTGCCTGTAAGAATTGAACAAGAGAGGAAGGAGCTATCAACACAAAGGGGCTGCCGTCGACTAATATGGCCACACGCCCCTCCAGAATGGTCCCCGCAATCTTATCGGGGCGTTCTGTACTCTGCAACTGAGGGAACACACTCAAGGGATTGTCTTCTATAAGTTCCTCTATATAAGCACTTTCCAGAATCGAATCCACATCGATTTTTTGGAGTCTTTTCCTTACCTCCTCGACCAATTTATCATCAACAATCCCATTTAAATAAGAAATCATCACTTTGGTTTTTGTCACGCTTCCTATGACAAAGGACTCCATTTTCAAATCGGGAGTTTTCATCTGTTTGCGAAGCAAGGAAGTGTTCACCCCGATATCTTCCGTGAATCCTACCCTCGGCCCTCTTACCACGGCTTCTGTCATCGGTTCCGCTATATTTCGCGTAGGCGACCCTTGCGTGGCAATTCGTATCGCTGTATCAGCACCATTCACAAGAAGAATCGTCTCTCCGTCAAGTATGGCTTCGATAATATCGCTTGTTTGTGAAATTTCCTGGGTATGCCCAATTTGCAAAAATGACTTTTGAATAATTTCCGTAATCGGCTTTTCAATTTGGGTATCTTGAAGTTCCATGAGGGACTTCATGATGCTTTCGTTGACAATGACCTCATCGACCATGCCTTGGATAAAGATGATTAAAGCAGGAATCTGTTGTTTCCCTAAAATAATGTCCCGATAGACGATATCCGAGCAATCTTTGAAGATGGTTTTTAAATATGCACGATTCTCCGATAGATTCTTTAAAATATTCCTTTGATCGGTCTTTTGAGCCTGATTCAGTTCAAGGTGGGCATTAGTCTTGGGATGATTTCTTTTCTTCTTAAATAAAAAATTCCACATAGGCCTCTCCAATGCATCAGGTTTTGGTTATTAAGTATTATTATGGATAAAACCCAGATTTTTTATTCAGCATTTTACGTAATAAAATTTCTGTTTGATTAAATAGCCTAGTACATGGTGAAAACTTCTTTAATATTGAAAGCGGAGAAACGAAATTCTCAGCTTTCTTTTCTGTAAGCTAAAAAAATAACTGCACAGGTATACCTGCGCAGTTCGTAATGTATCCTAGCTTAACAAAGATTTGGCTAGGACAATCGATGAACTTCGTTATCGAAAATTTGCTTCTGTTGGGTCATCAAATTTATGGCTCGTTCAGATATGGTGCTTAGCTCACTTAATAATTCCTTGGATGAGGTTATTTCGCCTTCTTCCACCTCGCTATACATTTGTTCTGCCAGCTCTCTTCTTCGATGACCAATGCTTCGAAGTTCAGACCCCAATTGTTCCAGTTTGTTGCGATCCATCATAAAATCCCTCCTATTCATTCAATTCAATATATCATTGTTCCCATTCATGCCCTTAAAGATACACTTCTGAACCGATTTTAACTAAAATATAGTTTTGCCAACTTTTCTGCCGTTCGAGTAGCTAAAGCTTGAGTGGTAAGTGTGGGATTAGGTCCCCCTATAGCGTTGAAATGTACGCTATTATCAGCGATAAAAAGACGTTTGACCTGGTAAGCTTCGCAAGCCGTATCCACTACAAAACCCATCCGCATCGTTGACTCCATATGTATGAATAAATGGGGAGGCCAATCTGAACGTATAATTTTTTTGGCGCCCGCCTTTCTTAAGATGTCGGCCGCCATCCCGACCAGCTGTTCCCGCTTGGATATGTCGTTCTTACTAGGAGTATATTTGATCACAGGAATGGGTCCATGTTCATCTTTTAAAAGGGGATCTACGGTAATCCCGTTTTTCATATTCGGCTGATCATCGGTAAATATAATAATGCTTAACGCGTTCTGGTAATTAGCCATCCATTCCCGGATTTCATGACCCACTACGCGACCGCGGATATCCCATTGATCTTCCTGAGAACTGCGTAAAAAATCATATCCGCTATTACTCGATCCGCAAGTTATAGAAGCATACAGACCTGGACTAATGCCAACAGACTGCATACTGCCTAATCCCGGATAATCGAACCGAGCAGCTGATGTCTGGCCGATATGCTGGTTTACATGGGGGGTACCCAAGATCTTCATCAATTCCTTTTCATCAAAGATGCCAGATACCCAATCAAAGTAATGATGTGTAAGACCTCTTCCGACCCACGGATTGACGGGCAGCTGGGAATTCAGCCAAAGGCGAGGGGTCTCAAGACATCCAGCGGCCATTACAACCGCCTTACTGGTTAATTCACCCGTCTCTCCTGTCCATGTATCCCTGTACTGAACCCCAATTGCTCGTATCCCTTCTTGAGGGGTATCTTCAGTCAGAATCTTAGATGCATAAGTGTTTGGCCGGATTTCCACGTTCCCTGTTTTAAGAGCAAGTGGAACATAGCTTGTATTCGTAGAACGTTTAGCTGCTTTTTCCACCGATGGTCCATGCGGACAACCATTCACACAATGCCCGCAAAGTGTGCATCCCTCCATCCGGGATAATTCCTCTAAACTAACGTTTTCGTCCATTAATCGTTCGTTCGGATGCAATATGGCATTGGGTTGAGGGCGATAGCCTGGTGTTGTTGGATTGAGCGTATCGATAAGCGACCATCCGGCCTTCTTAGCACCATAATAAAACAGTTCCTCTTTCGAGGTCATAGGGGCTGGACGAACTGGCAATGTATGCTCAACCTTCTCGTAATAAGGGATCAATTCCCGATAAGAAATAGGCCAAATGTCATCGATAGCTGAAGCAAAGGCACGGGGGGAGTTGGCCCAGTAATGTTGGGTAGATCCTCCGACACCCGAATTTTGCCAAATCAGACCGTTCTGAGGAATGATGCGATACCAAGGGGTCTGCCTTCGATCGGCTGGCCCCCACCGGAATCGACCCGAGACGGTATCGTTCATGGTTTGTTCATTTTTGTCATAGTGTTCGCGTAATAGTCTCATATCGAGATCCTCAGCGCTATTGCTGCTGATTGCTCCGCGTTCCTTGTTCGGTTTGAGCCACTTTCTATTCCCATACCAAGGACCGGCCTCCAATACGATGACATTGATGCCAAGTTCCCCAAGTTCTTTGGCCACAATGGCTCCGCCACCCCCCGCTCCAATGACAATAACATCCGTATCGACCTTCATGCTAAACCTCCTCTTTATTAAATTTTTGGATAGGAAATCCCCTCAAATCACGATAACCGTGCGAAGGACCGGGATATTTCAGCAAGTCCCATATGAAATGATGCCTTTCCAGCTTTCGATCCTCCGGTGCAGCCAGTCGAGTTGTACCATAAGAAAACCATTCGGAATAATAGCCAAACATGACGAGTTGATTCAAGGCAGCTACGATATTTTGGATTAGACCTGCATTATTTTGATAGGGCTCAGGTAACTGAAAGAGATCGACTTCCAAATTTTCCAACATGGAAATCGCCCGAAAACGGTCCTTAGGTGCAAGGGCAGCAAATGCACCTCCATCTGGATAAACCGAATAATCAAGAGGATCTTCTACTCTTCCCTTCAGGATCAGGTGGTTTGCTGCGATATCTAACATAACAGCCGTTGGCGTGGATAGGGGCATCCGTTTTGTTACCCCACCGTAATGAAAAGAAATATAATGATTCAACGTCCAGAGCAAATGTTCATCTAACTGTAAATCCAGCGCACCTAAAGTGGATGGAATCAAGGCATCTACCAAGGCCATAAACGTGGCTTTAGTATGGGGGATACGGTACGCTTCTGCCGTTGGGATAGGAAGTTGCCCTTGGCTAGGTGGAGCTGAAAGAGGGATCTTTTGATGAAATAGGTCATCGATGAATTCTATAATCCCATTTGTAGGATCTCCTTCAGGAACCTTCATGTGTTAAACACTCCTTTGGGTATTTTTTACCATACTGTCTTTATTATTATGGGCTTTCCATCGTGAAACATACATGAGTATGTGGGATGGATCATACCAGTCAACGGTTTGCCGAACAAATATCCTTGTCCACTGCGTTTCTAACATTTGGTTCGTCTTGGTTAAACGATTAAATGAAAAACTAATGATATCTCAATCGAAGGGAGGATTTATATGGACAAGGAGACAAAAAAGGGAGTCAATAACTTGGAGCGTACTGCAACCCCGAAAGAAGCTGCTGATTTACCTAACCGCAGCGAAAAGCGTACAGCTCCCCGTGAAACAGCAATTTCTGAACCTCGTGGCTGATAACTATAAAAATAACCGGGGTGGTCACCCCGGTTCATTCCTTCCCATTATCCAAATCATCCGCTAAAATATTTCTCCGCCAATTTTTCTGCAGTACGGGTGGCCAAAGCCTGTGTCGTCAGCGTTGGGTTAGGGCCGCCGATCCCATTGAAATGAACGCTGTTGTCGGCAATGTAAAGCCGCTTAACTTGCAAGGCTTCGCCTGAGGAATCGGTGACCATTCCCATCCGCATCGAACTTTCCATATGAATAAATAAGCCGGGGGGCCAATCTGAACGAATAATCTGTTTCGCACCGGCCTTTTGCAAGATATCTGTTGCAACTCTGACCAATTTATCACGCCTGGCATACGCGATTTTGGTAGGATGATATTTCATGACCGGGATAGGACCATGCTCATCTCTGATGACCGGATCAACGGTGACGCCGTTGTCCTGCACGATTTCATCATCGGAAACAATCAAAAGATGCAGAGTCCGCCGATAATCGTCCATCTTCTTTTTCAGTTGGCTGCCAACGATCCTCCCATATATGTCCCATGGGGAATCGGGTGCCGGTTCGCGCAGGAAATTGTACCCAGAATCGCTGAAGCCATAAAGTTGAGCCGTTAATCCTGGACTGAGTCCCGTGAGCAGCATACACCCCAAGCCTGGGTAATCAAACCTTGCTCCCGCAGTATTCCCGACAAAAGGGGCGGTCTCCGGCATCCCTAAAATCGCCATCAAATCCTTTTCATCAAAAATCCCGGATACCCAGTCGAAAAAATGGTTGACCATGCCTCTCCCAACCCATGGATTTGCCGGCAACCCGGAGTTTAGCCACAGCCGTGGGGACTCAACAGGACCTGCGGCCATAACAATCGTTTTTGCCCGCAATTCTACAAATTCTCCGGTCCATGTATCGCGAAATTGTACCCCAACAGCGCGAAAGCCGTCTCTTGTTTCATTCTCCGTCAGTATTTTCGTCGTAAAGGAGTTGGGCCTGATCGTTACGTTTCCCGTTTTGAGCGCAAGCGGCACATAGCTGACGTTTGTCGACCGCTTAGCGATTTGATCCACTGAGGGTCCTGTGGCACAGCCGTTTACGCAATGTCCGCTTAGTGTACATCCCTTCATATTAAACAATTCTTCCAAGGAATAATTGGGATTCATCAAGTTCTCATTGGGTGGGAGAATCGCATTGGGACTGGGCCGATACCCAGGCTGGGTCACATTCAGAGTATGAATAAGCGGCCAGCCTGCTTTCTTCGCTCCATAATAAAACAATTCTTCTTTAGGGGTTGTAGATGCAAAATGGACGGGCAGCGTTTCTTCAACTTTTTCATAGTAAGGAATAAGCTCCCGATAGGAAATGGGCCAAATGTTGTCGATCGCCTGAGGATAGGCTCGCGGTGAATTTGCCCAATAATGCTGCGTGGTTCCCCCTACTCCTGAATTTTGCCAAACGAGTCCTCGCTGTTGTATTTTACGGAACCAAGGCGACCTTCTCAGATCAGCCGGGCCCCAGCGCAATTTTCCGGCTACTGGGTCATTCATGTCTTCTTCAAGTCTCGTATGAGTCTCTTTATAAATCCAAACATCCAAATCTTCCGGGCTGCAACTGCTTTCCCCCCCTCGCTCTTCCGTCGGTTTCGGCCATTTTTTGTTGCCCAACCAGGCCCCTGCTTCTAGGACCAGCACTTTCAGTCCCAATTCTCCCAATTCTTTGGCTGCTACCGCCCCGCCTCCTCCCGAACCGATAATAATCACATCGAAATTGTCACACGTCATGAGCCTCCCCCTTTCGATGTGGAAATTTCAACAGGAAACCACGTAATTGCCGATAGCCGAGGGCTGGCCCGGGATACCCCGTTTGCAGCCAGCCGACTGGGAACTCCTCAAGTCTTCTTATGGCTGGAGAGGCAAGCCTCGTCGTTCCGTAACCTGGCCATTCCGAATAAAACCCGAACATGACCAATCGGTTGAGCGTATCAACCATGAATTGAACCAATCCGGCATTATATTGATAAGGAAGAGGCAAATAGCCCAAATCAATATGGAGCGACTCCAGCAAATACATCGCACGAAACCTGTCGCTGCGGGAGAGCCTGGCAAAAGCACCGCCGCCGGGAAATTTCAATTCATCATCCGTTTGTTTGGCCCCACCCGCCGCAATCAATTGGACTGCGCCTGCATCAAGCAGTTCAGCGGTCGGTCCGGAAAGCATGACCCTTCTTAAACTGAAATCCCCCTGGATGGTCACCATATGGTCAAGCTCCCATATCATATATTGATCAACATGAGCTTCTAAAGCTCCTACTTCCTGTATACGGCCAAGCTTTTGGGCTAATTTGGGTGTCCGGGGGATTATGGCATCAACGAGCGCTTGGAATGTTGCGATCGTATGCCGGGTCAGATGGGAAGCGCAGTTATTTTCCTTGTGCATGTCATTCGCCTCCTGCAAAAGAATTCAATACACACCCCTAAAATGTATGAGGCGGAAGCTTAAAATATTCGAGTAAATACAAGCCCATGTAAGAAAGCTACTGCGTATAATACTTTTTGATTTGTATTAAAAAACCGGCCAATTGGCCGGTCAACTTCTCACACTATAAACATGTCGATAACCGAAAACTCCCAACAAACCAATAAACGAGCTTGCACTAAGTAAATAGTAGAGAATAGCTCCCCCATAATCCTCCATGACAAGCCCCCCAAGAAGATTCCCTATGATTCCGGAAACTCCAAAAATGACCATCGCCAGGAGTACATGTCCCGTCGATTGAACTTCGGGATTCACGATTTTGGTGACATACTGAAAGGCAGCCGGAAAAAATAGGCCGAACGTCAATCCATGCAGCGGTTGAATTAGTAATAATACATACGGATCCTGGATTAGAGCAACAATGAAGAACCTTAAAGTATATAAAAAAGCGGCGAATGCAATAAAGGTTAGTTCATGATAATGCTTAAACCATAAATGACTTAAAGCCAAAACGACAACTTCTGTCATCACCCCAATAAACCAGGCCCACCCAATAATGGATTCGTCTGCCCCTAACTGTTTGAGATGTAACCCGATAAAGCTGTCATTACAACGATGGGCAATGGTTACAAAGACAACGGCAACCAAAAATAAAACAAACTTCCGATTAGTCAACAAGTCGATAAAATCTTGGTTGGATATCTTTTTTTCAGACACTTTCACATCTTTGAGAAATAATCCAAAACCAATGGTCACAATGGAAAAAAATAAAAACAACCATGGTAAATGTTCAATTCCAAACTTCGTAAACCATTGACCAGCTAGAACAGCGGTAATCGCAAACCCTGCTGAACCCCATAAGCGAATACTACCAAAGGATATTTCAAGCTGGTTTGCCATTTTCTGTGACAAACTATCGGATAGTGCACTAATTGGAGACATGAAAAATACCACAACAAAGTAAGTCAATAATATAAAAAGAAATGAATGGACCTGAAACATATAAAAACTGGAACCTACTAACCCAACTAAAGAAACGAGTATAACTTTTTTATTCGTCCTCCAAAGATCACTTAAATATCCACTTAACGGTTGCGCAATAAGAGAAGCGATGGGCCCGATGGATAAAATCAATCCAATTTGCGTATTTGATAATCCTTTATGCAAGAATAAAATAGGAAGAAAACTTGTAATTAAAATACTAATGGAATAAAACGCGTATAAAAATCCTTTGATTGTAACGGTTTCTTTAAACATATGATCTTCCTTTTCCTATTCTAACTTTTCTATTCATATAACGATTACCATGCAACTTATTTGATATTATGATCCTATTATAATGTAGTAAATACCCGTAGTCATCTAAGCATTGACCCGTGGGCTTTCAATATTTTAAGAATTGACCAAAATTTAACAAAATATTAATATATCTTTTTCATCGGAGGCCTTGTTATATCTTCATATTGCAGGCTTTTTCTTATTCTTTATCATTTGAATACAAACCGCTGTCTTCACAATCTCTTTATTTATTCTTGAATTAGAGTTAACCCCCACTTAGCAGTAGTTTAGTAAGATAAAACTAAGTTGGATGGGGGGATGCTATGGATTAGATGGGATTGAAGTGTACCACTCCAAACATCATCCCAAGGATCGCAAGTTTTGGGCACAGGAAGCTTTTCGATATGGACTCAAACAGTCTGGTGGAAGTGACTATCACGGTCCGCATTCTCGTAATCCTTATCCTATTGGTAGTGTTGAAATACCTGAATCCATTTGTCGGCAATGGCAATTGGCAATGGAGGTTTAGCCTATGAGATTGTACTTGTCTTCTACAATCCTTTGGAATGATCCTTTGGATCAAGTGATCGTGGAAGCTTTTCGTTACGGATTTTCCGGGGTGGAGATTTGGGCAGAACAGCTGCACAGGTTTTCGTTGCCTGTGGCTCACATTCGTGATACAGCGGAAGAATGGGAGATGGCTTTATCCTTCCATGCTCCGAGCTGGGATTTAAATTTATGTGCACTGAACCCAGCTATTCGCAGGCAATCGGTCGAGGAAATCAAATCATCTATGATGATAGCGAAAGAAATCAGAGCGCCACATGTAACGGTACATCCTGGAAGACTTACGCTCACACAGGAGTGGATAAGTTGGCACTATGAGGTGTTAGAAGAAAGCATGACGGAATTGGCCCAATTTGCTGAGCAACACGAAATCCTTCTTTCCATTGAACAAATGGAACACGAAAAAAAGGAATTTATCGTGGACCCTTCCTCCATGAAGCGATTAATGAATAACTTGCCGGAAAGTGTAGGGACTACATTTGATACGGCCCATGTACCTTTACATCATGACCCACTGGAGTATCTGCACGGACTACCTCGAATCAGTAAGATTCACCTTAGTGATGCTAGGGAGGGAAAGTATCATGTACCACTTGGACATGGTTCTGTTCGCTATCAACCCGTACTGGAGGAAGTAGCTCCTAAAGACCTCCCCGTTGTACTGGAGGGGTTTGACGATAGTCAGGAACGCCACTATCTTAGGGCCAATCTGGAAGCATTAGCCCCTTATCTGATGCAAAGGAGGGAACCCTTTGCGAATTCTGGTAACGAATGATGACGGCATCTTCGCTCCTGGCGTGGAAGCTATGGTTGAAGTGCTTCAACATTTCGGTGAAGTTTATGTCGTCTGTCCGGATCAAGAACGAAGTGCGATCAGTCATTCGATCACGATGAAACAACCCCTGAAAGCGAATCCAATTACCTTGTTTGGAGGTAATGTCCAAGCTTGGGCGGTGAACGGTACACCGGCAGATTGTGTCAAATTGGGGATCGAGGTACTCGTTAAACCAGAAGTTGATATGGTTTTTTCGGGAATTAACCTAGGCCCCAATCTCGGTCGGGATATCCTTTATTCCGGGACGATAGCGGGAGCTGTGGAAGCGACCCTGTATCAAATTCCAGCCATATCTGTTTCACTTAATACCTTTGATTCCAGCAAATTCAAATCTTCACATGCTAAACGTTTGCTTTATGAAATCGTGGAGATCATCATGGCAAACAAAGTTCCTTCAGGTATATTTCTAAATGTGAATTTGCCGCATCTTAGCAAAGAACTTTGCAGGGGGATTAACGTGGTGCCTCTAAATATGACTGTCGAACGGTATAAATATGTTGGACTAAATGATCCACATGGTCAAATTTACTATTGGCTGCGCGATGAACTGCAGCAACTCGGTAATCATTGTTTGAGCGGAGATTATGAAAAACTGCGAGAAGGATACATCACCGTTACCCCTGTTGACATGAAATGGATAGACACCAAACAAATGAATAAAATCACCCGTTGGTTCCAACGGTCTGAATTCAACCAACTTAAGGAGGAAATTGAACATGCATAAGATGAAATGGATGAGTCTAGTGGGTCTTTCCGTCATGATCCTATTTACTGGTTGTGCCAAGCAAGAGCAGCCAACAAATGCCGCACCAACACCTGCATCTACGGTAGTCCCAGCAACAAAGGAAGCGGCTAGTGGAACGTTATCCTTTTATACCTCTCAACCGGATGAAGATGCAGCCAAATTAGTAGCCGCCTTTAATCAGAGGTATCCCGAGATTAAAGTAGAGACTTTCCGCTCGGGAACAGAAGAAGTCATCTCCAAAATTCAGGCAGAGAAGCAGGCGGGTAATATCCAAGCTGATGTCCTTCTCGTTGCTGATGCCGTAACATTTGAAGGGCTCAAGGCCGAAGATATGCTTTTGTCCTACAAATCTACTGAAACAGAGAAAATCCCAGCCGCCTTTGTGGACAAGGATGGAACCTACACGGGAACGAAAATTATGTCCACTGCACTCGTGGTGAACACCGAAAAAGTTAAAGCATTGCCTGATTCCTGGAAGGTGCTTATCGATTCGGCTGCAAAAGGCCAAAGCTTGATGCCAAGTCCATTGTACTCCGGAGCCGCTGCCTATAATCTGGGCGTGTTTACCCGCAACAATAATTTTGGATGGGACTTTTACAAATCGCTTCATACCAATGAGGTCACGGTGACTAAGGGGAATGGCGGAGTGTTGAAAGCCGTGGCCGCAGGTGAAAAATCTTATGGAATGGTCGTTGACTTTATCGTAGCCCGTGCGAAAAAAGAAGGGTCACCCGTTGAATTGATTTATCCAAAAGAAGGGGTGCCTGTCATCACCGAGCCGATCGGAATTATCAAGAATACAGACAATAAACCAGCAGCAAAAACGTTTGTTGATTTCGTACTCTCTAAAGAAGGGCAGAAAACAGCGGCTAGTTTGGGTTATACACCGATACGCGAAGGGGTAGAAGCACCTGAAGGATTAAAAACCGTCGATCAATTGAAGGTATTGGAAGGAAATACGCAAGAGCTCTACAAATCCCGTGAAGCAGACAAAAAGGAATTCGGCAATGTTTTCGGCAATTAATCGGTGAAAAAGATGAAAGTTATTCAAAAACTAAGAAGGGGGATGGGCAATCTGCCTGCTTCCCCTGTCTTTTTCATCGTTGCCGCCGCAGTTTCCTTATTTTTTATTCTCCCTTTCATCAAACTTGTCTGGCTTAGCTTCTTTGGGGAAACGGGTGTAACCCTGAACCATTACGTAAGTCTCTTTGAAGAGGAGAAGACTTGGCGTATATTAGCAAGTACACTCATTATCGTGTTAGGATCAACACTGCTTTCTGTTGTGCTTGGGTTTACAACGGCATGGCTTATCGCTTACAGCGACATACGATACAAGAAAATCCTGCAAATCTTCATTATACTTTCATTTATTATTCCCTCGTATATCGTTTCCTTGGCTTGGGCCCAGTTGATGAGTACAAACGGTATTTTAGCTCAAATCACATCTTGGAAACCGTGGAATATGTACAGTTATGGAGGAATCATTATCGTCATGGGATTGCATCATTATCCCTTAGTTTACTTGCTTACCCTGAGCGTCCTCCGAAAGATTCCCCGTGATCTGGAATGGGCTAGTCGAGTATCCGGTGTGGGGCGCTGGACAACGTTTAAACGAGTAACCCTTCCTCTTTCGCTCCCGGGTCTAGCAAGTGGGGGTCTACTGGCTTTCTTGGCTTCCTTAGATAATTTCGGGATCCCTGCCTTCCTTGGGATCCCTGCACAGATTAACGTCCTAAGTACAGCTATCTATGAAGAAGTGGTTGGATTTGGTCCTGCGGCATTTGCAAGGGCTGCTTCACTGAGTGTGATCTTAGGCGTCATTGCCTTAGCAGGAACATGGCTGCAGTGGAAACTTTTGGGTAATTCCAAGCGACAGGAAACGGTTCAAGAGGACTATGAACCTCGATTCTCCTTGGGAAAGGCCCGAAATTTGGTTGAATGGACCATGTGGGGAGCCTTAGGGTTAACCACTCTCGTTCCTGTATGTAGTATGGGAATCACCTCGCTGATCAAGGCGTACGGTTTACCTGCCCGTCCAGAAAACTTGACGTTCAAGCATTATGCCTTTGTTTTGACGGAAAGCAGCAAGGTTCAATCGGCTATACAAAATAGCTTTTATTTAGCCTTTGTGACGACCATCATCTGTCTATTTATAGGAACGGCTATTGCCTATTGGCGTGTCCGTAAGAATTCTCTGTGGGTACGCGGTTTGGAAATTTTCATTGGATTACCTTACGCTTTACCTGGAGTCGTTTTTTCTCTAGCCATGATCTTTACGTGGATGGAACCCATTCCTGGCTGGAATCCTGGTATATATGGCAGTGTGACCATTCTTTTTATTGCCTATACCACCCGTTTTATGATTCTTCAAGTACGTGGAAGCCTTACCGCTCTTCTCCAAGTCGATCCCTCCATGGAAGAGGCTGCACATGTTAGTGGATCAAGTGGGTTCAGGAAGTGGAAAGCGATTCTGCTCCCACTTATGTGGCCGGGGGTGCTTGGAGGAGCCTTTCTTGTAATGTTAACAGCTCTCACGGAATTAACGGTCTCTTCATTGCTTTGGTCATCGGGTTCAGAAACAATCGGGGTAGTTGTGTTTAATTTCGAACAAGCCGGGTCCACCAGTCATTCGACAGCTTTGTCTAGTTTAATCGTATTGATCATCTTTATCAGTATGATTGGTCAATATGTTCTGCGAAAATTTGTAAAGGGAAGGGTGAAGCAACTGTGAATACCACTGTGAGAGGGTTAACCAAAACATTTAATAACTTTACCGCTCTTCATTCCATCCATTTAACGATCAACAGTGGAGAATTTGTAGCTATTTTGGGGCCATCGGGTTGTGGTAAAACGACGTTGTTGCGTCTCCTTGCCGGATTTGAAGCACCAACAGCTGGAGAAATTAGGATGAATGATAGAGTAGTTGCCGGGAAAGGGGTAGTTGTTCCTCCTGAAAGGCGGAATCTGGGAATGGTTTTTCAATCCTTTGCCCTATGGCCCCATATGAATGTAAGGGAGCATGTCCTATTTCCCCTTCGCAACCGGAGGGAACGGTTAGCTCCTGACGTTCGCGGTCATGAGTCTGAGTATGTAGATGAAGTGTTACGGATGGTTGGACTTTTCCCCTTAGCTAATCGAATGCCAGCAGAGCTTTCCGGTGGTCAAAAGCAGCGTGTGGCGCTTGCCCGTGCCATTGCAGCCAAACCAAGCCTATTACTCATGGATGAGCCACTGAGTGCCTTGGATGTAGAATTACGAATGGAGATGCGCAAAGAAATTCAAGTACTTCACCACAAAACAGGTGCTGCCATCGTATATGTAACCCATGATCAGGGGGAGGCATTGGCTATGGCTGATCGAATTATCGTCATGAAGGACGGTCGAATAGAGCAAATCGGAACCCCACAAGAGATCTATACGAGGCCTAAATCCGAATTTGTGGCAAGCTTCGTAGGCAAAGCCAATTTAGTGAAGGGAAAATGGGAGAAGGACCGTTTTATCCCGCAAGTTGCTGATCTGGGAGTAACTTGGCAGCCAGACTGGGTTGATGAACAATTCCGGACCAAAGGGCTTTGTCCCGTTCGCCCGGAACAGCTGCGCATATCCGAGAGTGGCCCCGGAGTAATAGGCAGAATCACCAATACGCAGTATCAAGGAAGAGAAGTACATTATACCGTAGATGTTTGCGGTCAAGCATGGGAAGTTCACGGTCCCGTTACTCACACGTTCGCACGTGGAAGTGTCGTGAGCCTTCATTACGTTCAAGAGCAAGTCGTTAGACCACAAAAACAATTAACCATGGCATGAATCGAGAAGAGGGTATACAATAAGAAGAAAATACCCTCTTTATACTGTCTCTAACAGCCCCATATCCAAACACGTTTTAACAGAGAAGTTTTTGATTCCAGTCTGAAAACGTATTTCGATGTTTTCTCCACCGACCTTAACGATTTCTCCACGACCAAAGACCCGATGCTTCACAACCTTTCCTACTACCAATTCTGCTTTATTCCTAATAGCGTTCGAATTGTATGAAATGATAACGGCTTTCCCCTGACGTTCCTTTCCCTGTCCCTTACTAAAGCCTTTCTCATTTCGATTTTGCGAAGCAGATGGCTTCCTTGCAGCAGCAGAATTCTGATACTTTGCCGTTTCCTTTTTCGAATTCTCATTTGGAGGATTCATGATATTTCTGACATCTGTAACAAATTGGGACTCTGTGGTTTTTTCCTCATCCCGTTTCCGATACACAATGAGTTCCAGGTGCTTTTTCGCCCGTGTCATTCCCACATAAAACAAACGAGTCGCCTCTTCCATTGCATCGCTATCCGCTGAACCCATTTTGCACTCATCAGAGGATGGGATAATACCCTCGATCAGGTCAATCATAAATACCCTCTCGAATTCCAAACCCTTCGCACTATGAAAGGTCGAGAACGTTACAGCATTTTGACCCTTTCTGGATTTAGCGGTCTTTAGAACCGATTCCAAATGCTTTAGCCGACTCGCAAACTCTTCCATCGTCTCCAGTGTGTCTGAAATCTCCTCTAGCGTGTTCAGAATGCCAATTAAGTATTCCTTTCGAAAACCTAGCCGCTCACACATCTTTTCTAATGCTTTCTCATAGCCTAATCGATCTCGAATGACACGGATGGCATGTAGCGGCGGCATCCCCCTCATTTGCTGGAATGTCTCTTTGCTTGACTTCAACTGTTTGACTTGATAATTCTGCAATTGGACATATTTCAGTAAGTTATCGAATACGGATTGGTTATTGCCAATTTCCTTCACAGCCGCCATCTGCTGTTTTGTAATATATCCGTTAAACTTCAAATGGATTTTCTCCAGAATGTCAGGACGCCTATCGGTGAAGGTCATTCTCATGAAGTTCAGAATATCTTCAACCACCCAATGTGAGAAGAAGCGATTGTCAGCGTCTTTCATATAGAAAGGGATTCCTGCTCGATCAAATTCATTCATTAATGCAATGGATGACGAGTTGTTACGATACAACACTGCCACTTCAGCGAGATTTTCGATCTTCTGGATTTCTTGCACCAAATACTTTGCCTGGTATATATAATCAGTTAAACTCCTGATTTTAATTGACTTATGTGATTGATTCTTCGTAAACATGTTCTTGTTGTACCGATTCTTATTTCTTTTGATGAATTGATTTGCTACATTCACGATATCTCTGGATGACCGGTAATTTTGCTCCATAAATAAAGTGACGGCATTGGGGTACACCTGCTTGAAATTAAGCAAGTAGGACGGCTCCGCCCCTCTCCAGCTATATATGGACTGGTCATCGTCGGCAACAACGCAGAGATTTCCATGTTCTCGAACCAACTTTTCGATCATGGCATGTTGCACCATAGAGGAGTCTTGGCTCTCGTCAGTCAAAACATAATCGTAACGGTGTTGATATTTCCGAAGAAGCTCCTTATCTCCCTCCAAGACCTCGTTCCCTATGGTCAGCATATCATCATAGTCAAGCAACAGCTTGCTTGATCCAGACTTCTTAAATGCCTCATATTCATGAAGCAGCCGCTTGGCTTCTGGAACATCAACTTTAACCAGTGACCATTTATCTGAAGGGATCATCTTGTTTTTGATAAAGCTAATATAGGTGGTCAGATCATCCAATTGGTCATCGGTGATATTTTCGCCCACAATCGATTTGAATAGATTCCTCAAAATAATTTTCTTATGTAACGGGGGATTATTCGAATCAAATGCTTCCTTTCCCTCCAAGTCCATGTCGCCTTCGATAATCTGATAGGAAGTCCTCGTTTTGCGAAAATGCTCCCGTACCACTTCAAAGGCAAAGCTATGTATCGTCGAGAAATCAACTGGAGGTATGTCGGGAAAGAAGCGTTTGAATCGCTCCTTCATGTCATTTGCCGATGCCCGACTAAATGTAACTGCCTTTATTCGAGATGGATCTACACCTTTTTCCTGTATTAGATAGCCAATCCGCATCATGATAGTGGTCGTTTTCCCCGACCCAGGTGATGCCAATAAAAGCAATGGTCCTTCCGTTTGAAGAACTGCTTTCAACTGGACTTCATTTAAGGAAATACCTATTTCATTCTTCTTGCGTACAAAGAAATCTTCCTTTACCTTCATGCCAATTTACCCTTTCGTTCGACCGATCAAATCCTGTACCCATTATAGCATCGTGCCCAATAGAAATGAAAAAGAGGATTCATCGCTATCTCCTCTACCAAGGCTTTCAAATTTGCTAACGACTCATCAAAACCAAATGATCTTGCAGCCCTAAAATCGCAGAATAATTCGAATGATTAATGTTGACGGTATTAGTCCTAGGATCTATAATAATTTTAATATAAATTCACTGCTAGATATTGGCAAATTTATTGAAAAATAAGGACGCAAAGCTTCAGGCCTAATGAAGGTAAAACATTCTACGGCGGCTGGGTTGCCTAAAGTGGTGTGTTGAGACGAAAACCATCACTTCTTGAGTGTGATGGTTTTTTATTTATTGCGTTCTAAACACCCGTGACTTCAGTCATGGGTGTTCAGAACGCTCGGACAATTAAACGCTTTTTCAAGCAATCTGTTAAAAAATATAGCGATAAGACGATTGTAAAAGCAAAGCGTAAAAATCGAAAATTAACAGTTGTTGATCTTGAAGGTCATCCAAAATTTAAGAGTAAGAAAAATCCGAAGCAATCTTATCAATCTAAATTTGTGAATAATAATATTCAGGTCATAGGAAATAAGATTAAGCTTCCTAAGCTGGGTTTAGTTAAATTCGCCAAATCCAAAGAAGTGAGTGGTCGGATTTTAAGCGCAACGATTCGGCGCAATCCTTCTGGAAAATACTTTGTGTCCTTATTGGTAGAGACTGACATTGAATTATCCAAAACCAATAAAGAAGTGGGTATCGACGTCGGACTAAAAGATTTTGCGATCCTCTCTAATGGTGAAGTATTTGCTAATCCCAAGTTTCTTCGTAAAATGGAGAAAAAATTAACTCGCGAACAACAAACTCTTTCGAGACGAGAAATAGGTTCATCCAATTGGAATAAGCAGCGTATCAAAGTTGCTCGCATCCATGAGCGCATTGTTAATGCGAGAACAGATTACTTGCAAAAGATCTCCACGCATATTGTCAAAAACCACGATATTATTGCGATTGAAGATTTGCAAGTATCGAATATGATAAAAAACCACAAATTAGCCAAAGCGATAAGCGAAGTGTCTTGGTATCAATTTCGAGTTATGTTGGAATATAAAGCGAAATGGTATGGTCGAACGGTGATTGCAGTCGGAAAAACTTTTGCTTCTTCTCAACTATGTTCTAATTGTGAATACCGAAACAAAGAAGTCAAAAACCTGAATCTTCGTGAATGGACATGTCCTTCTTGTAACACCCAACATCAAAGAGATCTTAACGCCAGTCAAAACATTCTTGCCGAAGGCAAAAGACTACTCTCTGCATAGTGGCAGTAACCGTAGGAACTACGGAGATAGCTTGGTGAATTAGTCGAGGTTACTCGGCTTTATCCAAGAATCCTGCGACTTCAGTCGTGGGAGGTTCAAATTGATTGGCCACTGGCATGAGGAGGAGGAAGACAACATTGAGCTTACACCGTTTAACAATCTGCCTACTCGTGTTTGCCATTCTTTTCGTGTCTGTTCAGACTACTGTTGCTGTTTGGGAGAGCCGCTACACCTTTGATCTCTACATAATGAATATGATGGCCCCGGCACTATCACTCATGGTACTGATCCTTGTCGTACGGAAACACAGCGGAGAGTCGAAACGTTTTTGGGCTATCATCGCCATCGCGGTAGCTTGTGAATTGACGGCCCAGACAATCTGGGGATCTTATGAATGGATATGGTCGACAGAAGCGCCCGAAATCGGTGTCGCTGACCTTTTTTGGGTATCCCAATCCTTTCTGTACATAATCGCATTTTATATCTGGCTTGAGAGCTCCGTCGAAAAGACACGGTATTTGTTCGATTCCGCCATTCTGCTCGTCAGTCTCTCAGTCATCAGCTGGGAATTCCTGATGAAACCGGCTTATTACGGAACCCAGGACTGGGATTTCTTTACACTATCGGTGGATTTGATTTATCCGATGACCTCTCTTTTAATGATATATACCGTTACAGTATGGCTGCTCAACGGCGAGCAAAGACTCAACATCAACGCGCTGGTGTCCTTAGCAGCCGGATCCTTTTGCTACGTCTTCGGAGATTCACTTTATGTGTTCCTCATCGACGTGCACCAATTGGAGGCCCTGGAGCCATGGATCGATCCATTTTGGACATCCAGTTCATTCTGCATGGCCTTGGCCGGCTTGTATTCGTTACATCCGGTCTCGCGCCAGACTAAGATCGCCGAGTCGAGCCTTGGCCGGATAGTCCGCTTCTCCGTTCCTTATATCGGCCTTCTCCTGCTCGTCGGACTTCTGATTTTTGGTCAACGCATTAACGAAACCATTATTGCTGGCCTGACGCTTACTGTCGTGATGATCCTGATCCGGCAGGTGATGTTTCTGCTGGAGCGAGAGAAGCTCCTTGATCAGTTGAAGCAGGCGCTTGCACGGTCGGAACACTTAGCCAACTATGACTGCCTCACGGGCCTGCTCAACCGCAGAACGTTCGAGAAAGAGCTCGTTGCGACGCTTGCTTCTGCGGCAGTGAAACAAGAGCGCGTAGCCGTCCTGTATTTCGATTTGGACAAGTTCAAAAAAATCAACGACTTGCATGGTCACCGTACCGGAGACCTTATGCTGCAGGCCGTAGCGGAACGAATCATTCCGCTACAGAGCGAAGTCGTAAGCTGTGCGCGACTTGGCGGTGATGAATTCGCAGTTAGCATCGTTATTTCAAGCGAAACCATCCGATTGGATCAATTCGCCGGTATCATCGTGCGGGAAATTTCCAAGCCATTTGAGTTGGAGGAACATGTCATCCACACTTCGTCAAGCGTAGGTATCGCAGTTTTTCCCGACCACGCCCTTAATTTGACAGATTTGATCAAAAAAGCGGACCAAGCCATGTATCTCGCCAAGCGTGGAGGCGGAGGCCGATTCACATACTATAGGGCTTCATCGTGAATTTGAGACTGTCGATTAACCATCATGGCCAGCCCTGAGGACAGTTGGAAGGGTAACATAGGGGAAAAAATGAAGCTGATGCTTCACCTTCGACAGGGTTCTGACCCCGAACGATCTTATCGAAGGAGAAGCATGACAGGGCTATACCGTTAACGATCATTCAAACCAAGCCATATGTAACCTTTGAATTCCTGTCCGAATCTGTTCTTCGGATAGTCCGCCAAACCCTAAAAGTACCCGGTCTTTGTCTTTGTTAGATTCGTCTTGATAATAGATCGAGGTAGGATATACTTTCACTCCTAATTCTTCAGCTTTTTCTATGAGTTGTCGTTCTTTCATATCATTCTGAACCTCTAATAGTATGTGTAACCCAGAGTGGTTCCCAACCACCTGCACTTTCCCTTCAAAAACATCATGTATAGCCGTCATCAGTGCTTTATGTTTTCGTCGATAGATAGTTCTCATCTTGCTAAGATGTCGTTCCCATCCTCCATTCTCCATGAAAAGACGAAGGGCATGCTGATGAATTCTAGATACCGTTTGTTTATAGATCTTCCCTTTGCCTTTATATCGTTCTAGTAGCGGAAGAGGGAGGATCATGTAGCTGATTCGAAGAGATGGAATAAGTGACTTTGAAAAGGTTCCAAAATAAATAACTCGTCCCAACCGATCTAATCCTTGAAGAGAAAGTATGGGTTTACCTTGATAACGGAATTCCCCATCATAATCATCCTCAAGGATATACCCATTGACCATCTCAGCCCATTCCAAAAGCTTCATTCGTTTCGCAATCGGCATGACCATCCCAAGTGGAAACTGATGAGAAGGTGTTACATAGGAAACTTGTGCTGAACTCCTGGTAAGCTCTTCGATATCAATTCCTGTTTCGCTTACACTGATCGGAGTCACATGTAAGTGATGATCTTTTAGAACAGCATAAACCCGATGAAACCCGGGATCTTCTATAGCATACTTCATATCCTCTCCCAAGATTTTGCATAACAAGCTTAGGGTTGATTGGGTTCCGGACCCTAGAATCACTTGATTTGGCGTGCAATTAACCCCTCTAGATTGATATAGATACTTTACAATTTCTGCGCGTAATCCCCATTCCCCCTGTGGATCTCCACTAAAATAGAGTTCTTTCATGTCAAGATGAAGCGCTCTCATTGTTGCATGCTTCCATAGATGGTGGGGAAATTGGTTTAACTCTACAGCTCCATGATCGAAATCGTACTCAACCCGGGTACAAGCGTTAGGAATTGGATCTGGCACAAGCGGCGAAAGTTGGTCAATTTGAGGGAGTTGGTCTTCTAGGATTGCAACAAAAAGACCGCGTCGTGGTTGACTCTCTATATAGCCCTCTGCAATAAGTTGTTGATAGGCAACTTCTATTGTGTTTAAACTAACAAGCAGATATTTTGCCAATTTTCTTTTTGGGGGAAGCTGTGTTCCCGCTGCAATTCTCCCCTCTTCTATTTCATTTTTAATATGTCTATATAATTGAATATAGAGCGGGATCTTTTTATCATCTCTAAAATTGAGGATAAGTTCGAGCATTTCTCACCTCTATTTATTCTGGCCCCAGCAAAAATTTGAAATCTGATTCTTTTACTAGTGTCAATTATATATAAACTTAGAATTGTAATCTATAAAAAGGAGGCAAGAATATGATTAAAGAATTAATCAGTGAAGAAGAAATGAGACAAGGATTTGACGTCATGAAGCAGCTTCGAACCCATCTGGATTTGGGACGATATGAGGAATTAATGGTACAAATGAAAAAGGAAGGATACCGATTATTTGCCTATTGGGAGAAAGAACAAATAACAGCCGTAGCAGGGGTCATTATCTTGACTAACTTATATGATGGCAGACATGTTTATGTGTACGATCTGGTTACGGATGAAGGAACCCGTTCCATGGGTTATGGCCAACAATTGCTAACATTCATTGAGCAGTGGGGAAAAGAGAATCATTGTGAGAATGTAGCTCTCTCCTCCGGATTACAACGAATCGATGCTCACCGTTTCTATGAAAATAGAATGGGCTTTAAAAAAACAAGCTATGTTTTTAAGAAGGTAATACAGAAACCATAATATCCAGAAAAAACCTCTAGAGTTGTCGTAGAGGGGAAATTATGATACAGATCAAGATATTGTTTCAAAATTAAAGGAATTATTCGCTTCTGTTCAAAACCAAAATCCCAAGTCTGAGATCTTGACCGAAAACGTTATAGCACAGAATCTCCCAAAATATATCTTGATGTATTCAGTAACTTATATTACAATACGATACGTAGCGTATTGTAATATAAGTTAAAGGAAGTTTTCTCATGAGTCATGAAAAAGTTGATGTTAAAAAAGTTTCTGCCGGTCGTCCACGCAGCCTACAAGTTACGGAGACAATTCTTTCTACCACACTGCGTTTATTAGAACAAGAAGGCTATAAAAAATTGTCTTTGGAATCGATTGCTAGATCTGCAGGAGCAGGGAAACAAACGTTATATCGTTGGTGGCCTAGCAAAGCGGCCATTGTCTTGGAAGCTATTAGAACCCATTGCCAATTAGAAATTCCCGTTCCTGATCATGGTTCCGTTAGACAGGATTTATTAGAGTATATCGGAAATACCTGTAAGCTACTCAACGGACCAATCGGGAAAATGATCGCTGCTCTTATCGTTGAAACACAGTTTGATGAAGAGTTCTCCCTAATGTTTAATATAGAATTCATCTCTACACGCAGGGAGGCGTTAACCAGCATACTTAAAAAAGGGATAGAACAGGGGGAGATAAAGACTTCGCATGATTTGAATTTTCTTGTAGATCTTTGTTATGGCCCAATTTGGTATCGATTGTTAAATCGTCATGCGCCATTAGACGATGAATTTGTCCATGATGTTGTATTAACAATGATTTCACATTAAATTGAGAGGAGATTTGTGGGATGATCGTATTATCTTTTTATTACAAGCAGGGGGTTTCCTTTAACGAAGAATATTATTTTAACTACCATATCCCCCTAGTTAACAGCGAAGTTTTTAAAATGGGTGTAAGTAAATGTGATGTAAAGAAGTTTGTAACCTCTGCGGATGGTTCTATACCACCTTATCGGTTTTCGTTCAGTTTATATTTTGAATCTCAGGAAGCTTTGGATTCTTTTTTTGCTAACCCAAAACTAAAAGATCTTCAACAAGACGTCCAAAACTATTATGCGGGCCACCCAGATGTCTTTATTGAAGAATTAATTCAAACATTGAACTAAATAATGTGAATTATAGTAAAACTGCAAATGTAAAGCCTGATTTCCCTTCAAATAATGGATGTCAGGCTCTTAGGATGGTATGGTTACTTAATATGCACAAAATACCGTCAGCCCCGCCTACGCTGTCCGGTCACGGCAGCCACGGTTGCCGCCTCACCTATTAACTATCCTACATGAAAGCGGTTTATATTCCTATGAACGAACGGTTAACATTTAATGAAGAAAGTGTGAAGTTCTCATTTTGAACCATGATCGAAGACGGCAAAGCTGACTTCTATCTGATGGGGCATCCCAATGGCCAGCATAAAGAAAAAATATTCTAGCGGCTTCCCCATTCTTTGAATTTTTGAATACTACCCGTTAATTTTTGATCCACGGAACCCGCCTCTTCAATGTGACTAACAAATGCGGCATTGATCTTGCCAAACACATCTACGATCGCGTTTACTTCATTTGTAATTTTTGTCTTCTCCTCTTGAATAAGTTCAACGACCTCAGTAACTCCTGCGTCTACATCTTGATTTGCATAAAGAATAGCATTAATTTCTGTTGCCGCTTGCTCACTCACAGTAATTCCGGTGATTACATTCTGTAGCATCTGCTGAGAACCGTCGGTGACAAACTTAATATCGTTCTGGATACGATGAATTAATGATTCAATATTTTTGGTGCTTTGCGCGGTTAACTCCGCTAATTTTCGAACTTCGTCGGCTACAACCGCAAATCCACGACCATGTTCTCCTGCTCGAGCCGCTTCGATCGCCGCATTTAGAGCAAGCATATTCGTTTGTCCAGCAATATTGGTAATAACAGAAACAATCTGTGAAATTTCTAAAGAACGCTGTTCTAAATTACTCATATAAGTAGATGTCTGCTTCGTTTCCTCTTCAAACTGGCGCATTACCTGTCGAAGATCATCTACATAGGACTTACCATTCTCTGTTCTTGTTACCATTCCTTTGGTTTTATGAATTAGCACTTGTCGTTTTTCTAATGTTTCCCTAGAATTGCTACTATCACTTTCCCCATACAAACTAATAGTATCGATATGCTCTTTAATACTACTCACAAGTGCACCTAGAATATCGTGTTGTCCATTGACGACATGGTGATTCGAAATGATTTGAGATTGGATTTGACACAGATCTGAGAGATAGGACTCAAATTGCTTTTCCTTTTCCCGACTTTTTTCCTCTAGCAGTTGAATGGTTTGTTCTAGTTCTTTATTTTTTAATAGCAGTTCGTTTATTTGCTGGCGTTTTCCAAGTCCCATCATCACTTTCGTTCCCTTCTATTATAGAAGCTATAATTTCGTCTGCTAAATCCTCATCTTTATCGAAAGGTCTTAGTACTATTTACTAGTACAGTTGACTATTCTCCTAATCTTAAAATAATTTATGTCTTCTGTCACTTGTCCCTCATAATATACTCGATTAAAGTAACTCCATTTGCTATGACTTTCCTAAACAAATTCAGTATATCAATCAAATGCTTAACATACCAGAGATTCATTTTATCCAAATTACACCTGTGGTTGTGTTGTAGAGCCAAATTTCTTTTATTGCTATTTCTAAGTTGTGAACAATTATTCACATTTCGAATCCATGATGAATACTAGTGTTAAGAAACGTTTCATAAACTCTGCCTTTGCCCATCCAAATTACGAAAGGATAGATTTAAAACATGAAAATGACGTTAGATTTAGCAAAGAAATTAATTGAGGCTGCTGAAACAGAGGCGAAAAAATTGGGAGTAGCAATGGTTATTACCATCCTTGATGAAGGTGGAAACATGGTAGCCATGCATCGAATGGATGATGCTTGGCTGATCAGTATCGACATTTCCCAAAACAAAGCCTGGACTTCTGTAGCGGCGAAAGTGCCAACCTCTATACTAGCTGATTTGACAGTTCCAGGTGCAGAACTATACGGGCTGAATACAACAAATAATGGCCGTATCGTTATTTTTGGCGGCGGCATCCCCTTGTTGAAAGATGGGAAAGTGATTGGTGCCGTTGGTGTGAGTGGAAGCACAGTGCCCAATGATATTAAAGTAGCAGAAGCAGCAGTGAAGGCATTCGAAAGAAAAAATTCTCTCTGGCGAAAAATCTAACAATATTTTTTAAAAATTTCATTACATATTCCTTTTAACTAACTTTCTTAAATTTCCAATTCCCCTCCATTACTCGGAACATTATCGGATGCCCAACGCATACAAAGGACATCGTAGACTTCTTTGGCGCATCCAGTATCGAACGTCTTCCTACGGAAGTAACCATAAAGAATCAAGTGGAACAATTCAAAAATCTATCCATTGTTAAAATGGTTGGACATCACATTCGATAAAATGAAGTTAGCTTTTGAAGATTGATACCCTGTTCGTTCCAAACAACGGAATGAGCAGGATATTTTTCGTCTTTATAATTGTCATCTACAAAAATGAAAAAAGGGGTTCATTTTTATGTCTAAACATTGTATTGATAAAAAAAAGACCTTAAAACAGGTGAACTAACAGGAATGGGAGCTTTATTGAGATGGGAAAATCCCCACCTTGGCTCTGTCCCACCTGATAAATTCATACCGATTGCAGAAGAAACAGGATTAGATCCTACATGGTTAGAGCTTGAAATTACAGTAAGCACACTGATGGGGAATGCAGATTCTGTATCTTCAATGCTTCATGATTTTAAAAAAATGGGGATCCAACTAGCTATTGATGATTTTGGAACAGGGTATTCTTCCCTTAGCTATCTTAAACGCTTTCCTGTAAACACCATTAAAATTGATCGATCGTTTATTCAAGACATCACACGAGATGAAGAAGATCAAGCGATCACCCGAGCTATTTTAGCAATGTCCACTAGTTTAAAGCTCAAAGTCATTGCTGAGAGGATTGAAACAGCCGAACAAACCGCGTACCTGAAGGAACTCGGTTGTCATGAAATTAAAGGCTATGTCTTAAGCCGACCACTAACAGCCGAACAATTTACAACATTTCTCTCTACGGCGAAACTAACGCTTCACCTTCGACAAGAGTCTGACCCCCAACGTCCGCTCAGCGATAGACCAGACAAATTACATAGTACATTGAGGCTTAGAATTAAAGGTCCATTTTGTCTCAGGTTTAGCATAAAATTTGAAGTTTCACCAAATAATTAAAGAGGTAAGATCAATCATTTTTTCTGCAGCTCAGGAAGTTTGTCGGAGAAATACCGCGAATAGGATATGAAGCAAAATAAATCAAGCAGCGGAGGGATTGACAATGGCAACTAGAAACAGGAAAGAAACAGCCCCGAAACAGATCCGTGGAGAAAACAATTTGGAAGAACGAATCGAACAAATGATGAATGCCGCGGGAGTAGCCGAAGAGATTTCCAATCAAACCATGAATAGCGAAATGCGGGATAAAACATAAGTAGACACAGTTTCTCATCGAAAATGGTAACCCGATCCCCTCTTTATCTTGAAAGAGGGGTCTGATCCTGAACATTTGTTCAGTGAGGGATCATTTAATATGGCTAAGCCTTACGGAATAATCCGAAGGCTTAGCCATTTTCATTATTACTTTTCTAGATATGCTTCTCTTACAAAAGATTCAACTTCACGCGAGGAACTCATAGATAATATCGTATCCGTTTGTTGACCTATCTCTTCCTTGGATAAATGTAGAATCTGATTTCTTGCAGGCAGGATAGAACTTGCGCTCATGCTGAATTCATCGAGACCCAGTCCAAGCAAAATGGGAATGGCAGTTTGATCTCCAGCCATTTCTCCGCACATTCCAACCCATTTACCTTCAGCATGTGCCGCTTGAATGACGCGTTCAATCAGGCGCAGGATGGCCGGATGATAAGGCTGATACAGATAGGCTACCCGCTCATTCATCCGATCGGCAGCCATCGTATATTGGATCAAGTCGTTGGTTCCAATGCTGAAGAAATCAACTTCTTTGGCAAACTGATCAGCTATCAGTGCAGCGGATGGAATCTCAATCATGATTCCCACTTCCAGCTGATCCGAAACAGCAACCCCACTGGCAAGCAAAGCTCTTTTCTCTTCAAGCAAAATTTCTTTAGCTTGACGAAATTCTTCCAGAGTAGCAATCATCGGGAACATGATTTTCAAATTCCCAAACGCACTCGCCCGGAGCAAGGCACGCAATTGAGTTTTGAATACCTCTTGCTGTTCTAGGCAGAGACGGATAGCACGAAAACCTAGAAACGGGTTCAATTCGTTTGGAAGTTCCATATAGGATAACTGCTTGTCTCCGCCAATATCCAGAGTTCGAATAACCACAGGTTTTTGGCCCATTTGTTCCACCACTTGCTTATATGCAAGAAATTGCTCTTCTTCGTTGGGAAAATCATCCCTTCCCATATAAAGAAATTCCGAACGGAAAAGACCAATCCCTTCTGCTCCATTTTCAAGGACACCTTTCACATCCTGCGGACTGCCGATATTGGCTGCCAATTCGACATGATGTCCATCCTTGGTGAAAGTGGCGGCACCCACAAGCTTTGACAGTTCAGCCATTTGGGATTCATACTCTGTCTTCTTCTTTTGATAGCCTTCGATTTCTTCCTCACTGGGATCGATAATCACGACTCCTTTCATTCCATCCACAATAAGGGTAACCGAAGCGTTTATCTCTTGGGTAATGCTCTTCGTCCCCACTACCGCCGGAATTTCCAGAGAGCGGGCCATAATCGCGGAATGAGATGTACGTCCGCCGATATCCGTCACAAAACCTTTGACATACCGGCGATCCAATTGAGCCGTGTCGGATGGCGTCAAATCCTCAGCAACAAGAATAATATCCTCTTCCTGGTGGCTTGGAGAAGAAAAAGCTAACCCTAATAAATAGGCGAGCACACGCTTAGAAACGTCCCGAATATCCGCAGCACGTTCCTTCATATACTCATTATCCATCTGTTCAAACATCTGAATGAAGGTTTGAATCACATCGTTCAATGCACTTTCAGCATTAACTCTTTCGTTATTAATTTTCTCTTTTACCGTTTCTATCAGTTCGGGATCTTCCAAGACAAGAAGATGGGCACTGAATATTTCCGCTTTATCTCGGCCCATTTCCCTCTCTACCTTCTCTCTAATCTCCCGCAAGTCTGTTTTTGCTTTTTCCAAGGCATTATCCAATCGTTTGATTTCTAATGCCGGATCTTCAATGGAGCATTTATTGATTTGCAATTTGGGATTGGCCAACAGAAATCCTTTTCCGATTGCAATCCCTGAAGAGGCAGCAATGCCATGTATTTTTTTCAACACTCGAGTTCCTCCCTTATTGGGTTACTTCAGATTTCAAAAAACTATCCATGTGATGGATCACAATCTCAAGAAAAGGGTGATCGTATGGAATTAGTGTATCCTTATGAATCACGCTTTTCAACCCGTGCTTTCGGATCGTCATAGTTATCAAACTGCATTACCGATGTATATTTATTGTATATTTTCACGATAATACTGCATGATAAATTGTGTCTTATTCCTACATAAATTTACAGGTATATGATGAAAAAGAGGTTTATGATAAAATGAAATGTAATCATTTGTAAATGATTAACAATTTAAAACTAAGGAGTGAAGCAAATGGCTGTTGATGTTTATATTAATTTTAATGGAAACTGTCGCGAAGCCGTTGAGTTTTACGCACAGGTTTTTGAAACAGAAAAACCACAAATTATGACCTTTGGAGATTCACCTCCTGACCCGAAATTTGTTCTTCCCGAGGAAGCAAAAAATTTAGTCATGCACACACGGCTTAACATTAATGGAAGCAATGTTATGTTTTCTGATGTTTTTCCTGGTATGCCTTTTGTTGCAGGAAACAACATCAGCCTTACCATTGGCAGTAAGAACATGGATGAAATTAAATCTTTATTTAATAAAATAAAAGAAGGCGGAACTGTAAACATGGACCTTCAAGAAACATTCTGGAGCAAATGCTATGGCTTTGTAACAGACAAGTTTGGAATCGGATGGCAATTCAACTATGATAATTGTGAAATAGAAATGTAAAAGAGAGGGCCTACCTATATGAAGGTAGGCCCTTTTTTCCTAGGCACGGTTAGACGATCCAAACTCTCTCATTTTTCCTTTTACCGTTTCTTTGATAGCATCTCTTGCTGGTCCAAGATACTTTCGTGGATCATATAGGTCTGGCTTGCTATTCAATACTTCACGAACAACCGCAGCAGAAGCCAATTGGTTTTCTGTATTCACATTAATTTTTGCTGTTCCTAAAGAAATGGCTCGCTGGATATCTGCCGTTGGAATTCCTGTCCCTCCGTGCAGTACAAGCGGAACGCCAGTAAGCTGCTGCACTTCTCCCATGCAATCAAAACCGAGGTTCGGTTTTCCTTTATAAGGTCCATGAACTGACCCTAGCGCTGGGGCTAAGCAATCGACACCCGTTTGCTTCACTAGTAGATCACATTCTGATGGGATTGCATATAATTCTTGTCCCTCTTCAACGATCAGATCATCCTCTTGACCGCCGATTCTTCCTAATTCAGCCTCAACTGAAATCCCCAACGTTTGAGCCACATCCACCACTTTTTTAGTAAGTGCAATATTCTGTTCTAAAGGATGGTGAGAACCATCGATCATGACGGAGGTGAATCCGGCATACATGGCTTCTACACACTTTTCAAAAGAGGAACCATGATCCAAATGAATAGCAACCGGAACAGTTACTTTATATTCCTCCATTAATGCCTTTGTGATCTCCACTACTAATTTGAAACCACCCATATAACGTGCTGCGCCTTCACTCACTCCCAATATAACCGGAGAGTTCTCTTCCTGTGCAGCTTGAAGAATCGCTTGAGTGAATTCCAAGTTGTTTACATTGAATTGGCCAACCGCATATTTTCCTATAACTGCATCTTCCAACATTTTCTTCATCGAAACTAAAGGCATGAGGGTTCCTCCTATGAGTGGACAAAATTAATTTGATAACCTTATTATATTATCAGGGACATATTTTGTAAACTATGGACATTATACGTCCGTAGGTTATGAACGAACCCACCAATCCTTCCGATACCGAAAAAGGTTGTTAAGAAAGCTACTAGCGTAGCCCTATGCGTATAATACTTGACCGATAAGTACAAAAAAAAAGTGACTCCTTATGACCGTAAATTACGGTAATAAAGTCACTCTTTTTGAAAATAATTCATTTGTGCCACTAACACCTATTAAATTTAATACACATCACGTTGGTAACGCCCTTGCTTTTGCATATCATTTAGATACGCTTCGGCTGCTTCACGGGTCATCACACCTTCTTTTTCAATAACGCAAATAAGCGTTTCGTGGACGTCTTTCGCCATATATTGCTTATCTCCACAAACGTAGAAGTATGCTCCATTTTCTAGCCATTCAAACAATTCTTTGCTGTTTTCAAGCATTTTATGCTGTACATATACTTTTTGCGCCGTATCACGAGAGAACGCAGCCTCTAATCTTGTCAGTACCCCATCTTTTCGATATTTTTCCAACTCGTTTTGATAGAGGAAATCCGACGCTGAATGCTGGTCTCCAAAAAATAGCCATGATCTGCCTGGTGCTTTATTCACTGCACGTTCCTCGATAAAGGAGCGGAACGGTGCAATGCCTGTCCCCGGTCCAACCATAATAATATCTTTATCCCCGGACTCTGGCAGATGAAAGTGTTTATTCGGCTGAATAAATACGGGAAGCGTATCTCCTTCTTGAAGACGTTCAGCGACTAAAACAGAACAAACTCCTTTTCGTTCGCGTCCGTGAGCCGTATAGCGCACAGCACCAATGGTTAGGTGCACTTCCTCAGGGTGAGCGGCAATGCTGCTTGCAATGGAATAGAGACGTGGTGTCATTTTTCTTAGAAGAGACACAATGTCTTGAGCAGAAGCATTCCATGGACCGAAGTCACGTAACATATCAAGCAAATCACGCCCATAGGTATATTCTTTCAGTTGGTTTGCATTTTCAGCTAACAAAAGCTTTTGCAGCTCTTCGTTTTCTGTAAATTCAACTGCCTGCTGTAAGATTTTTTTCGACAATAACGTAATTTCAAAGTAGGTAGTTAGAGCATCCTTCAGTGAAAGTGTATCACCATGCTTATTAATTTCTACTAGCGTTTCTTCATCCCACTTCATTTCCTTAAGAAGGGAAGCCACTAGTTCCGGATCATTTTGAGGGATAATGCCAAGGGCATCACCTGGGACATAGGAAAGGCCAGATCCTTCTAACGAAAACTCGATATGCCTTGTTTCTTTACTAGAGCCCGCTCCATTTAATTTTACATTTTTGAGAACTTTCGCATGAAATGGATTGGTCCTTGAAAATATTGTTAGCATCTTTTGTACTACAGTAAGTTGCATAATCTTCACCTCAAAAAGTTGTATAAATCGAGAGTAACACAGGAAGAGAAAATCAGATATGTTTTTTTCACACCTATAAATCATTCCATCCAGATTTTTTAATTGTCCTGTTCCTCAAATTTCCAACCATTAATCTAAGTTGATCCACACACTTTTTACTTCTGTATAACTTTCTAAAGCGTAGCTTCCCATTTCCCTTCCGATTCCGCTTTGTTTGTATCCACCGAAAGGAGAAGCCGCATCAAATACATTGTAGCAGTTCACCCATACGGTTCCTGCTTTTAATTGATTGGCGACATAGTGGGCTTTCTTCACATCTTGTGTCCATAAACCTGCAGCTAATCCGTATTCAGAGTCGTTCGCGCGGGCAATCAAATCATCTAAATCTTCAAACGGCATAGCTGCTAGAACAGGTCCAAAGATTTCTTCTTTTACAATGGTCATGTCATCGGTTACATTTGCAAAAATGGTAGGGGAAACAAAATAGCCATCGCCAAAGTTATAAGCCCCACCTGCAACCACTTCTGCCCCTTCCGCTTTTCCTTTTTCAATATAGCCGCTAACGGTATTCAACTGATCTTGAGAGACTAATGGTCCCATTTCCGTTAATGGATCAATTCCAGGGCCCTGCTTAATTTTCTTAGCAAGTGAAGCCAGATCAGCAACAACATTATCATACACTTTCTTCTGAATATACAGACGGGATCCGGCGCAGCATACTTGCCCTTGGTTAAACATAATGCCCATTAAAGCTCCAGGAAGCGCTTTACTCATATC
>JAKFCU010000106.1:0-6180 GCA_036676475.1 Brevibacillus sp.
CTTATCTGCAGATCAGGAAAGAAAACATTCATAGGCATGTAGTGGGCACCATGCAACATATTTTACATTGTTCAACTGAGGTTGGTATGGAAGAAACCGTAAGAAGGTTGAAAGCTTTAGAAGTGGCTTTGATTTCAGTATCTGAGGATCAAGGAGGCATACCATGTTCTATTTAGACGAGGATCACGAAGCGAACCATTGGCAGATGCGGGAGTTTTTCAAAGATCGGTTGCCCAGCAAAGAGTATGAATTGGCTTGTTACACTATGGGTGTACCCCGGTTGTATCAAGAGTTCCAGCCAGGAAAGCATGAATATCCGTTTGATTGGGCCACCGATGATTATATCGAAGTTGAAGATGGACCACTGAAACCAGTGTACAGCAAAGCTTTCAACGTGCTATCCAGCGGTGAACAGCGGCTAGTTCTCCTGGGGATGAACCTTTATAACTCAAGTAATGAAGATTTCAATTTGTGCGACGCATTATCAACTTGGAGCGAAGAATACTATCAAGTATTTCAGCAGGCCGTATCTATCAGAAAATAAATGAGATTGACCTCACTACTCTCTCAACAGGAGCGTAGTCATTTTTCGGCCTTGCTTGCGAAATTTGCTGTCAGAATATAAGGAAAAGACAGTTTGTCAAAAGAAACGAGTCGATCTTTGAAAAGAACAAGTCGAGGTAAATCGACAAGTAAGTGAAAGGAGATTTCGGATGGAAAAGAGGACGATTAAATGGCATGGCGAGGAAGCTGTTTTGATCTTTGAACATGTTAGCCATACAAGGAGAAGTATTGACCTACAGTTTGCAGTAAGAAAAGAATGGGGAGTTATTCTACTTGATTTCCAATTTTGGGTATCGGAGACGATGAAGTACAGCCAACTGGATACAAAATGGATGTACTTAGGGAATCTTCAGATCGATAAGATTTTGGAATTATCGGATTCCCCAACCATCGTACCAACTCCACAAATAAATACAGAACTACCTCAACTACACTGCTAATTTTGAAACTATGTTGAACGAGCCACGATATCAAAAGAAGGGAGAGGGGATAAGTGAAAAAGGAGTACATGACGGCGAAGGAAATTGCGGAACAGTTAGGGATCATAAGCCCAGAGAAGAAGCCGCACGCGAGAGCCATCGCATTCATCTTGAGAGAAATGGATATCACTTCCCAGATTGTGAAAAAAAGAAGAAAGTACCGAGCGGAATGCAAGGAAATAGCAAGAGAGTGGCTGCACCAGGAAGAACTTCCACCGTTTCTTTTAGATACAAAGGGTCGTTTAATGAAAGTCCTTTACGTTCCATGTAAAGGAGGGAAACCGGTATATGAAGAGGCTATATGATCGACCTACACTGGAAGAGTACATGGCGATTTGCCAAGAGGAAAAGGACTACAAACGAATTGGTTTATTGTTAGAACGACACGGCGAATTTGAAGAGGCACGCTGCGTGAGGACGGAATTACGGTTTATTGAGATTAAGAAGATATGTTACAAAGCAGCCCTCCGAGTAGAGACAAAAAGAAAAGCCGCTGCACGGTCAATGCAAACGGCCTAAGAAATACTTTGGTGAAATCATTTTAACATTACAAATCAAGATAGGCAATGACCACTTGGTCTTGCCGTGGAGAGTAGGAATGTTCCTGTCGCGCCTTCGGGCAGTCAAAGGTTCTTACTTTCCACGGTGCGTCCTTAGCACTATACATAACGAGGTCACAAGGAGCAGCCGTGGAGCTGTAAAGCTGGTGGAGAGGTAGGGTCACTGGCGACCTCGTCATCATATAGAAAGGAGGTAGACGGGCTGTGGCAAGAGGTAGGAGAGCATCCTATACCACATACCTTGAATGTCATTATCGAGGCTGTATCGTTTTTATCCGATACAAGGCATATTTCCGAAAAGATGATGTATCAAAGGAAGTTCATGAAATCATTCGGGATGAAAGAACCATCCAGGAAGCCAGGGAGAATGGGTTCCCGATCAGGGTAATTACGGACGAGGGGTGTATTCCTTCGGAAGCGATCAGGGAGGCAATCAGACGTGAATCAGCCTAATCAATTGAAAACATTTGTTGTGGTGACGGTTCAAGGGGATTATTTCGAGTACGGTGCGTTTGAACGAGAGGATGCTATCCGCTGTGCCATTCGTAGTGGTCGATATATTGACCGTGTTATTTCACCAGAACAGTATGAACGAGAAACAGGGTTCAAAATGGCAGGGATCTTTACAAAATAAAATGATCGGTTGGCAGACCGATCATTCGAGGTTCGCTATAGTTTCATTCTATCACTATTTTAACATAGCTGACCTCTGAAAACAAATTTAGGGGAGGTATTATATGTCATTCGTTAAAGCGACGAAAGCCAAAGCGAGGGCTCGTTTAGGATTATGTGGTCCAGCTGGAGCAGGAAAGACCTATACGGCATTGCGGTTGGCAACTGGTTTAGGGGAAAGGGTTGCAGTCATTGATACAGAACATGGCTCCGCTAGTAAATACGCAGATGAATTTGACTTCGACGTGATGGAATTGACTAGTTTCCACCCTCAAAACTATATAAATGGGATTCGTGACGCAGAAAAGGAAGGTTATGAAGTGTTGGTTATCGATTCTTTGTCCCATGCCTGGATAGGTAAAGACGGAATACTAGAACAAGTTGACAAGACAACAGCCAAGCAAAAGACCGCAAACTCGTTTACGGCGTGGAAAGATGTCACGCCTATTCACAATCAGCTGGTAGAGGCCATGCTGAGTAGTAAAATTCACTTGATTGTTACCATGCGATCAAAAATGGAATATGTGATGGTTACCGACGAAAAAGGAAAGAAAGTTCCACAAAAAGTAGGGATGGCCCCTGTGCAGCGGGAGGGGATGGAATATGAGTTTGATATTGTGGGTGACCTGGATGTTGAGAATAACCTCATCATATCTAAATCACGATGCAAGGCTTTATCGGGGGAAGTGATAAAGAAGCCAGGTATAGAAACTGCAAAGATCATTAAGGCGTGGTTAACCGATGGTGTGGATCTGGAAGCCTTGCACCGAGAAGAGACGGAGAAGAGAAAGGCTGCCATGTTAGAAAAATGGATCTTGTTATCCGGCAACTCAGATGGGTTTGAAAAGTTCTTTACTGGCCAGAAGGAAAAAGGGGTCAGCGACGACGCCATTGACACCTTCCTTTCAAACAAGATTATGGAAAAAGAACAGAACGATCCTAATGGACCCATCAACGACGGCCAAAGAAGGGCAATATTCGCAACAGGAAACAGTAAGCAGTTAAGTGATGACGATATTCGTTCATTAGTCCATTACTTTACTAAAAAGGATAGTATCAAGGATCTTACTCGAGGTGAAGCAGTAGACCTTTTAGCTGTTTTAAATCAAATGTCATCTGAGGAATTACTTTCCTTAATCCAATCACCGAAATCAACCATTGATATTTCTGATGATGATTTACCATTTTGAAATAAATAACGAATGTAACGACTATGTAACGAGTTAGGAGGTTTCAAGTCATGGTGATTCATATATGAAATGGTTTCGAATGTATTCAGAGGCTAGGAATGATGCCAAACTTCGTCATCTTGAAGATCGTGAGCATAGAATTTGGTTTAACCTCCTATGCTTTTCTTCTGAACAGGATGAACGCGGAACCATACCTGTGAAGAATCAGTATCTCCTAGCCGTAGAAGTTGCCGGGGGGGATGATGAGGCATTAAAGAAAACAATAGAGAAGCTGAAAATGCTTGATATTGTTGAGGTGATTGAAGACAAAATAATTTTCACTCACTTTGGTGAACGGCAATATGACAACCCAAGCGATCGTCCGGACAATGTCAAAGAGCGTGTCGCTAAGCATCGCGCTAAGAAGAAAAACGAGTCGAAAACAAAAAGTAACGATTACGTAACGACATGTAACGAGACAGATACAGAAGCAGAAGCAGATACAGAATTAGATTCAGAGATAAATAAAGATGCTACTGCTACTGGAGCGTCTCCGTCTGCAATTGAATCTAGCAATTCACCTGATTCAGAAAAGAAAGATTACGAGTCTTTCTACTCTGCCCACAATCGGATATGGAGATTTGAATGCAATCCTCTTCAGGCAGAGAAGTTAGCAGCCTATATTGACCAAGACGGGATGGAAGAGCAAGTTATCATACGAGCAATGGAACGAGCGGCGTTAAAAGGCACAGGATATAAATTCGGGCTTATCACGAAAATCCTTAATGATTATGCAGCTGCAAAAGTTAAAACCATTGCACAGGCTATAGCACTGGATAATGAGTTTGAGAAGAACAAGAAAATATCACCTTCCAACCGTGGTCAACCTCCTAAAAAGGATCTTCCTGATTATGTGCAGAGGCAAATAGAGCGGAGAACCCAAGGGGAAACAGGCGAACTTGACCATCAACAACAAAAACAGGCACTTGATCTATTGCTCCAGTTAGGAGAGATCGATCAGGAACAATACCGTATACGAATGGGGAGGTTACAAACCGCATGAATGAACTATTCCCTGAACTAAAATCGATCGAAAAAGAGAGGGATAGAGCAGTTAAACAAAACCATAAGACCTTTTGTATTTCGGGATCCTCTCGTGATCTGTCCGACTTGTTTTTCGAGGGGTCCATACAATCTACGGTCTATAGCAGGGGAGTTAGAACGTTCCTGCAAGAAATGCGGATTTAGTTTTATCATCGACAGTCCCGAGGCTGAAAAAATTCGGGAAGATAGCTATAGAGAGCAGTATCAGTTATGGGAGGGTGAATCGTGAGAAGGGGTCGACCCCCTAAGAGTGTGATCAACTGGACCCAAGAGGCAAGCCTGATTCCTCACAGGAAAGAGTTAAAGAGGGTGTTGAGGTTATTGGACAATGTTCTTGAAGATTTCGGAAGCGAATTTGAATATCAGGGGTTAACGCCTAAACAGGTCCAGGAACGTTTACAAACGGAATTTCTGAATGCAGCACATGAGGTGCTGAAAGAGGAGTCATAGGGGAAAGGGGAACAAGGAATGGATGTGCATTATTTTATCCAGGGTGAAGATGAGGAAATCAGAGGAAGAGTAGAATCCGCTACTGATTTTCTATACTCCCTGAAACTGGTAGATGTGGTGACGCTAGAACAGCAGGAATTTAAAGTTATCGAGACGGAAATGGTGCTCGGTGAAGGAGAGCCTTTCTTGACCGTATTGCTTGAAGCTTACTAAAAGAGATTGGAGATTCGAGATGAGCAGAACAATAGTATCGCAAGCAAACAGGGGACAAGCCTTTGAAGAACTGGTGAACTTCACCAATGAGCAGTATCGAAATCAGAAACTAGCACTCGTACATAAACGACCGACACCGATCAAGGCGCTAAAGACGAAGGGGTGCAAAGTGTTGAGTGGCGTATTCGAAAGCAAGTCCACGGTGGATTACGATGGGGTGTATAAGGGCAGGGCTATCTATTTCGAGGCTAAAAGTACACGAGAAACCACGCGTTTTGATTTATCGAATATCTCTGATCATCAAATGGTCCATCTGGAAGAAGCCGAGGCCAGTGGCGGTATTTGCTTCTTTCTTATTGAATTTGCCAAGAGGCACGAAGTCTATTTTCTTCCCTTATCTGTTGTCAGGCACTACAAGCTCCATGCTTCCCTTGGAGGGAGTAAGAGCATCCCCTATCCGGATTTTGAAATCTATGCCTGGGAAGTTAATCGAACCAAACGAGGATTACTAGATTATCTCGTCCATGTGGACAGGATGATCGGGGGATATAGTCATGTTTGCACAGCAAAAGAAGAATCGGCGAAAAAAATCTAAGTTCATTAGCGATCGGTACCTAACCAGGGTAGAGCGTAAGATCTTGGAATGGTATGAGAAGAGGAGAAAAGGGAGGGACTGTAATGCAGATGAATCTATTTGATTACATTGATGTGGTCCAGCAGGATGATAGCTTACAAAGAAATTCAGAAGGCACTCTCCTTAACGGCTGTTATTATGAGCTGAGCTCTGGTCTTTATGTATCGTATGTTCTAGGCCGCCGGCATTGGCAGGGGGATGGGAAAAACGAGCCTGCAGAATGGCGTAACCGAATAAAGAAGGAACGATCTATCTAGATGATCGTGTCCAATAACAATAACGAACTGGGCGGATGGGGAGGAAACAGCATGAAACAGGATCATCCAATTTGTGGG
>JAKFCU010000107.1:0-68135 GCA_036676475.1 Brevibacillus sp.
AACCTCTCCCTTCTTTCCTATCAACTAGAAAACTTCAAGGAATCTACTCACTATATTGAAGAAGCCAAATCAATTTGTTTCCAGAATGAATCTTCTTATCTCATTGGAGAAATCCATTTCCAATATGGTTTAAACCAAGTTCATCTAAAAAATTTAGATATTGCCCGAAAAAATATGCAGATTGCCAATTTTCATTTCGAACAATACAACCAAGACAAACACCTTCTCTACGTTTGTGAAACGATTGACAAATACAAATTAAAATAAGCCCAATCCCCGTTTGGAGATTGAGCGAATGCTTATGCTTATGCTTACATCGGTCTTTTGACACCGACCACTTTATAATTTTTCAAGTACCATTCCAAATTATCAATCTTGACTTCACTTTGACTGGAAGCAGCATGGGCCATTTTATCGTTTCCTACATAGATGCCCACATGGGAAATGGAACCGCCACCTGTGTCAAAGAAAATAAGATCTCCTTTTGCCATTTCAGACAAGGATACCTTTTCACCCACCGTAAACTGACTTCGGGAATCTCGTGGCAGATCTACACCCAGCTGTTTGTACACATATCCGGTAAACCCGCTGCAGTCAAATCCCTTTGTCGTGGTTCCTCCGTATACATAAGGGACACCAAGCACGGTATGGATGACCTTGTTTAATCGTTGATCTATTAGTTCATTGGAACGAGAGGCCAGCTTCTTCGGGGGATCATAAGGTTCTGGTTCCCCATAGAGTACATGATGAAGTATAACTGCTAGTTCTGCACGGGTGATTGCCTTTTTAGGTTGGAATTGATTCTGAAAAAGTGCGAATACTCCCTTTTGGGTTAAAGCGGTCACACTGTTAAAGGCCCAAGCACTAATATTCTTTTTATCTCCAAAGGGTAGGGAATACAATCCTTTATAGGAATAATCAAACGTACGGGCGAGGATCACTGCCGCTTCTTCACGGGTGATCTGTCGATTCGGGTCAAATTCCGTCTCGCTAATACCTTTGATCAGCCCCATTCCGTACATTTTTTTGACGGATGGATAATACCACTGATTTGAAAGTACATCTTCAAAAGGAAATGCCTGTTTAATCATAGGTTTATTGACAACCTTAGCCAAGACGGTGGCTAATTGGGCTCTGGTCATTGGTGTGTGGGGGGAAAATTGAGTGTCATTGATCCCATTCATGATTCCTTCTTGATGTAATTTTTCCACACTTGAAGCAGCCCAAGGAATTTGGCCGGCATCCTGGAAATGATATTCCTTTGCCATCGCCGTGTTGCTAAACAATGAGAAAATAAGCAAGCCTGAAAGCGATAGTTTCCTTATGCATTTCATGATGTTTCTCCTCATGTTCTATATTTTGTATACTTACTACTATAATGCACGACCATTCGACAGACAATCGACCTTATTTCCTATTTTCCGACCTATTCTATAGTATCCTCTATAGTTTGGACTTTTCCTCTAGAACAAGTAAAATTGCAGGAACGGATAAGCAGAATGGGGTGGTATTGATGGCTACTTTTTCGTATAAAGGTTACAGCATTCATTATACTTGTGAGGGTGAAGGTAAACCGATCGTTTTCATCCATGGTTTGGGCGGGAATTCGATTAATTGGCTCTATCAGCGGAATCATTTTAAACAGCACTATCAAGTAATCGCGATTGATCTGCCGGGACATGGAAAGTCGGAAGGTCGAGAGGAATTGAATTTCTTTGATTATCAAGCTGTATTGAGTGAACTTCTAATGGTTGAATTGGAACTTGACGATTTGCTAGTATGTGGCATTTCCATGGGAGGAAAGGTGGCTCTGGATTTTGCATCGCGGCATCCGGAGACAGTGATAGGCTTAATGTTGGCAGATACGTTTGCTGGCTTGGATGAAGAGGAGAAAAAAAGACGAAAAGCTACGTGGGACTTGATTTATCAACCGAATGGCGTGGATCGGTGGGTGGAGCGAGTGATAGATGAAATGGGGTTGGATCCGCAGGGTGCGATTGCCAAGGGCTTTCAGAAAGGGATTTTAAGCAATCAGTTGGACTTCATGTACAAGCTGTTTGCACAATTGCTGGAATATGATCAGCGAGATCAATTACAGGTGATCAAGGTTCCTGCATTCGTTCTTCATGGAGAGCGGGATCGGTTTATTGCTCGGTCTTGTGCGGAAGAGATCTATCAGGGGTTAGTAAACTCTGAGTTACATATTGTCGCTGACTGCGGCCACCTGCCTAATGTGGAGCAACCGAAGGTTTTTAATGAGCTTTTGGGAGGGTTGATTTCACGGGTTTGGCGGTAGTGGAAAGATTCGGTGTATTTGCACTGGATCTTTTTTGGGGGATTTGGCTCGTGAAGGAGTCAAATTTTTTTTGCTTTAAGGATATTTCATTCAAGCAGAAAAAATCTTCACAAATATAAAACTCCAATCTATTTTTAGCGTCATTTCTAGGATTGAAATATTGCTTGACTCCCTTTACGTTCGAAAATTTCGTCATACGATCAATATTTCTCGTTTTTGCTCAATTATATAGGATTATGCTCGAATTTTTCAGCATATGATCGAATGCCCAAGTTAATCTGCACTTCACCCACTTTCATCAAAAAAAGAGATCCCTCAAAGGACCCCTTACATTTGTTTTCCTACTTTCCTGTAAACCCTAATAAAAGCTAATAGTGACAAACAGCTTGCTAGAGACATTATACTGATCATGGAGTTAGCACCAAATTCAAACACATGATAGCCGTAAAAGACAATAGTGAACAAGATAAAGAAAAGAAAAAAGTACCTCTTTTTGTTATGCATATTTCTCTCCTGTGATAAACAGTCTATTTTTTCTCTCTATTTTTCAAGAATACATGATTTTTGTCGAAATTGGAAGATGTTTGTAAATTGTTTCATGACTTTATCCCCCAACTATCTCGCTACGGTGAGCGAATAAACCTCGACTCCTTGTCTCGCTAGTACACGGGCACACTCATTCGCGGTACTCCCTGTCGTATAAACGTCATCGATGAGAAGGACCCTCTTCAATGGTATGGGAAATGGAGAAACTTGAAAGGCACCGTGAAGGGTTTGCAAACGCTCCTGGCGATGCTTCTTACTCTGTTTACCGGTAAATCGGGTGCGATTTAATAGAGGGATGAGGGGAATTTTTGTACGAAGGCTAAGCTGGGAAGCCAATTGCTCTGCTTGATTAAATCCTCGTTCTTCTATTCTGATTTCATGCAGGGGAACAAAGGTGATTCCATCAAATTCCAACTCCCTATAATACCTTTGATAGGCCTTCTCTAAAAATCCAGTCAATGTATGGGCCAACGATTCTTGCCCTC
This sequence comes from Brevibacillus sp., assembly GCA_036676475.1. GTDB lineage: Bacteria > Bacillota > Bacilli > Aneurinibacillales > RAOX-1 > LC029. The sequence continues at coordinate 3,328 of JAKFCU010000107.1, forward strand.
GAAATTTATAGAGGCTGATGATCTCTTTCATTTTCCGGTTATACTCTAGCGCACTGCGATTACAAATAAAATGGGTTTTCTTCCGACTCAAACAATCTAAGCAAAGAGGACCCGCTGCTAATGCTCGACCGCAACGCTCACAGACTTCCCCACTAATCACGATGAGGTCCTCTAGACATAGTCTGCACATACCTTGTCCCTGTGCACGGCGATCACAAAAAGAGCACTTCTCTGGAACCGGAAAAAGCAAATTCAGCAACCATCTCAATCCAATAACCCCCTTTTACGAGCGATTTTGTTCATTTCCTTAATGTGTTTGACTGCCTTGACCATCTCTCTCGTTTTTTCCTGTGCCAGGAATACAACATCACCTATGGGATCAATAAGGGATCTCCCTGCGCGGCCGCTGATCTGAACCAATGAGGCTTCGTCAAATATGGGCGCATCTGCCCCGATCACGAGAACGTCCGTTTTTGGTACTGTCACTCCTCTTTCCATGATGGTGGTGGTGACCAATACCCGTGTTTCACCTTGACGAAAATCTACTACTTTCGCCTCTCGCAAAGGATCTCGAGAATGGGTTCCTGCAACCGTAAGCCCTTGACCATTTTTAATTAGTTGATTAACTAACACTCCCACATGCTCAATAAAAGGCACGAAAAAGAAGGCTTGGCGCTGATTTTGATGAAGGTAGTCTAGTATTTGATGAAAGATGGAAATCTCCTGTTTCAAGCGTAAGCGGTTCTGTAATTGGGAATCAAGGACAATTTGAGGAATGGCCAACGGCTTTCGATGATATCGGGCTGGGATGCGAACATGAGGGATCTTGCGAAGGGCTGCAGGTGGAGTCGCACTGAGATAGAGGGTGTTTCCATCCGGTTTACGGGCGCGATTCACAGCATAGTAGAGCATCGGATTATTGTGATAAGGATAGGCATCTACTTCATCGATGATCACGAAATCAAATTTTTGATAAAAGCGGATGGCTTGGTGCGTCGTGGACAGAGTAAGGTGTGCTTCCTCCCACTTCTCGGTGCTTTTGCCATGCAGAGCAATGACTTTCACCTTCGGAAAAGCCTCTCGAAATCGCGGGGCCAATTCTAGGACAACGTCTTTTCGCGGGGTTACCAATAATACGTTCCGCCCCATTTGTAATGCAGCATCAATAGGTTGAAAGGTGACCTCCGTCTTCCCTGCTCCACAAATAGCTGGATATGAATACATAAGCATTTGCATTAGTTTATTTTTCCGATTTTCCACTAGGATAAACGAATGGAAATACCTACATTGAGCGGTTATTTATTTTACCTTTTTCTTTTCTACAAAAACAAATTTTAACTCTCCGTCTACTTTGCTGGGGATGATCCTAAAGCGTGACTTATCTTTGAATTGATCTTGGACAAAGTTCACGATATTTTCATTTCCCAAACACAGTTCAATTAGGTAGGCTCCCATACCTGTTTTTGAGATACCACAAGCTATGGATAAACGATCCAATTTATCGTGAACGACTTTCGCAAGAGGCGAATTAACCCGGATCTTTCGATCAGAACGTTCAGCCCTCTGCCTCTCTTCTCCCTCTCTCAACCTCATAATCCTTCTCCTCCATCGTCTTAGGTCTGGAACACTTGAACAGTTGATTAGTGTTCAACAGTAACTTATGAGGGAGAAGTGGTTAATATGACGAACATTGCCTGGAGCAACGAAAAACCCTGTCCTAGATGACAGGGTTTTTGCTTATTTTAACGATTCACACACTGTTTTATCTCCATCATTATCTAGCTTGTATGGATCTAGACCTTTTAATCCTCCAGCAGCTTCAAACACAACTTGAGCCTCTGCTTGAGTTTTAAAGTCACTGCAATTGTAATCTGTTTTAGGTAAGTCCACAGACGGTTTACTTGATGCTGGCTTTGTTGCCGGTGTTGGCTTAATGTCTAATCCTCCATCGATAACAAATAAGACTCTTGTGCCATCTTGATATTTTTCTAATTGATTGCCAACCCATGACCCTGATCCGCGGTTATCAGACGACTCCACATAAGCAACGTCAGCCCCTTTGCCGCCTTCGGCACACATGGCCATCGGGAACTCATCTCGATCATATCCGTCTTTTGTTGCTATTCCCGCAAGGGATTCATCGCGATTATCATCGGCGCCATCCCGATCTATTGTACAGATCGTGGACTTGCCCTTAGCTATTGCACTTTTAATGTGTGCCGCTGTCTTGGGATATTTATCAGCAGGAAAGTTGAGTACAACATCATATGTGGCTCCAATGCTAACGATAGTAATAGATCTTGCGGTTCCGTCCCACTTAACATCTGCCCCAAACGCTTCGCTCACAAAACGCAAGGGTACAAATGTACTTCCATTAATAATTTGTGCCGGGACCGAAATGGATTTGGTTACTCCATTTACTACAGGCGTTTTAGATCCAATCTGCAGGGTAATATTGATTTCGCCTTTATTAGCCGTAACCGTTCTTGTCTTACCATCCCACTTGACCTCAGCGCCTAAAGATTCAAATATTCCCCGTAATGGTACTAGGGTTGATCCATTTTGTATGGTTGGTGCTTGGTTGTAGTTTTGCTTTTTACCATCAAGGATCACTGAAATTGGATTTTCTGCAAACGATGAGTAAGGTATCACTAGTAATAGTGACAACAATACAATTAATATTCTTTTCACTTTATCCCCTCCCTTTCCTAAGATTCTATGTATATACAAAATATTCCTTTGTTTTGCGGTTTTTGTCGAAATCTTCATTTAAAGAAAATACAAATTACTAATCGTAAACCTGCGAAATCATCCGATTCTCAAACAAATAACTGAGTAAGGTCATCGCTTTATCCCCATCAATGTTGAATATACTCATGATAGAGTACACTGTGAATTCTCGATCTCCTACTACCTCCTTGAGTTTAACGGCAGCATTGTGCCATTTATCCTGTGGAACAGAAGGGATTTCGGGTTTAAATACAAAATTCATGATGCGCTTAAGCCCCTTTCATCAATTTAGCTGCAGCAATAGCAAGAATGTTGGAAATAGAAAATGAGCGGATAGACCGTCGTGCAAAGCAATAGGCTTTCACCTGGTCCTCAGTAACGGAATGGAGCTTGATTCGACGTTGAGTGATTTGGCCGGAGCGATCCAGGTAGATGATGTCCACCAGCTGGTCGGAAGAAAGGTATCGTTGAAGATCACGGAGCATTTTTGTCCGCCTCCAAACAAGAACATTTGTTTGTATTGTATGCGAATGGGAGGGGAGTATGCAAGAATAAAAAAAACCGGCACTAGGCCGGTTTTATCTGTTCTCTGGTTTCTTTCTCCATGTTGTGTTTTACCAGGATGCAGGACATGTATCGAAGGTTTCACCTTCACGGTACGACTTTTCTAAACCATTCTTTTCACAAATGTACATGCCCTCTTCCGGTACCTCGTCACCTGTCCGATAAACGTTATCCCAAATATATCATCCCCTTCGATTGGAACAAAGTAATAAAAACCCTTTTATTTTGTGTTTTATTTCCTTTTCGATTCCTTGAGGAAACAAATATATGTAAACAGCAGGGGTACATGCAAGATTCAACATGGGGGTGATGGTTGGGATCGGGCATGCCAGGAGGAAGTTGGAGAGGGTGGTTAAATCTAGCGAAGAGTTAACTAAAAGGGATTTGCGAATTACTGATCAGAATAAACTCAAAAAAGACTTAGTTTTTCACTAAGTCAGCAATGAGAGCAAATTAATAATTTACTCCATATAAGTCTTTATATATTGTTCTTAGATCTTTTTTGTTACAAAAATAATTTACTAATTTTTTATCATTCACACTAAAAGTTTCATAAATGTCTTGATAATAATAAATTAGTATATAATTAATACTTTTGATTAGATCGCAAAAAGTCTTAATACATTTTTTAAACTCTCTATTTTCACCTTCTAAATAAAATCGAAGATTTTCATGCAAGCTAAGGAACTTTTCCTCTGTTGAATGAACATACCCACAACCAATTTTATAAACATGCAAAATCCTATTATATGCTTGTGCAAGAATTAGATACCTTTTTGTTGAAGAATGTTCCATAACATTTTGAAATATTTCCAATGTGTATAGATTTGAATCCAAGGTAAAGTACTCTCTTATAAGTTTAATAAAATTATCGATTATATTTCTGTATAGCATAAATAGAATCTTAATATCCTTATAGATTGAAACGTATATAATTTGTGTGAATGTAGATATTATTTCATTTAAATGTTCCGAGTTTGTTCCATTTTTGTTCAGCTCAATTTTCCAAAGATAAAAGATATACGCTGCCTTATGGATATGTTTAAGTTCCAAACTCATTTCATGTTCCATTAAAATAGCAGAATAGTTATACTCGGTAAGATGTGTATACATCTTTTGAAAGTCTTCTTGTATAATTCTCTTCACAAGCATATTGATCACCTTAAATTCATCGAATCTATAGCATCACGCCAATCTTTTACTTCATTTGATTCATCACTTAATGCCCTATTCATAAAGTTATACATTTTGTTTAGAATGTCCTTAATCTGACCCACGCTATCAATCTGACTTAAATGTTTGATGGTTCTCCCAAGAATTAAAGATCTATTTTTCCCAACATAGTTAGGAAATGTTACCTTCATTGTGGTATCTAGAAACTCAACGACCTCTTTGTTTCCTTTAAACACTTTCTTAGATACTATTATCTCTGTAACGCATCCAATAAGTATGTGGTAGTAAACAGAGTCCTTCGGTTTTTCACAAATATATACCTCGTATTTCTGGTTAAAAGATTCCATTATATTTAGAATTTCTTGTACATTCTTATTCAACTCTACCCCCTCCTTTATCCAGAATAAGCTCCTAAAAACTCTTCTGCAATTTTAATCATTACTTCTTTATAATCAGGGATATCTAATAAACAAATGTTCTTCTCAGCATTTTCCGGAACTTGAATAGATTGCTTGATGTAGTTATCAAATGTGTAAAATTTATACCTTTGTTTTATCTCTCGCATGGTTATTTTACAATGGTTCGTTGTATCTTGTACCAATGTAAAGATTATTCCTAAACATTCTAATTTGTGAGGTAGTTCATCGTTCAACTCCTCAATATTTTTTCTAAACAAGTTAATTCCTAACGTAGATAAAAAATCGGGTTTGACTGGCATAATATAATAATCACTTGCAAAAAATGCAGCTAAAGTATATATGGATTGTGTAGGTGGACAATCTATAAAAATATAATCATATTTCTCTTTTAGATTATTTTGTTCAATATATCTTCTTAATTTGTGTTCTTTGGTTGATCTGTTGTTTTTCTCTAAATTAACTAGTGTTAGATCACCTGGAACAATATACAGATTATTACTTATTTCATACTCTAAATTAGAAGTATCAGGTTTGTCCACTTTTATTTCACCGTCTAATAAGCTTGGCTTCACTTGACTATCCATAAATATTTTATTGATTGTTAATTCAGTAGTATACAATTCGCGCATGTAAGTCTCTTGGGAGATTAAGTATTGAGTGGCATTAAATTGCGGGTCAAGATCAATAAGTAGAACTTTCTTATCAAAATGTCTTGCTAAACAATCTGCTAAATTAACACATAATGTGGTCTTCCCTACTCCTCCCTTCATGTTCATAAAGGCTATCACATTTTTATTTCCCATGTCTCCACCCCCTAAATTATTTAAGCATCTAATAATTTGATATTATTCTACACTTTTTTACAAAAACCTCTTTTTGTCTGATCGTCATTCTATAAGCAAATCCCCACCGCCCATGTGAGAGGGCACTGAAAAACTATCTTTTTTTCAAAGGAATTAAATAGCTGTATCAAAAAAGACGACATTAAATTCATTTTCTGAATTTTAGAGTCGTCTTTTTATCAATTGTTCTATTTTTATTCCTCGTTTTTAACCCATTAGTTTTATTATTCTTTTTAAGTTAACGGTAAATATCGCCATGGCACCTTGCAATTCCATGCCAATAAGACCCGAGGATTCTGCAACATCATACCCGTGTCCGTGTTTTAATTCGCTATTCTTAGCTTCTATTTTATATCGTTCTTTCGATTTTTCCTTAAAATAGTCACCTTCTTGAAATTGTATCTGTTCCTGATGTTCATCTGATTTAATCGTGACGTTATACGTTTTACTTTTAGCACCCTCTTTATAACATCCATCTTTATAAGGACAATTTTTACATTTTTCAATATCAAAGTAATATTTGTAACGTGTATTTTTAGTTTCATTTGTTCTTACATTTCGTGCTTTCCGTACTGCCATATGACCTGCCTTACAAACATACATACCCGCATCTTTATTGAATTCAAATTCATCTTCTTTTTTTCGTTTTCCTTGCGTGATGACTGGATTTAATTTGGATACTAATTTTATTTTATTCTTATTCGTGTATTCGATATTTCCTTTTTCAGAGTAGGCTGTATCACCAATTACCGTTTCAACTTTCATTCCAGCTTCGATACTTTTTTCAATCAGTGTTTCTAATTGCTTTCCGTCATTTTTTTCGCCTGTCGTAACCGTTGCTGCCGTAATAATCCGTTCTTCGCTCATTGCAATGTGTGTTTTGTATCCAAAAAATGAGGTGTCTGCAGTTTTATGTCCAACCTTTGCATCTTTATCTTCTGAAATCTGTAAGTGTTCGATATCATCAGCCACTGTTTCTTTCAAAAGGTTTAATTGTTCCTTTACTTTTGGATACTGGATCAGGACTTCTTCCTTTTCAATCACGTCAATGAGCTTTTGGCAATAGTCGATTTCATCCTCCAGTATATCTGTTGTCGTTTTGGGGGGGAACTTACTTTTCATCGTTTCATTTATTTTATATACAGCTTTTCTAAGCTTTTTAGAGCGATCCATCAGGATTTCTTTAGGTGATTTTTGATTGTAGCGAGCTTTTGTATGGGTGGCATCTACGATAATGCTTTTACTTTTGATGATTTCTTTTTCGATGGCAATTTCTACAGTTTTATTAATGAGCATGTCTAAAAGGTTTACATTTTTTAAGCGCAGTTTTCGAAACTTGGTTAAAGAGCTTGGATCGATCACTTCATCTTCAGGAGCCATGTGAAGAAAATACTTAAAAGACATGTCATATTTCGAACGTTCAACCAAGTCAACATCCGATAGGTCATGGATAGACTTCAACAATAAATATTTGAACATACGAATAGGGTCGATGGCATTTCGACCGTTATCGAGACAATAGTTATCCTTTAGTTCGTCATACACAAAAGAAAAGTCGATCAACTCATTAATTTTTCGCAAGAAATTATCCTTAGGAATGATTAAATTATATATATCCATATATGGACTAAAAATTACTGATTGTTGATTTTGAATCATAGTATCCACCCACATAAAATTGATACTATAATTATACAGCAAAAAAGGTATAATTCCCTCAATAATGAGGTATTATACCTTCTTTACATTTAAGGGGACTTTTTCAGTGCCCTCCCATGTGAGCAGTGGGGATTTATATATTATACAGAGGACTAATAGTTAACCATACTCTCACCTGTTAATTTACTAATTATCATTAATTTACGGTCCTTGTTTGAAATATAGATGTATTGATCAGTTTGCGCAACAAACTTTCCTTCATATTTATATTTACCCCAAAACGAACCAGAAAAATTTATATATTTATAACCCATTGTATTGCCGGCTTCATAAACATACATGCAAACTATAGGAATAAAAATTATAGTAGTGCTTAAATGGTAAATTATTGATACTACCGAGAAGGAACCTTTTACATCCTCTATATCTTTACGGTGCTTATTAACAAATATTTTTTTTATCCAAAAAATAAGTATATATCCTAAACATATGATAAATGTAATCAATGATAACGCAATGACGTTTGACCAAAATGCCCTAGAGAAAATAGATAATTCAAAAGAATAGCTAATAAACATGGCATAAAAGGACCAGATAATAATTGCCATAAAGAAAATAATCACTATTACAAAAGAAATAAAAGTTTTTATGGAGAAAGTCTCTGAAGTAATTCTTCGAGACGATCTTTCTAGTAAATATAAAACTCCTGACGGTCCGAAAAGAAATATACCAATTAACATGCAAGCCATTTTATTAAACGGCACGAAATTTACGATACTATCCACTATTGAATTTGGACCAAAATACATCCCATAGAGAAAACTATACCCAATTGCGTACATCGACCAGACCAATAAAATTATTAATCCAGAACTTAAAGCAAAATATAGAGTTTTAAAAATTAAAAATGGCTTGAGCTGTTCTACAGCCATTTTCATTTTTTCCAATAAATCTTGTTCATTTTTAGGATCATTTTGCTGTGGTTTAGCTACCATATTGAAAATAAATCTCCTTTTGACTAATTACCTAATTCAATTCTCTCAGTTGTATCAAAATACCTTCAATAAAGTAAAAAAAACCACCATCCACAAAGGACAGTAGGTATTACTTTTAGATTGCTTTTGTTGACCTACATTTAGGATACGCACTACACCCATAGAACTCATACTTTTGTCCCTTCCTTAATACCATTGAGCTTCCACAACGGTCACATTTAATTTGTTTTTGTGGCAACTCTTCAATCACATTCTTTGGATCTGGTACTGCTTGAGGATTCATTTCAAGGATCATTTTGATCAACATTTTTCGGTTAATTAATCTAACACTATTTGATGAGGCCAAGTTTCTAGCAGCGTCTGTATAATCACTGTTGCTTACAACCCATGCTTCATGAGCTTTATAATGGGCTATGGATGCCTGAGCCTGCTGTACTGCTTCAATTCCAACATTCTTGCTATAACGCTTGGCTTGTACTACAATTTTCTTTCCTTCTTTTTCAATTACTAAATCTGCACCATAATCCCCGGCTGCACGAGTTACCGTCGTTTTATAACCCTGAGTTTTAAATAATAAACCTAAATAATGTTCGAACTGTCTCCCATCCATTTTGTCAATTTCGGTTATTCCAGATCTTTTTAAACAATCATTTTTAACCTGATCATAGGCAAATGAACCTGCTAGACAGATACCTATCCATATACCAGCAAATATCCCTGAAACTTCGAATGAATTGGACTTACTAAAGACAAAAAAGAATACTCCCATTACACTTAATCCAAGGAGTTCTGCTATAGGATCCTTCTTTCTTCTTCGTTTAGCCATATTTTATACCTCGCCACATTCTCAATCTTGTAAATAACAAAATTCACCATATTTTTACAAATTCCTCCTAAATACCAAAAAAACCATTAATTTAAAGGACAGTGGGGATTTTTTGATATTTTTTTGTTTATAACATATATTATTTTTTCTGATTTTTGACAAATTTCTTTCTTTTGATGCTATTATTTGGATATATGGGAGGGGATGATATTATGTTAAAGAAGCATCTAACGGAAATACTCCATGATATCTGGGCTCTAGATATGCTTGATCAAATCGCGAAAAAGCAGCGCAGATTAAACGAAATCAGAGAGATAAGGGATAGAACGTGGGGACCTCCTAGTAGAAGCAGTATAGATCTATCAATTGAAGGACTTAATGTAGCTACGGAGCGCAGAGAACTAATTGAGTTGTTACAGGAGCGCTATCATATCGTTAAAGCTTTACCACATCCATTTAAGCTTGATAATGCTTGGATCATGTTTACAATCAATAGCGATAAGGAAGCGTTACTGAAGCACTTGAAGCAAGTTGAACGGAGTATGGCAAAACAAAAATAAGGCCCTTCGTTCTTACTGAGCGGAGGGCCTTAAACTCATTTCTTCGGCGTTAAAATAGTTACAGTCTTTGTAATCCCATCCCAGGAGACTGGCATGCCTAGTATTTCCGTAACTTTTCGCACCGGGATATAAGCGCGTCCATTGATAATGACTCCTTGGGTTTGCTTTCCCTGCGCTACGACAGTACAAAAACCTTTGACGATAGGCAATTTCACTTCTTCTTTTTCCTGCACTGGAGGTAACCCCACAGCTTCTGCAATCCCATCGGCTGTAGCCTTAGCAAGCTTGTCCAGGAAGCAATCCTTCTTTAGCAGCAAAGCATCCTTGATCGAATTGATAAATCCATACTCAGCTAAGCAAGCTGGCATGTTAGTTTCTCTTAAAACTGCAAGGTTGGCTTTCTTCTGCCCCCTATCTGAAGTACCTTCTGTTGCAAACACAGCTGCTATTTTACGATGGATCATATTTTGATAAGCGGCTGTTTGCCTATTATCTGAATAAATGAAGCTTTCAAATCCAGAAGCAACACCAGCAGCCGAATTAACGTGAAAACTATAAAAGAAATCGGCTCCCCATCTATTCGCCATCTTCGCTCTTTCTTCTAGAGGAATAAAGATATCTGTTGTCCTGATGTAAAGAACTTTGGCTCCTCTTGCTTCAAGGATAGCTCCAGTCTTCATGGCAAGCTTTAAGTTAATGTCTTTTTCCTTTAGGCCGTTCCCTACGGCCCCTGGATCAGATCCTCCGTGACCAGCATCTAAGACGATGATTGGTTTATGCTGAGCGATCATTTCCTTCACCCCTCTTCACCTTAGATTCGATTTCTCTGCCGATCCAAATCATAATAACATTCGGCCATTTAATTCCCAATCTTGCCGAGTTAGCCGCTGCACTATGAATTTCATCATAAAGGAAAGCTAATGCGGTGCCAAACATCAATGCCCCATTGGTATTCCATGCGGATCCCATTTGCTGAGCCATTTTTGAAGCGAATATATCTAATTGAGCGGCACCGATAACAATAAATAAAGCCAAAATCTTTCTTGTGAATCCCCAAAAGCTACGATATGACGTATACTCTTTGAATTTAATAGCACAACCTAATCCGGTAAAGTAATCTAATACCATGAAGAAGATAAGGACATTAAATATTGGGTGCCAGCCCCCAACTAGATAAGCAAGAGCAGCGGAACCTACTCCTGTAATAATGGGTTCTTTCAATTCAATCCCTCGCTTTCATCGAAAATAAAAAGGAGCCTTTCGGCTCCCGATATATAATAACAGCTCCCCAGGGATCCTACTTCGCCCCCACCTCCATAAGGGCTTTTCGGGCATAGTTTGCTGGGGAGCTGCTATTAGCTAATCACTTAAAAAAACAATTTTCTTCTTTCTTTGCAATATGGCAATAGCCAAAGTGATGTCATGGACTTCATATCCTTTTTCTCTGTAAAGGTTGGTCAATTCCTTTTGATCTAACCCATCTTGTTGATTCTCGATGGTCGCCATCATTTCGGATGCCAAATCTTCAAAATTTACTTCTTGGGATTCAATGGTATCAACTTCAACCATTTTCCCATCTTTGATTAATCGGTTTTTCTTATTTGCTTTTTTTTCTGATAACACACCAGCATCCATCATTTTCTTGCGGGTATGGATTTTCATTAATAATCTCCTCCACCACGGGATTGAACAAACAACTGAATGACGACATTGGCTCTTATGCGCCCAAGATTATTGGGTGTAATCGCAATTTCATGCCATGTCCCTCGATTAATTCTTCCTTCCCCGTCTTTCGATAGATAGGGGACCAGGTCGATATCTGTTCCGGATGTTGCAGATCCCGGAACTGGATTTCCATCGACTTCGATTGAAACAGCTGTCGGCGTTGGGCCGTTATAGATTCCATAAATAATTTCATGCGTATGGCTTGGGATTGTCACGTCATGGTCATGGGCCGGTATGGTTAATTCATGGTCATGAGAAACGGAATACATGGAATGAACGTGATCGCCATCCGTTGATGTGTAACCGCTTGTGCTGCCATCTGTCCAACTGTCACTATAATAGTGGTCATGGTCACCATTTGTATTCATAAAATCACCGGGCAAATACTGAGCATCCGACAAGCTCCAAGATCCTACGTCACTTGTTAAAAGCTTTTGTTCATCTGCCTCACTTGTTATCACTTCAACTTCCTTGGCTTCATTCCCTTTTGAGTAAGCTCGAAAAGCAAGTGTTTCAAATGACAGCAGCATCTTATTTATCCTTGCTGTTTCCTCTGGCAGATAAAACTTAATGACGGTTGGATTATCTGCATCACAATTATCCTCGTAATCATGGGAATCAAGGTTTGTTGCTCCCTGGGCATATGTCTCATTGATCTTCTGCCTTTCAGCCAATGAAGAAATCGTGTTTCCAAGATCGATGACATTATTGCTTATGGTGATTTTTATGTCGCCAGGTGCGCCCATTACATCACTTTTATCAAGCCCTACGACTCTAGTTTGGATATCAATTCCTAACTCATCATCAATCGCTCTGACCACCGTACCCAAAACAAACTTGTCCACGCTATCTTTTGTCACTTGATAGATGTCTGCAGCTTCTAGGGAGTATGTGATGTGGGGGAGCTTCATTTCATCCAGGAGCGATTTCCCGGCATTGAACAGCGTTTCTGTACTCTCATATCGTCGATCCGTCCATACCCTTGCAATCACCCCATATTGGGCCTGAGTATCAGCATCGATGTACGGTTGACCAGTCGGATTGACTGTCTCAATACCTAGCTGATTGACTCCCTCGCCATACCCCAATACATAAAGGCGGGTACAAAGGTTAGTGGGATCTTCGGTCTTGGTGATCCCTCTCAGGTTTTTTCGATATCGAATGTAGGTCTGGACTTCGCTCTCTGGTTCTACCAGATTTAAGGTCCATGGATATGTTGAAGTATCCCAAGTCCATATATATTCCACATCAAAGGGCTTAGGGATTGAAAATACGGCTGCTAGCAAATTGTCGTTCTCCCATTTGTAGTCAAAGGTTCTCGTGATTTCCACGGTACCCAGCTGCCATCTTACTTCATCTTGTTGGCTTAGAATGTAGGAAAGAACAGAAGTGGTTGGCAAGCCTAATCGTTCATGGTAACGAAAAAGAACGTCATCTAGCAGGGTAGCTAGCACATGCTCGCACTGGTAATCCTTCACGATTCCGCTGTCATTTCTGCCAGTCTTGGTTGGGATGATTCGGAATAAATCCACTCTATCTGTGCCATCGAATATTTCGACGTACCGATATGGAAGGCATTCGGCGTTCTTCGGGTCATTCGCTGGTAAAGAAAAAGAAGCGGTCCATAGTTCATTGAGCCGCTTCTCATATCCGATTGCGAAAGCATTTTCTAAAAAGGCGACCAGGTTAAGGTCACGATCGTATACCTTGATCACATGGTTTCACCTCCTTATTTTTTTTTACAAAAGGTCGATTTGGTCAAAAAGAATAGCACCTGGATAGGTGCTATTCTGATGTATCTCTTTCATAAAACGGGTCTACTACCACTTCAAACTCCTCAAGTAATGATTCTAGTAGGTATAACTTTAGAGGAAGCTTATTGGAAGCATCCGAGTCTTGCATGGTAACCCTCTCTATGTGGTTCTGTAATTCCTCAACAGGGAAACATGAGACAATCTCATTTTCGTGCTCTTTACAGTACTCTTCATCAATAATGAAATTACTAGCAAAAAAGTGAACCGCATTTACAAGAGTTAAGTTGTTTTGAAATCTATCCACTGCAACATAATAATTACCTAATTTATCCTTGAATAAATCACCAAATAAATTAATTTCCATTTTTATCCCCCTTGAAGATTTATTTCGACATGAAGTGATACATACCCTTTAGGTGAAGATAATTTAATTCTTTAATTAGAGAATTAAAGTTGGTTTTGGTTTAAAAATAAAACACCCGAATTAACGGGTGTTGAGCATTATCTGCAGTTTTCTTCTATAAAATTCAGACCACTCAATGTAACTTTGGAACCATTTAAAAATACCATCTTCACTTTATTTCCCTGACCAGCTCTAACTACACTCGCACCTTTAAGAAATCCCTCGTCTGTTGCCATTTCCACTATCGTTCCAAAGTTTTCATGGTCAACTTCAAGCGCCTCATGTCTGGGTTCCTCACCTTGCTCAATTCTTCTTAATAAATCACACAGTAATTTCTTTTTATCCATACTTCACTCACCTCCCTCTCCACAATATCCATTCGACAAGAGGTAATAAATTCCTTTTATTCAGTAGGAATTTTATCCCAGATGTCGAATGGATATTGTTGGAACAACCTGCTATTGTTCCGGACTTTAATGGACAGGAGGTGACAATCATGCTAAAGGTCGTATGCAAACACTGCAAGAAATCGTTCCCGTCACCGATCCAAATGGATCAAGCTTCTTTTGTATCTGCTGTTATGACTGGGAACACAACTAATTGCCCGCATTGCAAAAAGGTCACTGATTGCAACAAAGACAATATGAAGTTCGAATAAGTAGGGAGAGGAGCACCTAGCGGGGTGCTCTTTTCATTCCTGTTGCTAATCTTGGTTAAATGGTACCATAACTACCCCTACATTGCATTTATTTATGAACTCGTTTTCGATGACGATATTCTCTCCAGCTACAAAGATACCCACTTCACATTGTCTAATTGTTGCATTTTCAATAGTCATTTCTATCATCCTTTCTTGGTTTTAGGAAAAATAAAAAAGACCCCTATTCGGCGTCTCCCAATGCTTCTAAAAATCTTTTTCGATAATCTGCTTTTCTTTCCTCATGTTCATTAAGCTCAGAATCCATATCTTCACTAAATTCTTGTATAGCTGTATGTTCTGTAGCGTCCCACTCTGCCAATAACTCCTCAAAGATACGTTTAATAGCTTCCTTGTCCAATTCAATCACCCTTTCGTGTATAATTTATTTCATATGAAAGGAGGTGAAGTACTATGCCATTAAAGAACGCCAAAGCTGTACTTGAAGAGGCGGATTATCAACTGCAGGAAATAGAAGAACTATATCTCCGATCTCTACACAACAAAGAATTACCTAACCGACTGCTTGTAAAAATAAAGAATTTCTTAGAGAATGTTAAATCACCATTAGACTACTCTGCAAACTATATATTTGATACCTGCTGTGTCCAGCACATTGACCCTAAGAAATTAAGTACTAAGAAAAGGAATTGTGTCTTTCCTATTAAACCAACTTCGAAGGATTTTAATGAAACAATCGATAGTAGGGTCTTTGAAGGGCTCAGAGCAGAGCGTGAAGATATTGTTTTATTGTTAGAAAAGTATCAACCTTATCAGCATTCGATGATTTGGATCGGACATCTTAACAAGTTGGTAAATCCAAACAAACACATAGATTTAAGCCCACAAACTAGGGTACAGAGTAATCACATTCGAACTTTCGATAAAAGAGGGAGAACTTTATCAAGTTTTCCTCAAGGCGCTATCCATATCGAAAACTGCGTTAATGTTACCGTTGATGGAATGCCTTGGGATCAGGTAAACCAAGTCCCTATTCCGATTCCAGGTAGAGGTGTCGAGATCACTTCCTGGATAGGATTTATTTTTTCAGACTTAAAGATCCCAGTTCTTCCATCTTTAAAGAGCTTTCACACTGGTGTAACTTCCATCATCCGGGATATAGAAGATATTCTCTAGGGCCACGCACGGCCCTTTTCTTCATTTAAACATAATAAAAACGCCAATACCATGGGCGATGGAAGAAAATAATCATTTTCATTAAGTCTATTATCATGAGAAAAAATTAATTTGGTTGGAGTTTAATATGATGCTTTAAAGGTTATACCATCTAAGTCAATCCTTGCCGTATCTAAGGTATTTGCCACCACAACTGATCCAGCAGCGTCGATAATTAACGTCATTATTTCCGTTTTGGAGGTGGTGAAGTTCCAATACCCCACGTTAACATTACATGCTTTAGTCGGACGGAATCCTACAGGCAAAATGGTAATCGTCGTTCCTGCTGTCCGAGTTCCTGGAACTAACTTTCCTTTGAAGTGAACAATTCCGTTTGAGTCTTTTATAACGGAAGGAGTTCCAAAGTTTACCGCTTCATCGGCAGTATATCCATTGATTAAGGTCAATGGATTTTCAATTCCCATAGTTCCAATACCATTATTGAGAATAGAAGGAGCGATTTCTGTTTCATTAGTATCGATGTAAAAATTGTTATATCCGATATCCGTTTTGTTTGACCCTGAATCGACTCGGATTATTTCAGCAGTACCTTTTCTCATCGTGTTTCTATCGATGGTTGCACGATAGGAAGTAGCTGCACGGATGTTATGAGCCACATTACCATGAGCTGTGATATTGTTTCCGATGACTTCAGCATGAGGTACGGTGCCAAGATAAATACTCGCATTTACGTTTACTGTATCCCCCGTATACGCATTGACTTGTTCAATTTGGTTTTTAATAATTTTGACTTGGTCATGCGAATTTATTTTTATGGCTCCACCAGCCGTAGTGATATTGTTTTTTTCGATGGTTACTTGGCAAGCTCCGTCAATACCGCTTATCTCAACGCCAACATTAGACCCTGTAATTGTATTTTTGCAGATATCAATGGAGTCACCTAAACGTTGGAAACTCATTCCACCGTAGATTAAATTCTTCTCAATACACGAAGCAAAAAAACCATCTAAATTAGTCGGATTGGTTAATTTAATACCCCATCCACCAAGTTGTTTTATCACATTTCGCTGAATTGTATATCGGGCAATATATTGACCTGTATTCGTTACGTCAATGTGAATACCGTGTCTTGCAGGAGTTCCAGAAACAGGTTCAATGTGTATTCCTTCGATTCCAGCCAAATCCTTACCGTATGAAGTGCTAGGTGATACTCGGATAACATCACAGGTGTTCGGAACAGTTGAGTCGATCAATAATTTAGAATATAAACCACTTCCGACAAATCTGATCGGCTTTGTGATTAGAAGAAGTTGAGTATCGGAAGGAGAAGTATTTTTCAAGTAATATCCGTTGGCTGTCTCAGGAATGCGTAGAACGCCGCCAGCAGGAGTTGCGTCAATAGCTGCCTGAATAGCATCGCGATCATTCGTTACACCGTCACCTTTAGCACCATAATCTTTAACATTAAAAATAAGTTCTCCTGCACGGATAAATTTGGTGTTGCCCCCTGACTCATTACCAATGAACAGTTCTTTCGTATCCGTACAATATCCTGGTTCACCGGGGGCAAGTGCGGGAAGTGACGTCTTTATCCCACGCTTAAACTGAATTTTGTTTGCCATTGATCAGCACCCCCTAGAATGTTCCTCCGTCAATATCTGAGCTTGCTGTCAAATAACCCTGTGCCTTAACAAAAGCTGTTGTAGCAATTTGTGTTGAGTTGGTTCCTATCGCTGCCGTAGGTGCAGTTGGAGTACCGGTCAGCGCTGCGCTGGTGAACATGGTCGCTTTGGATTCGTTGGTAACATTGCCAAGTCCAACGTCTGAAGACGTAAGTGTAACAACTCCCGTTTTACCCGCCACGCTCTGTACTGCATCCGTAGGAGTAAGTAATTCCTGCCAGTTCGCCAGTACAGACGCTCCAGCAACCCTTAGTATATAAGACTTATTTAAGTCTGTTCTAACTGCAATATCGCCAACCTCTGCAGTCAAGGCTAACATAGCTGCCTGACTTGCAACAACAAATGTATTAGATATGGCGATGACTGGTAGAATACTTGTGTCAAGTTTTCCATTAACGTCTAGTATTGGTACATTGCCTGCGGCTGTCCCTGTATTTTTACTAGCCGCAGTTCCTGCATCCGTTATCTTGGAAAGCGTCAAATTGGGTATGTCGCTCGCCGTTATTTGCGTAGCTGATGTAATTCGCCCCTTGGCATCAACAGTCAGCTTCGTATATGTGCCTGCTGTCACACCACTATTTGCCAGAACAAATGTGATTATAGCATCGGCTGAACCGTCGAAGGATGCCGACCCAGAGCCGTCACCGGAAACCGCAATTGTCCGAGCTGTTTGCAACTTCGTGGCAGTTGGCGCATTTGTTTGTTGATCTGGATTGATCAAAATCTTATCAGTTCCGTTTCCGATGTATAACTTTCCGGTATCTAATGTAAATGCTGGCTCACCTGCTTGGAGTGTCAAAGCTCCTAGGTTTGCTGCATTTCCACGTTTTACTTTTATCGTTGACATTTAATAATCTCCCTCTAATTTTAGTAAGTACCACCATCTATAACAACCCCAATAGGTTCGTTACCGTCAAAATCGCCACCGTTTATTGGCATGTAGTTAAGATAATCTTGTAGTTGTACAATATCAGCCGATAGATTTCCAATTTGCTCCGATTTTGCATTCAGCCGGTCGCCAAGGGTCGGATAGGTAATATTATCTGGCTCATCGTACCGAGAGTCTACAATTTCAGAGTTGCTTGACCCAGCTTCAGCCACAAGATTATCCAGTCGGTTTTCATGGTCTACAATGGTTTCTTCCGCTGACACTAACCTTGTCTCATGATCTTGCTCCTGTGCTTCTAGAGTGGTTACCCGTTGTTGAAGTCCAGTCGCTCCGCCAGACACTTCATTATTTAAAGCTGTGAAATTATCATTGATCTTCTGCTTACCACTTTCCAGTGATTCTTTGACTCCAATTAATTCAATGTCAGCCAATTAACCCGCCTCCTATCTATAAGAATCTTGGCCGCAACTGAAAAGAAACCATGCAATTTAAGCTGGTTCCTCCGATAGTGATATTATTTATGCCTACGGGGAGTTCAATGAAATCCCCGGTAATTTTACTCAGTTTATTCGTCGTGCCGATTGTTACTGTCATCTTGTCAGTATCAATGACAAGCGTTTGACTGGCAATAGCTTCGTTGTAAATAAAGGTTCGTGTCCCATCCAAAATAGAAAAGGTTGTGAAGCTTCCTGTCACCTGGATCTTAGGAGCTGCATTCATAGTGCCAAAGTTGTTAACTTCGAATGTAATAGGGGCTGTTAATGCAAATTCAAATTGATCGTCATATCGCAATGTGTTTTCAAATGTGATTTGACTATCCCAGGTAAACTCTTCGACAGTATCTTCTACCAATGAAGCGATAGGGTCATAGGCAATCAAAGGGAGACTGAAAAATCCTACTGATGCTAACTTCTCGATGGGCAATGAACCGGCATACTTAACGGTGTAGTATCGATCAGGCTCCGTTGAGAAAATGAGTTTGTGTTCCATTGGCCTGCCGTATTCATCACAGAGATGTGCGGCTAATTCTCGAATCTGGTTTTCTAGATCAGTTCGATTTTGTGCTGTAATGAATGCACATTCTAACTGAAATACCCTGGGCTCAAACTCACTACCAAAAGACCATTTACCATGCTTGCCGGGAATGGTCATGGTTCGCTCTCTGGTGGATGGGAGAATAGGGATATTAGATCCTTTTAATAAAGTGATTCCTAATTCCTCAAACGTTTTTCCTCCGATGGTTACGGTCATCATGGCATAATCACCCCTGCTCCTCGGCCACGCCCGCGAGTGTGTTGACCTAGCTCGAAACTCATAGGTTTAGCTAGCACTTGAGCCATCTTTTGACCGTCCAGGTTCACTTCTACTACAATGTATTCAGGTGTTTTTAGCAGATCTTCTGTTCGATTGTTTGGAATCACCTGGCTGCCTCGAGGAAGGTTAACAAGCTCAGGCCCTTCTTCCCCTACGATCGCCATTCCTCCAGCAAAGAAATCAGTCCCTTTAGCCAAATATGGAATGGATGGAATACTAGGTGACCATCCCTTACCGCCCATACCTGGAACCCAATCAGGAACGCTAAACTCAAAGCTGTTTAGTGATCGAATCATCCCATTAAACGCCTTGATTACAACATTTATAGATGATTTAACAATACTGACAATCCCCCCGAATATGCTACTTACAATGTCTTTAGCACCATTCCATGCCTTTTTCCAATCACCTGTAAGGAGCCCCGTAAAAAGTTTAATAACCCCCATCGTGGTATTTAAAGATGTACTGATGATGCTTGTTATGATGGGCATAATTGTATTTATGGTTTCTTTTATCGCGCCAAAAACAGTACTCACAATTTGTTTGATTTGAGCCCCATTTTCATCCCAGAATACCTTCAATTTCTCTAGATTTTCTTGAACAAAAGGAACCAAAGCATTGAATATGGGAATAATGATACTGTCTTTTAGCCAATTGAATACCTCTCCAAAAGCTTTCAAGACATCTCCTGACCCAGTGAAAGCATCAGTAACAAACGCTTCTATCTCCGGCATTTTAGAACTCAACCAGTTGGCGAAGTCATTTAGAAGGGGCAAAAGTTTCTCTCCAATAGGCATTAGCATCCCCACTTGAATCTGTCTGCCCACCCCGGTCATAGCTTCGGAAAAAGAATCATACTTAATTTCATTGATTTTATTAAGCGTGTCTCCAGTGGAGTTGAATTTATCCTCAATGTTTCCAAGTGCAAGTATGGTTTCGGCTTCTAAATCTTCGAATTGAGTTCCCATAAGTTGAACGCCAATGGTATTTCTCAGGAGTGGATCCTCGATATTACCTAAAGCCTGGAATACCTGTTCTGTTGCCTGCTTGGCCGCATCTCCGCCTTTGGCAAACTGTGCGAACATTGCGTCTGCATTCATACCGAGAGATTCGAACCCCTCTTTAGAAGAATCGGACATATCCTTTGTCCTGATCCCAAATTCCTTCATGACATCAGCAATCTTATCAAGATTAAAAGCTCCAGCTTCTGATCCGGCAGAAAGGGTATTAAAAAAACCTTCGGTATCATATCCTAAGGTTTCAAAGTAGACACTGTATTCATTTATGGTATCAAGAAAGTCCCCTGATTTATCTAATCCACCCTGAAAACCTTGTGCAATCAATGTCATAGCTTCATCAGAAGATATTCCAAACTGTCTCATTAATTGATCTGCAGCTCTTACTGTTTCGTTTACTTCCGTTCCAAACGTATCACGTAACATTAAAGCATTCTGAGTTGTTTTCTCCAGCTCTTCCCCGGTCAAGCCTGTAGCCTGTTTTACGTTCGTCATGGCCTGCGCTATATCTTCAAAGCTCTCACCATAGTTATTCTCATAGATCCGCTTTAAGGATTCTTCCATGCCCTGCATTTCTTCATCCGTTGCCCCGGTCTGCGCTTGTAGTCCGTTCATAGCCTTATGAAGTTCCTCGGCACTCATGATACCTTTTCCAATCGCTCCGACTACTACAACACCGATAGCGGCAGCCATTGCAACTCCCCATTGGGCCGCCGCTCCAACCATGCTTCCAAATGTGCCAGCTAAACCCTGCCCTTTTTGATCGGTCTCGTCTATTTGTTGATTTGCACCTTCGTTATCGACAAAAATACTCCCGAAGAGCTTAAATATTTCCATTGCTATCACCGCCTTTCATAAGCAGCAATCACGTCCAATAATTCATTTTCAATTTCCTCTGGAGTTTTATGTGAGTACTGAAGTGGTTTCTTGAGCAAATCCGTTTTAAATGAGGTAAAATCTTTGAATTTGATATAACCTAAAACCATATTAGGATAAACAGAAGTCCATAACTCCCACGCTAATTGATCTTTTTCTTTTTCTACAGCATGGATAATATAGTCTGTGATGATCGATAAAGGTAAGTCTAAGATGGCTGTCAAATCATAAGTTTTTGAAAGTAATTCAACTATCCTTGGACCTTTGATCTGACAGCAGATTTGAAAAAACTCATGGCCCCTGAATCAGAAACGAGGTCCTTGATAAACTGGATCAGATCCGCTTTTTCCGCTTCTTTTATGCTGCACCCATTGATTTCTGCAACAAATGCATAGATTTCCTGCTCAGCTTTATAAGCTTTGCTGATGATTTGCATGATCAGGTCAGACCCTACTTCTTTTTGGGAAGCGGATGGATCTGAAATCTTCAATTCTAATTTATCGATGATTGCTGAAAGTTTTATTCCTTGTTTGATCGTTAACATATTAACCTCCATATGAAAAAAGACAGGGATCATCGTTCCCTGTCTTTTTGTCTGTTTTAAGTTTAAGCTGTTGTAAAGTTTACTACTACTGGATTCATTACATTTCCTGCATTATCGCGCACACGTGCAATAGTCCAAATATAAGCCGATGCATCTGTCAAATTCGATGTAGAATCGAATGTAGCTGTCTTTGTTGAACTGTTGTAGACTATCGATCCCGCTACAATGGATCCGTCACTGGCTTTGATCAGAATGAAGTTGTCTGTGGTAATGTCACTGGATCTGACATCCTCGCTAAATAAAGCCGTTAAATTAGCTGTTGTAGATACGCCGGTAGCCACATCAAGAGGAGTAGTGGTTACCGTTGGTTTGGTTGTGTCATCGCTGATGGATGTAACATCCTCGATGCTATATAGATCACTTTGATCCAATGGATCCCAGTGAGCGTGAATTTCTAATCCTACCTCACCTTCAGATTTAGCCGCAGCCTTTAAAACAAAATCACTTTCATTCATGGCATTGTACAACGTGATTTTTTTATATTCGCCACCGGTTGTTTTACCAAACATGGTGACGTTTGTAAAATATTTGGTATTTCCAATCAAACCACCTGTAGTATTCGTGATAATGCCATTTACACTGTCATAGTCAGCTTGTGGCATCATGGAGGCAATCGTCGCCAAACTGGTATCGAGGATACTAACTTTAAGTACCGCATTAATCTCATCGATCACCTGCATGCCCTTTGTCTTCCCAAGAGTACCATCATAGGCGATATCGCGAATGTTTTTGGTAGCAGAAAATTCAGCTCCTCCTCTAGTAGGACCTAGTTTCTTCTGATCTGTTTCCCCATAATTGAGATAAACCAGGCCATAATCAATCTGGATGTTTTCAATCTGTTCTTGGGTAAGGTTGTTTTGCAATGCCATCAACTCCTTTCAAATAACCTTGCTTGGTAGATATACTTCCTCCTACGGATCCTGGGATCATCGTCCGTAAGTGGAAGTTTTGTCTCCGCATAAAAAGATACCGTTAAGGTATCTGTTGTTAACGACTTTTTATTTAAAGATTCGTTTATCGTGTCCATTAAGGTTTCAAGGGCTGTTGTATCTCCATTGCCAGGGTTGTCCCACCCATCGACATCAAGAGTAATGACCTGCAACCCTTCCCCGTCATCCAGTGAATTGGAAAAATCATAAACGATATAGGAGTATTGAGCTGATTCAGGAGCGACCTGGAAGTAAACTCTCGGATGAATGGCTTTTAAGTGGGCTTGTATCAATTTCCTAAACTCCATCATCTTCGTTATCCCCTTCATTACCCTCTTCAATTAATCCAAGAGCCCTGTTTTCGTCCTCGATTTCCTTGATGTACATTCCTTGAATCCGTCTAATCTCATCGATATTGTTGAATACAGCATTCCTAAGAAACGCTCTTTTAGGTTGGTTCTTCGTCCCTAATTCCTGTTCTACTCCATACCAGGTATTGTGCTTAATCCCCACTTGTAAATCAGTTTCGCGCTTCCTAACCCAGTATTGGAATGCATTTGTTGGCCGTTTCCCTCTCTTTAACCCTGGTAGTTTTCTAACTTGATCAAGTATTCTTCTTCGAAGAAATTTACCTACATCACGTAATGCAGCCCTTTGAAGTTCAACTAGAAGATATTTTGTGCAATCCACCGATGAAACATATTCAACTCCATTTTTTTTCACTTTAATTACACTTTTGGGTATTGGCATGCTTACCCTCCATTCACGAGACCAGAACAGATAAGCTCCGTGGTTCTACTATTCTTATCAAAAGTCCGGATGATAGTGTACGTCTTATCTTCATACTCCAATTTCGATTCTCCGCTGTACTCATCTGACCATATCACGAATGTCAACTCTGGCTTTAAACCTGTAGAGGCAGCCTGGTAAAATTCAGACTGCCGGACAGATTTCTTTTGGGCAAAAATTTGCCGCTTTGTAATAATTTCGACCTGATCACCTATGCCGTTTTCATCATGAGTAACTTGAACAAGATTTATAATACTGTCCAACCTCACAAACTCACCGCCATCAGCTGTGGCATGAGAATGTGTATAAAGGCACCTGAAAAATTTACCTCTCCCGCTGACAAATTCCAGAGATCCGTAACGCCTACGGTCAGTGTTGCAATGCCGAGATCAGTCTCAATTTGCTCTTGAGTAATTCCGGCATTAAGCATAAACTCTTTCACGGCAATCGTCTTAATCATAAGCGTGGCGTCATTGTACGTTCCCCCAATACTTAGACCAGTTTTAACCTTTGCAAGAAGCTCTTCATTGGTCATAACGATCACACAAGAAGATAGACATCTACAACAGTGCCATTCAACGCGCTGTTCAGATCTACTGTATTATCTTCTAGATTTGTCGCGCTCGTAGTCACTGTAGGAGCTGTGCCCTCCAGGACATTATTCCGATAGGCCATCTGAACCGTGTTATGCGGTAACTTATATGGTATTCCCAACTTGTCTCCCCAACCCGCACTTACAGTATCTGTTCCAGCATTTGTTTCAACAGGAAGATCAATCTGAGTCACGGTTCTAAAAGCTTTATTTCCCTCTACCACCGTTGATCCATTCAAAGCGATCGTCTCGCTAATAGTTTCGCTTGCATAGTTTGTACCATGGATTACAACATCGCCGGCAATGCCAGCAGCATTTCCTTTCACCCTTATACTTCTTGGAACTGCAGGACTCGTAATTCCAGAGGCAATCTCTTGTGTCGCCGCGGTTAAAGCTGTTGCTGCCATAACAGCAACAGTAGTAGCCGCTACCGCTTTTTCTGCACTCACCTGAAACCGCGCAGGATACATACGTTCAAGTCGTACTCCGCGAACGTCGCTCGGGACCCAACTATCAAATTTGGGATGGAATCTTCGCATCGGGTTTGAAACCTCCATTCTTTATAAGGAGCAGTTTAACTCTGCCCCGTTAATTCATTTACTAAGCTTGATGGCTCCAGTAGGTAAATGTGTCTTTGGCAAATAACGGTTTACCGCCGGAATACACTTTACCACGCCATACCGTCTTATCTTCGGAGAAC
The DNA here is from genome assembly GCA_036676475.1 of Brevibacillus sp. Lineage (GTDB taxonomy): Bacteria > Bacillota > Bacilli > Aneurinibacillales > RAOX-1 > LC029. Next base: position 28,203 of record JAKFCU010000107.1, read on the forward strand.
TTCTCGGAAGAGTTTGACTCGATCACAAACGCCTCGGATTCGTTTACAATGTACGTGGACAGATCACCGAACAATACAGAATCCGTGTCAGGCATCTGAGAGGTAAACACTACAGGCATCCCAGCAATGAGGTAATTTGATGCTCCTGGTCCACCTTGAACTGGAGCAACAGTCGCAAGAGGCTTTCCTGCTGCGTCAGTAAGTGCGAAAAACTTCGTGAAGAACGTGGAGCGCTTCATTACCCACGTACCTTGATCTCCATAAGGGCTTTCCACATCGGCAAGGATATCTGCAATTTGTTGCCAATCCATAACCGAATAGGTATTAGCTGCAGAAGGGGCAACCTTAATAGCCGTAATAATTCCTTGGAATGTGGAATCGGTAGTGGACCCATTCAAAACATAGTTTTCCAGCAACAATCCAACGTACTTTCCGATCTCCATCGCTAAGTATTGTTCGAATGCAGGGATGCTGTTGCGAAGAAGCAGATTCTTAACAGTGATGGTCGCAACAACCGCTTGCTGTGAAATAGTAACCTCAGTGAATGTGAAGTTTAACGAAGCTGTACCATCACCATTGTCTGTAGGAGCTCCCGCTGTACCGATCGGTAAACTAACGTCACCGGTAAAACCGAACTTTGTAATAGCAGAGTACAGCCGTCCGTATTGCTTAATGACTGAATATACACGATCAAGAGTCGTTTGAGGTACAAGATAATCTCCACCAGCAGTGACGCTTCCGCCGTTCGCATCAGTCACAGCGCGTTTACCGAAAGACATTACTTCAGCATCAGCCTCACTCACTTTTCCGTTTAGATAACTGCGATAAAAAGCATCACGATATTTAGCAGAGCTGCGGTAATTTTCTTCCGTGATTTCGTTCGTTTTCATATTTGGCAACACTCCTCTCAGATTCGGTTCAGGTGCATCAACTAGCTTCTCATTAATCACATCGATGCGTTCCACCATACTACGCAGTTCATCCGTTACTTTCCCAATGTCTTCGGAGGACATATCTCGATGGTTCTTAACCTTCTCCTTAAGTGCTAGACGCTTTTGTTCCAGCTCACTCTTTTCGCGTTTTAATTCAGCGGCTTCTTTTTGGCTCAATTTCATTTGCTATTTCCCCTCCTATAAAAGTTCAATTAGATCGATGAGTGCTTGCTTTTTTGTTTCGTCATCAACCGGTTCTTCTTCCACAATAACCTCTGGCTCTTCCTCCACTTTTTCTGCGATGATAACCGTTTCGTCATATGCCGGGAACGTGACAAGACTGACTTCGTACACCTCATTAATTTTCAAAATCACGTCAATCTTATTTTCCCAGTCGCTCGCGATCATTGAGTTGTTATCAAACCAAAATGACATACCTTCGATAATCTCCTTTTGGACACGGTCAAACACATAATCATCGATCCATGTATCACCAAGTGTGACTTCGACAAACAGGCCAGTATCGTCCACAACAGCGCGCATATTTTTACCTACGCGACCGAGAACCCATTCCGTTTTGTGATCCAGCAAAATGACAAGTTTTGAAAAATCAACACCATCAAGTGCCTTCTTATCCACTTTCTCGATCCACTTGCTACCGCGCCAAGGCTTTCCAGGAATATCAAACAAAATTGGGTAGCCACGTAAACGCCTGATATTTTGACCGTCAATTTCTTCGGTAACTGCGCGGAACCTCGACATTTCATTCTCAAAGTTAACTTTTCGCTTCGTCTGAGACGCAAGCGGCGACTTCTTATTCTCCTCCGTTTTCATCCGTCTCACCTCCCTTCACGGTGTATGTTCCAGGTTTCAATGTTTGGAAATTCTTATTTTCTAAGAACTCGTCCAACTCTGGCGGTCCTTTCGGAATTCCCAAGCGCTTACGAATTTCGTTCCGATTCATGATGGTGCCGTAGACCATTTCCTTGTAGAACGCCGTTTTCGCAGACAATGTGCTGATCTCCAAATCAATGAGCTCAGCTTGAATCTTGTTGTTATGCTGGATCTCTGTCGGGCTGAATAGTTTATAAGTCAGCTCCTCTTCAACCTGATAAACAATTGGCTTAATACTGTTGTCTACCCACTGTTCATACTGCAGCTCTGTCGCTGTATTTGTGACAATCTCTTTGGATGCACCAAAATAGTTATACATATAGCTAACGATCGCTTCCAACAGATCCTTATTCAGCGGATTAAGTTTAAGATCAAGATTATGGACCTCATATTCAGCGCCAATCATACCAAATCCGGTTGTATTCTCCGCTGTCAAAAATAGCTCCTTGAACTCATCCAGTTTTTTCTTCATGTCCGAGCCCTTAAGCTGTGTCTTTACCTGGAGTAGGGCAGCTATCCGTTGACTATTTTTGCTGTCATTCACCGCCTGTGATTGCAAGGTATTGACGATCTCCACGTAACCGCCTGTCGCCTGTCGCTGGGTTCCACCCTGATGTGTCGGAAAACGTTGCAAGTGAATAATGTCGTCATAGTAAAATGCATAACTTGAAGCATACGGAAACGTGATCACTAAGCGACCATCTTCACTCTGTGAAAATTGAAATTGAGTAAACGGCAGCGGGTACATGGCACGAAGATTACCGTCTTCATCCCAATCTGGAAGAATAAAAACGTTATTGGCTAATAACAATCGCGTCGTTATATAAGTCCAGAACACCTGTGGCGTTTGATAAGGATTGGTCCGAATAGTAAGCACATTCTGGACCCGGTTCTTCAATAGCTCAACGTTTCCTTCTAAATCAGCCCGTACATGATAGAAAGGAATACTCCCTACTTTCTCCGCTATAAAATTGATTGCGGTTCGAACTTCAGGGATGTTGTATAAGTCGCGTCCTATTCCTATCAGCGGCATTCCACGGTTGAGCAGATCGATAACTTTCGAAGCAGTCACAGTATCACCACGAAAAGCGTTCACTGCGTTTATGGCCCTTTGCCAAAGTCCCACGTAAATCACCTCCTTACGGTTGATATTCCTCGAACATGTCGCGTACCTTTTGATAGGCAATATAGGCAATTAAAAAAGACACATATCCATCGATACGTGCCCTGCTCTTTGCTTTATCCGGTTGAATATTACTGTTTATATCAACTCTTGCTGCTGTGTTAGTCGTACACCAACGAAATAAGCCGTTGTGGCGGCTGTACTGAACCACCTGATCTTCAAACAGTGACCTCGTCTCTTTCATCGGACCAGAAAGAGACTTCGCACCCATTGCAACTGGAAATGTTACTCCTCTTCCTTCGCTATCCTCTTTTGAAAACCCGTTCATTTCCATTTCGTCAACCCAATCCCCACCGTGCCAACGGTCATATCCAATTTTCCAGAAGGTGACGTCGTACTTTTCTGCGAGCTCCATATACCAAGCCGTCACGTCAGATTTTTTGACCATGCTTCCTTCGCAGACTTGGAGCAACTCTTTGTTAAGCGGATCAGCAGCAGCGGTTAAACAAAAGCTTTCATATGCCATCTTATCGGCTTTGCTGTTCTGCTCTATCCGAGCCCTGGCGATGAAATACTTCTGGAAAAGATATAACTTCCCATCCAACGGAACGATGGCAGACGCACAACAGAGGTCTGTCGTTTCAGCCATATCCACACCACCAACAGCATACTTCTCATAAATCATGTCCTCGGTCATGTCCACCGCACAGCGATCAACATTGGGTAAATCAAAGTACACAACACTCATGGAGCTGGCTCGGTTTAAGTGCTTCGCCAAGAACGATGGCATCTGAGCCGGATCCTCAAGTGCCTTCTGATATTCACCCTCAAGGTAGCTCATCGTCGGATGACTGCCAAGACCAGGATTAGCTTTGATCCAACTAGAGCGATCCTCTGGCTTGTCATCATCATCTACTCTAAAAATCATCGGGAATAGACGTTCCTTACTTTTACCGGCCAACACTTTCCTGCAACGCTCAAGGACGCTGTCGAAGATCCCCTCACGGACAAAACCGAAAGTAGAAATGATGACGATGAGCGGCTGTGTCCGGGCCCCCATAGCGGAAGAAAATACATCGTAAGTGTTTCGGTCCTTGATGGCATGCAGCTCATCGATGACAACGCCGTGTGGATTCAGACCATCCTGAGATTGGCTGTTCTTGCTTCCGGCCTTCATGTAACTATTTGTAGCTGGAAAAAGAAGCATCTCTGAATTGTCCTTATCCCGCTTAGTCCTCCAATGCTTCTTCGGATTACTAGGCGGCGTAAGGACATCACTTGTCTGAAGGAATGACTTTGCCGCTTCGTAAACAATGGCAGCCTGTACTTTTTGAGTAGCCAAGCACCAGACCTGAGCCGCCGCCTCCCTATCCGCCATCAGAAGGAAATCGGCCACTGCTGAAATGAATGTTGATTTCCCCCATTTACGGGCCACGAAAAGAACCATTTCACGAAAGTACCTTACTTCCATCTGGAGTTCTTCGTCATACATCTTAAAACCGAAAATACAAGCGGCAATATACTTCTGTTCGATTGACAACTCAAACGGTTGACCTACCCAGCGTCCCTCCCTGTGTTTAACCAGGCGGCAAAAATCCACGAAAGCTTCCACATCGGTCGGATCATAACGTACTGTTTTGGACTTGAATAGCTTCTCAATAATCTCCTTAAGTGACTTGATGTCCTTACCGTGGTTGTTTGGCTCCTGTTCGACATAATCGTGCCAATCCTTAATGTATTGAGGAATGATTATGTTAGCCACTCTTACCACGATCGAGTAATTTCTCGAACGCATCCTTCTCCTTTGGCACATCCTTCGGAGGAGGACCAGCAGGAATTAAGTCAGATAGTTGCTTACAGGCAGTCGTGTAATTTTTCACGGTGGTGTTATAAAGTTGAGCAGCTGGGCGTTGACGGTCATAACTATTTTCCCCTTGAGTAAATTCTTCTACAGTCCCGTTTTCGTTCATGTCCGCCTCCAGGTCCTCCAAGGTAATTGCCATAAAGGCAATCCGTTTGATAAGTCCATCGGCCGCCGACAGTTTGCTTTTAGGTACATCTTTCAGCAATCGCCGCAGCCGGCTGAATTCTTTTCTTATCCGCTCTTCTCGGGAGAGATCCTCCGACTTCGGCATTTTTCTCACAACCTTTCTAGTTATCTATGGGGAGGGGGTCACGCGAAAAAATCCCGCGAGTAACATTGTAACTTCCCCCTGCGGTCCCCAAAAAGCTTAAAACTTTTTTTACCCCCGGGGGGATTCTTCGGTAATGAACTAATCGGGACCATAGAGTCTTCACAGATTTTGCAACGTATTCCGTCTACTATCACCGATGAGATACCGTATACCTGATGACCACACCCTATACACTGATGTGATGGCTTGGTAAACTTTGTTACTTTCAAATCTTTTCACCCCTTACTTTGGAGGACATAGAAAATCCTGCAACCCTATCGATCTATCATGTTTATGGTTATGGCAGTCAGTACAAAGGTATTGAAGGTTATCCGGATTATAAGCGATATTCCACTCATGCTTATTCTTTTCATTAAGTTCAATAATATGGTCCACCTCTTTTCCTATCCTAACCTTCCCTTTCTTATAGCAATGCTCACAGAGTCCATTTGCCCTAGCAATAACATATTGTCTTGCTGGTTCCCAGTCTGGAGACGCATAGATTTCAGGATGTCTTGCCATTTATCATCACAACCATCCTCCCTTTATTACGTACAAACTCCATTAGTGCGGGTCTTTGCTGTAATCTCTAATGACTACATCTATCTATTGTTAAGGGTTAAGAATCCATTTCATGCAATGCCTACCGCGCTTCGCTTGCTTCATCCACTCCATCACCATTCGGTCTGACGACCTCAGGTTCAGTCGGGGTCGATATGGACGATAACACCCATGCTTTTCTTTCTCTCTTAATAAAAGAGTCAGTGCTTTTCACACGGACTTGGAGCAAACTCATCATGTATCACAAACAAAAGATCAAAACCTTCCCCTGGATATAGATAGAGAGAATAACCAAAACTCAGTCATACCAAGGGTTCTCCCGTTTGGACATGTGTCAATTTTGGGACATGCATGTCCCTTCTGAGGGACATGTCATCCTAATCACTGGAAATTAATTTGTTGATTCATTATATTTTTGAAGGAACATTTTCTTCTTTTCCTCGACTTCTACCGTAGTTCCTCGATGAATATAAAGAGGATTTACCATGATGTAGTGATCACTACCGACAACACCTGTATAGGCGATGATTTTCTCTTGGTAAAGGGTTTGAAGGGCTGTATAAGCCTTCTTGCGATTCCACCCCATAATATAGGCAATCATGCCTTTGTTGATGAACTTCCCATCCTTCTTCACATAGCAATCCCAGTCTAAATGGGCCGCTAACATCATCCACATTGATCGTTCAGCGTCATTCAGCTTAGCAATCTTGTCCCTCGTGGTAATTTGGAATACCAGGGAGAACTCATCGTGACTGAACGGTTTAGATTGTCCAGTTGGACCTTTATGGTATCGATCACTCAGGCGTTCACCTGGAGCAAGCGGGATGACTAACTCCATACTCTCATCTGATCGATTTTCGAAGTTATGCGGCAATATTTGTCCCGTTTCTTTTTCGACTGCTTTCATTGTTCACCTACTTTCGGGCAAAAGAATAAGCACCTCAAAATGAGATGCCCAGTTAATTAACCAAATATAGCTGGTCTTGGTTTGTTAATTTCCTCTTTAATCTTTTCATTATTCTTTACAATAATTTGCGCTATTGCCTCAGCTAAACCTTGATCAACCTTACACTCACTTAGAATATCTAGGACTTCATCCACATTTAAACCAATCGTTTTATTCAAGTATATCACCCCCTCCCTCTTAACCATTCGTTGAAAGGAAGGGATTTCCTTTTTGTTATTAAATATTTCACATTTTTTCCTAATGAAAGGAAACTTATCAAAAGGGCAAACGTATCAGATTTAGGAGGTGAAAAGATGATAATAGTTGAAAGAGTTATAAATGGATTAGCAGAGATGGCTAAGAACTTCTTATTTAATGTATTGGCCTTAGTAATTGCAGTGCCACTAACTATATTACTTGTTATGTGGGCATTTAGCTCTACATTCAGCTCTTTTCAATAAACCACCATCACACGGTGGTTTATTTACTTACCTACACTTTACCTTTGCTTATGCAATCCCATCGGTCTGAGAATCTTCCTTCTTTTCTCCCACTCCTTCATTTTCGCCCGGCGCACTCAATATGCCACTTTCTGGATAGTGGTCTAACCTTTATGGCCAGTAGCCTGCTGTTTATCACAGCGCATGGCCTCCGATGGCAAAATAAAAAGCCACATTATTTCAGTGGCTTAATGATTATTCTCGATCGTCTTCAAAATAACCAAGAGTAAACTCATACAGCATGTTCTTATCTTCCTTGTTGGCTGCATTGTTAATGGTTTTCATGGTATATTCCAACTTCATTTCACGCAAAGCTCGAATCAAATTCATGATTTCGTTGATATAAAATCCACTCATGACGGTATAACCATTCTTGATTAATACCCCCATAGCATTCCTGCTGTCATTCATGACCCAGTTCCCGCCATCTTTAATCTGGCTATACTTAATCTTTGCAAACCGATCTAATCCTTGTTTCTGTTTCACCTTCATCTCACATCACCTCATATCATAGTCAAAGCGAATCTATAACCATCGGAGACCCAACGCCAGGATAAACCTAGCATCCGGCATCTAACCGGTCCTCACGACACACCTATTACCAACTAAGTGCTAAGGTCTGATCGATTGATCTACCCACAGCGCGCCCGAGTACCACCATTGATAAGGGATAGGTGATGTCTCCCATGACTCAATGGTACAAGCTATTGGAATCAAAAAAGTCCGCGTTTTGTACGGAAATACTTTGCTTTTTGTATGGATTTTGTATGCGTTTTGAACGAGAAATATAGAAATGATTTGGATTTTTAAACAAATAAAAAGAGACTCGCAAATTTTAAATGCAAGTCTCTTTCTTGAAAGCGGAGAATTCAAAACTCAATAAAACTTGAATATAATTTCACCTTCGAATATTACAATAAAAATGTTTATAAAAAACTCGTCTTAGCTTCTATAAGTATCGGATTTCTTTGCTCAATTGCTGTTTTTGAATATGTAACTACTGGAACAGAATTTGAGCTACTATATGATTTAAAATCTGAAATAATTTTGCTAAATAAGGTTGAATCTAAAATGTTACCTTTATCCACTATTGCTTTTTGGAGGTTCGGAAAAAGTTCCATTTCATAAAGCTCATCTAATTTAACAAATGAAGGCTCCAAAAATGGTGGTTTGAAAGGATTAAGATTTTTATTCGAAGGATATAGAAGCTTGTGTGACTTACCTTTAACTGAAGACACATTTAATGCCTTAAGAATGGAACCGTTGTTCTCTATAACAAGAAACGGGCGTTCATAAGAACATTCGGTCCCATTAGCAAAAAATCCCTTTAAAAGCAATCCTTGCCCGGGGTAAACCATTAGTAAATGATTAACCTCATTGATTCATCTTTATAAACTGTGTACGAAGAATCAGGCCCGTCAAATGATTCCAGTACAGCAATAACATCCTCAGTTAATACAAGCCTTTCTGGGTTAAAGTAGAATTTACGTCCATTGATAGTACGCCAAGCACTCAGTTCTTTCCCAGCCTCATAGGCTGCTATCATCTCTTCTATTTCGCCAACTTCATTTTCTAACATCTGTTTGACTGTAATCTCACTCAAAAATTTTTCATAATAGGTACCCATTTTTGAAAGCTCAAATGAATCCATCCACGATTTATGCAAGTGACATAGATCTGAAAGTTCCTCTGGATTTAACCCACCAAATATTTCTTCAACAATATTGAGTGTGCTTAATTCTTCCTTCGAAAATTCGGGATTAAAACAAATTGCATCATTAATAAAATTACTATGGTTGTAATAATATTGATGACGAACTTTTTCAACAACAGCTCCATTTTCAAATGCAAGCACTTTTTCATTAAATAGTGGCTCACGATATTTAGCTAGATGGACTAATTGCGAAAAATATAAAAGCTTTTGTAACTTCATATTTCCTCTTTTAGTATTCCTCGGATCATCATAATGGTGCTTTGTAAACCACATTGCTACTTTAGTCGCATTTATAGTCGCCATTCAATAACCGCCTCCCCCCATTTTCAATATATTCCAGGCCTGAAAAAACGTCAACCTTCCTCTTAATAAATTACAATTTTTGGACAAATTATTTTAAACAGTTGAATTATCTCTCAACTCATACAAAACATAAAACGAAGAGCACCGACATAAGGTGCTCGTTTCATATAAACCTAAAAGTTTGTTAAAAATCTCCATCAATCTTCTTTTTTAAAACTCCAACCACCCTCTATGAAATTAGCCGACCATTCTTTCCATTCTTGTTCAAGAAAAGAGTCTAAATCTTGATGAACTTCTAGATCATACCCCAATTCCTCTAAGGTAAATTCATCTTCATATCCTGCTCCGCTGTATCCAATGCTAAGAGTAAAATAAACTTTGGTGTTTTTATCCATACATCTCTCTCCTTTCTACAAACTCTGGATTTGTTCAATTTTCCCATTCTGTCTCTCTAACACTAAATTTATTTTGTAAGTTACACTCTGGACATGATTCGATGATAGTATTTACCCATCCTAATTCTTCTGTTTCCCATTTTTCACCACATTTTTGACATGAGAGTATAATCATATTTATCATCCATTCCCGATAAATTTTGATTTTGATTAAAATCTCCTAATCTATTAGTCCAAGCAAATACTTATATTTTCGCATCTCCTATAGTAAGAATTGATAGGGAGGTGTTTTCATGTCCTGCTCATCTTGCCGAGATTCTAAAGTAAGCTGTGTTATTGCAGACCGTGGACGTTTCTTTGCCTTAATTGTCGATGAAAAATTATTCAGAAGAGACAATGTTATCATCGTACGTATCTCCAGGGAACGCTTTAACAGTCTTTTAAATCGAGGAGTCAGACGTTGCCACGTTCGCTAAGCTTCCAGCACTCTACCGTCCCGGTAGGGTGCCATACATATTGTTTTAATTTATAAAACGTAAAGTTGGTTAAAAATTAAATACAGGTTGCACTTCACTCATACACCTTTTTGCAATTTCGATGTATTCCGGATTAAGCTCTATGCCGATAAACTTGCGATTCAACATTATTGAAACCATCCCTGTCGTTCCGGATCCGAAGAATGGATCAAGCACTATCCCGCCCTCCGGGTAGCCTGCTAAAATACAAGGCTCAATAAGTTTAGGTGGGAATGTTGCAAAATGAGCTATAGGCAGCTGGGCTGTTGCTACTGTCCAAACCGATCGTTTATTTCTCATTCCAGAATTATTCGGTTCATTTCCGTGACTTTCCCGAATAACTTCTGAAGAATTATCAAAACTTTGTCCATTGGTATATTTGCCACCGCCTCTGAAAGACTTACTATTGCTTTTCTCCATCTGGATTGTTTTGGACCAAATGCTCCTATAAATCTAGCTGGGGGCTAAAATCAAATCCAACAGCCGGCTCTTTTATCGCTTCACAATCGTAATAATACTTTGGTGATTTGGATAAGAGAAAAATGTATTCGTGTGCTCTAGTCGGCCTATCTTTTACGCTCTCCGGCATTGGGTTCGATTTGCTCCAAATGATATCTGAACGGAGATACCATCCATCTACCTGCAGGGCAAGAGCTATGCGCCACGGGATTCCTACAAGATCCTTATGTTTTAATCCAGCTGGTGGACTTCTCCAACCTCTCACCTCAGATTTATCTTTCCATGCTTTCCGTTCATCAGTAAAAGATCCTCCACCTCCACGGCCGCCGCTGGCATAACTATCACCGAGATTAAAGCCATAAGGTCCCATCACTTCTAAGCACTCGGTAAACTTCACGGAACACACCGAGCATGTTACTCACGTATTCTTCCGGAGTGGATTCAAGTCCCAGCTGCCCTTCTACTCCATAATCTCTGAGCCCCCAATATGGTGGAGAAGTCACGCAGCAATGAACACTTTGATCGGGAAGTTTTTTTAAGACAGACAAGCAATCACCTTGGATAATCTGGTTTTCCACTTAAATCCTCCTTTCCTGAGAAAATGACGAGTTTATAAAAAATAAATTTTGGTAATAACTCTAATTAAAATATTTTTAGGCGGTGTTACTATGGGTTCGACTTTTTCAATGTGTATGCATTGTGGATGTAATGAAAATGATGTAGCTGTTTTTAAATGCCATAATTGTGGAACAACTTTCTGTTTTACATGTGCTAATCACGGATTCTTTAGTACTGGATGTCCTAAATGTGAGTCTGGTGGAAGTAAATTAGGCAATATTAGCCGTTAAATACTAAAACAACCGCTACAGTATGTTTAATACCGTAGCGATGTGCCTCATGATCTCATCTTTGGTGTCGTAGTAGCAGCTGTGGGCCATGTTCAACTGCTGCCGTATATAAATGTCCTTTGGTTTATCTCTCTTGAAATAACTCAATTCTATGATGCTACGTTCTTCATCTGTAAGAGGTGATAGAGCTAGTTCAATGAGTCGGACTTTCTTTCTTTTCTCCTCGAGCTTCGTCTGATCGTCCTGAAGTTCGGCCGCTTGGACAGCTAGTTCCATGGCCGGATACTTTCTTAGTTCCGTGACTGTTTCGCTATACCACCGTTCCTTTGGAACTTCCTCGAACATAGTCAATTGCTCCATTATGGTTATCACCCCTCGCAGATTATGATAGAATGGACGAAACGGTAAATTGTCGTCCTTCTCATTCACGAAGGGCCTTTTTTTATGCTTATTTTTTCTTCCGTAAGTAGTTCATTTGCCATAGACTCAATTCTTCCCCATTGACGTAGATCCTTAAGAACCCTGCCTGGTTGTAGTACTCAACTATGCTGTAACCGATCTTTTCCAGAGCAAGGGAAATCCTCAACATTTCCTCTTGCATCATTCACTCATTCCCTTCAAATATGGCATGCAATTTTTCAAGCGGCCGTACTTCCCACTCGCCATCTTTCTTTATTTCAAACACGAAGACCTTATCCGGATCAATTCTGTGCCTCATCAACGTATTTCTGAAATCTTTTTTGGTACTGGATGCAAACCAGAGGCCGCACTCTCCTGAACTATTTTCTGCCGTGTGGTAGCGGATTCTTATTGATAGTGATGGCATTATTGACGATATGGACAAACTTTATTGGATGCATTTGAAGCCGCCGGGATCTCCGCTTTCTGCATAGTCTGAAATACTCCGCACTGCTTAAACTTCTGCTTGGTGCATCCCGTACAATGGTTTCCGATCGCCAGAGATGACATATCATACAAAGCATGGACATCTATTCCTACAGAAGAGGGGAGATTCTTGTCCGCGGCAAATCGGCTGACAACCACATACTGTGAATGCTTCGCTAAATTATGGAGTTTCGATGCTTCCTCTGACCCAAGACGCTCCATTAACTGCTCCATGGACTTCATCATGAAAGACTTCGATGTTTTTAAATACTTCCACCCATCAGCTCCGAATAACTCTTTCATCTTGTCCTCTTGTTGGAGAAACTCTTGATAAGTGGCATTGAGGATAAGCAAAGCTACCATTCGCTCTTTTGTCGCTCGGTTAAGATACACTCTAATCCCTCCGATCCTTGGATTGATCTTCTCTCATGTTGTCAGCAATCATCATGGCGAAATTGGCAACGTCAGCTGCTTCAAATATAACTTCTTCCTTACCGTTACCAGTTCTTTCAACTTCGAGGAGAGCCCGATCAAGCTCAACAACCTCTTGATCCATTCGATCATAAAGGTAATCTACGCTACACTCTGACCAATGCTTTTTATGATCATTTTCCCTTAGCTTCTTTTCCATCTGGACCGCGAACCATTGTACAGCCGGTCGGACTTCCGCAAACTCCTTTTCAACAACCGCCAAGCCTGCTTCCTCCAACATCCTTATCTTTCCGATCGTCAGGATTCCGGCTGCTCTACTTCGCGCTGATTCACTCATGCCGTTTCCTCCCCGTTCTCCCAGCTGGTCACTGTCCAATACAGTTGTTTGATTTCGTCTTGTGACAACCGAACCAATACCCTGATAGGTGTTCCAGTTAGTTTATGAATCAAGCTAATTTTTTCATGACGTTTCAAAGTAAATCACCTCATCATCAAATAAATAATCACTGCCCAAATCGTTATCGACAACAGTAATCCGTTTTTCAGTCCTCGGAAGAAGTCCACTATGCCTTGATCTTCCTGTACTTCTCTTTTGCCCGATAAGTCCGACACTTATTGTTATCTTCCAGGAGCCCGGCATCTTTCAACACTTGAAGGTCTCCCCTAATCGCTCTTACGGTACAACCATATTCATCGGCCAGCTGCCTGGCTTGTAATTCTTCACCATTTATAAATCTTGTTGCGAGGTCACGTCTACGTTGCAGCATCCCATGTACCTCCTTTATTTTGAAATCCTCTCTCCGGATTAGGGAGAGAGGACAAGTCTAGTAATCTATTAATTGAAAGTTTCTTCTTTTGGAGTATTAAGATAATCTTCAAGATTGGTTTGCCCAGGTGCTACACTGACTTCCCCTCGACCATTGACACTATATTCCGTGCCTTCATCTTCTGGATCCTCAACAACTGGCATATACTCGACCGTTACTTTGACATTGTGATTGACTAATTCATTCAAGTTAGCCAGTTCATCACGCTCGATCTTTTCAGAATCAAACTTGATCACGATTTTGGTTTTGCCGTTTTTAACGTCTGCTACTGTTGCTAAAAAAGTGGAAATTTTCATTTTGCATTTCTCCTCTCAGAATTTAAGGTTTATTTGGACTTTGTTGCTAACACAGTATCTAGGACTTCTTGCTGGAACTTGGTTAGAATTACAGTTGGTTCGTGTACGGCCCTAGCAATTTGAGCAAGTACAAAAGCATCGGTTATGTTATTGGACTTGCTATCAAACTGCCAACGCTTGTATACCTCTACAGCCAACCGCTCTTTTGGTGCATTGCCACCAGCACCAGTAAACTTTTTCAAAGAACCAGGCGCAACCTCGATGTATTTCACTTTTTCCTCATGAAGTTTCATGCGAATCCCCCAACCTATGCCGCCTAACTGAACAGCCTGCTGACTTCCAAAACCGAATCCCTCTATACAAACAGCGATAGGAGATTTGAGAAGATGATTTTTAACAGCTTCCGCTGTGCCCTGTACAAGCTTATACATCCGTTCAGGGTCTTTCCCTTGATAGGCAATCTCTCTTTCCTCTAGAACATTGCCAACTTTGTCTAGCACTACGAACCCCGTTTTAGTAGATGGGTCTATCCCAATAAATCTCATCGGATACCTCCCGGCATCTCAACGAATCCAAAAACACCATCGACATAGGTCATAACAAAATCTTTATCACTAAGTTGATAAGCAGATACATTTTGGACCATCTCACAGTAACTCTCCGTGCTTTGAAGCTTCTTAATCTGCTGCTCTTTCAATTGATATCGTTCAAGCTTGGCCTGCAGCTCCAGGTTATGTTTCCTCAACTCGTTCACATGGAGCTTGGACAGCGTAACCTCATCTCTAAGCCCTACTAACACTCTCGCCACGCTTTCTATCACCCGATCCATCCCTGGTGTAATTTCTGGTTGGTCCAATTTAATTCCCTCCCCATATTCCGCCTGTACGCTGTTTAATAACTCTGATATCAACCTGGTCCATGATAAGGAATAGGACCTCTTGAGGTTTACGCTTGAATCTCTCTGCTATCTCAAATATTGATAACCCGTCATCCCACATTTCTTTGAATCTTGGAAGGTCTTTTCTATCCCAGAGAAAATCAAAGTTCTCACAACAGACATAAGGCTCGTCAACAATCTCGATATGAGAGTTCCTGTTCTTATACTTTTTAGGTCCAGCCATTCTCCTTTCCCCTCTCCTGTCCAATCAATTCCACCAGGGAGCGGATCTCCTCGGGCGAATCGTTTTGCATGTCCCGGACTTCCTGTAGATAAGCATGATATTGTTCTTTGGTAATGTGTCCGCTTTGAAACCCAATGACTAGTGACTTCATGACAATCCCCATTAATTCGTTTTTTGTCTTATCCAAGAGATTTCCTCATTTCCATGGCCTGCTGGCAGAGGCGATCATATCCAGGTAGAACCCTTTCGTATTCCTCTGGTTTAATCAATGGATTTCCAAGGTATTCAGCGCCCTTCACGATTCGTTCCAACAGGTTAAAGTATTCCAGTTCACTCTTCTGACTTGTATCGCTGGTACCATCCCTCAAATCGATACTTGAACTTTCGGACACCAGTCTCACGACCTTTTGCAATCTTAGATATAACGCCTACTCCGTTTTGGAGATCCTTTATTTCCTCATTTTCGTAGAGAAATTCAACCACATCGGCATCCTGCTCAATGTCTCCTGACTCTTTTAAGTGGTGGAGCTCCGGCTCTGTCACCTGGGCACCAGCTCGAGACATTTGGGCTAGCATGATGATAGGACAATCTAACTCCCGGGCCAGCTGTTTAGCAGATCGGGTTACTTCTCCAATGGCTTGCTGACGGGATTGGTTCGGCTTCTGAGGGATATTCATAATACCGAGATAGTCAATGACTATGGCACCTAGTTTTCCTGTTTTGCGCTTCATTCTGCGAGCCTCAGACCGTATTTCTTCGATCGTCACCCCTGATGCATCATCAATGTGCAGCGGGAGCTTTTCCAGCCAATCATATGCACGTACCGCCCGCTCCATCTCGTGTTCTTCAAGCATTTTTCTTAGGACACGATTGTAATTCAGTTGGACCACCGTACACACCATCCGGTCAAGCACTTGATTGCGGCCCATCTCTTGAGACCAAATCAGCACATCTCCCGCATTTTGTTTAGCCATCCCCATAGCCATTTGTAGAGCCTTCGCTGTCTTTCCTACCGAAGGTCTTCCTGCCAGTATGTAGAGCCACCCTCTACCTACCCCGCCGCTCCATTCGTCAAATTCTTTGAATCCAGTCAATATGGTGTTCTTCTGCTTTTTGAGGTGCTCAAAATACTCTTGGCGGATATCCTTCACACTGACCATTTCCCTACGAACTCCCATGGAAAGACTCAGCTTTTCAAATTCAGAAGTAGCATGTCGGATGTCATCACTCTCAATCGCAAGTTTCCGGATCTTTTCAGAGATCAGAAGCATTTTTCGCCTAAGAGATTTTTCTCGTACTAATTCTGCATAATGTTTAATGGCTCCCGAAGATGGAACTGCATTGGTCAGCTTCGTAAGGTAGTCGATCCCGCCTACTTCATCCAGACGGTCATAGGTCATGAAAGTATCAGACATGGTAATAAAATCGATCGGCTGCCCGTTTTGGTAGTTGTGAACCATTGCGGTCCATATCAAACGATTAGCCTCGTGATAGAAATCTGTATTCTCTAGCAAACTAGCAACCTCGTCCATAACGGAGCTATCTTTCAAAACCGAACCGATCACGCCAGCTTCTGCTTCGAAGTTGCTGATATTAAATTCCTGGGAATTCACTTGGGATACCTCCTTCCGAAATCCACTTGTTCAAAGCATCTAGGTAATCCGATTTGGAAGGAGTTTTTACTGACTGCTGATTTTCAGCCTGTATCTTTGAATATCTCCCCAAGATGTATTTAGCACAGTACTTAAACGAGCTAATCGTATCCCCTGGAAACCTGGGTTGATATTGCTCAAAACACTCTTTGGTAAAGTGAAGGGCATCTTCGAGAGGAATGCCTGAATCTATTACTTGGTCTATAGCCTGATAATCCAAAGCAGATAACCCAAGTCCTTTTCCTCTAAGCTGAATAAATCGATTTTCTAGCTCCATGCTTGGAGTATGTGATATTTCTCCCCCACCCTCTGTCAGTGGACGATCACCTTCATGGCCGGTTAATGGCACCCCGTCACTTTCTCCAACTGCATGCGCGTATTCGTCGATATTCTTTTCATTCTTTATTTCTTTACCATTCTTGTTTGTGATCATTTGTTGTTCATTTGTTGATCGTTTGTTGTTCATTTGTTGGTCAATTTGCTGTTCATTACTTTGGTAAATATCCCAATTAAGTATTGATACTACTGAAAATTTGTTGTTCACTTTGATGTTCAAAAAACCACCGTTTTCTAGTGTTTTCAACCATCTCCATACGGTAATTTCTGAAACACGATCTTTCTTCTTTAAACCGCTGTTGTACATCTCATGAAGGTCAAATCTACCGGTTACAAACTCCCCTGGATGAAGTTTTGCGACCTGTTTTCCAACCAGTAATTCATGTGCTTTATGTGAAGCTTCAGTAAGGCAAATCATCCAAAGTCTTAAAAGTTGTAGATCGTTAAAAATATCATTGTTACGTATTTTCCGATGGAGCTTTATCCATCCATGGTGCATCTCACCACCCTCCTTTTAGGGATAGGGTTGGCCGGATCGGCTCCGGCCAGGCTCAAACATTATGTAAATGGATTAAATCGCATCGTAAATGCTGTCATTCTTAGGCTGCTGTCCTTCTAAACTCTTAATCTCGAAATCTAGCAATTTACTAAGTCCGACCAAATCCTGAAGAGTAAGTTCCTCCACTTTCTTACCTGGGATCTTCTCTTTAATAAACTTAGTCACATCACTTTTTTTCCATCCAAGTAAATCTGTAAGACCTTTGATCTTGGCCCACTGCCGTTCCATCTCTTCAGCTGGATCAACGCTACTGTCGTCTCCAGTGACGATGACTTGTGGATCTGGCGTAATGTCTCCCATATCTACTCTCTGACGTTCAGTGTAGGAACCAACCTTATCCAATGTTCCTTGTTGGACAGATCCTTCGTCATCCAGTTCTAACTCAATACCGAACTGAAGCTTGCAAGCTCGTTTAATCGCATGTTTTTGGATCATATCTTCAAAGTTGTTCGTCCACATAGTTTTGTTATATCCACCCTTGTAGCTCTCCACTTGGTCAGATGTGATGAGCACCAAGATATTTGTGAATCCTTTTCTTTTAGCGATGCAATAGGCTCCCACTGTCTTGCCCCGCTGCATGGTTTTAACCTTGTGGCTAACCGTTCCTTCGGCTATATCTGCCTCAAATTCATCATTTTCTTTAACAACCCCTGCAGTGATTCCGTCGAAGTCCTCCCGCCTTCTCGCTATGGCCTGAACCCCTTCGGCACTTATCTGGATTGTTGGCTTCCCGCCCATCTTGATAAAGTAAATTTGATTGGTGAATGGATTTAACTGAGCATGGTTACAAACTTCAACGAACATTTGGAATTCTTCGTTGGTTGCATCCTTCGCGATCGTCGCCTTTAGGGTAGCAAGTTGCTTTTCGTTAAACATGGTTACGGCCTGACCAGCTATACTTGTTGTTGGTAAATTACTCATTCACTTCACTCACCTTTGCATAATTTTTAGCTTGTATGGTAAATGGCGTATTCGCGACTTTAGCTAAGATCAATTGTCCCAGCGGCTGCAGGAATCCATTTTCATCGATGGACTCGCTGTTATCCACGAACACCGGAAGGATAAGGTCTGATTGCCTCATAAACACATCCGAAATTTCTAAGCCAGCGCGGATCTGCTCGGCCTTGGAGAGATCACGGTAAGCTACACCCTCACGCTCTACCACGAAATCAACCTTTTCCTCACCGTTTTTCTGAACGGTTGTCAATCGAACGTCCAAGGAAGTGAATACCTCTTTCAGCTTGGCTGCCATAAGATCCGCTCTCTTGGCTCGGAAAAGCTTGATGGTATCAACAACACCCAAGGAGAAGTTACGTTCCTTCCTGACCTTCTCTGCATCAGCCTTTGACTTCTCCCATTGTTCAAAGAGTTTAAATTTGCTTTCCGCTAAGGTTTGTTGTTCGATCAACCGGTTAATTTCTTCCGATACCTCAGCAGGATTCTGTGGAGGTGGAGGAATAACAAGTGAATCATGTTGTTCTTTTATTGATAAAGCTTTCTCCTTTTGCTCGAGTAAACGAGCTTTTCGGTCAACTAGGTCTTGTTCATGCTTGCCGATTAACTCCATTCGCTGACCATCATTGAGAGGATTCCCGCAATGGTTGCAAGTCGTATCGATCTGCTGAAGCTTTAGCTTGTTGTAAGCATCCAAGTCAACCTTAAATCGTTCAGTCCGAACATTATAATCATGAAGCAAAGAATCCTTCTGCTTCACAGCACGGTTGCATTCATCCATAAGTGATTGATAGTTTTGGATTACATTCCGCTTTTGTTTTATCTGCTCGGAAATTACGTTTAGGTCAAGGTTAACACTTTTCTTTTCCGCTTCATCCAGCTGTTCCTTTAAGGTTGAAACTCGGGACTGTGCAGCAATCGATTCCTTATCCTTCTTGTTGTAGGTATCCCGGTGAATCTTCTCCAGATCGTCAAGGCTATGCTTTTTGAGTAGAGGTCCAAGATAGTCTTGATCTACTTTGGTCAGCCCATTCAATACTTCTGCATTGGTGGGCTCCGTCACATACTGAAGGAGCTGCTTACGCTGTTCCTCCCATTTCTGTGAGCAAAAGAACGTTGGGTTGAAAATGGATAAGAACAACTCTTTCGTCAGGCAAACCTCTTTGATTAGGTCATTGAACTTAGTGGCCGATTCAGGTACCTCGTTGATGTAGTACTTGGCCTTGCCCTTCACTAGCTCCCTCTTAAGGAGTAGATCTTGACCGTCCACCGACAGTAAGAGCTCTACGGATACCGTTTCTACTTCCCGATTGGTTGGGGAAGGATCAAACTTACTCGAGGCATTTAGATCTATACCAAAGGCCAGCCAGATAATAGCCTCACCGATCGATGTCTTACCCGTTCCATTCATCCCGGATACTTGAGTTAAATCACCGAAATCAATGGCTACTTCTGAATGATCCTTGAAATTAATCAAGGACATCTTTTTAAATAAAACTTGCATATCTTCACCTCAAATGTTTTATTTTTTTGTCAAGGAACGTATACTATAAATAGATTGTTGTTTAATGCATCTCCGATGGGTCCCGTTGCACCGGGGCCTTTTACTTTTCCATCCATTCAACAATTACAGGGCAATTTTCTACACAAAATGCAATCTCGCCTTTTTCGCAATACCCCTCGTACCCGCTGTAAATATGATCCTCATACTCCAAACTGACATTTTTAATTTCAGCAATTTGAATCCCGTTGTATTTATCACCAACTTTATACCACTCAATCCCACCTTCTGGACCACTAATTACAACCCCAACAGCTTTTACTTTTCTCATATGTATCACCTCCTTTTTATGAGGCCGCCGGCAGCCCTGCCTCTCTGCCAGCTCTGCAGCTCCTAACGACTGCTCCGAATGACCTCTTTATGTATGGTGCTTGGTTGCACCTTCCAGGACTAGATTCATCGAATAAAAGAGATGTTGATTGGGCACCTATACCTTCTCCTCTAGTCCTCGAAGCAGGAACCAAATTGCTTGGTTAACCGCCTTGTGTTACAATTCATTTGTGCTTATTTCTGCCGTTTACCTGGCTGGTACCTGGGTAACGGCTTTTCTTAATTTATGGAGCTTATTTGATTCTTTCTTAGTTTTTTGAAGTAAGAACCGTTCAACAGCTGAATCTTTTTTCGAGATACGAATCAATTCCCAAAGGTTATTGCATGTGTAATTTTGTATCGCTAATTTATGCAGTAGTGACATGTGATCCCACCCTCTCATTCTTCCAATCTATTAATTTATTTTGGTAGTCCAGAAATGACTCTATGTACGAGATCTCCCTTTTCCAGCACCAAAGCTCCATGAGGATCCGTTCCTCTTCCAGGGTGTTTACCAATGTCTCTAGCTGCTCCTTTTCCCAATCACGTGCCATTACTTCATTCCCCCATTGATTCCTTTGATTCCAACCACTAGACCACTGAGTTATTTGTTGCATTTGCACTTCTATAATTTGAAAATCTATTGCTTTTTGATGCTCCCTAACACCATCTAATTGCTTATGAAGTTCCTTGATTCTTAAAGGAGCCAACAAGGAGCTTCTCATCAAATTCTTGTAGTGGTTGATCTCCTTTACTAAGTCCTCTTCTCTTGCTTCCAACTTCCTTGCTTCAGTTGATAATTCTTCGATAATCCTCATTTTCAATTTCTCCTCTCATAATCTATTAATCTAGTGTTCGCCTTTCGACTACTTTCCACAGAACACACCGTTCTCGACAACGAATTTCGACAAAATTTAGCGAAAAAATTGCTACTCACAAAAAGTGAGTAGTTAGGGTGATTTATTACTTTCTTATCTCCAATGCCTGCTGAAACACTTGATAGTAATCCTCGTCCCAGGTGATAAGTGCATCACAAAGATTGAAATCCTGATTACTGGAGCTGTATAAATTCATCCCAAGCAAAACCAGTTGTCGTTCCCCACTGGAGAGCACATGGAAAGCTTTGCTATAAACTGGTTTCAACGGACCTTCATTGACTTCGATATAATCATCCACAGCCCATGAAAATGGGTATTCGTGCTTTTCTGGACGAAACTCGCTAAACAGCCTCGATACCCCCATAATGTAACAAGCCGTTTCGTATTCCTTATCCGGCATCTGGTGCTTAAAAAACTCGCGCATCTGCCAATGATTACCTTCATGATCCTCGTCAAGATAAAACATCCTATTACCTCGCCCCTTCCCTTTGTTCAGCTTTCCATTGCTCGAACGCTTCAATAGTCCAATTAGATTCAGCAACTTTTTCTTTTGTAGTTCGATCGCTCTGGAGGATAGACTTGATTATTCCAAATACATACGGATAAGGATTAACATCGAATATAGAGAATTGTCTTCCGATAAGGCTTGTTTGACCCAAGTGATATGGTCTTCTTTACGTATCATAGAATCACTTCACACTCCTCATTCGATATTCATAAAGCGCGTTATCCACTGCTTTTAAGGTTGCTTGTGTTCGCTCAATTTCCCGCTTGGTATTGCTGTAAAAAGGGGATTCCGGGTGATCCTTAACCGACTGAAAATCATTTTGGTGACTTCTTAGATGAGCATCAACAATGTCTCTTATATGCTGCATATAAGAAAGGTTAAGTTGACTCATACAGATTCTCCTTTCTTTTTAGTATCGTGAATAACCTACCATCTCTCATCTCTACCTTCCGATCGTATTCTTCAACGTGAGTAGAATTCTCTCTTTTAGGTCTCCAAGCACCAGCGGCATTGAGTAGATCTGATAGACCGTGGGGCACTTGGACTTCGAACTCTCCTAATTGCATTCGGGTAATGGTGAAATAAGGCATTAGTTGCTTTTCACCCATAGAAGTCGCCTCCTCTCATTACATGGATTGGAAATGTAGATACTACTAAGGTTAGGCAGTATTTATTTGAGTTTCTTGGACTTTATCTCCGCGAAAAAGTTGTTCAACGTCGTATCCAAGTATCTCAGATAATTTAAATGCATCAGCAAGTTTTGGAGTTGAGTATCCATTTTCCCAGTTTGAAACTGATGATTTTTGGCATCCGAGCATTTCAGCTAACTGCTCTTGGGTTAAACCTTTTTCTTTTCTTGCAGAAATTAAGATCTCATTTTTCATTTAATCACCCCCTAAGTCCAACATTCTTGGATAAGTCACCCTGATTATATGTCCAATATTCTTGGATGTCAATAAAAATGTTTGATTTTTTTGGACTTATATTCCAAACCTATTGTACACGTTGTACAATATTCTTGTACTTTCATTTAGGAAGAGGGGAAACCATGCTACCTCAAAGGCTTAGGGAAATGAGAAAAGCTAAAAAGCTAACCCAGGAAGAGTTAGCTAAACTGGTCAATACAAAGAAAACAACGATCTCAAATTACGAAACAGGATACAGCACCCCATCTAATGAAATGTTATTAGATTTAGCAAATATCCTAGATACGAGCACAGATTATCTTTTAGGTCGTCCTGAAAACCCTCAAACTGGGTTTGATCCATTAACTATCAAGGAAGAACGAGACATCGCAAAAGACATAGAAAAAATGATAAACGATCTTGAATCCAACGAATCTTTGGCCTTCCAGGGTGAAGCTATGGATGAAGAGAGTAAAGACCTCCTCCGTATATCGTTAGAAAACTCAATGAGGCTTGCCAAACAAATGGCTAAGAAAAAATTTACCCCTAATAAATATAAAAAATAGTCGGAGGGGCTCATTGAATGACCATAAAACATGGCGTGACGCAATTGATAAAAATTTATGGAACCAACGACCCCTACGAAATTGCATCTCAGAAGAATATCTTGGTACTTTTCGAACAATTGGCTGACACTCTCGGTTACTTTAATACTTACAAGCGGATTCGATTTATTCACATAAACAGCGATTTGGACGATACGAGCCAACGTTTTACTTGTGCTCACGAACTTGGACATGCTTTACTGCATCCTAAAGTTAACACTCCATTTTTAAGGAAAAACACGCTCTTTTCCATTGACAGGATCGAGCGCGAAGCAAATGAGTTTGCTGTTGAACTGCTCATGCCGGATGAATTTATCTATGAATCTCACGATATGACCATGACCCTTCAGGAGGCAGCTGCTATATATGGGGTTCCTCAACAACTGGCGTATTTAAAAAGAATCTAACTTGTCACTTTTCAAGGGGATTCCTTACCCTTCTAACCGAACAAACATTCTCAAATTAGAGGTGACACCATGAAGGCCGCTATCTATATTAGGGTCTCCACCCAAGAACAAGTGGAGAATTACAGCATAGAAGCTCAACGTGAGAGACTAGAAGCCTACTGTAAAGCAAAAGGATGGACCGTATACGAAATTTACATCGATGGTGGATACAGCGGAGCCTCCATAGAGCGTCCCGCTCTGCAAAGTATGCTGCAAGATCTAAAAAAGATTGATGTGGTTGTTGTATATAAACTGGATCGCCTTTCTCGGTCCCAGCGTGATACTTTGGAGTTAATTGAAGAACACTTTCTTAAGAATCAGGTGGATTTCGTTTCCGTCACAGAGACACTAGATACTTCCACGCCATTTGGAAAAGCGATGATTGGGATCCTTTCAGTTTTCGCTCAACTAGAACGTGAAACGATTGCCGAACGCATGCGAATGGGGCATATCAAACGAGCTGAAGAAGGATATCGAGGGATGGGAGGTGACTATGATCCGGCCGGCTACAAACGCGAGAATGGGGAATTGGTGCTGATCGAAGAAGAATCCAAGCATATTCAGCTTGCTTATGATTTGTACGAGCAGTACTGTTCCATTACAAAAGTTCAGGCCCGTCTAAAGGAATTAAAGTATAACGTATGGCGCTTTAGGAGGTACAGCGATATCCTAAGATCAAAGCTCTATTGCGGATACGTATCTTTTGCCGGCACTCATTATAAAGGCCGCCATGAACCGATCATCACAGAAGAACAGTTCGAGCGAGTACAGGATCTGCTATCCAGGCATAAAGGCCATAATTCTCACAAAGCCAAAGAAAGCTTGCTTTCAGGTTTGATTACATGCTCTAAATGTGGTGAATCTTACGTTGTGTATCAAACTGCTGGAGACAACAAAAGAAATTACGGTAAAATATATCGCTATTATATATGTCGTGCCCGACGGTTTCCTTCTGAGTATGAGGAAAAATGTACCAATAAGAACTGGAATGTAAAAAAGATAGAGGAAGTTCTCATCAATGAATTAAATTCATTTATTGTGGACAAACATGTGGATAACCAAGATTTTGACCATGTGAATTATGATGCACTCTTGAAAAAAGTAGATGAAAAAATGGAGCGCCTGCTTTCCCTTTATGTAGATGGAAATCTTGGTAAAGGGTTACTGGATAAACAAATGGATAAATTGGATAAAGAAAAACAGGCGCTGTATGAGAAAAAACTCCAGCAAGAGAACCGGAGGCATTCCACAGTAACCGGTGATCAGCTGAAGCAGTATTCCGTCGATCTCATAGCAGCTGACTTCCCTACTAGGCAATCCATCGTCCAAAAACTCATTCGTCAAATATACATTGATGGTGATGATATTGAGGTAGAATGGGCTTTTTAAGCGTGTATTTTGCTTATGTATTCATGGTGGGCTATACATACAGCCCAAATAAGCAGGTCCTGATTACGCCTCATGACCATATCAGATGCCTGGTTGGATGCCTCCTGCTGGGCAGGGGTCAAGGTTCCGCTCCAGTTCAAAACGCTTTTTCCAACAGAAGCAGGTCTTAAATCCGAGAGGTAGAACAAGGGCATACATACCTTGCTTCGCCCCATTTGAAGGCATAAGCGACAATAAGCACATCGATCCCGACAAGCGGCACAAGGCGCATCCACGATATCAGATTGCCCGCAACGGTTGCAGATTCGTTCTTTTAGACTCACGCCGGGTATCACTAACGCTTGTCCTTCTAAATAGAGATACTGAACCGTATCCTTCCAGTTTTCTGGAGCTAGATATTGAAGTTCCTCTCCTAATAAGGCACGCCCCCGAGGGATGGTGGCAGCACCTGACCTCGCTTTTTCTATTCGGGACTCATCAGACAAACAGTCATGCACTTCCTTTCGATCATCGGCATAATCATAAAGGCGGCCAATAGAATAAGGGTTAGTCCATTGCGTAAGAAAGACTTCCCCTTTCTCAAACCAATAGGCTTGATCAAACGTAAGATCCAATGTCAAAAATTCTCGTCCACCCTTTTCATAACGGACAAATGATATCAAAGATACCCCCTCCTTCTTATACGCCCCAAAAGGATAGCATGAGTTTCTGAAATCTAAAAAAGTGCTTTCAGCCTGAAAGGTCCCAATATAGGAGTTGAATGGTTAAACCCACTAATTTTTGATAGGATAGGGATTGGAAAAAGAAAGGAAGGAGAAATAATATGGGATTTGATGAGGAATATCAATCTTTTTTAGATTTTCATTTACAGTCAAGAAAGGGTGAGCGACTCCGGCGATTAAAGGATGGACATCGCCAAGCAGAAAAATTGTTTTTAAAGAATGTTTGGTGGCCTTTGTTTCATGATTTTGAACACCTTCATCCGGAATATGAGATTCAAGACTTTAAAGATGGACAACGTTATTTAGACTTTGCCTACCTTCGTCCTACGATAAAAATTTGCTTTGAAATTGATGGATATGGGCCTCATCTCAAACAAATAAGTCGCTGGCAGTTTGCAGATAGTTTGGAGCGGCAAAACCAACTTATTATTGATGGCTGGACCGTGATTCGTTTCTCCTATGATCAAGTGGTTGAACATCCCAGACGGTGCCAACAGATCACCCATCAGATTATGGCCATCATGTTAGGACAAGGTTTTGGGCGTTTACAGCTATCTTTTATTGAAAAAGAAGTGGTTCGATTCGCTTTATGTCATGGCAATACCTTTTCACCAGGCGATATTCGTGAATTGTTAAATCTGAGTCCTAAAACGGTTAAGAAAATTCTATCCGAAATGGTTGAAAAAAGAATTATTCAGTCCGGGTTAGGGAAGAAGCGGATCCATGCCTACCGCCTCATGAATGAAATTAGAAACCCTTTTTTGTAAGAGTAAAAACTCCCATTACACCTTAAATTCAAAGAAAAATGGCAAAAATAAAGGGAAAAATTCCACTTAGAGCTCAAATATTGACCAAAGATGAAGCGAAAACAGGAAGTAAAGGGAATTATTCCGCTTATTTGAACCAAAAATCTGAGAAGTCCTCCTCTAATGGGAAATTTTGCGCTTATTCGTACATCCCAGTTCCCCTCTAATTTACACCTACGTTGTCTGAATCGACTCTCTTCTTAACCCTTGGCGCAGATCGACCGTCATATGGGAGGATGGTTCC
Organism: Brevibacillus sp.; assembly: GCA_036676475.1. Lineage (GTDB taxonomy): Bacteria > Bacillota > Bacilli > Aneurinibacillales > RAOX-1 > LC029. The sequence goes on from JAKFCU010000107.1 coordinate 55,003, forward strand.
TCTTGATCCACGGAAACCAAGCTGATTTGGCCTCTTGACACCACTTCCACCTGATCAAACAGGAAGGGGGTTTCTTTTTGAAGGGCGCCAAGAATTTGTTCAGAGCTATCGGTTGAACCGTAATCATAGACGATCATGTGCAATGGTCTTCCCTGCGTGTGTGAAAGGTGAACAAGAGAACGGATGGCGCCTTCCAGACATGTTTCTGAGTTGTAGACGTGAAGGTGAACACGCAGCTCATCGTCACCCTGCTTATAATAAGGATTCCACCTCATCATGAGATGGGTGAGGATGGTGGTTAAACCGTAAATAGCCAGTAACCAAATGACCAACATCGCAATCACGGATACCCCTCCTTTTTGCTAATAGGATATTCCATGAAGCGAAAGGAAGTGATTGTTTAGCTGATTTTCACCCAGCCGTTCTTGATCGATACCACGACAGCTTGGGTTCGATCCTGGACAACCAATTTTTGAAGAATGCTGGATACATGGTTCTTGACCGTTTTTTCACTAATATAAAGGTAGTCCCCAATGCTCTTATTGCTTCTTCCCTCAGCCATCAGCTGCAGAACTTCCTTTTCCCTAGGGGTTAATGAAGAAAAGCGCTCGGATCCGGTTCCTTCCATAATTTCTACCGCCACTTCATGATCCTGCATCGTGCTTAGACGACGGTATTCTGTAATCAGCTTTCCGGTCACTTTGGGATGAATATAGGCCGCACCTCCGGCCACTACTTGAATCGCTTCGATTAGCGCATCCGAATCCATTTCCTTCAACAAGTAACCAGATGCCCCGGAGGAAATGACTTGGTGCACATAGTTCTCATCATCATGAATAGAGAGAACCACCACTTTGGATTCCGGAGATATCCCTTTTATCTTCTCGGTTGCTTCTACGCCATTCATTTTTGGCATATTAATATCCATTAGGAAAACATCCGGGTGTAGAGATTCAGCTAGCTCGCATGCTTCTTCTCCATTCGAAGCAATCCCCACGACATCAAAGTTAGATTCCATTTCCAATATTCTTTTGATTCCTTCACGGAACAAAGGATGATCATCAACAATGACAATTCTGATGATTTCATTCATAACAATCTCTCCTTCCATAAATCATATATTTTTAACGGTTGATGGGAATGGAAAAGACGACCCGAGTTCCCTTGCCTTTATGCGAATGGATGTCCAATTTACCGTCCAATAGATTAATTCGTTCTTTCATCCCCATAATACCAAATTGCGGCATTCCTGTCTGGTCGATATGGTCAAATCCCACACCATCGTCTTTGACCATACCGGTAATCAACTCGGATCCAAACTCTAGTTTGACCTGAAGGTTTTGGGCTTGGGAGTGCTTCCCTGCATTATTCATAGCTTCCTGAATCAGGCGGAAAATCACGACGCCCACAGAAGAAGGCAACCGTTCCTCACGGCCTAAAGTAATCAATTCCGCCTCGATTTGCGAGCGTTGGGAAAAATCCTCCATGTATTTACGCAGGGTAGGAACGATTCCTAAGTCGTCTAAGGCCATCGGGCGAAGATCGAAAATGATCTTCCGCACTTCTCCTAAGGTCATCCGCACGGTATCCTTCAACGATCTCAATTCTTCCTTCGCTTCCTCTATTTTCCCCTGGTCGAGTATACGCTCTGCAATTTCACTGCGGATCACGATATTCGCCATCGATTGAGCAGGTCCATCATGAATTTCGCGGGCAACCCGCTTTCGTTCTTCTTCCTGGGCTTGAATGATTTGCACAGCGAACATTTGCCTTTGCTGAGCAGACTTCACCGTTTCACTGAAATTACGCAGGTCACCGGTCAAATAACCGAGAACGGCCCCGATCTGGGACATCAGATTCTCCGCTTTTTCAATGGTGTCCGTTAGATTTTTCAAACGTCTTTCTAATTCATCCCGACGAGTGCGGAGATTCTGCTCCTTTTCCCGGGAGACAGAAAGCTCTGCTTGCAATTGACTGGCCTGTTCATAAATACTTTGGATATCGGCTTCTCCATACTTCTTGAAATTTCGGCTTACCTCCACCAGCCTTACTCGGCTAAGACGAAACTTCCTTTCTAATTCATCGGTCTGGTCGATGATTCGGATGACATCTTTCTTAATTTTTTCTAACTCTTCACGCGTACTTAGTGTTTCCACGCGAGCATTTTCAGCGATGCTAAAAATCTGTTCCTTGCTGCTTTCGACAGCAGAAATAGTTTTCTTAAACACTACATCTAAGTGAGTGAGATTAATCGTATTTGGCATAGTCCTTTCTCACTTCCTTTTTCTTCTATTGATAATCACTCGAATCCTCTGTTCGAACTGTATTCCATCCACTATAAGCTTTCCTACCCATCATCAAAGGTAATTAGTACCTCGTTTACCCTGGGTCAATCGTCCTGTATTTATAAATTCGTAGAATTCTGCGAGTTTTAGGGGGTGAAAATGCTGATCTTTTAAAAATTTCAATAGTATCATTAACCCTCTCATGATTCCATCTCTTTCTACACAATTCGACATGAAGGTCGAAATACCTATAGGTAAGTAATGGATTTCTATTTTATTATACCGAAAATGTGAAAAACTCGAGTGCAAATATCTATTATCTTACAACTAGGCACTTGACCAAACCATTTAATCCGGATTGGCATACGATATTTATAGGAACATCTGAGTTCTTTCAGAATGTAACCGAATTCATAGAATTGGGGGCATGTCTATGTATTGGTTAATTTGGGCAGTTGCAGGATTAGTAGCCTGGTGGGCAATGGGTCAATGGATGAAGGGAAATGAAGGCATGGGGGGTTCGTGGGCATCTTTAGTCATGTCGCTTGTCGGTGCCGGACTGGGAGACTTGGCCTTAGGCGATTGGCTGTGGATGCTCGGAGGCTATAATGTCGTCGCCGGATTGATCGGGGCATTCGTTGTAAACTGGCTTTGGGGACTGCTTAAGTCAACCAGATAGATAAATGCACGAATTTATAATGGAAAGAACCCGCAGTTAGCCGGGTTCTTTTGTTTTTCATTCTAGGAGTTAAGCTATAACTCTATCAACTATTTTATGTATAATAGATAGATATAGAAAGCTAGGAGGGAGATTATTGAACATCTATAAAAGTATAGGACTGGCATGCCTGCTCACTTACACTTTTCATGCCGCGCCTGTTCAAGCCGTAAACACCTTACCCGGGCATCCTTTTGTTGACATGGTGGGGTCATTTGCAGAAGATGCCGTTTCTTTCTTATATCAGCAGGGATTCGTGAGTGGCGTTTCCGATGATTCCTTTGGTCCCAATCAAGCCATGAATAGAAAGCACTTTACTCTTTTGCTTGCCCAAGCATTAGGGTTACAGCCTGTTTTCCCAACGGAAGCCACTTTCCTTGATGTTCCGGCAAATTTACCAGAATATGGATATATCGAAGCCGTCCATCAGCTTGAACTAATGAACGGGATCGGTCCTCAACAGTTTGGAGCAGACCGTCCGATTACCCGTCAGGATGTTGCCGTTATTTTATACAAGGTGTTGGGGAACAACGAGAACGAGAGCTCCCTTCATGATGGAATAATCCCTTATAAAGATCACAAGCAAATTAAACCGTATGCTCAAGAAGCCGTTCTTTATGTTACCACAAAAGGAATCATGACCGGTTCCGAAGACTTATTTTATCCTAATAAGCCAATTACTCGTGCTGAATCCGCTGTGCTATGCCAAAAAATAGTTAAAAAAATGATCGAACGTGCAGCATCCCCGGAATGGTTCGTTTTTGACAAAATTACCTTAAAGCCAGGAGAAAGTAAGGAGATCAAGCTCCAACACACCGATGTCCCCATTCCCTTCCTCCATTCATGGGGACTCGATCATAGCGAAATCGGATCGATTTCAGCTGATGGCCTATTCACGGCCAAACAGCCTGGTACGGCTGTTATTTCTTTGAATATCGGAACCAAAACCTATCAAATAAAAGTGGAGGTAAAGGAGGGAGAACAACCTTGATGATACTACGCTCGATCATCGCCCTACTCTTCATGAGCTTGATCATTCCACTGTGGGGTGGAACAACCGTATGGGCATCCACTGAATCCGTCACCGATTGGGCTCCAGAGTCAACCTATAAAATCATGGCTGACGTCCCTGATGCCGCATTTCAGGAAACGGAATATAAAAGCTATTCCGGCCCCATTGATGGATTAGCGTCCAAAAGTGAAGGCTGGACTGGTTTTTTCCGGCAGGGAGGCCGCACCATCACCGTCGACTTGGGAGAACAAAAGGCGATTAGCCAAATCTCCCTCGAGTTTCGCCAAGATAGCAAGATGGGTGTCTATTTACCAAAATATATAGACGTACACATTTCAAGTAATGGCAAGAGTTGGAGTAGACTTGGCCGCATTCACCATGCAGTGGCTGCCAATGAACCACAGGTCAACCGAGCCTTCGGTCTGGTCTTTCCACAAGTCACTTCACGCTATGTAAAAATTAGTTTTCCAGTAGATGTTTGGACCTTTGCCAGACACCTATCCATTGCTGGACCTACTTCAGCGGTTGGACGACCGCTATCCTTAGCTCATGAAGTGAACACGCCTCTATCAGGAAGTCCATTTTTACAGATTCCTGGCATCGAGGACATCCTATTAGTCTATACGGGTGCTCATGAAGAAAAGGGAAAGTGGACCGCGAGCGACTTTTCTCCCGTTGTAGCGTATTCCGAAGGAGGAGTCGTAAAAGGAAAAATGTTCGACACGATTTTATTTCTTCCTTATTATGATGTTCCCACAACCAAAGATGGCTGGAGCAACTATGCCACAGACCTCTTTGCGAAAGACATTCAACTGGACGCCCTTAATCAGGCCGTAGGGAAACTCCAAGATAAATTAGGTGCCGGTTATAAAGAAAAAGTCATCCTGAGCCTGCCTTATCCGGACCCTAAACTAGAAGACTTCGGGACGATAGATGAAGAACAGCCCTCTCTCTCTTTTTCAGCTGAAAAAGTAGGGATCCAATCTGCACTGCAAAACCGCATTCGGGCGATTCACTGGTTCCATCAGCTTCTCAAGACCAAGTGGGAGGAAGCCAAGTTTGAGCACTTGGAATTAGCAGGCATTTATTGGTATAAAGAGACCATTGATCCCACCATTTCAGAAGATGTGGCTTTGGTGAAAAACAGTGCGTCCATCGTGCATGAAGGCGGCCTTCCGTTCTTCTGGATTCCTTATTATGGGTCCGTCGGATACGATCAATGGAAGGACTATGGCTTTGATTATGCCATCCTTCAACCGAATTATTATGCTAACCAGGTTCCTCCTGTGGAACGGATGAATAACGTACACGATGCCGCTAAAAAATCTAAAATGGCAATTGAAGTAGAGATAGATGAAAAAGTCTTAACCAGTCGTTACTATTATGATTTATTTTATAAACAGTTAGAGAAGGGTCATGAGCTTGGTTTAGATGGAGAAGTAACCAATGCTTACTATGCCGGATCCAAAACCATGGTCCAATTGGCTAACAGCCAAATTCCTGAAGCGAGAAAGATTTATGATGATATGTATAAGTGGATTTCGGGGCAGTATGAAGGACGAGGAAAAGACTAGCTTTTTTAACATATCTAACAACAAAACCACCAACTCTCAGGTTGGTGGTTTGTTTATTAGCTTTACAATAATGCTTCCGCATCCTTCTTCAATGCTTCCGCTTTATCTGTACGCTCCCAAGGAACATTCAGATCGGTACGTCCGAAGTGTCCATAAGCGGCCGTTCCTTTGTAGATCGGGCGTCGAAGGTCCAATTCTTTGATGATTCCGGCTGGACGTAAGTCAAAATGCTTACGGATCAAATCAACGATTTTATCCTCGGCAATTTTACCGGTTCCATACGTATCCACACTAATGGATACAGGTTGAGCTACGCCAATGGCATAAGCGACTTGAACTTCGCACTTTTTCGCTAATCCAGCGGCTACAAGATTCTTCGCTACGTAACGGGCAGCGTAAGCAGCTGAACGGTCTACCTTCGTCGGATCCTTACCAGAGAATGCACCCCCGCCGTGGCGAGCATATCCGCCGTAAGTATCTACGATGATCTTACGTCCCGTTAAACCAGCGTCCCCTTGAGGTCCACCGATAACAAAACGGCCAGTTGGGTTAATGAAATACTTCGTATTTTCATCTAAATATTCAGCAGGAACAACCGGCTTAATGACCTGCTCTTTCAAATCATTTTTGATTTGCTCAAGGGTTGCTTCTGGATCATGTTGTGTAGAGATAACAATAGTGTCAATACGCACAGGCTTATCTCCATCGTATTCAACCGATACCTGAGTCTTCCCATCTGGACGAAGGTAATTAAGCGTTCCATTTTTGCGGACTTCGGACAATTGGCGTGACAATTTGTGAGCAATCGAAATCGGAAGCGGCATAAGCTCAGGTGTTTCATTGGTCGCAAAACCGAACATTAATCCCTGATCCCCTGCCCCGATCGCATCGATTTGCTCATCGGTCATTTGACCTTCACGTGATTCTAAAGCTTCGTCAACTCCCATGGCGATATCGGGAGATTGTTCATCAATAGAAGTCAAAACAGCGCAAGTATCGGCATCAAAGCCATACTTTGCACGCGTATAACCGATCTGACGAATCGTTTCACGAACCACTTTGGGAATATCTACATAAGAAGTGGTGGTGATTTCCCCTGCTACTAATACCAGTCCAGTGGTGACGGATGTTTCACAAGCCACACGCGCATTCGGATCTTGCTCAAGAATCGCATCCAGAATAGAGTCCGAGATTTGATCACAAATCTTATCAGGATGTCCTTCGGTTACTGATTCAGATGTGAAGAGATGACGTCCTTTTTGTAGGGCCATGTACACGTACCTCCTTAAAATAACTATATAAGATTACGGCACTCATTTCTTATTATGCTTCCGAACACTTCAAGAGGTGATGTACAAAAAAAACCTTCTCCCATACGAGGAAAAGGTTCAATATCCGCATCCTTTACCCTCTTATCTTCCAGGATCAAACGCATCCTGCTGGTTAGCACCTTACACGGGATAATTCTATTTTTCCCATCACAGGGAAAAATATGAACCATTTCCATGGGTTGCCGGGCTTCATCGGGCCAGTCCCTCTTGCCTTCTCGGAATAAGAGTATCCGTTCTGGATAAGGATAGCTAAAGTTTGCCAGGTTGTCAATGTTTTAGACTTTTAACCAAGCATTTTTCTTATATTGAACCGATTGACAACTTTCGACACCAATTGTATGATTTACCCTGACAAATGCATACTTTTCTAGTTGACGGTAACGTAGGAATGGATACGTTTTAAAAGGGAAGTTCGGTGCAAATTCCGACACGGTTCCCGCCACTGTAAATGCAGATATTTGTTTCATATATACCCACTGGCTCCATGCTGGGAAGGGGGAAGCAAATAGATGAAGCTAAGTCAGGAGACCTGCCGTAATATTGGAACACATAACCTACGGGTCATAGGGGGTGTTACTGTCTGTCATTTCGCACGGATGGTATATTTGTATATGTTTTCGCCCTGACTTTTTTTGTCAGGGCGATTTTTGTTATAAGAAAAAAGGAGGATTACAATGGGGAAGCTTTTGAAAGACAAATTTACTATTATGTTGATGATTATGGCATTAATCATGTCATACTTCTCTCCCATATCCATAGCCGAAGGGGAAGGGACTCCCACTTCTATTACCGTTAGTCCGGCCTCCCTTACCTTGGAGCAAGGAGGCGTTCAACAATTATACGGTTCTGTATTTGATGAAGCGTATCATTTTCTATTTAGTGAACCCGTTTCCTGGGCAAGCTCAGACAACAATGTTGTAGAGGTTAGCAATTCAGGGATTGTGACAGCAGTTTCTCCGGGATCTGCGACAATCACGGCGACTTCCGAGAGTAACCGTGAATTGAAAGCCACATCCACTATTACTGTACAGCAACCCTCCCAACAAGGCATTACGGTTTATTTACGGGTAGAAGGGATAAATGGAACCATCGTTGAAAACACCCCTGTTACCTTACCGGACACAACCGCAACAGATAACGAAGGCCGTACTCACGATTATGGAATGTTTACCCCGTATGCTGCTTTAACACAGGCATTAAATAACCAGGACATCCTTTATGATGCGGATGCAACTGCCGCGCCTTATGTCCAAACGATAGATGGCACCACAGCAGCTCATTTTCATGGTTATGATGGATGGCTTTACAAGATTATCCGTCAAGGTTCATTAGAATCAGATGCCGACAGCCTGGGCATGAGCCAGTTCTCTCTGGAAGCCAATGATCAAATTATCATCTATTATGGAGATTGGGGAATTCCTACAGCTGCTATCGAGGTTAACCCATTTTCTCCTAAAGTTGGAGAACCTATAACTGTCACAGTAAATTCACTAACAGATGATACTCCCATTCCGGATGCTACCGGTCATTTCGGTCAACAAACTGAGACAACGGATGAACAAGGGAAAGCAACCTTCACTCCCGAAAACAATGGACGAATCACCATTTATGCGGAAAAAGCCAATACTCAGGGAAAGCCCCTCATCGTTCGATCAGCTAAGCAGGAAATCATGGTTGCTGAGCAGCCTGCTTCCTCTGCTGCATCTGTTAGCGTTAGCCCGGACAACATGACCCTTTACCAAGGTGGGGAGCAAAAATTATTTGCCACAGTCTTAGATAATCAATATAATTTCTTATTCAATGAGACCGTCACATGGACAAGCTCAGACCAAAGTGTAGCCACCATTGATTCTTCGGGTATTCTCACGGCACATGCTCCTGGTTCAGCAACTATTACCGCTACCGTTGACAGCAAGCCTGAATTAATAGCAACTTCATCGATCACGGTTCAAAATCCTGCTGCCCAGGGTATTACCGTCTATCTCCAAGTGGAAGGAAGCAGGCAAACGATTGTAGAAAAAACGGCAGTAACTTTAAATCATACATCTGTGACAGATAACGGTAATCAGACCCATGATTATGGGATGTTTACGCCTTACGGCGCCCTTCTGAAAGTATTAAATGATAGAGCCATTTCCTATGATGGGGATGCAACCGCATCTCCCTATGTCCAGACCATAGCTGACGATACAGCTGCTCAATTCCATGGATACGACGGGTGGATGTACAAAATCATTCGGAATGGAGAAGTTGATTTACTTGCGGATAATCTGGGAATGAGCCAGTTCCCGCTCCAAGCAGGGGATCATATTGTCGTCTATTACGGAGACTGGGGAGCCCCCATCGCTTCCCTTGACCTTGATAAAACTACCGTGGACGTTAACCAGCCAATCACGGCTACCGTAACAAACCTCGTGACAGGTGCACCATTGGAAGGGATTTCCGTATTTTTTGGAACCCAGGAGAAGATAACAGATGCGCAGGGACATGCTACCTTTACTCCTCCATCGACAGGGACGTTCACTGTTTTTGCAGAAAAGAAAGACCCAGCAGGAAAGCCAGTCGTTGTTCGCTTCAACAAAATAACGTTACATGTGGAAGCGAGCCTTCCTCTGCACCGTGCAATAGACAAGCTATTGGCATATTATCGCGAACAAACAGTACCTGCTTCAGATTGGGAAGCCTTTGGATTGAACGCAATCGGGGAAGATATTCATCTCACGCCTTATGTTGGGGCAAACGGACAATCATACGCCCATACCCTTCTGCAGGCGAATCCTTCTTCCGTAACCGATATAGCAAGAACCATTCTAGGTATCCTATCCGCAGGCTATAACCCTGCTGATTTTAATGGCAAAAACTACATTCATGAACTTGGTCAAAAAGATATTCACGTGGTGAATGGAGCTATTTTTGAGTTAATTGCTTTAGATGCTGCCGGCGTTGAACCGGATTTTCAATCCCAGTATACAAAAGACGAACTGATCCAATATATCCTGACTCACGATCGTTTCGGCAAAGGATGGAATTTCAACCAGGACGCAGAACGGCCTGATCCGGATTTGACTTCCATGGCTCTCATTGCCTTAGCTCCATATAAAGATCGAGCAGATGTCAGCCCAGTCATCAGCCAGGCTGTAGAAGCATTAGCTGAATTACAGCAGGAAGATGGCGGATACCGGGAGTCTGTAACGAATCGACTAAACTCCCAATCCGTTGCTCAGGTCATCCAAGCCTTTACAGCATTAGGCATTGACCCTCAAGGGCCCGCCTTCACCAAAACAAATGGACAAAATCCGGTTACGAATCTATTAAGCTATCAGCTAGCAGACGGAGCTTTTGGTAATGTAGAAGAGGATGGACACAGCAATGCCATGGCAACGGAGCAAGCACTTAACGCACTAGCCGCTTTAAGACAATATGAACAATCCGGCAAATCCACCCTGTTTCAAAATATCACCTATGCTGGGGGTACAGCTCCAGATTTAGGAGTGCAGACGAAACCATTTTCGATAACCACGACTCCATTAAAGATGGAAGGCGGACTTCTCAACGCATCTGCTACCGTCACACCTGTGGAGGGTGGTCATGCCGGAACCGAATATGTGGTTTTCCAGCTCACCAAAGACAACCAGCCGCAAAGCATCGTAGCGATAAAGAAAGATATCACAGCACCAGAGGAAGTCACAGCTTACTTTAATGTCCAGCAAGGCAGCTTCAAAGTGAAAGTATTTTTGCTAGATTCCCTGACCGGTTCAGATCAGCTAGGAGAGTCTTTATCCGATATTAAAATTCTTGAGTAAGAAAGCTACTGGCATTGCCTTATGCGTATAATACTTAATCTCTAAGTATAAGAAAGCTACTGACTTGATCTCTAAGTATAAAAAACCGGGTCCGTGAAAAAGTACACGGACCCCCTCTATGAAAGTGAGGATAGTCTATGAAATTGAAAGCCGTCTCCATCATGATGATTCTGTCCCTCCTTGTCAGTCTGTTTCCATTTCAGGCTGTAGGAGCGGAATCTCTTACCTTAACCGACATCTCGAACAAACGCCCCGGAGATCAAGTCACCCTATCCGGTGAAACCTCTCTTTCCGAGGTCATTGTGAAGGTTTTTGATCCCAATGAAACCCTATATTACGTTGATGTCGCTACCACTTCTGCACAGGGGATCTTCTCGCAATCCTTTACACTCCCTGCTCAAGCGGCAGTGGGGACCTATACCGTTCAGGCGGGAAAAGGAGCTTTGGTAGTAAGTAAAAACTTTACAGTGTCATCTGGGGGCAGTGTAGATACCGGGAATCCCAAACCGTCCATCACCCTCTCCGTAACAGGAGATTCCCAGAAAGGAACCATCCTTTCTAAGACAACCGTGGAGCTTCAAGCTAACGATACCCCTTATTCCGTTCTGAAACGAACGCTTGGCAGTCAAGTAGAATCAAGCGGTAGTGATTCTTCTCTTTACGTAACCGGCATTTCAGACTTAAAGGAGTTTGACCGCGGTCCTGCAAGCGGCTGGATGTATTCGGTCAACTGTGTCTTTTTAAGTGAAGGGGCCGACACAAAGCAGCTGAAAAACGGAGATAGCGTAGAGTGGCGATATACCTTAAATTTAGGGAAAGATTTATCTTGCGGAAGTGGTCCAGCTAGTTCAACCTCCACTCCGAATCTATCTAGCGAAGTAGACCAAGCATTAAGAACCGTTTCTATCCTCCCAAGCAATCATTTGCCGATTGATCAACAAACAGGAAAAACGATCGCGGTGATCAACAGCAATGCGAAAATGACTAGTCAGCAAATGGAACAAATCCGTAAGCTTCTTCAAACCAACCAGATCAATCTTTCAGAAAAGGTAATTTCTAATGAAGAAAAGCAGATTTCAGACAGCCAAAAAGAAGTCTCATTGACCGTTCCCGCCCAAGCTTTAACATCAGCTACAACCATTACGATCAAAAAAGGAACGATGGAAGACCGCAAAGAAATCGTGTCAGCCATCTATGAATTTGGTCCAAACGGAACTCGTTTTGACAAGCCTGTCACGCTCTCCCTCAAGGTACCATTGGACGTTTCAGACTTGAATCCATTAGCCCTTGTCTGGTTGGACGAGCAAACCCTACAATGGATTCCGATCCCTGCCGTTGTGGATGCAAAAACCGGAATCATCACAGGATTAGTCGATCACTTCACCAAATTTGCGGTCATCGACCGTAATAAACTCACGGTTCAACCGAAACCAGAGCTAGTACATGCCATGACGAAAGCCGTCCAATCCATTCAATCTAAGGATTCCCTTTCCGACTGGGAGATTTTCGCTCTAGCTAAATATGGGGTACCTATTCCACCGGGTTATCTCGCTTCGGTTGAGCGAACCCTGACGGAAAACAAAGGAACCTTCCGAAAAGTAACAGACTTACAACGTATGGCTCTTGGGGTTCTGGCAGCCGGAGGAAATCCTACCTCCATCGTAGGCTACAACTTAATCGAGAAGATCTACAACCACGAGCGTTTAACCATGCAAGGGACGAATGGGGTGATCTTTGCCCTGCTTGCCTTAGATAGCGGGAATTATGAGATGCCTGCCCATGCCACATGGAATCGTGAGAAGCTTCTCTCTTGGCTCCTTCAGCAGAAAAATGCAACCGGGGGCTGGCCGTTGGCTCCAGGGGATGAAAGCAGTGTAGATATCACGGCCATGGCTCTATCCGCACTTTCTCCTTATCAGCAACAAGAGGAAGTGAAAAAAGCGATTGAAAAAGCGGTAAATTGGCTCTCCCTGGTTCAATTAGAAAATGGCCGTTACCTGGAACAAAAAGAAGAAAATAGCGAAAGCATATCCCAGGTCATTCAGGGATTGGCAGCTGTAGGAATTGATCCCCTTGATCCTAAGTTTGTCAAACCGAAGGGAAATCTTCTGACTTCTCTATTGAGCTATCAGCAAGTCAACGGTGGATTTTCCCACCAGGCCGGCCAAGCTTCAAATCCAATCGCTACCGAACAAGCCTTAACAGCTTTAGTAGCCTATGATTATTTCTTAAAAGGAAAAGGATCAATCTATCCATCCAATCGACCTTCTGATAACCATTATCTAGATGAAGCCCTCATTTCTCCTTGGGCTCGTCATGCCGTAGGGAAGTCACGAGAATATAAAATCATGGGTGGAGTAAGTTCGACAGCACCCCGATTTGCGCCAAAAGAGCTGCTTACTCGTGTTCA
>JAKFCU010000108.1:0-6781 GCA_036676475.1 Brevibacillus sp.
GGGGAACATGAAAAACGTTAAAGCCACGACGATGGGATATCCGATAACGATGAGTACCGTCTTTATGCCAACACTTCCGCTATCGTATACGTTTTTCCCCAATTTATATACCATACGAATCATACTGTAAACCAAAGTATGCTTGAAGAAAGTTCGATTCTTCAAATGCCTCACGAGGGATAGAACCAGCGTTAATCCTGCTGCGGCAATGGGAATCGTGATGGGAATGATCATGATCGGGATACGGGGAACATCCACCATCAAGACAACCCATAGCCCTATAAGGATGAAGCATAGCCCCAGATTCATGTCATTATATAATTTATCCAAGACATTCAAGCGTACCTCTTGATCCTTAAAAGATGTTCTCCCTATGACGAGCACCAAATAGAGAAAGGAGAGGATACCTCCTGTTAAAAATCCTAGTAATCTATAAAAGCTATTTGTAGCAGCCGCTTTATTTTCCTTCCACTCGCCCAATTTCAGATTTAGAAACTCTTCTGTAAAAGCCACATAAACAACCGTACTTTTCGGATCCAATTGATTGATACTATCTGTTATTGGATATAAATATTCATTTTCTTTTATTTCTTTGGGATACAGCTCTCTTTTATAGTCCCCAAACATCATATAAGAAGGATAGGCTTTAAACTGCTCCTTTGCTGCGTTCGGATGGTTCGTATATACATTGACACCATCACTGGCATAATACAAAGGATTTTCATGCTCTTTTAAGCGTTGTAATAGGAAATGAAATTCTTTTAATTCATTCTTAATCAACTGATTCTTCGCTTCAGCTAACTGATTTGCATAGACTTTTTTAAACCTTTCGTAGTTTTCTCTTTCCGTTAAGTTCGGATTATACTCTGGATCACCTCTATATTCTCCAAAAAGCGGTATTTCTTCTCTTTTCCATTCCTCTTCACTGATCGTCCCCCCACTTGCTATATGTTCCTCATTCTTATATTCTCCTATAAGTCTTGCCAGATTGTATAGGATATCTTCACTTTCCCGCACATAGGCCTTGCTATGAAAGTAGTTATCCTCAAAAATAATCTCAAAATCATCATCACTTGCAATGACTACATCTAGCAATGCTGTAATGAAACCCGTAAAACAAATAATCACCATGATAAAAGCAACTATTTTCGTTATGATTGCGTGACTATAATTTTTCAACTTTATATCCCACTCCCCACACGACCTTCAAATATTTTGGTTCTTTCGGATTGATTTCGATTTTTTCCCTGATTTTCCTTATATGAACGGTTACCGTATTTTCCGCATTAAAGGCCGTTTCATTCCATACCTTCTCATAGATCTCCTCGATGGAAAATACTCTTCCGGCGTTTGCCGTCAAAAGCTTTAATATTTTGTATTGTACCGGGGTAAGATGGACCTCCTCTCCATCGACGGTGATGGTTCTGCTTTCATCATCGATCATGAGTCCCCCCGTACGATATACATTACTCTTGGTTTCAAGACCTCCTAAGGTTGTATATCTTCTCAGCTGTGATTTCACTCTTGCAATGAGCTCTAGAGGATTGAACGGCTTGGTTATATAGTCGTCGGCTCCAAAATTTAATCCTAATATCTTGTCCGAATCCTCGGATTTAGCCGAAAGCATGATCAACGGTATTGTTTTATCTTCTCTTATCTTAATGGTAGCTCTGATTCCATCCATCTTCGGCATCATGATATCCATGATAATCAGATGTATCTCATGCTCTTCGACGATTTCTATGGCCTCTAATCCATTAAACGCTTTGAATATGGCATAGCCTTCATTTTCTAAGTAGATACCTATCGCATCAACAATCGACTTGTCATCATCACAAACCAGGATATTCATCCATTAATCTCTCCCCTTTATTATTTGTTCTAAATTTATGATACCCGCAAAATCTTAACAAACCCTTGATGCAAATCTTAAGATTTTCTTAGTGTTTTGTAATGTCAGCAGACGAGAAAAAGGCTGCGTTGGCAGCCTTTCAAATGGTCACTCTTTTCTCACCCACTAGTCATTTGCCGGTTTTTCGATCAAAGTTAAAAGTATTGTGTGAACGTCCAAAGACTATTTAAGAACGCTTATTTTAAAAGACAATGGGGATAAAAAAGGACACTACTCAGCATCCTTTTTTATATCGATATTCATTTCTATGTTCACTCTGGATCACCAGCTTTCCAACCATCGAACAAGAAGTTGCAGTAACCATCTATGGCAATGGAGTTGGATTCATAACAGAAGATGTCAGGGTGTAAGAAGGGCATCCAAGGCTCCTTCTTCTTTTTACCCATGTTAATCTCTACCTCTCCTTATTTGTAGTTTTAGGTCTTCGATAGTATGCTGGATGGTGTCAAGCTCTTCTTGATATTCTAACACTCTCTCATCCACAGTGGGATCATTGCCTAACTCATTCAGCATATGCGTTACATCAAACTTCCTTGACTGAGCAAGTGTCAATAGGTATTGCAAGCTCTTCATCCTCATTGGATTAATCCTCCCATAATCGAATTGGTCTTCTAGTATCCTAATAACTTCAATATAACCTTCTCAAATCGCCAATGGAAATAGAGTGGGCTAGGGTGCGCTGTTTGATCTTGCGAAAAAGCTGGTTGTCTATGGTGATGTTTAGCGTAATCCTTCTTTGAGTTTAAACTATTTCCACCAGTTAAATTGTAACAGATTTAAACATAATTTTCTAAATAATTTATCCTTGGAAATTTAAGTTTCACTCCCGTTTGGCCCACTTTTTTCATTACCTTCTATCCTTCATCCAGGATTTCACATTGTCCCCTTGTCGAAAATAGCTTTAAAATAATAAAATAATCTAAAAGAAAAAGAGGGCTTACCATGCAAAAGGGGTCTTACATTATTCGCTTTCCCGATGTTTCTGCGGAAACGTTGCCCAATTATTACGAACATGTCCAAATTGTCCAAGCCATAAAAGAAGCTTTGGCTGCCCACATAGGCCTTGATCTCCAAATGTACATTGATAATGAGAACACACAAGAAATATGGAATCTACTTTCTGAGGATGTTCAGGCCAAGAAAGATGGGCTGGAGTTTATTTCCTATGTACTGGATGGGCTGGAGACGCGGATCGTTGTGCCTGATTCCGAGGAACCGAATTCAAATTCGAATTTGAATTTAAGTTTCACGGTTCAGCCCCATTTGGAAAATGCGGTCTATTATTATTCGGAATACAAAGTCGCTTTAGCCAGAACGACGGTCTTCCATACGTCCGGACCCTATCATCATCATTTCATTTTCGCTGAACGGGATGAGAATGTATTGGAGTTTATACGCTACGTTTTTCGTCGTCAACGGGAATACGATCGGATCAAAGTGACGGTGTTCACGGATACAGAAGATGGACTTCATCGTGAAAAGGTGAATATTACGAACCTCGTTAAGCGTGAGGATGTTTTGCTAGAGGAAGATTTAAAAACCCAAATTTACCGGTCCATCGATGAATTTTTCACAGGAAGCGGGGAGTTCTTTCGAAAGTATGATATTCCTTATAAAAGAGGGATTCTCCTCTACGGCAAGCCCGGCAACGGGAAAACGACCATGGTCAAATCCATCGCCAACAGCATTTCCGCACCGGTGGCTTACTGGCAAATCACCGAATACACCACGAGCTATTCGATTAAACAGGTATTTGAAACCGCACAAAAAATGGCCCCGATGGTTCTGGTGATTGAGGACATTGACTCCATGCCGGAATGCGCCAGATCCGTCTTTTTGAATACCCTGGATGGGGCTACCTCAAAAGAAGGGATCTTCCTGATTGGAACGACCAACTATCCGGAAAAAATCGATCCCGCCTTGATCAATCGCGCCGGACGATTCGACCGTGCTTACGAAATCAAGCTGCCAGACCGGAACATGCGACTTCGTTACCTATTAAAAAGAGGATTTGACCGCTTCTTATCTCACCATGAAATCGATCAATTAGCAAAGGAAATCGAGGGGGCTTCCCTGGCCCAACTGAATGAATTGTATATTACCTCCGCCTTGCAATGGCATTATGAGAACCAGGTCGATGTAAAAAAACTGATTTCTGAATTGAAATCTGATATGCTGAAGCTACAGAAGCAAAAATGGAGCTCACATGAAGAAGATTTGCGGGTTGGATTTTATTAGGAAACCCTTTAAAAACAACTCTCATGGGTAGGATGATCCGCCCAGGGGAGTTGTTTATTGTGTTTGACAATGATAAGGACTATATGGTTGAAAGGTGATCCTCATCCCATGTTATTTAACTCCTATGTATTTCTTTTTATTTTTCTGCCCATTGTATTTGTCGGATATTATTATGTGTTAGGAAAAGCGGACATGAAAACCAAGTTTTTGTGGCTGCTTGCTTCCTCTTTATTTTTTTACGGATATTGGAATCCAAAGTATTTGGTACTCATTCTAGGATCCATGGTGGTAAACTATGGGATTAGCAAAGTAATGAATCATTACCCTGACCAGAAAAGGATCTGGTTAGTTCTTGGCATTCTATTTAATCTATCCCTTCTTGGGTATTACAAGTATACCAATTTCTTCATCGATAATATAAACACATCGTTGCATACCGACATAGTCATCGAAAAAATCATGCTTCCATTGGCCATCAGCTTCTTTACGTTCCAACAGATTGCTTTTATTGTAGATTCTTATCAAGGAGCCACGAAACAATACAATTTTGTAGAATACTGTTTGTTTGTCACGTTCTTCCCTCAGCTCATTGCCGGTCCCATCGTTCATCACGAGGAGATGATGCCGCAATTTAAAGAGGAAAATACTAAAATACAATTCAATCATATTACAACTGGGATCTATATTCTCATGCTAGGCATGTTCAAAAAAGTTCTCATCGCTGATAATCTGGCCATTGCAGCTAATGCGGGATATGGTGCAGAGCAAGCGTTGACCTTCGTTGAAAGTTGGATTACGTCTTTATCCTATACGATGCAGCTGTATTTTGATTTTAGTGGGTACTGTGACATGGCAATTGGGGTGGGGCTGTTATTTAATATTCGCTTGCCCATTAATTTTGACTCCCCCTATAAATCGCTGAATATCACTGAATTTTGGAGAAGATGGCATATTACACTCAGCCGGTTTTTAACACATTATATCTACATCCCTTTAGGCGGAAACCGCAAAGGTTCATTCACGACCTATCGCAATATTTTCATCGTATTTTTCTTGAGCGGATTATGGCATGGGGCTGGTTGGACCTTTATCATCTGGGGAGTTTTGCATGGTTTAGCGTCTATTGTATACCGGTTATGGAAGAATACTAATCTGGTTATGCCAAAATGGCTGGCTTGGTTTCTCACCTTTCAATTTGTCAATATGGCGTGGGTTTTCTTTAGAGCGGCAGATGTTGGGCAGGCCCTCTCCATTATGAAAGGAATGCTAGGATTAAATGGGATCGTCATCCCCCCTGAAATCGCGAATGGCCTAAACCAATGGGCAGGTATGCCCCTGGTGCTGATGTCCTCTACTCTCGTATTTGATTCTCAGCAAGTGATCGAGTATACGATTTCCTTACTTGTTTTGA
Organism: Brevibacillus sp.; assembly: GCA_036676475.1. Classification (GTDB taxonomy): domain Bacteria; phylum Bacillota; class Bacilli; order Aneurinibacillales; family RAOX-1; genus LC029. The sequence goes on from JAKFCU010000108.1 coordinate 5,562, forward strand.
TTTTCATCGTTCTATTATGGAAAAATTCGATTGAAAAGATGGAAACATTCAAACCATCCCTACGACAAGCTCTCTTTCTGTCCATTATAACGATTATCACCATCCTATCTTTAACGAAGGTAAGTGAATTTTTATATTTTAATTTCTAAGGGGTTTCCTAAATGAAAGATAAAGCATTTTTAATGGTATATGGGGGCATATGTTTATGGCTTGTCCTCCTTTATACATCCATGATCTATTTGCTAGATCCGTTAGGGTACTACAAGGTCATTGAAAAAAGTCAATATTATGCTATGAATGCCCGTTACCAACTGCCCTCTTTTGTCAAAAACCTAGATTATTCAACGATTGTCATTGGGCCTTCGATGAGTTTGAACTTTGATGAAAAGGTGATGGATCAGCAATTTCATACGAAATCGTATAATGCGGCTTTATCTGCAGCCTCGGCAAGAGAGCAGCGATATATTGCTGAACTGGCCATCGATACCCATCCGAATCTTAACCAATTATTTTGGGAGATTAATTTTGATTCTTTATCCGGTGATACGGATCGTGTAAATGAAGAAGCCGGAGGGTTTCCCACCTATTTCTATACGACCAACCCAGTCGATGATATTCAGTATCTATTCAGTTATTATCCTTTACAGGAATATCAAAAAAAGCGTAAGACACCTGAACAAACCAAATATACAACACCTTACGAGCTATACAAATTTGGACGATATGTGAAAAGTATAACTCCGGATAAAATAACCGACAAAACTTTAAAAAAGAACCAGCATCCTGTACCAGAGCCCGTTTCTTTTCAAAAAATGAAGGAAAACTTTGATGAAAATATATGGCCCATTATCGCAGCGCATCCAGACAAAAACTTTGTTCTATATTATACGCCCTACCCGATTACCTATCATATTTTTAATTACAACCGAAGCTCCCTTGCTTTCATTGACCGTTTGGAAATGAAAGAATATGTATATGAAAAGTTAAAAGATTACCCCCATGTTAAACTTTACGATTTCCAAACGAGGAAGGATATTACGTTTAATATGAAAAATTATGTAGACGGGTCTCATTATTACCAGTCTATTAATCATGAAATGATGAGCTATATGAGTCAGCATTCGCCCATTCAGAATCAGGACGAAATCAAAAACAATAATACAGCCCTGTTGGAGCAAGTGGAACATTACCGGTTTGAGCAGTTAAGGTTTTAGTAGAAT
>JAKFCU010000109.1:0-12040 GCA_036676475.1 Brevibacillus sp.
CATGAAGTACATAGCTTTTCATTATCGTTTGGAAGCAGGTGTTATCAGTTGAGTAAATTTCTTCTATTTTCATTGCTTTGGTGGATCACAGGAAGTCCATTTTTGTCTATCCTTCTTTTGCTTCTTATTTTTTATTTTCTCGACCGACGCTATGTTGGGTTGTTTCCAAGTGTAACTAGACCTATAAAAATCGCCAGGCGCCAATCAAAGATTAAGCAGGAGCTGCTATTGAATCCCCATCATACCAGTCATAAGCAGGAATTAGCTGGGATCTTGATGGGAAAACGCCAATACGCACAGGCGCTACCGTATATACAGCAGGTCCATGAAATCATACCAGATTCGCCAGAAGTCTTATATCAACTAGGCCTGTGCCATATGAAACTAGGAAATGTGGAAGAAGGAGAACGGTTAATTCTGAAAGCATTAGATGCCAATCCGATGCTTCGATATGGTGAACCCTATTTGGCACTGGGGGAAGTTTACAGCCATAGGGATGCCGCAAAGGCACTCCATTACCTGGAACGCATTCGTGACATCCATTCTTCCTCTGTGGAGACCTATTATCATCTTGGAAAATTATTTTTAAAACTTGACCGCCAACCTGAGGCAAAAGCAGCATTCAAAGAAGCACGCCAAATTTATCGCAGCCTCCCCAAGTATCTTCGTCGACAACAGAGAAAATGGGCATGGCTGTCTTGGTTCAAATAGATGGAAATCGTTATCCTTATCGGGATATACCCTTTTGTGTTATTGTCCGTTTCAAAACGATATTCGCTCTCATAGCATATAAACAGGAGGCGAAAAAAATGAAAAAAATAAAAGTAGTTGGTAGAATAGGCAAGGTAAGAAAATCTTTCTTTTTAAATGCAAGAAGAAATCAAAAAACTAGAATTTTTAGGATTCCAGCAAAAATCAGTCAACAACGGGGAGCAAACCTAAGGCTTGAACTATTCTCAGACATCAATTTCGAAGGATTCAGGCTGATTTTTGATGCAGGGGAAGTTGCATTGCGAGATATGCGTCTATTAAATTATAATGATGTCCTTTCCAGTTTCCGATTTAGAAACAGCGGCAATCGCAGGAATGTGAGTCTCGTTCTTTTCAGAGATATAAACTATCAAGGAAGCTTTCAAGTATTTCGCGGCAGTCGAAGTATTGCAAACCTTGTAAAACTCGGCTTTAATGATCAAGCCTCATCGCTAGTTTTTGTCGCGAGAAGAATAAGCAATAGTAGAATCAGACGAATTCAAAAAGAAGCACAACCGCCAGGTGCGGTTCTTGAAATAAGCTCGTAATGCTAACAGCTCTCCCAAATGGAGAGCTTTTTATCATAACAGCCTCTGCTTTTCACTTTACCTAAGTCGCTTCTTGCATCTGCACAAGCTCTGGCTCGTGTACTGTTGCTGGGATGAGATACGTATTCTTCAGTTTGGCTTTTGCTGCTATAAATGATCCCATTGTGAGTATGAATAGAGCAACGATCATGTGCATGGAAGAAAACAGAATGGAAAGCCCGCTAATCGACATAGCAAAACCAATGATCATCTCAATCAAAACAAATCCACTAAGAAGACAAGCTGATTTGACCAGCACATCAAATCGTAAGGCTAGAAATAAGATATACCCTACACTCACTAACACTACCACTCCTAAGATAGCATGAAAATAATACAGGTTTTGAGAAATGAGCAGAGAGTGTATGAGCCGTTCAGAAAAATCAATCCCCATCAGTACTTCACTAGCCGCACTATGCTTGAAGAATGCTCCCATCACCATTTCGATCATTATGACACTAAGCACTATAATCGAAGGCCCAACCATTTTCTCATAGATGCGATTCTGTTCTTTGGTCTCAGAATTAATCATGATAACCGGGTTCCTCTTCAATGCTACGGTTAGCGAAACGAGGCTACCGAGCAAAAACACACCCGCCATAATATCCATCGTCGTAAACCCTGGAGGGGTCTCTAGCAAGACATTCATCCCCCCAGCCCCTGCTGTGGCAATGAGAAACAACAGGCTGCTTGTGGCAAGAGTCATAATGGCCTTGTCGCCTGGAAACATTTTCCGATACCTCAGAGCTATGATGAAGTTGGCCAGAATAATAAAACCAAACAAGGCAGCGATGATTCGGTGGGTATATTCAATAAAAATGAGCGGATCTGAAAAGTCAGGAATAATCCTCCCATTACAAAATGGCCAATCCGTCCCACAAGCGTCTCCTGATTCAGTTGCCACAACCAAAATCCCGTGGAACAATACAACAAATGCCATAATCGTGGTAAAAAGAGAAAATCGATTTGTCAGCTTCATATCTCTATCTCCTTTGGACAGCCCAAGCATTGGGTTCTTCAGGCTCTTTCAGTTTTTCCAAACGAGCCCATTTATAGAACGTATACGTGAGTGCCGCCCCGTAGACAATCTCTTGGGTTACTTTCATCAAAACGCCGCCGATTTGTTGGTCTTCTAGTGGAGACACCCCTCCCAAGAACTGCGGTCCACCGAACGTTTGCAAAATTACCCCCGGATCACCTGAAATACATAATCCTAAAGCTGTTGCCCAAGTCTCGGGATCTGTGTAGGTGGCATAGAAAGGCTGATTCGCAAAGACGATCAGGGCACACGATGGTGCAAGCAAGAAAGCTCCAAGATAAAGGTAAGCTAGCTTGCGAAACTCGGATAAATCTTGATGACTAGGAATGGGTGTGAGTACAGGCCACCATACGAGGAGCGCTGTTAGAAACAGCACAGTTGTATAGATGGTTTTCACTACGACGTGTGTCATCGAAAGGTCAAATAGAAAAGGCATGTGGTATAAGGAAAACAATCCAGCAAACATCACATTCGCCAGGATTGGTCTCGAAAAAAATCCAAGCATACGATCAAACATTCGGTCTCGCTTAAAATACATATAGAACCACTTCGGGATTCCCATGATTACTAAAGGCGGAACGACCATATATAAGATCGCCATCTTTACCATGTGTATAAAGAACAAGAAATGCCCCAACAGATCAATGGGACCGCCGACAGCTAAGTAGAATAGCAATAGTCCTAAATAAAACGATAGTTTTTGTCCCCATGATACCGGTTTTGTGCCCGGGTAAGGAAGCCTACGATTCGTAAGGAATAAATAGGTGTAGGCTGCAGCGATGATCAGCGTAACAGCAATCCAGCCTGGACTCCAGATATGGGCAAAGGAAAAAATCTGAAAAATAATCATTTTAGCTCTGACCTCCGTGATAGAGATACCCTGAACGAACTATGGGGACTGTTGTTACCAGTCCCCACCCTAGACCTTACCACCAAACGAGCGATGTACAAGCAAATACAACAACGATCGCACAAAGGAAACCAGAAAGCATAAAGGTAATAGGGAACTCGTGCCCTTTTTGGTTCATATGCATCCAGTATGCAGCCTGAAAAACAGCCTGCACTAACGCAAGTAAAACAAGAAACGGAAGAACGAATGTCGTTGGCAGCGTACCCGCCCCAACAGCAACAAACGCTAGAACCGTCAAGACAATCGAAAGGGCAAAGGATATAATATGAGCTTTATGCCCATGATCTTTAGAGTGATTAACATGTTGATGGTTTTCTGCCATTTCCTATCCCACCTTCCCAAATAGATACACGATGGTGAAGATAAATACCCATACTAGATCGACAAAATGCCAATACAAGCTTGCTACATAATACTTAGGCGCTACATACGTATCAATCGGACGATGAATATTTCGGATTAACAAGGTACTGATCCACAACACACCGAATAAAACGTGTGCACCATGGAATCCAACTAACGTGTAGAAGGAAGATCCAAAAGGACTGCTGGTAAACGTGTGCCCTTCATGGACATATTCCACAAACTCATAAATTTCAAGACCTAGGAATGAAACACCGAGTAGAACCGTAACGGCAAACCAAAGTCTCATTTTTGCTGCATGATTACGCTGCATCGCTAGAACCGCGAATACACTCGTTAAGCTGCTAACTAATAGAATGACGGTAGCAGTGAAGACCATCGGCATCGAAAAAAGCTCTGCCCCTGTTAGTCCCCCATTTACCGAGTTGCGGAAGGTCATGAATGTACCAAAGAATGTGGCAAACAGTACGGCTTCCGCTGACATATATAACCAGAATCCAACCAGCTTATTTCTGCCTTCTAATGTCGCTTTTTCCGGATTGGGAGGAAGCCCATTCGCTTTTACGTGCACTGTATTCATAGGGAGTGAACCTCCTTATCTAGCTTATCTAGATGCAGCTCCTCTGGTTCCAAATGTTGTCCGTGGTCATCTTTAATCGAACGGATGAACATGCATACACCTGTAATACCGAAACCAAGGATCACCCCAAACCAGCTTTCAAAGATAAAACCAAACCCCGCGATAAAGGTTCCAAATGCCATGATGATCGGGATAATGGTGGGATTCGGCATGTGGATTTCACCAAGCGGTTCGGCATATTGCATTTCTTTATTCCCTAGCATCTTCTCATACCACCAAGGATCGTTTGCACGAACAAGTGGTGTTTGAGCGAAGTTGTACTCAGGCGGCGGAGAGGGAATCGACCACTCCAAGGTGCGTCCGTACCAAGGATCTTGGACCGCTTTTTCTCCACGGGCAAAAGTAATTAAAATATTAATGACAAGCAAGATAACAGCTACACCCATGAAAAAGGCACCGATCGTACTGATAAAATTTCCGAAATCCCAGCCTTGATTGGGCAAGTAGGTGAATACGCGGCGTGGCATTCCCCATAGTCCTAAGAAGTGCTGGATATAGAATGTTAAGTTGAACCCGATTAAGAATAACCAGAACATCCATTTCCCTAGCGTTTCATTTAACATTTTTCCAAAAACCTTAGGCCACCAGTGGAACATTCCGGCGAATATAGCCTGAACGATACCACCAACAATCACGTAGTGGAAGTGTGCGATAACGAAATACGTGTCGTGGAATTGGAAGTCTGCTACGGATGAAGCGAGCATTACCCCTGTTACCCCACCGATCACAAAGCTTGGAATAAAACTCACAGCGAAAAGCCCAGCTGTATTTAATTGAATTTTTCCTCCGATCATCGTAAAGATCCAGTTAAAGACCTTGATCCCTGTCGGTACACCAACGAGCATCGTGGCAACTCCGAAGACGGAATTCACCGCAGGCCCCATACCGATTGCGAACAAATGGTGCGCCCAAACCATAAACCCGATAAATCCGATTAAAACGGTAGCAAATACCATCGAGTGATAACCGAATAGGCGTTTTCTAGAAATCGTGGAAATAACATCAGATATGATACCAAAAGCCGGTAATACGAGGAGGTACACTTCCGGGTGTCCAAATATCCAGAAGATGTGCTCATATAAAACAACATTCCCCCCAGCGGCTACATCAAAAAATTTTGAATCAAACATTCTTTCAAACATCAGTAAGAACAAAGCTCCCGTTAGCGGAGTAAAAGCAAATAAGATCAGTGCCGATGCCACTACGCTAGACCAAGTAAATAGCGGCATGCGCAGTAAGGTCATCCCTGGTGCACGCATTGTAATGATCGTTGTTAAGAAGTTAATCGCTGACATGATCGTACCTGCACCTGAAATTTGAAGACCAAGTACAAAGAAATCCGTTCCCCTATAGTCAAGCGCTAGAGGAGCATACGACGTCCAACCCGCTTGAGGTGCACCGCCAAGGAAGAAACTTGAATTGGTCAATAAGGCCCCGAAAAAGAACATCCAAAATCCTAGGGAGTTCAAAAACGGAAAGGCAACATCCCGTGCCCCGATCTGCAGTGGAAGAATCCAGTTCATAAATCCGAATAAGATTGGGGTCGCTGCGAAGAATAGCATCGTCGTACCATGCATCGTCATCAGCTGGTTAAAGGTTTCTCCATCTAGAAAATCGTTCATCGGATACATCAGCTGAATCCGAATAAATAAGGCTTCTAATCCCCCAATAGCAAAGTAGAAGATTCCAGCAAAAAAGTAAAGCGTACCGATTTTCTTATGGTCAACCGTTGTTAACCAATCCCAAAGACTGTTCTTTTTATCCAAATAGCTAGTCGCCACTTTTGATTGAACCTCCCTATTCTAACCTTAGACCCAATAGATACTCGGTTAACGCAGATAGCTGATTTTCATCCAATCCTAGATCCTTCACCGGATCGGGCATCTTGTTTTGCTGCTTCACAGCTTCTGGATCTTTCAGCCATTTCATCGTGTTCTCTTCATTTAACTCTAAGTAACCAGCAACCGTCGAACGGTCTGCAAACCCTTTCAAATTTGGCCCTATACTCTTCTGCGCTGCATTGGTTGCGTGACAGCCCATACAGCTCTTTTCGAAAATTTGTTGTCCTTCAGCAGCTTTCGCTGAGGCCGGTTTTGTATGATCTGCTTTTTTCATCTTTTGGGTCCAAGCCACGAATTCTTCCTCTGTCACTACTTTTACTTTAAAATCCATCAGGGCATGACCTGCACCACAAAGTTCTGTACATTTCCCCTGATAAACTCCTGTTTCCTGAGCCTGCAACCACATATGATTCACATTGTCCGGATTGGTATCGATCTTTCCACCCAGTGCAGGAACCCAGAAGGAGTGAATGACATCCTTCGATTTCAACTCCAGCGCTACCTTTTCTCCGACAGGCATAATCATATCCTGCGCGGTGATTACACCATACTCAGGATATTCAAACTCCCACCAAAACTGATGAGCAGTCACCTTAATTTTCAGTGCATCTTCTGGAATATCAGCAAGTGCAAACTCAGATTTTATAGTTGGTACAGCAATCATAGCAATAAGGACAAGTGGAATGAGCGTCCAGATGATCTCAAGTTTCGCATTTCCTTCCACCTGAAGCGGGATCGACTCATCCCCTGGTTTTGCTCGATATTTGACCAACGCATAAATAAAAAGAATAACGACTACAACAGTCACCAAAAGCATTAAGTACGTGGTTAGCATGATCAGATCATATTGCTGTTCGGCTCCTTCACCCTTTGGAATCAGAGTTGACAGATTTTCCTGACCAGCACATCCGGATAATACTAAGACCGGTATGGCTGCTAACAGTAAAAGGCGCCCGATCGTCTGCCCATTTCTCATTGAAACTTCAACCTCCACTTTTCACTATCCTGATTGTCATTCGTTACCCCGAAACATGAATCCCTGCGGTAAGTCCTACGCTCCCCCTTAAAATCACCCCCGACTTATCGTTCCTAAAACACGATAGTTCAGTTAAAAAATAAGAAAACTGTTTTTCTCTTTAAAATAGTGTTAATAATCTTTTAATTAAACACAAAATAACACAAACCGTGTGGTTTGTGCAGTGATAAACATCACAATAATTGTGATGGATTTGTTGACGTTTTAGCAATTACTTCTTTACTATTATCATGATGGTGAAATAGTATTAGAAATCCAACGATAAACCTTCGTGATTAAACGAGCATAATCTTGTTCAAAGTGGATGGACTCTGGATAAATGTCTTTTCCTTTTGTATCGTCTGCCAAAGCGATGTGGGCAAAGGAAAAACCCTTACGGCTCCATTTATTTATCCACTCCCTAATTTGCCCCTTGTGCTGTTCTCCACCTCCGAATTGGTAATCATCCGGCTGTCCATCGGATAGGACCAAAAATAATTTCCGGGCATTTGCTCTTCCCTCATCGTTCACCTTTAATGTCATTTCCTTTATCGCCAAATATTCCGGGGTAGCATACTTGGGCCGAATCATGCCAAGGCGTTCTTTCTTTTTCATTCCGGGTAAATACAATTCATCAAGCTGCAGCATGCTGGAATTTAAAGCGGTAGAATAGGCGTAAATACGCAGCTCAATCGGTTTGAACTGTTCAAAAGCTTCCACAAATAACACAGCCAAATCAACAGCCACCTCATATCTTCGTGTCAAAAATGGCTGTTTTTCATTATAAAGCCTCTCGGTGGACTGGCTTTGGTCAATTAATAACGTCAGATCCCATTTATCAAGCAAGTCCCGGCGCTCCTCTTCCACTTTAAACAAATCCCTGGAAAACGAGGCCCGGTATAAGGCTTCTTCATCTAGCATTCCTTGATACAGACGAACGCTTTCGTGCACCTGTGATGTATTTGCTTTCTCAAATTTTCTCCTTAGCTTTAGGATATAGGGCTTGACCCTGTGGTAAGAAGCACGATAGGCTTCAACCGCTTCCGCGTCAAGATCTGGCCGCTTAATAATCGTCTGATTGCTATTTTTTGCCGATTGCTGCTTGAATCCCCCATCATCCTGCAACCAAGAATCCATCATTTGCTCGGAAGCCCAGGAGATTTTTTGCCCACTTTTGACCTCTTGATGATAGCGAATAAGTTGTTGTGTTTTTATTTTTCCTGTCAACAAAAAAGGCGAAAGAAAGGATGTAGAAGAATCTTTTTGCTGGCTGGAGGGAGCAGAAGGCTCTATATCAAGTGGTTTGCTGAATTTGATTTCAGTCCATCGTGAGATTTCATCCACGATCCCGTTTGGAAACAGCATTCGAAAAATTTGTCTCCCCAGATCGATACGATCCCACGTTTCTACTTGCCCCGATTCCTTGGCTTTCTCCCAATCGCTCACCAGCATCCGATAGGCTTGCTGTGATTCTTTATACAACGGCTTATAGGCAGGGACATTGATCAGATAGAGAAAATCATTGATTTTCTTTGACACCACATCATCACCCAGGTCTGGATCCTCCATAAAATGATATTCTTTAAACCTTTTAAAATAGGCAAGATATCCGGGAAAACGTTGAATGACCCACTGTTCCACCCAATAATCTTCAATGATATGCGTCACAAGAAATTCATGCGAGGCATGCAGTTTGGCCTTATCTAAATCCCCAGACAAAACGATATGTGCTGCTTCATGCAGGGCAATCGCTACCCAAAAATCTACAATATGAGAAAAGTTGGGGAAGGAGCCTTGCATCCATAAGTAATCCGACGGCAAAACAATTTTATGGTTGGACCATTCGGAACTCATCGAGCGATCGCTCGCCAGCCGCACATGCAGCTTTCGATTCGAATCCAATGATCTTACCATCTGCTCCAAGCTGCGGATGACTTTCGTGATGACGATCATATCCTTGGTGGATTCTTCAGTAAATTGCCAGGTTGTCAACGGCCCCAGCCAGAAAGAAGAGACTCCATTCTTAGTCATGAAAATCACCATGCCCGGAAAGACCTTGAATCAGCTGCATAACATATGTATATTCGCTTTCGACACCCCCCTCACGGGAAAAACGATTGGCAAACGTATAGAGCAAAGCATCATGCACATGATTTCCCCTCACGACCAACTTTGCGGCATTGATGGCCGGTCTCATGCCAAACGCTTTCGACAGTTTTTCTTCCTCATAAAGGGAAGACAATTTTTTCGTTAATCGCGCGATCATCTCCGCTTCTTTTTTCCCGATCTTGAACCAGTCCAACAGCAATTGAGCGATCTGTTTCTCCGCAGGCAATTCCAAATACACAAATTCAAAGCGATCCTCAATGGCCGCATCTTCTTGAAAGGTGCCAGTATGGGCCATCCCCCGGTTTAATGTAGCTAAAAAGATGGTCTGTGGATGCACTGTTAATTCTTGATCCATGGCTTCGATATAAACTGCCCGGTTTCCGTCCAACATATCATAAATCGGATTGTGGCAATGAGGAGGGCAGCGGTTAAATTCATTCAAAATGATCACATGCGGCTCTTCGCTTTCTAATGCACGCGTTAATCGGGTTTTGTGAAATTGCGTTCCTTTTCCCTCTTTGTACTCCATGAACCCCCACCAATCACCCGGTGAGCGAATCGTTCCAACATTAATCAAAATGTAGGGCAATTGATGGGCATTCGCTAAATTCTTAGCTAGTTCCGTTTTTCCAGTACCCGGACTGCCTGTAATCGCGACATGAACACCACTAAACATAAAATCCTGGATAATTTTTAAATTCTTCTTATCCACCACGAAGCCATCAAGCGCACTTACATTCTTCCTCGATTGATGGATATTTGCATGAGAACCATGGTTTCTTCCCGTCATCCATTCCGTCAGCTTTTTCATAATTTCCCTCTTTCGTCACGTCATCTTCTCGTTACAATTATACAGTAGGAGGTATTTTTACATCTGTGAAAATAATCACAAATAATACCATTTTACATTCGAAAACCACATGAAAAAATGATGCAGCATGATCCTCTTCTTGCTATTCTCGGGAATGAGAAAAAACGGAATCGAAGCCATGCCTGAAGGTGGGACACTCCAGATTTGTGGTTCTCGAAAACAGAATCAAGTGATTATTGACTTCATTGATTCTGGCGTGGGGATGAAACCGAATGAAATCCAACAGCTCAGCAGCCCCTTTTATTCAACGAAGAAGAAAAGAACCGGTTTAGGTCTCTTAACCAGCTACCGAATTATACAGATGATGAACGGAAAAATTGAAGTTAATAGCAAGAAAGGAAAAGGAACACATTTTTCAATTTTGCTCCCTATCGCAGGAGATGAATAGAAAAAACGCCTGATTTTCATGACTTGATGATCAGGCGTTTTTCTGTTGGATGCGGCCACACTAATGCAGGTTTATGAATGGTTTTCGATCAACGAATGTTACTCCACAATTTCTAATAGATCCAATGCCTGCTTCGCTTTATCCCTTGCCAAGCTCACCGTTTCTGCAGTAGAGAGGGTGACGGCTATACGCCGTCCTGTTTTTGTTACTGGTTTTCTAAAAATGCGTACTTGGGTATTGGGCACAGATAAAGCTTCTTCAAGACCTTGAATACTATATGTTTCTAACTCCCCCTTTGCTTTGAGGGGGCGGCTTGCTCCAGGTGCAAGCAATGTAATTTCAGGAATCGGAAATCCTAATATGGCTCGTACATGTAAAGCAAATTCTGATAGATTCTGGGTAACGAGAGTAACTAAACCCGTGTCATGTGGACGTGGAGAAACTTCACTGAAGTATACCTTATCTTTCGCGAGAAATAACTCCACTCCAAATGTTCCATATCCGCCAAGGGCTTCCGTTATTGTGTACGCTATTCTCTTTGCTTCATCCATTTGTGTCTCGGTTACATCATGTGGCTGCCAGGATTCTATATAATCACCGTCTTCTTGAACATGACCGATTGGGGCACAAAATAATGTGCCGTTTACCGAGCGAACGGTAAGAAGAGTTATTTCTGATTCAAATCGTATGAACTCCTCAACAATGACCCTGGCTTGTTGAACTCTTCCGCCTTCCATGGCCACTTTCCAGCAACGCTCAATGTCATCTGCTGATCGGCAAATACTCTGCCCTTTTCCAGAGGAACTCATAATGGGTTTTACAACGCAGGGAAATCCGATATCTTGAACCGCTTGCCCAAATTCTTCATAGGTATCCGCAAACTGAAACCTTGCGGTAGGGAGATTTAAGGTCTCAGCGGCTAAGCGACGAATTCCCTCCCGATCCATGGTTAGCTGTGCAGCTCGAGCCGTTGGAATCACTCGAAATCCCTTCTCCTCAAGTTTGACTAATTCTGATGTCGCAATCGCCTCAATTTCCGGAACGATTAAATCTGGCTTTTCTGCCTCCACTACTTGCCGGACTTGAACAGGATCCAGCATATCAATCACATAGTGCCGGTGAGCTACCTGCATGGCAGGAGCGTCGGCATAACGATCTACAGCAATTGTTTCTATTCCCAGGCGCTGGGCCTCAATGATAACTTCCTTACCAAGTTCTCCTGAGCCAAGCAGTAACATCTTTTTTGCTTTATACATATTGATGCCTCCATATTTCGTTTATATGAGTCATTATATACGAACGTTTTAAAAACTTAAACATTAAAATATTCGTATTCATTAGTGGTGGAATCTACCCTGCCTAAAAAATAGAAAATCACCTTCACAAAAATGAAGGTGGTTTAAGTAGGGCTTGCTGAACGAATTACCCTATAAGGATCTTCCGACCTACAATGCCTCTGAATAGCTTTCTAAAAAATAAGTAAAAAAGAACTCGGAGCTTTTGCTCGATGTTCATAATCAGGAATTG
>JAKFCU010000110.1:0-5110 GCA_036676475.1 Brevibacillus sp.
TTGAATCATCGTACCCACCCACATTAATTTGATACTTTGATTATACAGAAAAAAAAGGTATACTCTCCTCACTAATTGAGGGAATATACCTTTTTACTTTAAGGAGACTTTTTCAGTGGCCTCGGAAGCATCACCAGGGGCTTTTTTTATCGTCAAAAATGCACATACCTAGACTGAATTTCCCTTTTTTTGCCCATAATGAGTAAGAAAGCTATTGGCATAGCCTTATCCGTATAATACTTTCGGATAAGTAAAGAAAAGAACAATCGTTGTGAATGACCTAGTGCACCAACATTTAGATGAAGGAGAACTGCATATGCAACCCCTTGCCTTTAGTGAGCGCGGCCGTCGTCAAATGATTGATCATTTGCTAGATACTTATAATCAATATATGGAGCTATATACCATTCTCGATGACCTCCATTTTAGAAAGGAAGCAGACCGAGCTATGGATCTGATTAAAAGAATTTGTCAACCACCGATTTCCTAGGAGGGAAGGCCCGATGGAGCTTTTTTTGTTTATCATCATCAGCTTTTCATTTATAGCTCTGGTCGCGTTTGGTGCTCATTATTCAGGAGTATTTAGAAAAAATAATCATCAAGCATCTCCCCCAGCTCCTACCCAGGATCGAAAAGCACCTTGGATGCTGTTTCTCAATCCACGGATGGAACCCGGCATCTTTGTTCGTAATTTAAGAACCAATGAACAAGTATTTCTTCCCTCTCCTGAAAAATTTAAAAAAGATGAGCTTTCCCTTGCTTGGATCGTGGCCTTGTTTTCGGCGACGGTGGCTTTGGGCTGTTTGGCCGGTTTTATACTCTATAGGATTTGGGATTTTGTACTTAAAAGCTGGTTCTAGTCTTTCAAAAAGCGATTATAGGATTCACACAAAATTCAGCAATCGTTAACTTTGTGTCCACAGTCAAACCTGAGCTTTTCGCTTACAATAGAAATAGAACCAAATGATGGGAGGGATAGAATTATGTTTTCCAAAATTTTGGTGGCGTATGACGGGATGGAACTGGGTAATAAGGCACTGGAGAAAGCCATCAAGTTAGCGGATATGGACGACAGGATCGTCATTCATCTTGTTCATGTCATTGATCTCCCGATTATAACCAATCAATTCAGTTATTTTCCTACGATCTATATGGAAACCAATATCCAGGAGCTTCGCTTATCCATTATGAATGAAGCTAAAAAAGTTTTACACAAGGCAGAAGGGAAGCTCGCTTTCATTCCGAATATGACAAGCAGTTTTATTCTTGAAGGACGACCAGGTGAAACTATCCTCCAACACACCAATGACCACCACTGTGATCTGATCATCATGGGCAGTAATGGAAAGAGCGGACTAAAGGAACTCGTTTTAGGCAGTGTCAGCCATCATGTAGTCCAGCACTCTTCTGTGCCCGTGTTTATTGTTAAATAAATCAGGATAGTACAAAAACAACGGGAAAAGCTCCGCCCATCGTTAGTCATGTGGGTCGCTGGAGAATTTCCCGTACTTGAGATTCAAGCGTTCTGCCCAGATGACAAGATTTCTGGTATAGGGCTTGGACAATAGAGGAAAAAACTTCACCTACATTCACCTTATGTGGTAATAGTAAGTCACATTTGAGTCACTGATACTTTTCCACTAGTTCAAGAATCGCCAAATGCAGCAAATCAGACTTATTCACTCTTTTTCTCTCCGCATATTCATCGAATACATGGGCAATTTCCTCGTCAATGACAATGGTTTTCCGCACTTTCGAATTTTTGCTGTTTTTAATTTGTTTAACCCTGTCTATGAGCCCCATTTCTTCTGTTGTGGTGGTGAGTGCAGTCTCACGCCAGTGAGCTAGAAGTTCCTTTAGCCCTTCGATTTCATCTAGTGTGAATGAAGGTGAATTCTTTTCTTCGAACCCTAAGTAACCTTGGGTTTCACAATCATTCACATGATGTGAATGATTGTGAAACGATTGCACAGGTTGCCACTTTGTGTTCACTTCGGTTAATGATTGATGCAAAGGTTCTTTTCCTTTCTCCTGCTTCCACAGCCACTGTTGGCGGTCAGCATCCCATACATAACCAAGCTTTTTCAAACGTCGTTGTATGGTTTTTCGATGTAACCCTAATTTTTCGCCAATTCCAGTTACCGTCTCTCCCCTGCTTAATCTTTCTAGAAATTCTTCTACCGTCACGATTTCACACTCCTTCATTTGGATTCACATTAAGTACAATTCGGGATGGGTTGTCCTTTTCCCTTTTAACAGAAAAAAACACTTATTCCAGAGGTGCTTTCCATAAAACCCCTTCTTTCTGAACCCTTTTTACTATAATCGAGTCTGCTTTAACTAATAACGTGATACGGAAAATATAATTATACAACCTCCCATTCCCAATTTATACCTTTATGCCTATCTTCATTATGAAAGCTACTAGCGTATAATACTTTCCGATAAGTATAAAAAAGAACAAGGAAAGGAGTGCTATGCAGCACTCCTTGTTCCCTATTGTCCTTTGTTCTTTGACTTTTCCGTCAGTGATTTCAGCTCGCTTAGCTTGGCTTTGATGCCTTGGTTATCCTTTTGAATCTGTTCTAGCAGCTTGGGCAACACAACAGCGATTTGTTTACTGTCATTTGATTCAATCGCCGTGGTAAATTCCTGACGAATCGCTTGGCGTTGATCTCTTATCGACTTCGACTTTTCTTTCCATTCCTTATGTCGTTCCATCAACTGCTCTTTGCTAATCTCACCTTGTTTGACTTTATCTTTGAAGCCAAGCTCTTTGAACTCTTTCATCAAAGATTTCCGCTCTGACAAGATCGTCTTCCATTGTTCCAGATCTCCAGGTGTGTGTTTTTCCGCCAACAATAGGTAATAAGCTTCCTTGTGGATACTGATCTTCATTCCATGATGGTACTCATAGTACTTGTGATGGTCTCCCTTACCCTGATGTCCTTTGTGATACTTCTCCCCTTCTTGCACTGCCGGTGGGGTTTGCTCAGATCCAGGAAGTTCGGCAAAGGCTCCAACAGCAGGAAGAACCAACATCATGGCGATGGTGGCTGGAATCCAAACTTTCTTCAGATGCATCAAGATCACTCCTTTGGTTTGGTAAAGTAAACTTGGCTGGCACCAAGCCTTAGGCGCAGAAATCTTATTGCCATTCACTAAACCAATAAGATTGTGCGGCACCCTTAGTGTTTGTCAAAACCACAGGAAAAATGTGGATTCGACAAAATTCGGGCGGTCCACCAAAAGGCACAATCCTCTTCTGACTTGCGCATAAGAGCTCTTGACAGGCACCTTATACTTATAGATCAAGTATTATACGCATAAGGCTACGCCAGTAGCTTTCTTATAACTTCGACGAAAACTTTTGAATGAGAGCTGCACGCTGATTTTTTTTCCGCAGCTCATACTCGGTTTCCGCAAGCTGGATTAATTCCGTAGATAGTCCTTGGGATTCCAGTTCCTGCTCCATTTTTACAAGAACGGCATAGAATTGGGTATCAGCCTCTGCTTCCATGGCATTTGCCTTTTTCATATATTTTGTGGCCAGTGACATGACAGACACTTCAGCTTCCCCATTCTTTACAGCGATGTACTCCCCTTTAGCCTGATCCAATAAGCCTTTCATTTTACCTTGGTAAGCTCTTTCCAGCTTTTTGAATTGCACGGTGTATTTATTTTTAATTTTTGTTAGGGGATCTGCTGGCAATAACGTTTCGGAGAAGGATGGCCGCTCTTGTTTTACATTTTCATCATTTGATTGTGGGGGCGAGTTTTCTTCTCCTTCTACGGATGGATCCCCTTCAAGTGGTTTGGTTACCGTTCCTTCCTGTTGTAAATCCCCTGGATTCAGTGATCCTGCATCAGCCTGTATAGTTGGATCCTCCAACCAATCGAGGCTCGTCCCATCATCTTGAAAAAACCGCTCTTCCTTTGGAATAGGAATGGGCTGTAGTTCCGGTTTGATGAAGCTTTGGTAGCCAAAATAAAGTCCCGTTGAGAATATTACTAACAATAATGTCCAGCCCATTTTCTTAAAGGATTTCTTCAATGGTTTATTCAGCCCCTTTCAACGAAACCTTGTCTCATTCATATCCGGCCGGGTTCATGGATTGCCAGCGCCAAGAGTCCGTACACATTTCGCGGATTCCGCGAGTGGCGGTCCAGCCCAGCTGTTCTCTAGCTTTTGTCGGATCGGCATAGCAAATGGCGATATCGCCAGGGCGACGGTCTGTGATGGTATAGGGAATTTTTTTATCTGATGATCTTTCAAAAGCATCGACCATTTCGAGGACAGAGTATCCGCTTCCCGTACCCAAGTTGTACGCCTCCACTCCCGTTGTGGACATGATCTTCTCCAAGGCTTTCAGATGTCCGATCGCAAGGTCAACAACATGGATGTAATCTCTCACCCCAGTGCCGTCTACCGTTGGATAATCATGGCCAAAAACCCTAAGCTCCTTTAATTTCCCAACGGCAACCTGGGTAATATAAGGCATCAGATTGTTGGGAATACCATTCGGATCCTCTCCTATGCGCCCGCTTGCATGTGCCCCAATCGGGTTAAAATAACGCAGAAGCGCCACGCTCCATTCCTCGTCGGCTACATAGAGATCACGCATGATTTCCTCAATCATGAGTTTCGTGCGTCCATAAGGGTTCGTGGCACTAAGCGGAAAGTCCTCTGAAATGGGTACACGTTCAGGCATGCCATAGACCGTAGCCGAAGAACTAAACACCATCTTCTTTACCCCATATTTTTGCATTACTTCAGCTAGGACTAGCGTCCCGGTAATGTTATTATGGTAATACTTAAGCGGAACTGCCACAGACTCGCCCACCGCTTTAAGGCCTGCAAAATGGATGACGGCATCTATTTGATTTTCTATAAATACTTTCTCTACTTCTCCTGGATTTAAAAGATCCACCTCACAAACGGCAAAACGCTTCCCTGTAATTTCCTGGACTCGCTTCAATGACTCCGGTTTACTGTTCGAAAAGTTATCCACAATAATTATCTCATATCCAGCATTCAATAATTCAATACAGGTGTGGCTGCCAATGTAGCCTGCACCTCCAGTGACTAATATAGCCATAACTTTCCCCT
>JAKFCU010000111.1:0-25208 GCA_036676475.1 Brevibacillus sp.
TAAAAAAGAGCTGACTCTCATAACCTAAGAGTCAGCTCTTTCATATTTTTAGAATTTAGCTTGATACTTTTCAATTTCCCAGCTATGAACAGCTGTACGATAGCTATCCCATTCGTCACGCTTCAAACCAACATATTCGTTATAGACATGCTCGCCCAATACCTTAAGACCAATTTCCCCATTTTCCAATTCATCTAACGAAAATTCAAGACTTCCTGGAAGGTTAGTAATGCCGCGATCTTTGCGTTCAGCCGGACTCATGTGGAAAATGTCCTCATTCACAGAATCTACTGGGGTTAATTCTCTCTCTACTCCATCTAAACCAGCCGATGCAATTACAGCGAAAGCCAGGTAAGGGTTAGCCGATGGATCTGGACAGCGCAGCTCCACACGAGTTGCTAATCCACGCTTAGCAGGAATACGGATCAAAGCTGAACGGTTAGAAGCAGACCATGCGATATAGCAAGGAGCCTCATAACCTGGAACTAATCTTTTATAGGAGTTGACTAGCGGATTCGTAATAGCGGTAAAGCTCTTTACGTTTTCCATCAATCCAGCAATGAATTGATAAGCAGTAGAAGATAACTGAAGCTGATCTTCCGTATCATAGAATGCATTTTGCCCATCTTTGAAGAAAGACATATTGACGTGCATTCCAGAACCGTTGATGCCAAATACTGGCTTCGGCATAAAGGAAGCATGCAATCCAAACTTCTTTGCTACTGTTTTTACTACCCATTTATAGGTTGTTGAATTATCCGCAGCACTTAAAGCATCTGCATATTTGAAATTGATTTCGTGCTGTCCTTCCGCTACTTCATGGTGAGAGGCTTCAATGGTAAAGCCCATTGCCTTAAGGGCACGGTAGATTTCTAAACGAACACGCTCACCAAGATCATGTGGAGATGGCTCAAAGTATCCAGCGTTATCGTGAGTATCTATAGTTGGGTTGCCGTTTTCGTCTGTTTTGAATAAGAAGAATTCTAATTCAGGACCTACTGAAATGGTAAATCCCTTCTCCGCTGCTCTTTGAACAGTGTTCTTCAATACGTTACGAGTGTCCCCTTCAAACAAGCTCCCATCAGGGTTTGATACACTGCAAAGAAAACGCGCTTCGGAATATCCATCCTCAACGGACCAAGGTAAAACTGCAAATGTATTTACATCTGGAACCAAATATAGGTCAGATTTATTGATCGGAGAAAATCCTTTAATAGAGGAACCATCAAACATAATCTTTCCTTCAACTGCATCATCTAATTGCTCAGCAGTAATCGTTACATGTTTTAGAGTACCTTCAATATCAACGAATTGCATGTGAAGTAATTCCACACACTTTTCAGCTATTACTTTACGGATCTCTTGAAGTTTAGTTTCTATTCCAATTGCTAGTGTCATGTAATATAAACCTCCCGTTTGGTGTTAATTTATCTGACATCAACTCTATGGATTTATTATATTCCATTCTACTTTAGAATTGCAACCATTATTTCATTTCCATTTTCATCCTCCCTCTTCCATGGCAGGTGTTCAAACATTGTCTATTTAGCTTTAATTTGGTAAAGTATTAAGTAATGTTCAAAAATAAAAATATAGCAATGAGCAGCTTAGCTACCCATTGCCTTTCAATTTAAAGGAGGATTTACCATGGAAATGATGGACGCTAAACAAATTATCGAATTTATTCAAAAGAGCGAAAAAAAAACCCCTGTAAAGGTACATATTAAAGGAAATTTAGAAGGAATCGATTTTGGTGCTAACACCAAGTCTTTTATTACAGGAAATGTCGGAGTTCTTTTTGGCGAGTGGAAAGACATTCAACCAGCTTTAGAAGCCAATCAAGAGAACATTGAGGATTATGTAGTCGAAAACGATCGACGCAACTCGGCTATCCCGCTTCTTGATATGAAGAACATTCAAGCAAGAATTGAACCAGGTGCCGTCATTCGCGATCAAGTAGAAATTGGAAATAATGCGGTCATCATGATGGGCGCTAGCATCAATATTGGTGCCGTTATTGGTGAAGGTACTATGATCGATATGAATGTGGTTGTCGGTGGACGCGGAACGATCGGAAAGAACTGTCATATTGGTGCAGGATCCGTCATTGCCGGTGTAATTGAACCTCCTTCCGCTCTCCCAGTAGTGGTAGAAGATGATGTAGTAATCGGAGCAAACTGTGTAGTCATTGAAGGAGTACGCATAGGACAAGGTTCCGTTGTAGGTGCGGGATCCGTAGTCTTAGAGGATGTTCCTCCTTATTCAGTAGTGGTTGGTTCTCCAGCTCGAATCATTAAAGAAATTGATGCCAAAACGAAATCGAAAACTGAAATCATGCATGAGCTTCGCCAGCTTTAAGACTCGAACAAAGGAGTGCTCCATAAAATGGGTCTTACGAAGTATAGCAGCATTCGCAGAAGTCTTCACCAAATTCCGGAAAAGGGATTTGAGGAATTTAAAACTCAACAGTTTTTGCTTGATTATATTAGGCAGCTTCCTTCCGAACGAATGGAAATTGAAACATGGAGAACGGGTATCTTAGTCAAAGTAAAGGGAACCAACCCTTCTCGGATCATTGGATACCGGGCGGATATGGACGGCTTGCCCATTCCAGAGGAAACCTCATATGATTTTCAGTCCACTCATCCAGGCTATATGCATGCATGTGGACATGATTTTCATATGAGCATTGCCTTGGGAATTTTAACCCATTTTGTCGAGCACCCGGTCAAGGACGATCTTCTGTTTGTATTCCAGCCTGCAGAAGAAGGTCCTGGTGGCGCTAAACCGATGCTTGAGGAATCCGTTGCCCTGGCTAAGTGGATGCCAGATTTCATCCTCGCGCTTCATATCGCTCCTGAGTATCCGGTAGGCACGATTGCCACTCGGGAGGAAATCCTGTTTGCCAATACATCTGAATTATTCATTGATTTAGTAGGGAAAGGCGGACATGCTGCCTATCCCCATCTGTCTAATGATATGGTTGTGGCCGCCAGCCACCTGGTCACTCAATTGCAAACTATTGTAGCCCGTAATATCGATCCTATTGATTCAGGAGTGATTACCATCGGGAAAATTGAGGGCGGAACTAAGCAAAATATCATTGCAGAGAAAGCACGATTAGAAGGAACCATCCGTACCTTATCGATGGATTCTATGAACAAAATCAAATCCCGCATTGAAGCCCTCGTGCAAGGAATGGAAGCAGGATTTGAGTGTAAAGCCACCATTGATTACGGCTCTAATTACTGTCAGGTATACAACCAACCTTCCTTGACCCGTGAATTCATGAATTGGGTCCAAGAAGATGGACAAGTTCACCTGGTCGAGTGTCGTGAAGCGATGACTGGTGAAGATTTCGGTTACTTTTTAGAAAAGATTCCTGGATTTTTGTTCTGGCTAGGTGTAGATACTCCTTATGGACTTCACCACGCCATGCTAGAACCCCAAGAGGAAGCCATTGAACTAGCGATTGGCCTGCTTACTCGTTACTTATCATGGAAAGCAAACGAATAGATCAAAAGGATCTGCGAGAACCATAGCAGATCCTTTTTGTATATTTTAAAAGCATTCACATTTTCGACATAAACAACATATAAACAATGTTTTTGTTGGTTTATAATTTAGCAATCGTATGACAGTATGGTATACTATGGACGTGAATTTCTTTTCCATAAACTCAACCATTTTATATAAAAAAGGAGTGTTTCCCCTATGAGCCAAACTGTACAAACCCTTGAAGGCTGGTATGCTCTTCATGATCTAAGAACCATTGATTGGAATGCCTGGAAATCCCTTTCCGACGATGAACGGGAACAGGCGAAAGATGAACTGTTCTCCTTGCTATCTTCATGGTCCACTACAGAAGAGCAGAAGCAAGGAAGCTCAGCCATCTTCTCCATCGTCGGACAAAAAGCAGACTTAATTTTCATGCACCTTCGCCCTACTTTAGAGGAATTGGATGAATTAGAAACCGCCTTTAATAAAACCCTCTTTGCCGAAGTGACTATCCCTAGCTACTCCTACGTATCCGTTGTTGAATTAAGTACATATGTATCTTCTGATGTAGATATTGAAACAGATCCGTACATTCAAGGAAGATTGAAGCCAACCTTACCCAAAACCAAGCATATCTGCTTCTATCCGATGAATAAAAGAAGACAAGGCAATGATAACTGGTACATGCTTCCGATGGAAGAACGCTCTAGCATGATGAGAAGCCATGGCATGATTGGAAGAAAATATGCTGGACAAGTCACTCAGATCATTTCTGGCTCTGTAGGTATGGATGATTGGGAGTGGGGAGTTACTCTCTTTGCTAATAACCCCATTACATTTAAAAAGCTAGTTTATGAAATGCGTTTTGATGAAGTAAGTGCGCGCTATGGTGATTTTGGCTCCTTCTTTGTTGGAAACCAAGTCGATGCTGATCGATTGAAGAAGTACTTGGAAGTGTAAGAAAGCTACTGGCTTTACGCAGTATGCGTATAATACTTTCCGATAAGTGTAAGAACGCTACTGGCTTTGCCTTATGTAAAGAAGAGGCCGTTCCTAAAAGAATCAGGCCTCTTCTTTGCATTCATACTTTAAAGCGAATCAAACTCATCAAGATTTACATCATAATGAAAACTCAGATCTTGCATATGTATGGTTACACGAGTAATGGAATCACTGGTGGAATCCAGTTCAACCTGGACTATCTGCTTATCAGTTAACTGTTTTTCCTCCATAAAAGACAAAATCGTGTTCAACGCATGTCCGGTTAGGGGTAACCCGATAATTTCACCTCTTTGATCAGGAAGGTGCAGCAGCTTTTGATTACCGACAAAACCTCGAACGGTATCTAATAAAATTTCTACGTGTAATGCACTTATTTGAATGGTATACGATTTCATTTCCTTATTCCTCTCCCAGAAATTTAAGCTCCTCCACTAAATGAGGAGGGGTTTGCCCATTTACTGCCTTCACTAAGTTTTGGGCAGCAACCATAGCCATATCGAACCTTGTTTTATAGGTAGCAGATGCTATATGAGGAACGCTGACTACATTTGGTAACTTGAGCAATGGATTATCAGGCTGAACCGGCTCCGTAAAGAATACATCTAGTCCTGCCCCATAAATAACTTTGTTCTGAAGAGCCTCCACTAAAGCTTGCTCATCCACTGTCTTTCCTCGTGAAGCATTAATAAAAATAGCCGTTTTCTTCATTGAATTAAACTCATTTGCACCCATGAAATGAACGGTTTCTGGAGTCAACGGTGTCATAAGGACCACAAAATCAGCTTCCTGTAAAAGCCGTTCCTTTTCCACATAAGTTACGCCTAGCTTCTCTTCCACCTCAGTTTTGCGACTTCTATTGTAATAGAGCACATTCATATCAAAGCCAAATTTTGCACGTTTGGCAATGGCCTCCCCGATCCTCCCCATTCCGATAATACCTAGGGTAGCATGATGGACATCAAGCCCAAAGAAAATCTCGTCATCCCCTTTTTTCCATTGTCCATCTTTCACATAACGATCCAGCTCTGGAATTCTTCTCGCTGTGGAAAGCATCAGCCCCATGACTAGATCCGCTACCGTATCATCCAAGACATAAGGGGTATGTGTACCCATGACCCGCCTTTCAGCCATCGTCTCTAACGCAAAGTTGTTATAACCAACGGTAATATTGCTTACCACTTTTAACCGGGGTGCATGATTAAGCAACTCTTCGTTAATTTTCCCGCCCGTGGTCAACAGACCGTCAATATCATGAAGTTCCTTTAGAAGCTGCTCGCGGGGAATCAGTTTATCTCCTTGCCATTTTCGATACTCACAATGCTGGCCTATATATTCTTCCACTTGCTGTGGAATAGGACGGGCAATATAGACTTTAGGCTTCACTTGATCACTGACCTCCTCTTTTCTTCATGATCCTATTTTAACATATTAAAAAAACGAAAAGCCGGGTTATTAACCCGGCTTTCGGTCTATGTTTCTTTCTAGAGACATAAGTGCAACTAGGCAGCCGCATAACCTCTTTGACTTCTATTGGTCAAAGAGGTTGACTACGCCAAAGGCTTGGCGCCAACCAAGTTTTCTTTACTTTAGAAACCTAATATAGCCTTGATCATGCTTTCCGTCTCTCCAGGTGTCCACAATACATATAATAAGACATACACAGCGACTCCGGTAGTAGCGCTACATAACCAGATCACAGAGGTAATGGGACCGATTTTTTTATGCCATTTCAACCGGCTTTTAAATCCCGACAATAAGGAAGTAATACCGAAAATGGCTCCGACCGTAGCGAGTGTGATATGAAAAATTAAAAATACTGTATAGTAGATTTTTAAATTTTCCGGACCACCAAAGCTCGTATTCCCGATGAAAATCGTCCTCGTGGTATAGATGATAAAAAATGACAAGGCAAACACTCCAGCCCAAGTCATGACTTTCTTATGAGTTTGTATGTTTCCCTGGCTTATATAATACCAGCCTATGGCCACTAAAATAGCACTGATCACAATAAACGTCGTACTTAACAAAGGCAATATCATACCCATGCTTCCCCTTTAAGATAAATAAGTCTTATTCTTTCGTATCTTTCCCTGTATCAGCCATGGTTTTGGCCATGGCCAACTGTGGATGGACAGGATTCATATCGAGATTGTCCATGCTATTCTCTCTTCGATACCAACGGAAGAAAAGATAGGCGAGAATAGATCCGAAGGACAATTCCTGTACAAGCTTCATAAGTATTCCCCCTAATTGCTGATCATCCATCGGTGTAAGAATCTCCAACAACTGGGGAACGCCCATATATGGTGCATATACAGGCTTGCTCGCAAAAATAATGAGAGCACATGCTGGAGTTAGAAGAACAGCTCCCAGGATAATAAAAGCCATTTTGCGCAATTCGGATGTCTGGTCAATTTCCGGCAGCGGACTGATGATCGGCCACCACATTTGAATCGCAAATCCGAATAAGACCAAATGAGTAATAACCATAATCACATAGTTTGACATAACCACATCAAATACCATCGGCAAATGATAGAAGGAAAACAAAATATCGAAGGCTAGTAGAGAAATCAGCAGATGGGTTTCTAGCAGTTTCTTCGCAAACTTATTTTTGATTAAAGCTTCAAAGACAAATTTTGGCGTACCAAAGATCATGAGCGGCGGAACCACATAATACAGCAAAGATTGCTGAAGCATATGGGCACTGAGTAAATAGTGATGCCCATAATAATTAAGCGGCCCCCCTGCAGCTAGTAGATAGATAGCTGCACCCATAAGAAACATCGCTTTCTGAGACAAACGAACCGTCTTTAGCTCATATTTTATACCACTGATTAACCTGATATAAAGAATTACCATAGCCATTGCAATGATCATTTGCAGCGGATCCCACAGCTGCCAAAATCCAATATCTACAGCCCCTTGCATGTGGTGGTCATGTGACATGGAAAGACCTCCTATTTTTCGGAGATTAAACTTCTAATAGGGCTACCCTACAGGAAATGAGAGGAGCAACTTCAATACGCGCCCCTCTCCTCCTATTAATAGCCTCCCAACCAATAGATAAAAGTAATGATGGTAAGTAAAGCCACTAGCAACCCTGTGTAGATGCCTACAGCAGGCAAGTCATGTCCTTTTTGATCCAAGTGCATCCAAATATAAAGTTGGAAGCCTGCTTGAATAATTCCAAGAACAATGATAAAAGGGATAACCCAAGCGCTAGAGCCACCAATAATAACAGCTAGGAAAGCCAATGCAGTCAGGACAATGGAAACGATAAAAGCAACAATATGCCTTTTAGGTCCTTCCTGACGATGATGTTGGGTACGAGTTTCGGTATTGGATTGCTGAGCCATCAACTTAACCCACCTTTCCCATAAGATATACAACGGTAAAGATAAATACCCAAACCAAATCAACAAAGTGCCAATACAGACTAGCCAGATAGATCTTAGGAGCCGTTACAACCGTTAAGCCTTTCTTTGCTGTTTGCATAATCAGTAAGGCAATCCAAACAACTCCGCCTAAAACGTGAGCACCGTGGAAGCCAACTAAGGTATAGAAGGCGGAACCAAAGGCACTGCTGGACATAGTATGCCCTTCATGAATATAGTGATTAAACTCGTAGATTTCTAAGCCCAAGAAACCTGCACCGAGCAGAACGGTAATAATCAGCCATCTTTGCATGGCCGCAAAATCGTGCCGATGCATACCAAGAATGGCCATAACACTCGTCATACTACTGGTCAACAATAAAAATGTAGCTAAAGCAACTAGCTTTAAATCAAATAGTTCCTGACCGGTAGGTCCACCTGCGTAAGAATTACGCAGGGCGATAAAGGTAGCAAATAAGGAACCGAAGAGAACAACTTCTCCTCCCAGGAACAGCCAGAATCCTAATATTTTATTTTTCCCTTCCAAGGTAGCTTTCTCAGGATGAGCTGGTAAGGTTGAATTCAATTGTGCCATTACGCCTTAACCTCCCCGTCTTCATCTGGATGTAGATGATAACCTGGATCATCATAGATCGAACGCAGGAACATACATACGACCGTGGTGAGCATTCCGATAACCACAACGACATAGATGTGATACATAAAACCAAAACCGGCAATAAACAATCCCACCGACATAATAAGTGGCAAGATCGAAGGAGACGGCATGTGAATTTCTCCTAATGGTTCTGCATTGGTCATTTTCTTATTTCCAGCCATCTTCTCTATCCATAGCGCATCCAAACCACGCACTAACGGAGTTTGAGCAAAGTTATATTCTGGAGCAGGAGAAGGAATCGTCCATTCCAATGTACGTCCATCCCATGGATCCGCAGGTGCTTTTTCCCCGCGGGAAGCTGTGTAGGCAATATTAAACAAGAAAGCAAGAGTCCCGATGGTCATCCCAAAAGCACCGATTGTACTAAGCAAATTCCCAAGCTCTAAGCCCTGGTTTGGCAAATAGGTAAATACTCGACGAGGCATCCCCATTAAACCTAGGAAATGCTGCGGGAAAAAGGTTAAGTGGAATCCGATAAAGAAGAACCAAAAGCTAATTTTACCAATGGTCTCATTTAGCATTTTTCCAAACATTTTTGGCCACCAGTAATAGAGACCTGCAAATAAACCAAACGCCATACCACCCACAATAGTGTAGTGGAAGTGAGCTACAACAAAATAGCTATCCTGGAACTGGAAGTCCGCAGGTGCAGCAGCAAGCATAACCCCTGTCATACCGCCGATAACAAATGTTGGAATAAATCCCACGGCCCAAAGATTAGCTGTGGTAAAGCGGATTTGACCTCCCCACATGGTAAATAGCCAGTTAAAGATTTTAATCCCCGTAGGTACTGCAATGAGCATCGTAGCAATTGAGAACAAGGAGTTAGCCACGGGACCCAAGCCAACCGTAAACATATGGTGAGCCCAAACCATGAAGCCTAAGAACCCGATCAATACGGTTGCGAATACCATAGCACTGTATCCAAACACGCGCTTTTTAGAGAACGTTGCAATAACTTCTGAGATAATCCCAAAAGCAGGCAAGATCAAAATGTATACTTCCGGGTGTCCAAATACCCAGAATAAGTGCTGCCAAATCACGATGTTACCGCCCTCTGCCGGATCGAAGAATGCTCCTCCGAAAAGACGGTCAAACATCAATAAGACTAAACTTACCGTAATCGCTGGAAAAGCGAATAAAACAAGAGCAGATGTTACAAATGCGCTCCAGGTAAACATCGGCAAACGCATGAAGGTAAGTCCCGGTGCACGCATATTAATGATTGTCACCAGAAAGTTAATCCCCCCAAGCCATGTACCGATCCCTGCAATCTGCAAGCCGAGTACGTAGAAATCGACTCCATGCCCACTGTATTTATCTGTGGAAAGCGGAGCATAAGCGGTCCAACCGGCATCAGGTGCTCCTCCCAAAAACCAGCTAGTATTTAAAAGTAGACCCCCTAAGAAAAACAGCCAGAAACCTAAAGAGTTCAAGAACGGAAAAGCCACATCACGAGCACCAATTTGTAGAGGTACGATGGCGTTTAATAAAGCAAAGATAATCGGCATCGCGGCCAAGAAGATCATTGTTGTTCCGTGCATAGTCAATAATTGGTTAAATGTACCTCCAACAAAAATCTCTTGATTCGGATACATTAACTGTATACGCATAAGAAGTGCTTCCAGTCCCCCTACCAGGAAGAAAAATCCTCCTGCGATGAGGTATAGAATACCGATTTTCTTGTGGTCAACGGTAGTTATCCAATCCCATAATCCTGATCTCTTGGGATGAGATTGGGCATGTGCATGTCCTGCCACGTTAATACCTCCTTTTTCTTAGAGATTATTCAACTCTTAAACCATTTAAATATTCCACAAGGGATGCCACCTGTTGATCATCAAATCGTCCATCGAACCCTGGCATCGCGTTGCCAGGCTTGAGGGATTGAGGATTTTTGATCCATTTAGCCAAATTTTCATCCGTTTTCTTAACAAATCCAGCAAGCACTTCACGATCGCCGAAAGCCGCTAGATTAGGAGCGATATCAGGAACCTTAAGACCTTTAGATCCATCTACAGCATGGCAACTGAGACAATTTTGCTTAAATACTTCTTCCCCTTGAGCGTTCGCAACGGGACGAGGAGTTTTCATTTTTCCAACCCAAGCTTCAAACTTTGCAGGTTCTAGAGCGAATACTTTGAAATCCATTAATGCATGGGACGCACCACACAACTCGGCACACTTCCCTTTATAGATCCCTTCTTGATCTGCTTGCAGCCAAAAGCTGTTGATCATTCCTGGATTCGTATCGATCTTCCCGCCAAGTGTCGGTACCCAGAAGGAGTGCATAACATCTTGAGAAGTTACTTGGAATTGTACTTTTTGTCCAGTTGGAATATACAAATCCTGTCCTGTTGAAACCCCTAAATCAGGATATTCAAATTCCCACCAGAATTGGTGAGCGACTACTTTAACTTGAAGAGCTTCTTCAGATGTATGTTTCTTTGCTTGATCAAATGTCATCGTAACCGTTGGAACGGCCAAAATAGCTAACAAGATAAGAGGAATAACAGTCCAAATAATTTCCAGTTTGTGGTTTCCTTCCACTTGCTCTGGGATACCGGTTTGCCCTGGACGCTTTCGATAACGAATGAGGACATAGACATAAATAACCATTACTACAGCAAATACGCCTATCATGATGTATAAGCTTAGCTCAATTAAATATAACTGTTGCGCTGCCACAGGACCTTTCGGATCAAGTGCAGTAAGCCACGGGTCTTGGCCGCACCCCGTAAGTGCTAGCATCATCACCACAAGAAGAGGCAATAGACGCCAACCATTTTTCCATTGACTCATCACTCTAACCCCACTTTCATGTTTAATAGCTCTACCTAGTTCATTCGTTAAGTATATAAGTCTATGATCAACCTTAGATTGATCTAAATAAACATCCCCCCATTAGGGCTATACTGAAGTGATAGAAACAAAGCATATAAAATCACAAAATATGACATTATATTTTTCTATCCAATTTACAGTGTATTTAAACCTGTTCCTTTTTAAGAAAGCTACTAGCGTAGCCCTATGCGTATAATACTTTCCGATAAGTATTAAAAAGGGCAGGATAGAGAAAAAGTTTTTTTCCAGGTAGAGATTTGTTTACTGGCCAATCAACCGCTTACAGAATAGCCCATATCCTCTCCTTATCCATATTGTTTATTATATATACGTGAAGATTATAACTCATAATTAACATTATTAAAAGCGTAAAAAACGTATATTTAATAATATACAATAAATAGGTTAATAACTTTACTATCTATTAAAATTCTATAAGAATATAAATACTTTCAGTATGTAGTTATTTCATTTATTATAATAGATAACATTTAGAAAATTACACAAATTACGAAAATAACGGAGGAACGCCTATGGAACAAACAAAAAAAGATCATACTAAGGGATTATCTGACAATCAGATGCAAGAGCTTTTGTCGAAATATGATAAAGAGTCATCCTACAGAAAGTTAACAGGAACCATGAAATGGATCGT
The DNA here is from genome assembly GCA_036676475.1 of Brevibacillus sp. Lineage (GTDB taxonomy): Bacteria > Bacillota > Bacilli > Aneurinibacillales > RAOX-1 > LC029. Next base: position 12,056 of record JAKFCU010000111.1, read on the forward strand.
AAGCTCCATGGCTATCGCCTTTTCCTGTTACCAAATTTATATTTCGATATTTCCACCGCCACCTGCCCAAATCCATCGTTCCATTCACTTAGCGTTTGCATTGGGACTTATTTTTTTACTCTTTCCAGCAAGAAATTCAGGATTGAAAACAAAGATTTCCATTTTTGACGGATTTGTATCGCTACTTGCGATAGGTTCAAGCTTATACTGGTTATTTAATTTTGATGCTCTCATTACCAGGGTCGGTAATTTTAATACCCTTGATCTTATAGTCGGCGGAATTGTTATTTTGCTTGTATTGGAGGCTGCAAGGAGGGTCGTCGGGATTCCCATTGTCGCCATCGCTATCATCTTCATGCTCTATGCTTTGTTTGGCAAAGAAATCCCCGGCTTTTTTGCCCATCGAGGAGTATCGGTCGAGCGATTGATCAGTCATATGTACTACACCTTAGAAGGAATACTGGGTACTCCCTTAAGCGTTTCTGCCACCTTTATCTTCTTATTTCTACTGTTTGGGGCCTTTTTGGAAAAGACAGGAGTTGGAGAGTACTTTAACGATCTTGCTCTTGTGCTAGCAGGAAGAAGAATTGGGGGACCCGCTAAAGTTTGTGTATTCTCTAGTGCATTACAAGGGACGATCAGCGGTAGTTCGGTAGCCAACGTGGTTACCTCTGGTGCCTTTACCATCCCGCTCATGAAACGATTGGGGTACAAGCCCGAATTTGCCGGGGCTGTGGAGGCTTCCTCCTCTACAGGTGGACAGATTATGCCTCCGATCATGGGTGCTGCGGCCTTCTTAATGGCAGAATTTACAGGGGTCAGCTATTGGGAAATCGCCAAAGCGGCTGCCATTCCTGCGATCCTTTACTTCGTAGGGATTTGGGTGATGGTTCACTTCGAGGCCAAACGCCTTGGTTTGAGAGGATTGACAAAAGAAGAGCTTCCTGATCGAAAGGAAGTATTCAAAAAGTTGTATCTGCTTCTGCCGATTATAGCAATTATTGCATTCCTTATGATGGGCGTCTCGCCTGTACGCGCTGCCCTATATGGAATCGTCGCTGCGATTTTAGCAGGAGCTGTTAAAAAAGAAACAAGAATGTCCTTTAAAGATATTGTCGATGCCCTAGAAGAAGGGGCTCGTGCTGCCTTAGGAGTAGCCGCTGCAACTGCCTGTGCCGGTATAATTGTTGGGGTCGTTACGCTAACGGGTGTTGGATTGAAATTTGCTAACGGGCTGCTTGCCTTCTCTGGAGGTCTAGTTATACCCACCCTCATCTTAACCATGATTGCTTCCTTAATCTTGGGAATGGGTACTCCCACAACAGCAAACTACATCATTACATCCACCATTGCCGCTCCTGCTATCATCGCTTTAGGAGCACCTGTAGTATCAGCCCACATGTTTACGTTTTACTTCGGGATTGTAGCTGATATTACGCCACCTGTTGCGCTTGCGGCTTTTGCCGCGGCCGGTATTGCGGGGGCCGGACCGATGAAAACCGGAGTGCATTCAACGAAACTGGCGATTGCCGCCTTCATTATTCCTTATATCTTTGTATTATCGCCAGAGATTCTTATGATTAATTCCACATTAAGTCAAACCATTATGGTCATCATTACAGCAACCATTGGAATGATCGGAATTAGTGCCGGCTTTATCGGCTTTTGGCTTCGTAAAATGCCCTGGTGGGAACGAATTTGGGCTGTTGTAGCCGGATTGCTGCTTGTTGTACCAGGGTTAGCTACCGATATAGCAGGGCTAGGATCACTGGCAATTATATTCATCATTCAGTACCTGCAGTCGAGAAAACCTGAGAAATTGGCGGTAAGCTAAAAAAGCATAATAGAACGGAGAACTTGAACAAGGTTCTCCGTTTTTTTCGTCTACCCATTCAACCCTTCCTTTATCAATGCAAGTCCCCCTTTTTTAGTGACAGACATCACGTCATAACCTAAAATCTACTGATAAGATAAAAGGAATAGAGATCTGGAAAGGGTGTCTGAAATGAAACAAGCTTTAGGGATCGTGTTATTATGTGCCCTTGTCTTGAACGTGTTTTCTCCGATCGCTTCCGCACATTGGGAAGGCGGCACGCCATATCCTTGGTATTTGGAAATGATGGAATGGGGAATTATTATTGTCGGTCTGTTAGGTACTTTTTTCATGGTAATGAGAAAGAAGCCCAACTTAGATGAGCCACAGGAAAACGAAACGACAAAAACAAATTCATAAAAATTAGTGAGGACTTTTCATATGGAGAAAGTCCTTTATTTTTTTATTAACCCTCAAAAGAATACCTGTCTTTCCGAACCACTATGAAAATAAACTTATGAACATAGAGGGTTCTCATGAAAAGAAAGTTGATTTATCTTAGTGCCGCCTTTATTACTCTACTTCTCATTTCAGCGATAGGAATAGGAAGCTACATATACTCTGTCCTCAATCAAATTGACATTCGTCAGTTTTCTGTTCAGCCCACCCCGCCAACCGTCATTTATGACCGAAACAATCAACCGATTACTGAACTGACTTTATCAAAGACAGAACCCATTCCCTTTAATCAAATTCCCAAACCATTGATTCAAGCCATCTTGTCGGTAGAAGATCGTCGTTTTTATGAACATATCGGAATTGATTGGATCGGGATTGTCCGTGCTGGATGGGTTAATTTTCGTGCTGGCGAAGTCATCCAAGGCGGAAGCAGTATAACCCAGCAATTAGTAAAGAACGCATTTTTAACTCCTGACCAAACCCTAGAGAGAAAAATACAGGAGGCTTTTGGCGCTGTTCAAGTTGAAAGAAAGTATTCCAAGGATCAAATCCTGGAACAATATTTAAACACCATCTACTTTGGAGAAGGAGCCTGGGGCGTTCAGCGCGCAGCTACGGTTTACTTTGGAAAAGAGGCCGATCAGCTGACCGTTGCGGAATCTGCTCTTCTTGCCGCATTGCCAAAGGCACCCTCCCACTACTCTCCCTTTAAGAGCTCAAGCAAAGCTGTGGATCGAAGAAATCTTGTACTTTCTCTTATGGAGCAAAACGGATTTATTAACCAAAAAGAACTCATCCAAGCTAAGGCAGAGCCTCTTCCTAAACAAAAGCATGAATGGGAAAAGAACATTCCTTATCCGTCCTTTATTTATTACCTATTTCAGGAACTGAAAGAACGTCACGGCATTTCAGACGATGAAATTTGGAATCATGGACTTCAGATTTATACGACCTTGGACCCCAAGCTTCAGCAGGGAGTAGAAAAGATATTTGAGCAAGCCGCCAATTTCCCGGCAAGCCCTGATCAGACTCCTGTTCAAGGTGGGGCTGCTGTCATACAGGCAAAAACAGGGGAAATTCAGGCCCTGATGGCTGGTAGGGGGAAAATCCCCTATCTGGGTTTTCATCGTGGGGTCAACTTAAGGCGTCAGCCTGGATCTACCATGAAACCGCTTATGGTCTATGGTCCGGCCTTAGAAGCAGGGTATACACCTGACTCTTTGTTATATGATGGTCCCCTGAACATTGCGGGATATCAGCCTCAAAACTGGGATCGCGGGTATCATGGAAAAGTAACGTTGCAGCAGGCCGTGCAAAAATCGTGGAATATTCCCGCTGTCTGGCTCTTGAATGAAATGGGCATCGATAAAGGTCTCGACTTTTCCAAACAGGTGGGGATCCCTTTAGAGAAAGAGGACAGAAACCTAGGGGTTGCTCTAGGCGGGATGAAACACGGGGCTTCGCCTCTTCACATGGCCCAGGCTTATGCCGCATTTGCCAATCATGGTCAATGGAATCAAGCATATGCCGTGCGAAAAGTACTAGACCAGGATCATCAACAGCTAGTATCCTGGCAAAGCAATCCGAAGCAAGTGTTGAAAGCTTCATCTGCCGACTTGATGACCTATGTATTACAAGGGGTGATCAGGGAGGGAACCGGTCGCACCGCTCAATTAGACCGTCCAGTAGCTGGAAAAACGGGAACCACTGAACTTCCCTCTATGCTCTCTACGAAAAACGGAGTAAAGGATGCTTGGTTTGTCGGCTATACCCCTCAGCTTTCCGCTGCGGTATGGTTAGGATATGATGCCGTTGATTCGACTCATTATTTGCCTGCCGACGGAGGACAATATTCCATGAAAATATGGAAGCAAATCATGAACCAGGCTCATCAAGGGCTAAAAGTGGAAGCATTCCCTGCTCCTCCCGTTTGGAAAAAAGCTGCCCTCATTCAAAGTAAACCGAAAATGATCCAAACGGAGCTTATGAAAAACAATCGTAAACCTAAGAAGAAAACAGGAAAAGGGAAAGGAAAACATGATTAAGGGAATCGTCATTTTACATTTAGTGCAAATCGTGGATTTCTTGATGAAAGATGTCATGAGCAGCATGAAGGAACAAGGCATTGAGTATAGAAATAACAGACGCTGCTAAAGCGAAACTTTCCCAGCTTGGATATAATCCTACCTTTGGTGCACGTCCTCTCCGCCGGGTGATCCAAGAATTTGTAGAAGACGGGATTGCCGATCTGATGATGGAAGAGGAAGATTTGAAAAAAATCAAGATAGATTGCTTAGGGGATCAAATGAAAGTAACGAAAGCTTGATAGTAATAGGATGTGTCCTTTAATTGGGCACTTCCTTATTTTTTATTGACAACCCTTTCTTTTTAATGGTAGGATATTACTAGTAAAAATGATATTGATTATCATTAACATCATTAAGGGGTGAAATACATAATGAAACGCAATAAACTATTGTCCACTGTCCTATCAGCCGTAATGGCTATAGGTCTACTAGGGGGATGTGCCACAGGTCAACCCGAAACAGCACAACCGCAAGCTCCTGCAGAACAAAAAACCGAACCAACAGAGCCGGCAAAAAACCAAGAGGTTAACATTTACACCGCAAGACACTATGAGGTGGATGATCTTGTCTATCAGCAGTTTACGGAAAAAACAGGTATCAAGGTCAATGTCGTAAAGGGGAAAGCAGAAGAACTGATCGAACGGATGAAACGCGAAGGAGAAAAGACACCTGCTGACTTATTCATTACCGTCGATGGCGGTGTATTGAACAATGCAAAACAAGCTGGCTTATTGCAGCCGATGCAATCCGAAGTGATCGACAAACAAGTTCCAAAGCAGTTTCGCGATAAAGATAACGAATGGATTGGGTTGTCCACCCGTGCACGCGTTATCGCCTATGCCAAAGATCGCGTGAAGCCTGAACAGTTATCCACTTATGAAGATCTTGCCACTGATAAATGGAAAGGGAAAGTATTGGTTCGTTCTTCCACTAGCTTATATAACCAATCCCTTGTTGCCTCTCTGATTGAATTGAATGGTGAGCAGAAGGCAGAAGAATGGGCAAAAGGAATCGCAGCCAACCTAAGCCGTGAACCTGAAGGCGGCGACCGCGATCAAGCCAAAGCTATCGTTGCGGGCGTGGGTGATGTCGCTATTATGAATACGTATTATTATGGACAATTATTAAACTCTAAGGATCCTGAAGAAGTAAAAATTGCTGACCAGGTTGCTCTCTTCTTCCCTAATCAAGAAACAACAGGTACCCATTTAAACATAAGCGGTGCGGGCTTATCTAAGCATAGCAAAAATAAAGACAATGCCATCAAGTTAATCGAATATCTCACTGCAGCTGAGGTGCAGGCGATTACTTCAAAAGAAAACTATGAATTCCCGGTGAATCCAGAAACAGAAAAGTCTGAGTTGTTGAAATCTTGGGGTGAATTTAAAGTTCAAGAGATTGATTTCGCGAAATTGGGTGACAATAACAAAAAAGCAACCGAGATTATGAACAAAGTAGGTTGGAAATAGAAATGCATTTCTCTTTTCTTAGAAAAAATATTCGCAGACATACGAACGGCTGGCTTTTGACTAGCTTACTAGGGGCAGTAGTAATTCTACTGCCCATTTTCTCCATTTTCATCTCGTTGTTTCAAGCGCCAAATGAAAACTGGCAGCACATTAAGCAATATTTGCTTTTAGACTATGTGCTGCAGTCAATTTGGCTTGTGTTGTTTACTGGGCTATTTACGGTATTGATTGGGGTTTCCCTTGCGTGGCTCATTTCTGCCTATGATTTTCCCATGAAGCGATTTTTCCGTGTGGCACTCGTTTTGCCTCTAGCCATTCCGCCCTATATTGCTGCTTATACCTATAGTACAATGGTCAGCTATACTGGTATTGTCCAGAAGACAATACGAAACGTATGGGACATCACTCCGAATCCTAAGTGGTTCGATATCATGTCCATGCAGGGAACGGTTTTTATTTTTACAATGTTTCTTTTTCCCTATGTGTACATCATGACAAAATCATTCCTGGACCGTCAGAATGCCTCCTATATTGAAAATGCAAAATTGCTGGGGAGAGGTCCATTATCCATCTTTTTCCGAGTTGTCCTCCCTATCTCCCGCCCTGCCATCATCGGCAGTGTGATGCTGGTCATCTTTGAAGTGTTGAGTGATTATGGGGTAACCAGCTATTATGGGGTACAAACCATTTCAACGGCAATCTTTCAAACCTGGTTTGGCATGTATGATATTGTTTCAGCCGTTCGTCTGGCAGCCTGTCTTATGACGGGAGTGATCGGATTGTTTCTCCTGGAGCGGCTATTGCGTCGGAATCGCCGATTTAACTCCTCCACAAGCAAGTCGAGGCCCCTTGCTCCTAAACGCTTAAAAGGGATGTACGGAACCCTTGCCTTTGGTTTTTGTGGACTCATTTTCGCCTTCTCTTTTTTCATTCCCATAGTTCAATTAGTAGTGTGGGCTACTTGGTCATATGAAGAAGTGTTGACATCAACCTTCTTTGAATTAACGTTCAATACCTTCTATGTTGCCCTCATAGCGACTGTCATCATAATGATCTTCGCTGTGATCGTTGCGAATGTATGTCGCATGCAAGCGAACTCCATTTCCAACCTATTATCGAAATTGGTAACCTCCGGTTATTCGATTCCAGGAGCCATTATTGCGATTGGCGTCCTGAACTTGTTCATTGGACTAGATCAGGGAGTATCCTGGGTATTTACTAGCATAGGACAGGCAGAACCTGCCCTTATCCTCAGCATGTCCGTGATCATGTTAATTGTCGGATATGTTGTTCGTTTCATGGCGACCGGCTATAATGCGGTGGAATCAGGGTTTGATAAAGTCGGAACAACCTATACGAACGCCTCCCGATTGCTAGGCTTTGGAATCACCCGAACGTTTTTCAAGGTTGATCTCCATCTCATCAAAGGAGCATTATTCAGCGGGACCATCCTTACCTTTGTGGAAATTATTAAAGAGCTGCCTCTAGCGCTGTTGCTCCGGCCGTTTAACTTTGAGACGCTAGCTACGAAAACCTATCAGTACGCTAGTGATGAACGAATTTATGAAGCATCGATCCCTTCCTTGTTTATCATTGGTATTAGTATCATATCAGTTCTTGTATTCCATCGAATAGGAGAGAAGTGAGAACCATGAGCGTAGTTGATATCAAAAATGTATCCTTTGGCTATACTCCCAAGCAACGGCCCATTATTAACAAAGTGTCCTTCTCCATTCATAAAGGAGAAATTGTAGGGATTTTAGGTCCGAGCGGGAGTGGAAAAAGCACCTTGCTGCGCTTGATTGCCGGATTGGAATCCCCATCCCAAGGCAGGATTGCGATCTCCGATAAAATTGTAGAAGACCCTTTTACCTATGTTCCGCCTGAAAACCGGGAAGTAGGGATGGTGTTTCAAGATTACGCCCTATTCCCTCATCTTACGGTGGCAAAGAATGTGGAATTCGGCTTGCATCGTCTGTCTAAAGCACAAAGAACGCAGCGCTTAAAGGAGATGCTGGAGCTTGTCCATTTAAACGGATTTGAGAATCGCTATCCTCATGAGCTAAGTGGCGGCCAGCAGCAGCGTGTTGCCCTAGCAAGAGCCTTAGCACCTAAACCATCGATCTTACTGATGGATGAGCCCTTCAGCAACCTGGACACGGAGTTGAGAGCGGTCATTCGCAGCGAACTTCGCGATATTTTGCAAAAAGCGGAGATGACCTGTTTATTCGTCACCCATGACCATCAAGATGTGGAGTGTATTTGTGACCGATCGATTGTATTAAGCCCATGAAGGCAAGAAGAGGCTGATCCTTATTAAAGAGCACTGAAAAAGAACCCTGTTTGGCTGCGATATGCAGCTAAGCAGGGTCTTTTTATTATTTATAGAGTTCGCTATGAAAAGATAGCTCCTGCTGTTTGTTAAGTCCCAACATCATGTTCACCTCACGAAAATTCCATTCTATAAACAGGCTAAACTCCTTGTATTTTCTGAATGTTTAACTTTCAATTCTCTGGCAATACTGAATTAGTAGAGTAGAAGCAGTTAAAAATATATCAATATTTTAGAGGAGGGACTAGAGATGGCCGATGGCTTTGCCCAGTTTTTTGATATTTTTTCAAGAAATCAAGTGAACATTCAAGCATTCATGAATAAGCTATCCCCCGTCATTGCAACAACTTCGGATGAGCACAAGCGTCTGTATTACCATCATATTTTTGAGGAAGAGGAACAGCACCTCAATCGACTGGGTAAGTTTTTGCCGAAACTGTCTGATTTCATACAATCAGAATACAACTCTGATGTTGCTAATCCTGCCATAATCAGCTTACTGCAGGATATCAATCTGGAGAAATTTGGACTCCATAACTTTTTGGAACATCTAGATTTGTCTCTTTATGAATTTACGGATGAGGAGAGCCAGACAACATTAAGGTCGATGCTGGAGCAAACCAGAACGGACTATTTGCTAGCCAAGGAAATCTTGACTCGCATCAATGAGGAGTTCCTGCCGGAAAACAATCTTGTACTTGAATCCTATCATCATCATGTGGCCACCTCAGCCCATGATATTCAACAAGAAGCGTTAACCTCTTCTCCCTCTAAGCACAAAAAATTTAGTGTCGGCAGTTTAAAACCTGCCCTATAAAAGGAGGCATTTTACTTTGGAAAAGCATATCAAATATCCCGATTCCCCCCTATCCTCGTCAGACTGGAACCGTTTAGATGAAACCGTGATCGGGGCTGCTAGAAGACAGTTGATTGGACGGCGATTCATCGATCTATACGGCCCTTTAGGTGAGGGCTTGCAAAGTGTCAGTAATGATATTTTTGAAGAACCAGGAGGAGGTGGAGTGAGCCTCCGTGGGGAGTCGGTGGAACTGTCTGAACCGACAAGCCGCATCAATCTTTCCATTCCTATGCTTTATAAAGATTTTGTCCTGTATTGGCGGGATGTGGAGCAAGCCAAAACGCTAGGGATGCCCACTGACATGAGTCCGGCGGCGAATGCAGCGATCCAGTGCGCAAGGTTGGAGGATGAAATCATTTTTCATGGAAAGTCCCGTTTTGATCTGCCTGGTTTAATGAATGTGAAAGGCCGCCTTACCCATATCGCAAGCGATTGGATGAAATCAGGGAGTGCTTTTGGCGATGTGGTCGAGGCGATCAACAAACTGCAGGAAATGGGACATGTTGGACCTTATGCCATGGTGCTGTCACCAGAGCTCTATTCTCTTCTCCACCGGGTTCATCAAGGCACCAATGTTCTCGAAGTCGAGCATGTCCGGGAGTTAATTGTAGATGGCGTATTCCAGTCTCCTGTCCTAAAAGGAAAATCAGGCGTCATTGTCGCAACAGGAAAACATAATCTTGATCTGGCTGTAGCTGAAGATTTTGAAACCGTCTTTCTGGATCGTGAACATATGAACTACCTGTTCCGTGTCTACGAAGCTGCCGTATTGAGAATCAAGCGCCCTAGTGCCATCTGTACTTTGGAGGATCCTGAATAATTCAACTTACCTTCATGTATACAATACAAGTAATGTTATTTATTAAAAATGATCCTTAACGATATCTGTTAAGGATCATTTTTTCTTAATATACATTCCTATCCTCGCACCAAATGGCTAACCGATTCTGCTCACCATTAATAAATCGCTACTTTTCTATTGCATCCCCTTTTTAACCCATTCTGCAACCGTTACAACACGCTTCGCTTGATGTTTTGCGGCTCCGCGAACATGCACAATCATTTTACCATTTTGGTTAACCGATACACTCGTTCCATATGGATTTCACCTAGCCGTAAAGATCGATTGGCCGGTAAAGCCAGGAGCTACTACAATAACTCCCCAATGGTACATTGTTGTATATTGAGAGACCCCGATTCCTTTGCACCCTCAGCAGCCCACCCCGCTAACTGATAATTGGATCCTGTGGAGCCGTACTAAATAATGGCAAGTTTGACAGACATAGCATAAGTGTAGTGCCTTTCTTTCCTCTCCAAAAGTTATAACCTGCCCGTTTGTTAAATAACGCCGAAACAGTCTCCCAATTTTACTATCGAATCCCGTCGTTCAATAGCTTATCCGTATCCGAAAAAATCCTTCATATCGATAGCGAAGGGCAAAACTTAATGGAACTTCTCTTTTATTTGATTTTTAAAGGAGGAGCAAGTCATTAGGACTTAAAAATTGTACCCAACTTTCAACTCATGTCCAAGCACACCTTATGGTTTCCCAAAAATGAAGAATGTTGGTGTAGGAAAGTCCCTTTTCTATACCTTTATAATATTCTATATTAATAGAATATTAGGGGTGAAAGTATGAGTAAATACCTAAGCTCTGAAGACCTACAATCCATTGAAAATTGGATAAATAAATTGGAGAAAAAAGAAGCGTTTTCAATAAAGTCAGAGGAAATGACAGTAAAAGAATTAAATCTTCCTTATAAACTCATGAAGAGTGGAAAGCACAGAGTTGTTTTCGCTATCAAGAACGATTTGGTTTTAAAGGTCCCGAAGGTGGGAAAAGGAGTAATTTGCAATAAAAAGGAGGTAGACCTCTATTATACAGTTCCCTCCAAGTTACAAAAACACCTTTGTAAAATAGTAGATTATGGACACGGTTGGTTAATTATGAAAAAAATGAAGAAAAATATTTCTACGAAAAAACACAAGAAAAAAACACATTACCTTTTGGACAAATTTCACAAAATCGGCATAAGAATTTCAGATTTAATTAATAAGAAAAATGGTAAGCCAAAAAAAGGAAATCTTCGAATAAACAAGCACAATAAGATTGTAATAATAGATTATGCAAACAACTATAAATGTTAGAATATAAGAGATTCCTCAGTAGCTCCAGGAGTATTTTAGGAGAACCCGAGCGGATATATTGTTAAGAGAGCTTATCGTCGGTTAGCAGATTGTCGGAGCATTCTTGTGTTGATTGAGGTCTTCTCATTTTGATTAATCAAAAAAACGAATTCCTTATAAGGAAATTGCGTAGAAGGAACAAACAATAGTAACCTTCAAAACCATATCGGAAAAGGGACAATGATAAATCTAAGGGTCTATTTAATTTTATTGCATGAATAACTCAAATGTAAATAAGCTTATTCCAGTAATGCTACCCTTATCATTGATCCTATTCCAATACGCGGGTTGAATAGTTAGGTTTGTTAAAATCCGCAATTAAAGTCTGAGTATTCATTTTTTTGTTTTTTGTGTGAATTAAGTTATAATGAGGCAGTTAAACGGGGTGAAATTTCAGAAATTGACGTTCCATTCACAGTTGATGCTATCCTCGGAACGCTCAATAATGTCGATGACCAACTTTTATATCAAGATTACTCGACCAACCGAATTCTACAAGGCATACGACGTATTTACATAGAAGGGATAAAATAAAAAGTAACAAAGAGTGGGGGGAAAAAGTGAAGCAGGGAGACAATTCGAGAGCTATCGGCTTGCCATTAGTCATTTCTATTATTGCCATTTCATTTGCAGCTATTTTCGTAAAATGGTCAGATGCTCCAGCCACTATTTTAAGTATGTATCGCATGTGGTTGGCATCTATACTATTGATACCCATTGTTTGGATAAAACGAAAGGATTTTCTGAAAATAACAAGAAAAGATTGGTACTTTTTATTTTTTTCAGGTTTGTTCTTAGCAGTGCACTTCGCGCTTTGGTTTGGCTCACTGAAGTTGACAACAGTAGCAAGTTCGACCATCATTCTAGCTTTGCAACCAATCGTAGCATTGATAGGCGGTTTTTTTCTGTTTAGAGAACGAACACCAGCATCTGCATTGATGACGATGGGAATCGCAGTTATCGGTGCCATAATGGTTGGCTGGGGAGATTTTAGATTAAGTAAGGAAGCAATTATTGGTGATATACTTTCTTTTCTTAGTGTCATAGCTGTTGTTGGTTACTTATTGATCGGACAAAGCACAGTTAAAAAAGTATCGCATTGGATTTATAGCTTTTGTGTATTTTTATTTGCATCCATTATATTGACTGTATATAACTTAGGTTCAGGAGTTGCTTTTAGTGGATATGATGCACGAGAATGGGGTATTTTTGTATTATTGGCAATCGTCCCCACTATTGCTCATGTTATTCATAACTGGCTCTTAAATTATGTAAATGCAACTACCATCTCCATGAGCATTTTAGGAGAACCCGTAGGAGCGACGGCTTTGGCGACTATATTTTTAGGAGAGCTTCTAGTGGGTTGGCAGATTACCGGAGGAATTCTTGTGTTGATTGGGGTCTTTTTATTTTTGATTCAACAACAAAAACGACTTCAACATAAAGAAGTTGCGTAGAAGGGGCATACAATTAGAAAAGTAGAGAAACGCTAAGCTTCTCTACTTTCTAAGGAATAAATTAAATTCTAATTTTGGTTTAATGTTGGAATTGTTCTTCCTCTGTAGAACCCGTTAAAGCCGTAGTCGAAGATTTTCCGCAGGATATGACAAGAGACACTGCATCAAAGTAACCTGTTCCCACCTCACGTTGATGGCGAGTCGCTGTGTAGCCATTAACTTCTGCAGCAAATTCAGCTTCTTGAAGTTGAGAGTAAGCTGCCATACCATGATCTTTGTATCCACGCGCGAGTTCGAACATGCTGTAATTTAAGGAATGGAATCCAGCCAAGGTAACGAATTGGAACTTGTATCCCATTTTACCTAATTCTTTTTGGAAGTTAGCAATCGTTTGTTCATCCAACTTCTTCTTCCAATTGAACGAAGGAGAGCAGTTGTAAGCCAAATGTTTGCCCGGGAACTTCGCATGGATCGCTTCAGCAAAGCGGCG
>JAKFCU010000112.1:0-68422 GCA_036676475.1 Brevibacillus sp.
TTGAATCATCGTACCCACCCACATTAATTTGATACTTTGATTATACAGAAAAAAAAGGTATACTCTCCTCACTAATTGAGGGAATATACCTTTTTACTTTAAGGAGACTTTTTCAGTGGCCTCATGTAAAGTGGGTACCTTTTGATTTGAGTCAGTTATATAATCCCATCAAATAATCCAAAGAAGAATAAAAGGGGAAACAGGAAGAAAAATGATCCTAACTGTTGTGTTCTACCATTCCTCGTTATACTGCTCGCTTTGAATACAACTTTATTTCCTCTGATTCCATGCACCGATCCACGCAATGTTTGACCATTTGAGAGTCTAATAGTGAAAGTTTTACCTTTCATTTTTAATATTTGTGATCTGACCTTTTCAGATTTATTGTGAGATAACTTCATTTTTTTACCACCTTTCGTGAGTTGATAAGGGTTTTTTAATTTTGAACCCGTCTACTCTATTAAGCTATTCACATTTTAATAGAATGGAATTAGGATGATGTCATAAAAAAGTAAAAATGATGAAAATAACTAAGCCGGCGGGTGAGCGTGTTGCAGAATCCTGAAAAATCTTATAACTGCCCCTTTATTCCTCACAAAGGGAAATACGGCATATTACTCCTTTGTTTGTTTTCTCTAACCTTCAAATCCTTGTATAATACTGAAAACAACTTTGAAATAGTTTAAATGCGGTAGTGCCTGCCGTATTTTTTCCTAGCTAGTAGACAATAAGTGGATGATAATGGGAAAATAAGGATAGATAAAAACAATAGTATCTTGATAAAGGCAAATACAGTGAAAGCTGTTGACACAAAGCCTCGGGCCTAAGGTATTGGTGAATTCTATTACAGTCGGGTTACCGGGTTAAGGAACAAGTCATCCTTTATCAAAAGGGGATGACTATTTTTGTGGGTGGAGAGGTGTTAAGATTGCGGAAGAGACTGTTGGATAAATTGGGAAAAGGAGATAGTCAATCCGATCGATTGATATTCGAAATGTTTTATCAGCGAGTGTATTACACGGCCTACTATATCATACAAGATCGTGATCTGGCACAAGATGTGGTGCAAGAAACCTTTATCAAAGCTTTCAAGCATATGCATACCGTTCATGATGGGGAGAAATTGGGGGCATGGTTAGCTGCCATTGCTTCCCGTACCGCTATCGATTATCTTAGAAAAATAAAAAGATGGAACGATATCGCTACGGAAGACGTCATATTAGATGAACAGCTCTCCAAAAATCATTCGTATACTTCGGATGTTGAAGTCCTAGTGGAAGAAAAGTTTCTAAGAAATCTCTTACTCCAAGAACTGGACGAGTTTAAACCCGAACATAAACAAGTCTTAATCTTAAGATATCTCCATGATATGAAGTATGAAGAAATTGCGGAAGCTTTAGACATTAATGAATCCACCGTCAAAATACGTATCCATCGTGCCAAATTGAAGTTAAAAGAGTTATTAGAAAATCAATCGGACATGAGGGAGATGGTTTACAATGCCAAAACATAAAAGAACCAATTTGGATCAAATCGTTCGAGAGTCCCTCCTTGAAAAAATGAATCAGAGTCCTACGCCTCCTCTATCTACTGCTGAAGCATGGGAGAAAATGCAAAAACAAATGCAGGGGAGGAATCAAATTGCAAATCGCACTTTGTTTTATCAAAAATCTTGGATGGCTGTAGCTTCCATTCTTTTATTATTAGGAACCATAATACTATGGTCCCCGCAGCATAGTTCAGCATTTAGTAAATTGACTGAAATTTCCCAAAAGATTCAACGTTCAATGACTCACCTATTTGTAAAAGTAGGAGATTCAAACGGAGGTGAAAACGCTCCTTCTTCCGATGATTTCTCGATTGTTGAAGGATCAGAAGTCACTTCCAAATCGATGAGTCTCGAAGAAGCACAGAAGGTAACCACTTTTTCGATTATCGTACCTCATCATGTACCTTCTCCATTTGTTTTAAAACAGGTTTCAGTATTAAGAAAAGGAAATGAAATGAGTCAAGAAATTTACGTACACTACGAAGAAAATCAGGGAGGATTTATCATTACGGAAAAGCAGATGGAAGATGAGTTTGGTTCGGGGATGATTGTTGATCATGAAGACACGAAGATCGAGGAACTAAAAATTAACGGTCAAAAAGCTACCTTATTGTTATTTAAGAATGGAATCCTTCAGCTCATTTGGACGACACAGGATCATTATTTTTCAATTGAAGGAAAGTTGACCAAAGAGGAGATTATTCAAATTGCAAAATCCATGTAAACAGCAAGGGATGCCTGAATAAAAGGATCCCTTGGCTGGTTATGCCGTCTATATAGATGCCGCTTCAATTACAGCTACATCCAGACGAGCCCAATCTTGCTGGATTAGAGGAGAGTCATGGAATTTATTATGTTTTTCCATTTTATAAAACCTCCTAAAATATAATTATCGTATCCCTTTGAGGCTGCCAACACTTAGCCTCTTGGTTTGCCGGAGAACGGGTGAAGGTGTCAGATTCGTCAAGGGAACAGAATGACCGTGAGCGGCGGACGCTATATCGTGCTGCTCAGACATTTGGATCGGCGATGACTGGACTACAGACGGAAACGTTTCATTTAAACGGCTAAGACTATCCTTGATGGCCATATAATCGGGTTTTGTCTGATCCAATATCGATTGAATCACTTGATTTTGCTCTTCATTAAAGAAATCGAGCATTGCCAGTTCCAAATGCTCCATAAAATTATGCACCCCAAATTTCACATGATTTATTTCCTGCAGCAGGCTGATAAACTCCCTGCTTGCAGGATCAATCTGCCCGCTTTCAATGAAGCTTTGCAATTTCGGGATAAATTGATTCAGTTCATTCATCCGGTATTCTTCCTCTTCGAACATATGGTGTGCAAGCATTCGTTTAGGCTCGTTGTTAACGTTGTTGATGAAGGGAGTAAGCATATTCATAAGAACTTGAACATTCTCCCGGGCTTGGTTAAATATCGAATGAAGTTGGGATAAATCCTGGATCATAAGTCTCAAATCCTCCTTTGTGTGGTGGTAATTTCCACCCAACTTATAATGTACTATACTTGCAATATTTTGGACAATCTAGTGAATTTTTAAACAACTCTTTTCATATATTATTTTCATACTCTATTTACCGCTATCCTCAAAAATGGAGAAAAAAAGGTTGACGACATTATTAGTCGTCAACCCTGTTACAGGTTTATTAATTGTTTATCGGTGCTAATCGTTCAAACTTTTCTTTACCCCTGTCTTCCAGCAAACCGCTTTCTAGCTTTTTCGTAAGCTCTGCTACTCTCTCTACCACTTGTTCATAGACCAATTATACGATCACAGCAGATGCTGCTTCTAGATCAGCTGTTTCATCGACGGCAATTGCATTTTACCCGCCCATTTCCGCAGTTACACGCTTAATCCAGATCTGGCCTTCCGCTGGTTGGGCTGCTTAGCTTGTTAAACCCAGCCTCTCCATTTGGAGGCTTCTGCCATCCTTCTCAAGCCGACAATATAGGCAGCCAATCTCATATTGACTTTTCGTTGTTGGGAGGTTTGATGAACATTGTGGAAAGATCTCACAAGAATCTTTTCCAGTTTTTCATTCACTTCATCCTCCGACCAGTAATAACCCTGATTATTTTGCACCCACTCGAAATAGGAAACGACGACCCCTCCAGCACTAGCCAGTACATCAGGGACGATCAGAATTCCTCTTTCGGTTAGAATTTGTGTGGCCTTTAGTGTGGTTGGGCCATTCGCCGCCTCAACCAATATTTTCGCCTTAATATCCGCTGCATTCTCTTCGGTAATTTGATTTTCAATTGCGGCAGGTACTAAAATATCACAATCCTGAATCAACAGCTCTTTATTGCTAATTTTATTGTCAAAAAGATTGGTCACTGTTCCAAAGGAATCGCGCTTGTCTAATAGATAGTCAATATCCAATCCATCCGGATCATATAAAGCGCCATAGGCATCTGAAATCCCTACAACTTTTGCGCCTGCATCATAGAGGAATTTAGAGAGAAAGCTGCCTGCGTTTCCAAATCCTTGGATGATGACTCTTGCTCCCTTCAGCGGAATGCCAACCACCTTCGCCGCTTCTTCCATAACGATGGTGACCCCTTTTGCCGTCGAAGACTCTCTGCCTACCGAGCCGCCTAAAACTAATGGCTTGCCCGTAATAAACCCAGGAGAATCAAACTCCCGAATGATGCTGTACTCATCCATCATCCAAGCCATGATTTGGGAATTGGTAAAGACATCAGGAGCAGGAATATCCTTAGTTGGTCCCACAATTTGACTCACAGCTCGCACATATCCACGGCTTAAGCGCTCCAATTCAGGGAAGGACATGGAGCGGGGATCGCATTGAATCCCCCCTTTTCCTCCGCCATAAGGAAGATCAGTAATCCCGCACTTAATGCTCATCCACATAGATAAAGCCTTTACTTCTTCCTCAGAAACCTCGGGATGGAAACGAATTCCTCCTTTGGTTGGTCCTACTGAATCATTATGCTGAGCACGCCAGCCTGTAAACACCTGTGTCGAGCCATTATCCATACGGATGGGGATGCGCACGGTTAAGATGCGTAATGGCTCCTTAAGCAGCTCATAAACAGGTTGTTCGTAACCCATTTGATCCAAAGCCTCTTTAATCACTTGCTGTGTTCTAGTAAATACGTCAAGATTTTCTTTCTCTTCTGTCTCTTGCTTACTTTTTAACTCTTCCTCTAGAAGACTCATGTTTTCCACCTCTTATAGTTTAAGCTTTGGCTTGCTGTTTGACTTCTAGTACCTGTTTAATCCGCTCGATGGCCCAATCTAAATCTTCTTTGGAAATATTGAGCGGAGGAGCAAAACGAATCGTCGTTTCATGTGTTTCCTTGCAAAGCAAGCCTCTTCCCTTTAACTCTTCGCAGAAAGGTCTAGCCTTCGTATTTAACTCAACCCCGATAAACATTCCTCTGCCTCGTATATCTGTTATCCCTGGATTATCGATTTTCTTAAGCTCATCTTTGAAATATTGACCCATTTCTAGAGAACGAGCCACTAAATTTTCTTCCTCTAACACTTCTAGAGCAGCAATGGCAACAGCACATGCTAATGGATTTCCTCCGAAGGTGGAGCCATGAGACCCTGGGTTAAATACACCTAAGATGTCGGAATTTGCCGCAATAGCCGAAATCGGGATTACTCCTCCGCCTAGCGCCTTACCCATGATATACATATCCGGCTTCACGCTTTCCCAATCACAAGCAAAGGTCTTTCCGGTACGTCCAAATCCGGTTTGAATTTCATCCGCAACAAACAGTACGTTACTTTCCTTACACAACTCATATGCACCTTTTAGGAATCCTTCCGTTGGGATTTTGATTCCTGCTTCCCCTTGAATGGGCTCTACTAAGAAAGCGGCTGTATTAGGAGTAATCGCTTGTTTCAGGGCTTCTACATCACCATAAGGAATAATCTTAAATCCAGGAGTGAATGGACCAAATCCACGCTTGTATTCTTCCTCAGAGGAGAATGAGGTGATGGTCGTCGTTCTTCCATGGAAATTTCCTTCGCACACGATGATTTCCGCTTGGTTTTCAGGCACCTTTTTCACATCGTAGGCCCAGCGTCTTACCGCTTTAATCGCTGTTTCAACCGCCTCAGCCCCTGTATTCATTGGCAAAACCATGCTCTTGCCTGTTATCCGGGAAATCTTTTCATAAAATTCTCCCAATCGTTCATTATGAAAGGCCCGGGAAGTTAGCGTTACACGATCAGCTTGATCCTTCAGGGCTTGTATAATTTTCGGATGCCGGTGTCCTTGATTTAAGGCCGAGTAGGCGCTTAACATATCCATGTAGCGGTTTCCTTCCGGATCCTCTACCCAAACCCCTTCCCCTTTGGCAATTACGATCGGTAGTGGATGATAGTTGTGGGCTCCAAACTGCTCGGTTTTATCAATGATAGACTTTGACTGACTCATTCCTTCATTCCTCCCTTCATCTATGCAAAAACTATTTCTGTTCTCAATTGTTATACGCTTCCAAATGTTAGTATATGCAATTATAATACCAAAGTCTCAATGCCATATTTCTCAACATTAATTCAATCATTTCGCTGCAAAAAAATAATGCATTGCAACCATATTTTGCACATTCTAGCAATATTATTTTGCATATCCTCCAAAGATGATACAATCAGATTGCAGAAAGGCGGGATCCTTATGAGCACAGAGCAGCGAAAAACCTCTCCTAAGATTTATGAGTTAATATTAGATGAACTGAACGAAGGTGTACATGTCGTGGATGAACACGGGGCCTCCATTATCTATAATCGCAAAATGGCAGATATTGAATCCATGAGTAAGGAAGAAGTCTTAAACAAACCATTGCTCGGTGTTTTTCACTTCCCAGAAAATCAAGACAGCACTCTCCTTAAAGCTTTGCGGGAAGGAAAAAGTGCAAAAAATATTAAACAAACGTACTTTAACGATAAAGGTAAAGAAATCACAACGATTACCCATACATTCCCTATTATTGATGAACAGGATCAGATTATAGGAGCCATCGAAATCGCCAGCGATGTCACAAAAATGGAACGGGTTCTCCGGGATAGTTTAGAGAAAGGACAAGTAAAATATACTTTTGATAGCATGATCGGAGAAAGCCCCGCAATTATGGAAGTGATTCACAATGCGATGCGTGCATCCCGAACCTCCTCCTCCGTTTTGATAATCGGGGAAACCGGAACAGGGAAGGAGCTGTTTGCACAGAGCATTCATCATGCCAGCAAACGCTCGGCTGGTCCCTTCATCTCTCAAAACTGTGCCGCTTTACCCGACAGTTTAATTGAAGGACTACTCTTTGGAACCATGAAGGGGGCCTTTACAGGGGCGATTGAAAGGCCTGGTCTATTTGAGCAAGCAGAAGGTGGCACCCTGTTTTTAGATGAAATGAACTCCTTAAGTCTTTCTTTGCAAGCCAAGCTGCTTCGAGCTCTCCAAGAAAAAACGATACGTCGGATCGGAGATACTAAGGACCGGTCCATTGATGCGCGGATTATTGCTGCCATGAATGAGGATCCTTTTGAAGCAATATCAGAAAATCGGATGAGAAAGGATTTATTCTACCGGTTAGGTGTGGTGACTCTGTTTATTCCTCCTCTTCGGGAGCGCCAAGAAGATATTTTTCTATTGGCAGATCATTTTATCCGAAAATACAATCGACTGTTTCAGCTGAATATTACGGAACTAGATCCCCAGGTTAGGCAATTTTTTTACACTTATGATTGGCCCGGAAATATACGTGAGCTGCAGCACATCATTGAAGGATCCATGAACCTGATTAATGAAGAAACCATTATTCAATATTCCCACCTTCCGGTTCATCATCTTCTACGCAAAAACAAAATCAGGAAAGAGGCTCTCACCCCTCCCCCACTCGAACCGTTAATTGAAGTATCTTATGGACAAACAAAAGATCTGAAATCACAAGTAGATGCATTTGAAAGATACTATATTAATAAAATACTTGAAAAGAATCAGGGTAACATCTCTAAAGCCGCGCTGGAGCTTGGCTTAAGTCGCCAAAGTTTGCAATACCGGTTGCGGAAATATAAAGAAAGTTAAGCGACACTTTTATTACTGTCACTCCCCCTTTTTCTTATTGTTCATATACTGGTATGAACAGACTGGATGGTAAGGTGATTCCTATGAAAAGGGTACTCGGTATTTTAGTTCATCAAATTCATGATCCAAACCGGTTTCTTCCATTACACGTTATCGCCCAAGAAGAAGGCTTCGATGATATGATGGTTTTTACTCCCGAGGATGTGAATTTAGGCAATCAGCTGGTCAAAAGCTATGTGATGCGGGATGGTAGCTGGCAACAGCTCATACTCCCCTTTCCCAGCATCACCTTTGATATCGGGTATTACACAGGTGCATCGAGTGTAAAGGTTAAAAAGCTAAAGAACCATCCCCGGTTTCCTTTTATCGGATATAGCCTGGGAAACAAGTGGACGATTCAGAAGCACTTGATGTCAGCCAATGCTCTATCTTCTTTTCTTCTTCCAACGGAAATGGCAACCCATGAAAAGATCATTTTATCCATGGCCAAAGAGCATCAATCTGTAATGATTAAGCCTTTGAACGGTTCAGGGGGAAGAGGCATCCTCCGCCTGAAGCGGCAGCCAAGTGGATATCAGCTGGGAGAGCACGAGGATAGCTTATCCACGTACTCAGAGCAACAGATTAGAGAAGTGCTTCGCGAGCTGCTCCAAAACCGGAAATACATTGTACAAAAATGGGTGGATATTCGGGACCAGCATGGTTCCGTATACGATATTCGCGTCTTGATGCAGAAGAACAGCCTAGGTCAATGGCAATTGACAGGAATGGGTGTGCGGCAAGGGGAAACGAAGAGAATCACCTCAAATTTAACCGGCGGAGGGCATGCTTATCAGGTATATCCCTTTTTGAAGGAGCAGTTCGGGGAACGATCCGCCAAGAATCTGATTAGTCAAATAGAACGAATTGCCTGGTTTATCCCCCGCCACTTGGAGAAGGGATATCACAAGCGTTTAGCCGAGCTGGGATTGGACCTTGCTGTGGATCGAGACCAACATATCTGGATTATTGAAGTCAATATTAAACCAGGAAAAACACTATGGCGAAAGATTTCTGACTTTGAAGCGGATCGAATGTGTTTGCGTGCCCCCATACAGTATGGCCGGTTTCTTCTGGAGCAAAAGAGGAGGAGGAACTGATGGCTGGTGCAGCACGCCATCAGTTCTCTGCCCCCCACATCCGTTCCGGATAGTTCGTACATATTTGAATATCTGGATGTAAGTCCATCACTCTTTCGATCATTTGCGGATCATCTACGGTCCAAGCGACAATCGTGTACCCTTCCCCCCCGATCATCTCGTGAACCCATTCCTTCGTTAAGTAGGCAAAGGACATCGATAAAATAGAGGCCCCTGCAAACTTCATTTGCTCCCGAAGCAAAAGGGGCTTCCCATACACAATCAGACCCGTTGGAATTTCAGAGTCCAACTCCCCCACTTTACGTACAACTTCATGATTAAAAGAGGTCAGGCATACCTCCGATTCCATTCCAACATGGTAAATCAGCTCAAGTACCTTCTTTTCAAGTCCCGGATAAAGCTCCCCCGCCTTTTTCAATTCCAAATTAAGCTTGCATTTCCCTTTCGCCGCCTTCAGCACATCCTCTAACCGCGGAATTCTCTCCCCAGCGTAAGCAGAGCTGAACCAGCTTCCCGCGTCAAGCTTAGATAAGTCAACATAGTCGAATTCTGCTACAAACCCGGTAGCGTTTGTCGTTCGTTCTACGGTAAAATCATGGATAACGATCGGAACTCCATCCTTGGACAGTTGAACGTCACATTCAATCGCCTGAATTTGAGGTTCGTCAAAACAAAGGTGGAAAGCCGCCATTGTATTCTCAGGAGCCTTTCCTGACCAACCGCGGTGTGCCATGCAAATATTCATTTTGAAAACACTCCCTGTTTAGATTCAGATCTATTTTTGTTACTCTTAGTACAGTGATATTTGTAAGAAAGCTACTGGCGTAGCCTTATGCGTATAATACTTGATCTCTAAGTATAAGAAAGCTACTGGCATAGCCTTATGCGTATAATACTTTCCGATAAGTATAAAGAAACGAGTGAACGCACCTTATGAAACAAACCCTTGGATTTCTATCCATCATCTTTTTATTGCTGCTATACTCCCTTTTATCGATGAATCTTGTAAAAGAAGTCAATACATCCCGTTCCTTAACGAATGAATGGAATCTGCTGATCCAGCCTGAAGATATCCAGCTTCCTACCAATAGCTACTTCTACGATGCCACAGGTCAACTCTTTGAAGAGGTGATTGGGGAGCAGAACCGGAGATATCTACCTTACAAGGATATTCCTAAACCCTTTATCAATGCGTTCATTGCGACCGAAGATCAATATTTCTTCGATCATAAAGGATTTGATCTCTCGGGGATGATCCGTTCCTTCGTGGTGAACTTGAAACAAAATGAGATCGAGCAAGGCGGTAGTACGATTACACAGCAGCTCATCCGAAATCTTTACTTAAGTAATGAAAAAACGGTGAGTCGTAAGCTAAAAGAGGTGCTGCTGGCCTATCAGCTGGAGAAAAAGCTTTCAAAGGAACAAATAGTAGAACTGTATGTGAATGCGATTTATTTTCAGCATGGGATATACGGAATTGAAGCAGCCAGTCAATTTTATTTTCAACGTCCAGCCGGTTCTCTCACTCTGGGTGAGATAGCTTTCCTATCGGCCATTCCGAATAACCCTACTTATTATGACCCGCTGCAGCATTTTGATCATACCAAGCAGCGTCAGCAATGGGTATTAAAAAGACTTTGGGACACCCGCCAAATTGAGCAAAAGCAGTTCCAGGCAGCGATTCAACAGCCGATCCAGCTTCGCGTTCGCCAGCCCGTCCACCTATTTCCCGATTACGCTACCTATGTCTATCATGAGTTTACTGAATTGGTAGCGGAACAAGAAGGGTTTCGTAAGCAGCTGGTCCAAGCCTCTGAGCAAGAAAAGAAAGCGATCCAAGAGAAGCTTGAAAATAGAGTGTATGAGCTGCTATACCAAAAGGGGATTAAGATTCATACAGCCTTGAATCCTACTATTCAAAAGAAAGCCCATCAAGCCTTGCTTCGTCATGTTCCGCAGAAAGACATCGAAGGCGCCATCACCATCATCAATCATCAGCAGCAGCGGCTTCTCGCACTTGTTGGCGGGAAAGAGATGCAAAGACGCGGCTTTAATCGGGCCTTTCAAAGCTATCGGCAGCCAGGCTCTACGATTAAGCCCTTGCTCGTTTATGGCCCCTATCTGGACCAATATGATGTTTCCATTGGTGCGAAAGTCAATGCCGGCCCCTTTTGCAAAGGACGCTATTGTCCGCAAAACTATGGCGGACGAACCTACGGCACAGTACCTCTTTCGACCGCTTTAAAGTATTCTTTGAACACAGCCGCCGTTCGTTTATTGGATCAGATGGGGGTAGATACGGGATTTTCCTATTTACAGCGGTTTTCTTTCTCCAAAGTGAGTGATCATGATCAGCGATTGACAGCTGCTCTTGGTGGCCTGACCTATGGAGTGACCCCTTTTGAATTGACTAATGCTTATACCGTCTTCGGCAATCAAGGGAACTATGTGCCTGCCCATGCCATTACAAAAGTGACCGATCACAATGGGCAGCTGCTCTACCAATGGAAGCCGCAAACCAGCCGGGTATGGAGTGAAAAAACTAATAATCAGATGCGTACCGCACTGCATAAAGTCGTAAAAGAAGGCACCGCAACGGCAGCTAACTTTAACACCTCTTATATAGGAGGAAAAACAGGGACAACGGATGATGCAAAGGACCTTTGGTTTGTAGGTCTTACCGCAAACTATACGGCAGGGGTTTGGTTAGGATATGATCAACCAAAAAGCTTGTCTTTAATTGAAAAAAAGCGTCCTCACTTACTGATCTGGAAGGATATCATGGCTCCCCTTGCTAAGTAGAGATTAAAATCCAATGCTCTTTAAAATTACATTGTAAAGCTTCAGCAACACATTCAACACGGCAAAGGAAAACACGGCCCAGAACATCAAGTTCATGATAATCACCCCGACCATTCGAGGTATATTCAAGCGCTCACTTACTTTATAAACCAATAGGGCAAAGGCGACAAGACCTGCCGCTAAATAGACTCCCCCTAAGAGCAAGATGAACTTCACGCAAAAAACAGAAATAACAGCAAATCCTAAGTATAGAGTAGAAGCTAGGGGATGTGTAGGGAATGCTTGCCCCAGGTTGTCATTACAAAAGAAAAAAATGGATACCTCCATGACCATATTGGCGATCAACTTGATCGCTGAAAAGAACATAAAGTAAAAGAGAAAAAGGGCAAACCAAAGGGTGATCTTAATATATCCCTCAGAAAAGGCCTCCATAAAGCTCTTGTACAGACCAAATTGGTTAAGCTGATCCATGATGAATAATTCTGCATGAATGGAAAAAGCAGTACTAAACAGAAGAATAGAAAAAAAAGACAAATAGTGCGTAAAATAACTAATTTTTGACAAGGCCATTCGCATCCTTCTTTATAAAAGGGCTGGGAGTAATCCAGCCCTTTTCATTTACGTTAAAGAAATAAACTTCTCAATATCTTCTTCGATCAGCTTCAAGGAGCTTCTCCAAAATTCAGCTGACCCCACATCGACACCCATAATAGCAGCCACATCTTTGATGTTCATTTTTCCCGTGACGGAAAGCAGCCGGTCATACTCCGCAATGAAGGAATCTCCCTTCTTCAGATATTCCGCATAGAGCCCCTTGGCAAACAACAATCCGAACGCATAGGGGTAATTGTAGAAATTGTACTCTGCATAATAGTAGTGTGGCTTACAAGTCCACATGTAGGGGTGCAAGTATTCATGATCCAACGCTTCTCCATAGGCCTGCATTTGGCTTTCAAGCATGATCTGCTTCAATTCGTTTACAGATACAGAGCCATTCACTCTCCGTTTAAACAATTCGCTTTCAAATAGAAAGCGGCTGTAAATATCTACAATCACTTGCCCGGAATCGGACAGTTCATTTTCCAGAATGGCAAATGCCTCTTGATTGCTGGCCGTTTTGAGTGCGGCATTTTTAATAATCGTTTCGCAGAAAATGGAGGCCGTCTCTGCGATCGGCATCGGATAATGACTGTTAAGATATGTTTGCTCATTCAAGCAATGTCCATGGTAACCATGTCCCAATTCATGAGCTAACGTGGTTACATCGGAAAAGCTGCCGGTAAAATTGGCCAAAATTCGACTTTCTTGGATCGAATGGAGATTGGCGCAAAAAGCTCCTCCCCGTTTTCCTTCACGAGGCTCTGCATCAATCCAGTTGGCCTCAAAAGCATGCTCGGCGTAATCAGCCAGATTATCGCTATAGGTTCTAAAGTTGGCGACGATAAAATCGTGGGCTTGCTCATAGGTGTACGTTAAGTTCACCTCTCCCATCGGAGCAAACAACTCATAGAAGGGAAGACCGTTGGTGTAGCCGAGGAGTTCAGCCTTTTTGCGATAAAAGCGGTGAAAAGCAGGCAGGCTTTCCTTCATGGCCGTTAACATGGCTTCCAGCGTTTCTTGATCCATTCGTGAATCCAGCAAGGTTTTGTCTAAAGGAGACTCGTAGCCTTTCGCCTTGGCTAGGGTAATGACTTCGCCCTTAATGCCATTTAAAGCAGCTGCCGATGAGTCTTCGATTTTCTTATAAGCCTTCAACTCTGCCTCATAGGCGGTTTTTCTGATTTCCGGATCAGATTCATAAGCCATATTGCGGACAACCGATAAAGGAAGTTGCTGATCCTTTCCATCCACCGTTATGTCGACTAGCAGAGTGGATGTCAGCTGTTCCTGCAGTTTAGACCAAGCATTTGAACCGGTATTCTTCATTTTGGCGATCAAGACTTCTTCCTGCTCGGATAATAAATATCGATTTCCTTTTGCTGCTTCTTCGAGATAATACCGATGCACTTCAAGCTCTTGGCTGCTAGCGATGAGTTCATCGAGATTTCCCAATGCGCCCAACCACTTTTGGAATTGGACGGATGGCTCTACTAACTCTGTCACTTTCTCCTCTAATTGCTCCGTGATTTGCATCGCTTGTTCATTCTTTGCATCTACGCTTAAAGATAATTCCGCGAAACTATGTAAACGGGAAAACAACGCATAAAACTCATTCGTCTGAGATAAAAATGCGATAATTTTTGCAGACGGTTCATGGTCTGTTGTGAGTTCTCGTTGAGCCCACGCTTTAATCGATTGTATAGCCGTCTGGCAAGCTTGCAAGTCCTGTTTGAATAGCTCTTCTTCAAATGATCCGTATAAATTGTCCAAGCTCCATCGCATATTCATATGTTCCTAAGTTCACCCCTTCAAACTCCTTTATTTTACCATACAATAATAGCCCTTCACCCCTATTAATGGTATGATGAAATGGTATTTGCTATTCTACCATTTACGCCTTTATTTCATCAAACCTATAGATTACAACGCTGAAAAGGAGAATGAATCCATGGAGAAAAGACGAGTGGTCGTTACCGGGTTAGGATGTGTAACCCCCTTAGGATTAGATGTTACATCCACGTGGAGCAATCTGATTGCAGGTAAATCAGGAATTGGTCCTCTTACGAGAAGAGATGCTTCTAAATTTCCAGCTAAGGTAGCTGGTGAAGTCAAAGATTTTGACATAGCTGCCTTCATCGATGTTAAAGAGGGCCGCAGAATGGATCGCTTTACCCAGTTTGCTGTTGCTTCCGCTCTTATGGCGGTAAAGGATGCTGGGCTTACCATTGATGAACAAAACGCTCATCGAGTCGGGGTTTGGATCGGCTCTGGAAACGGCGGAATGGAAACGTATGAAGAACAATTCCGCAACTTTGAAGCGAAGGGCTATAAAAGAGTCAGTCCTTTCTTCGTCCCCATGATGATACCCGATATGGCTGCGGGACAAGTCTCGATCGTGCTTGGAGCCAAGGGGATTAATGCCTGTACGGTAACTGCCTGTGCCTCAGGTGCGAATTCCATTGGTGATGCTTTTAAAGTTATTCAACGCGGAGCCGCCGATGCCATGATAACAGGAGGATCTGAAGCTGCCATCACGGATATGTCAATTGCCGGATTTAGCTCGATGAAGGCATTATCCTTTAATGAGGACCCGGAAACCGCTAGCCGACCTTTTGATAAAAATCGAGATGGTTTTGTGCTAGGGGAAGGATGTGGAATTTTAATTCTCGAAGAATTGGAGCATGCCTTAAAGCGTGGAGCAAAAATCTATGCTGAAATCATCGGTTATGGCGCGACAGGAGATGCCCATCATATTACCGCACCTGCTCCCGATGGGGAAGGCGGAGCCCGGGCTATTCAGCAAGCCCTTGACGATGCGGGGATTCAACCAGAAGATGTAGATTACATCAATGCACATGGAACCAGCACTCCGCTCAACGATAAATATGAAACAGCTGCCATTAAAGCAGTATTCGGCGAGCATGCACGAAAGGTCGCGATCAGCTCGACAAAATCGATGACTGGACACCTTCTTGGCGCCGCAGGCGGAATTGAAGCTGTCTTTTCGGTCAAGGCGATTGAAGAGGGCATCATGCCTCCTACGATTCATTACGAGACTCCCGATGAAGAATGCGATCTAGACTATATACCGAATCAAGCAAGAATTGCCGATGTCCGCACAGTCATCAGCAATTCGTTGGGCTTTGGCGGTCATAATGTTACTCTGGTATTTAGAAAGATGTAATAAGGTGAAGCCGGGCGGGGGACCGCCTGGTTCTTTTTCAAGGGATTTTAGGATTTGTCCGAATTTTGTTCGAATAACTTCTTTTTTTGTTCGAATCAACCTATTTTTTGTTCGAATCTTCTCGTTTTTTGTTCGAATCAATCTATGTTTGCTTCCATTCAAGTTAAGGAGGTATTTAATTGGTTAAAAATCAACGAAAAATTCCAATCCGATTAAACAAAGATCACGCATTACTCCGCCGTCTCCTTCCCGATCATCAAAAAAAGAAGGAAATCGTGGGGAATATACGAAAATTAAACGCTGGATGGAAAGGAGAAAAAGAATTAGACTATCATCTCAGCTTTTTGCCGGAAAATGACTTCCTCATTTTCCAAGGTCTTCATCTACCTTTATTCCAAATAGATGCTTTTGTTCTTTGTAGTCACTTTGGGGTAATTATCGAGTGTAAAAATTGGGCTGGCACTCTTTCCTATGATCCAAGGACCGAACAGATGATTCGCCATTACGATGGAAAAAAGGAGGGCTTTCCTGACCCGCTGCTTCAGGCCCAACGCCAAAAAATCCAACTTGAAAAATGGTTAACTACCCACAAATTCAAACCCTTTCCTATCTTCTACCTGGCGGCCATTAGTTTCTCCAGCACCCTTATTGATTCCTCCGCAAAAAATACCCAACTATTCAACCAACTCATGCTTGCTGAAAAAATCCCGTATAAAATCATGCAATTAAAAGAACAACAGCAAAACCAAACGCCTCTTTCTGCGTACCAACTAAACAAGATCAGTGAACTCTTCCTGCTCCATAATTCCCCTCCACTTATTGATATTCTTGATTTCTATCAACTCCAGCCCAAAGATTTACTCATCGGTGTTCCCTGTCCAATATGCTCTCCTTGTCCTATGAAGCGTGTCCACGGTGGTTGGCGGTGTGACCGCTGCCATCACTTTGCCAAGCAAGCCCATGAACAAGTCATTCTCGATGACCTGCTTATCTATCGGCAGATGACTAATGTAGATTTTCAAAGAACCCTATCTCTTCCCTCTGCCTATACCGTTTATCGATTGCTAGCACCTATGAACCTGCCCTTCATAGGGAAATCTAAAAACAGAATCTATTTCTCCCCAGATCAAGATTAAATTTTCTTATCCTACAAAGACGTGTATACTATTTACCAGATCAACTATGGGAGGATCAACCGTGTCGAATAAGCAACGAATCTTACTTTTTACCGGCGGGAATATAGGAGAATGGGCACTTACAGAAATCAAAGAACATGATTTTCTTGTAGGGGTCGATCGTGGGGCTCTTTTTCTTTTACAGCATCATCATAAACCGGATATTTCATTAGGGGATTTTGATTCTGTTACCGATGAAGAAGCAGCCGCTATTCAAATCTCCAGCAGGAATTTCCTGTCTTGTGATCCCGTGATGAAAGACCTGACAGATACAGAAATGGCCTTTGCTTGGGCATTAGAGCAGAGTCCAGCAGAGATTATCATCTTAGGAGGGCTAGGATCTCGATTTGACCATTCCTTGGCGAATGTCCATTTGCTTCTGAAAGGGCTGAAGGCTGGAGTCTCCACCTGCCTGTTGGATGAAAAGAATGAGCTTAGGCTGATGGAGAAGCACCTCACCATTTCCAAAGGATCTTTTTCACATGTTTCCCTGCTTCCGCTGACAATGGAGGTTACGGGTATTAACTTAACGGGCTTCCAATACCCCCTTCATAATGCAACCCTGACGATTGGAGATTCCCTTGGCATCAGTAATGTCATTGTTGATCAAGAAGGAAGCATTGAGATACGCTCTGGATATTTATTGGTTATTAAGAGTAGGGACTAGGTGGAAATTTGAGACTGTCGGTTAATTGTCCCCCAAGTTTCTTAGGGATCCGAGAATTAAAGGTCATTTTTTCCCTATACGATCCGACACTACCCCCATTTCACCAATCCCAGCTCATAATCATTGGCGAAGTCTGGGCTAATCGGCATCACCCTAATATGAGCATGGGCTGTCAACCAATCATCCTTTGTTCCGGCAAAGGTGCCAACATACAAATATAATCCTTGATCCAATTCTTTTACCCACTGCAATTCGCGTCTCCATAATCCGTTACCTTTATGGCAGCCAACAGCTTCCACGGATACGTCTTTATGCCAAATGGCACCCAAACGGATTTTACAATGAATGGTGAGGACCTGGCGGTGAGTGGGAATAACATCAATCTCCTCCATCCTCACTTGATCCCAGTGGTTTCGAATGAAGCACTTGTAAGTAGCCACTCTATCTGCCACCTCCAAGTCATTTTCACAAAATCTCCAGCCCCTAATGGCCGTAGGAATATAGAGCTTTCCCCAATATTCCGCTAGCATACAGCTTGTGCTGAATACGGGAGTAAGAGAGCGAATGGATTCCTTCATCATTTGGATCCAAGAAGAGCGATCACTATAATAAAGAGGGATCATTTCTTCTTCCAACAAACTATAAAGGGTGTCAGCATCCGTCTCATCATGCTCCCCGGGAATAGCCCACCCGTTTTTTCCATTATATCCTTCATTCCACCAACCATCTAATACACTGCAGTTCAGGACACCATTTACAGCTGCTTTCTGACCCGAGGTTCCGCTGGCTTCCATCGGCTTGATCGGAGTATTGAGCCAGACATCCACACCTGAGACTAAATGTTTGGCCATTTCCATATCATAATTTTCCAATAAAAAAATCCGTCCCTGAAAAGCGGGCTGACGAGTAATTCCCCATATGCGCCGGATCAACTCTTGGCCGGGCAAATCTGCTGGATGTGCTTTTCCAGCAAAAAGAAATGCCACCGGCCGATTGATTTGTTGGACAAGCCTCTCTAAGCGCTCCATATCCTGAAACAGAAGCAATGACCGCTTATAGGTAGCAAATCTGCGAGCAAATCCAATAATAATCGTTTCCTCTGACAAGGGGAGACCCAGATAGTTGATCATCCGTTTTTTGATTTGCTGATGGGCTTCCCAGAGCTCCTGGTCAGGAATATGCAAGGCGGCATCCCAAACCTTGATCTCGGAAATTTTAGACTGCCACTTCGCATCTAAATAACGATCAAACAGCTGCTTCATTTCCGGAGCTAGCCATGTTTTCGTATGAACACCATTTGTAATCGCTTCAACCGGGACATGCTGCTTGGGGATTTCCGGAGTCCATTGATGCAATAGCTCTTTCGACACTTCTGCATGAAGCTTACTGACTCCGTTGACCTTTGATGAGGTATGGACCGCGAGACGTGTCATATTAAACTGTTGTCCAACGGTTCCTAAGGCCAAGATCCTTTCCCTGGATGCTCCAAGCTGCCAATAATAATCACCCAAATATCGATCCATCAGCTCAAAAGAAAATTGGTCATGACCCGCCGGAACAGGGGTATGAGTCGTAAAAACGGTACTGGCCTTTACTGCTTCCCAAGCGGTATCAAACGGCACTCCCTGAGCAGAATATTCACGAATTCTCTCTAACGCCAAAAAAGCAGAATGGCCCTCATTCATGTGCCATACATCAGGTTCGAGGTGCAGTGCCCGTAATAATCGAACACCTCCGATTCCTAAAATAATCTCCTGACCTATGCGAGTCTCCTGGTTACCGCCGTAAAGATGATGGGTTAAACTTCGGTCTCCTGGCTGATTTCCCTCATGGTCTGCATCTAATAAATAAACAGGGATACTCCCAACCTGAGCCTTCCAAGTCCGCAGGCTGATGTTCCGATCAGCAATCGGAACCGTTACAAGCAGGAATTGGCCTTGTTCATCCAGTACTGGAGTAATCGGCAGTTCCTCAGGACGGAGAATTGGATAGGAGACTTCTTGTCTACCATCTGCCCCAATTCTCTGCTTAAAGTAACCTTTTCTATAAAAGATACCCACCGCGATTAACGGAACTCCCATATCGTTGGCAGCTTTAACATGGTCTCCTGCTAATACGCCAAGCCCGCCCGAATAGATAGGAAGCGCAGTATCGATTCCAAATTCCGCTGAAAAGTAGGCGATTTTTGCTTCCATGCTTTCACCTCATTACACCATCTTATTTACCTTTAGGTTATGCACCGATAAAAAGTGGGTTCCTCTCTACGAATTTCTAGGGATAATAGAAAAAAAAAGAGGAGCTCTCGCTCCAAGTGGAAAATCATATAAAAAGTGGGGGATACTATTATCTTTCCCTTTTCCAAAATGTTTATCCCTTATTTTTACATTTCTTAAAGATTTAATATAAACTATTAAATAAAAGTCCGTTGCGTGAATAACTAGGAAATTTTCCAACTCTTCTTCTCCGCATTTTTCTGGTTAACAATAATGATTCTTCTAACCTTATGGCTACCGCAAACGGGACATCTTGTTGAACATTGAAAAATTCTACAGCAATTTTCACAAGTGTATTTCATCGCATTTCCTCCAACATATTTCAGATAAACTAATAGTATCAGATTCAACTGGAAAATGTTCCTAAAACCGTTCAACAAACTTTTTAACTGTTCGACATGAAATGACATAAAGCCTAGTCGCCTAAATATGTATAGATGAATAAGAGAATGGGTGAAATGCAACAAAAAAAAAAAGACATACCTATATGTCTTTTCTTCATCTCTCCTTTCTCTTTCATACAAATAGATCAATCCTACCTCCTTTGTTCATAGTAATAATGGCGGTGGCTATATAGGTATGACCTGTATAGTCAAGCACCTGTCAATCGGCCCTTGATGCAGGGTAAATAATAGGTAGAAGTGCTTGCACGTTAATCCTACTGGACACCCACAAGCTCATTACTTCAGTCGTGAGTCATTCAATCAAATAACCCGGAGATCCACGTTGATCGAATTCGGTCGCTACATCAACACCGTTCTCCTCCACAAAGAAGTTCAATGGTTGACTTTCTTTTCGATCCCATACCCCTACTTTTTGATCATTTGACCCTTCCATTATTATCAAGACAGCATCTGCCTCACGATAAATCGGATACATACGCCATTTGTTAGAAGGTATAGCTTGTCCCATTTCCTGAACAACAAGAGCTTGAGGATCCTTTACTTGTATTTCTTCGCAGACCTCTTCTACCTCTTCCATATTTTCAGGTTCCTCTACGACATCAAATACTTGAATGGTTAACTGGCATCCGTTAGTTAAATAGCTTACTAATTGCTCACGTAATGAAGCTAGCAGACTGCTGAAATGGATCTGTTTATATTGGAATTCAACTTGAACCGCCATCAGTAGTAACACACCTAGAGCATTTTTTACTAACCCTAATACTTCCTTGACACTTTTCCAAGGCTTGTCCACGTCTGTCATCACTCTATGAAAATGCAATTTCCCATGTCCATCACAAAACATCACTTGAGTGAATACGAATCCCACTGTTACATGTAGCTTTTCCATATTGAACACTCTCCCTAAAATGTTTTTTAGATGACTGACAGTGGGCCTTATCCCGGGTTGGCCGCGCCGTTCACCTTCCTGTTGCCTTTATTTTACATAACAGGATAACAATTGAAAAGGGGTGTAAATTGTTGAAATATAATTTTCAATCCGAACTGGTTCGACAGTGAACGAGCTAGCTCC
Organism: Brevibacillus sp.; assembly: GCA_036676475.1. Taxonomy (GTDB): domain Bacteria; phylum Bacillota; class Bacilli; order Aneurinibacillales; family RAOX-1; genus LC029. The sequence goes on from JAKFCU010000112.1 coordinate 20,949, forward strand.
CCTATAAAATAAGAGATTCCTATGGAATTTCAACTATTTATATTTCGAAGAGGGTATTCTTTTCTTTAAATCGGTCGACTCCTGACAAATAAAAGGGGGAAAGTATTAATATCGTGGGTTCATTCGCCACAATCACACATTAAGAAAGCTACTGGCGTAGCCTTATGCGTATAATACTTGATCTCTAAGTATAAGAAAGCTACTGGCGTAGCCTTTATGCGTATAATACTTTCCGATAAGTGAAAAAAATCCCACTAGCTTGTATGCTAGTGGGCAAGTAGGGGGAGAACAAGAAAAAGGAGATTTACTATTATCCTTTCCATTCTGGCTAATTTTATACATGGACCACCTTTAATTCACTTCAATGACATTTGGCTCTACTTGTTCTAATTGAAGATGAAGATCTTCTACCACCCACATCTTTCCATCCTTATCGATTTCGAGAGACCCTTGGAAATGCTTAAGCTTATAAATTTCTATTTCCCATTCTTCACCCGTTTGCTCCACAAAAACCTCGATCGTCAATGGATTATATCGAAATTCATAGATACCCGCTTTGACCCTCGCTAATTCCATCATCCATTCCCTTGCCCTTCAGCCATTTTTATTGCTTGAATAAATTCTGTGCTAAAAAGGTTAGGATCTTCAATCTCTTCTTGGGTAAATAGGTCAAAAAGAAAGTCAGCCTGGAAAATAGCCCTGGAGTATTCCGTAAAAACCTTACCTAAATCCCGGATCTTTTTCTCGTGTTTCTCTTCTAAACGATAAACGAAAACATCCCACTGGTCGCTGTGGGTTAGCAATTGACAGCCTTCTTCCTGAATCTTTTCATTTAAGGAGGAAGCCTGCTTAGCAAATTCCTCTTTCTTTAAATCTTGTTCATTAAATTTCGTAATCAGGTAAAGCAACTCCATACTTTATTTCTCCTTTAGTTTGAATTCTGAAAATTGTCTGCGAAGCGGCTAAAAATCTATTTTTATTCGTAAAAATCCTGCCTTTAACAGCGCCTCGATGACGATGACTACGGCTGGACCTAAGATTAAACCCACAAATCCTAGTAATTGGAAACCAATATAGAGACTAGCTAAAGCGGCTAAAGCACTTATTCCTAGACTGGAGCCTAATATCTTAGGCTCAACAATACGCCTTACGACTGTGATAACAGCATACAAAATCAATAGCCCAACCGCAAATTGCGAATTGCCCATGATGGCGTATTGATAAACGGCCCATGGAACTATGAATGAACCCGTTCCTAATATCGGCAGTATATCTACAAGAACAATGAGGAAGGCAATAAGAAGGGCATATTTTACATCTAAAATCCATAACCCTATCAAGGCAATAATATACGTCATGATGCTTAATACCAGCTGTGCACCTAGAAACCCTACAAGCGCCCTAGTTAATTGCTTTAAGACAAGATCCACCTTTTCCTTAGCAGAAACTGTAAATAAATTCATAAATCCATACCGAATGAATGGCAAATCAATACTGATGAGGAATAGACTAATCAAGTAAACGATCGATACCAACAACATTCCCGGTAAAGCCGCCACCAGACTCAACACCCATTTGGTTACAGTAGATGCCGTATTGATAGCTGTACTCTTAAGAGAGGTCAATACTTGTTGAATAGTCGAGATGGTTTCTACCGGAAGCAATTCATAATAGCGTTCCAATACCCAAATATATCGTTCCAAAGATTCAAAAATATGAGTGGATAAGGCAGGCAGTTTTTGCGCAAATTCAACGCTTTGTACAATTAATAAAGCCCCGAGCCAATAAATACCCAAACCAAATGCCACTAGAAATAAAATAAAAGTTACCGCAACGGAAGCCAGTCGACTGATATTGAACATACGTATTAAAAACAAAACCATCGGTTCGAGCAAAATTGCTGTGAGTAAAGCGAAGATGAGTGGAATACCGTGGTAAATAAGAAGAATTGCGATTGCCCCGAACAATAAAGGAAAGAGTAATCTACGTAGCGCCATATACAACCTCATTTTCTATACAATATCTACTATCTATTTTACCCAAAATACCCCCAGACGAATAGGGATAAACCCTCTTTGTTCTATAAAGTTTAATATATGGCTTCAACAGTAGCTTTTCTTTACTTATCGGAAAGTATTATATGCTTTGGCTACGCTAGTGGAGGTTTCTTACACTTATCAGAAAGTACTATACGCATTAGCTACGCTAATGTAGCTTTCTTATGTTCATGTAATGCTTGATAGATCGAACTCCATGAACGTTTGGCAAAACAGATAGGGAGAGACTGTTCTTTGGCCTTCTGTTTGATCACTTTTGCCAGATTATGATTTATGTAATCGGTTAGTACAAGCACAAGATTTATTTTCTCCGGGATGTCTCTTTTTACCTCTTGCACTTTCCGTCCTGTTACATGCAAAACTTCATGGAATCCAATACCCGAAAGCTTTTCTTCAATTCCTCCTAAATGGTCGGCACCAACAATCATCAATGACATGTAAACTATCCCCTTTCCATATATAATTGAGAACGATTTTTATTATCTCTATTATAATTAGAAATGAGAATCATTGTCAAATGCTTACTACAAAAAAACACCCGCCTAAGTAAGCTGGTGTTTCCCATTAAGAGCCGGTTCTAATAAATCCTGAATAGCCTTCTCCAAATAAGGCTTGGCATGGAGAAACTGCTTGAATTCTATGTACTGATCCACCAATCGCAAAACATCTGCATCACCACCTTTGACTGCTCGAATTAACAGGTTCTTTGGTGTATGCTCTAAATCAATGAACTCTAAAAGCTGTGTTCGATATCCCACCAATTCTAAAAGTTGGGCACGAATGGCATCCGTCGCCAAGGCAGAAAACCGTTCTTTTAATATTCCGTGCTTTAACAAAGGCTGCATGATATCATTCTGGACTTGCTGAAACAGTTCGTGTTGACAGCAAGGAACGGAAAGAATAACCTCTGCCCCCCAACGAATCGCCTTTTCCAAAGCGGCATCGGTTGCTGTATCACAAGCATGGAGTGTAACCACCATATCCACCTGATCCCATTCCTTATATTGCGTGATATCTCCGACCAAAAAGCGCAGATCCTCATATTGAAGCTTTTCAGCTAACGTATTGCAATGGCAAATGACATCCTCTTTCAAATCAAGCCCCATCACCTGCAGTTCCAGTCCCTCAACTTCTTTTAAGTAATGATACATGGCAAAGGTTAAATAAGACTTTCCACAACCAAAATCAATGATGTTCAGCTTTCGATCTTTGCTTAGATGGGGAACAATATCCCGAATCATCTCCAGGAATCGATTGATCTGTCTAAACTTATCGTATTTTTTGGCCAGTACTTTGCCTTCTGCATTCATGACACCTAGTTCGATCAGGAAAGGAACCGGAGTGCCTTCTTCAAGTAAATACTTCTTCTTCCGATTATGAGACCGTTCGACCTCTACTTTGGTAGGTGGTTTTTTTAAGATCGTGACCTTGAACTTCTTGCTGATCAGCACCTGGTAATCAGCATGGGGAGTATGAAGCATTGCCTGTTTAAATTGTTGAAATAATTGGATGAGCTTTTGTTTAGCCTCATATGCTAACAGATTTTCGTGAAATACCTTATTGCTGGTATGGTAGCTAATTTGATAGTGCAGCTCTCCTTTTAATTCAATGGGCTTGATATCGATCTTGGTATACTCTTGTGCTTCTTTATTACGGACATTACTTAAAATAGCCTGATTTAACTTCCCTTCCTGGATGAGTTCGGAGGCGAGGGATTGCAATTTTTCCATACAACAAACACCGTTCTTTCTTGAGATTTATCCAACTACATGTAACTTATCACTCTCCCTTATTATCATTCCGTTTTTCAAAAATACTACTTTTATTCATATTCGATGACTTCCATTCATCTGGAAGGGTTTTAATTCCAATATAATTCATAATACACGTTAAAATAAAGTCACTTTGACTAATTCCATCTTGCTCTAACTTCTCTAGAAACTTATCTTTAAGTTCCTTAGTGATACGCGCCCTTACATCGGTTTCTTTCATATTGTAATAACTCCTTTGTGCCAATAAATTATATCCCTTATAGTAGCTCAGTAGAGCTACTAAATCAATTATTTATAGGTCACTCGGAAGGTATAGTCTGTCAATCCGCTTATAACTCCATTAAGAGTTAGCATTTGCCTTCTGTGTTGACATGAAACGTTACGCCAAACTTGTCCGATACAATCCCGTAAGACGGATTCCAGAACGTCTCTTGCAGCGGCATGATCACTTGACCATTCCTTTTCAGAGGTTCAAAACCTAGGATGAACGAATCAGTCGGAGTTCCGGGCGAATTAACAAATCTAGTAATTCACGCCAATGGTAAACACGCGGAAATTGTGTTAAGTGACGGTTCCACGGATTATCAAAAACAATCTTCGTCTTGGCGGGTGAATTTAATAAATTATGCGGACCATCATCAACCAAAATATCTCCAGCGACTAAATCCTTCCGATGTGTAAGGATCAAATTAGGCTTGGGAAGGAAGGGTAAATTTTCCTCAATCCAAAAGTATTTATCTTCATAGGCATAATGATCGCTTGCTGTCACAAAAACAATATCATATAAATAGGAGAGCTTTCCAACTCCTTCAATAGCACCTGGCTTTGGCGGAAGTTTTCTGAAAAATCCCGGTGACTTGTTGATCTCTTCAAAAATCATCCGAGAAACATCTTGAGGAAGATAATTACTAATATTCCACTGTGTCCATTCCTCACGATCGTAAAGAATACCTGTTTTTTCATACAAATGTTTAATCCATGTTAAAGATTGATCCACTGTAACATCGTCCATATCCAGCAAAAGAACTTTTTTTGGTGTTTTCATCCCAGGCATATCTGATCTCCTTTGGAAGATGACATCTATGAAGATATCTTAACATGGTTTTGTATAAAGATTATTAATTTTTAGTTAAAATAAAGTGATAAAGGTATCCGTTCAGGCTGAGAAACTTCAAATTATGAAATAAACCTTCATCCTTTTAGGATGAAGGTTTATTTATATGGCTATTTTTTTTCAAAAATCATCTTATAAACGCCTAGGTTGTATGCGTGGTCCCATTGTTCATTGTTGAAAGTGGCCACACCGAAGTAATATTCTTTGTTCAAATCAGAGAAATCAACATCATACTTGCTTCCGGTGGATAATTTGCGTCCCCATTCCAGTGTCCACTTTTCATCCTTCCATATTCCTTTGGCTGGAATATCTCCAGCATCTCCGATGGCCAGTTCAACGACATGGCCAGGTAGGCGGTCTCCTTTTTTAAACTGTCCGTTGTCGACGAATGGTACAGCTTCTTCTTTCATGATGAAAGAAGAGCTCACCAACGGATTTTCAGGGTTTTTAAACATGTATATAGGACGGTTTGTTTTTTTATCAAAATTTTTGACGTATCCGCCGGAATCTTTAGGATCCCCATTACGGCCGGCTTCTTCAGCGGGCTTTCCGTTTTCCTTGATTTCACCCTTCTTGAACCAATCAACGTATTGGTCATCGATATAGCCAGCAGGATTGGTCCGGGCTCCTTTCCAATGCCATTGATCAATCAGTTCACCAGGTTGGCTTGTGCGATGGGCACCGTATTTCGTTGCCCCTTCTTCACCATGGCAAGAGGCCATACAGCCCTTTTCGTTAAAAATTTTGGTCGAATCATTAATGTTCCAGTATATGGAGAACTTATCTTCGTAATACGCGCCTCCGCCTGGCAATTGGTTCCATTTTTTCCCGTCAAATTCAATCGGCATGCGGTCCAAATCTTCTCGTTCATCCTCCCATTGGGCCAGGAAGTAAACGTGGGTATCAGTATACATCGATTTCATTGTAACGGTTGTTTGACCTGAACGGCCCCCAGTGACTGGAATCTCAACGACAGGGGCTTTTTCCCAAAAGTCTTCGCCCTTACCATCTAGTTCCGGAACTTCCGTTGTTTTTACGGAATGCAAGGTACTGTCTCCTGTATTCAAGGCATAGCCAGCTACGGAGACTAGGGCAAAGCAGATGCCTATCATCAATATGGATAATATCCAGTGTTTCAATTTCATGTTTGTCCCGCCTTTAGTAATGAATCGGATTTCTTAATAAGAATGAGGCTCCGTAAAAGAGAGCCCAAAGGATGGCCACAAAAATGGCTGAATAAGTCCATTCATTTAATGTCATTTCATTTTTCCTCCTACTTTCGGTTCCATCTTGAATCTCTTAAGCAGAATGTGATTGTGCTGCTTTTTGGGTGCTGCTTGATTTCTTTTTGGCTTTAGCTTTGGCGCCATGGGCCCATAAGTAGACTCCCGATGCGCTCAAATAAATAAGCACGGCACCGACGATGTCAATGATCGATCTTCCCCCTGTGATCAGTCCGGCATGAATCTTTGCCGTGAAAGGGTTTTGTCCAAATTCCGCCGTGTGATTGAGGATAATGCCGGTTGCTCCCATAAGAATCAAGATGGGAGCGAGAACCAACCCGATATAAATGTGACTCTTGCGGAAAAAGCGGGCCAGGTCTGTTCCTGTCATGGATTTGGTTGCATTGTTTTTCTGCATGTGATTAACCTCCTATTTCTCATTTTTTCAAAACTTCACTACGAATAAAGATAAGCTAAGAATCTCCTCCTATAATTGATAGTGATTATTATTAATAATGTAACTGACAATGATTATTGTAATCATTCTTTCAGAAAATGCAACCTTTTTTTTAAAAAAAAGAGAAAGTTGATACGTAGTTACCAGAAGATATTTTGGTGTTAATTTTTAACTGGAAAAATTCACCTGCCAATGTGGGCATTGAAAAGCCCCTTAAAGGCAAAAAAGGTATAATTATAGTATCAAATTCAGATGACCATGGAGTCATACCCCGAACGATCGCTCATCGAGAGAACACAATTCACCAAAGAATAAAATTCTTTTATGATTAAACACCTCTCCCTCCTATTCTGGTTGAACCCATGTAATTTATTAATAAATATATTGCAATTTCAATTGATTATGATTATCATTACTATTAATGTAAATATTACCAAGGGAAGTCCGTTTTTTAAAAAAAGGATCGGTCTTGCCTAATGGCGGAGGATTGCTATCATGCTTAAAAACATGTCCATTAAAAATAAGTTATTGACAGCCTTTTCCATTCTTATCTTGATTTTTATTTTAGCGGCAACCTATAACATTATCATGATAGACAAAATTCAACATTTAGCTGATGTTATGGAAAAACGCGCAAATAAACGAGAAATGGTACAGAAATTTGTTTACTACACAGAAGTGATGAGCAGCAATCAAGCTGATTTGATCATAAATGAAAATAAGCAAATGATTGTCGAGTTTAGGAAAAACACCAAAACCGCAAAAGAGTATTTAAATCACATCACAGAAGCAGCAAACACAAATGAAGAACAACAGATCTTAAATGAATTAAGGATGGAGTTTATTAAATACTCTAATTACTTCGGAAAAATACTGGCAATTTATGAACGGAAAACAAAAATCTCTAATGAGGAATTAAAATACCTTTACCAAAAAACAGATAATCAAATTGATAAAATTAAAAATAACGTTTTCGTATTAACCAATGAAATGGTCGATATTTCTGATAATGAATATAAGAAAAGCCAACAAGAATTGGCTAGTTTGATTAACAAAACACAAGTTTTATTTATTCTTTCTATTTTTTCTGGAAGTCTATTAGCAATAATGTTCGCTCTTTGGTTAGCAAAAAAAATTACCGATCCTATTCGTGAAATTGTACAATTAGCCCAAAATATTGCTAAAGGTGACCTGCGGGGAGACGTTACGATTGATTCAGGAGACGAAATAGGTCAACTTTCATGGAGTATTCAGGAGATGGTGACAAGTCTTCGGTCCTTAATTGGCGAAACGGCTTATGGGGCCCAACACATCGCGCAAACTTCACGAGAATTATTAACTAGCACAAGCCAAAATCAGATAACCACTCAGCAAATTAGTAGTATTATGGATGAAGTAGCAGCAGGAAGCACTAGACAAGCGGATCAAACAAGACAAATTTCGGAAATGTTCGATATAACCGTAGAAGAAATGAGAAGAGGATATAATAGAATCCAAGCAACATTAGAAAATGCCTCTCAATCTAGTGAAATATCAAAAGAAGGTGAGTACGCCATCTTTAATGCCATTAAACATTTGAATTCAGTTAGGGAGAACGTTATTTTTGCAACGGATTCTATTCAAAAGCTAGGTCGCCGTTCAGAAGAAATTCAAACCATCATTACGGTTATTACGGACTTATCAAAACAAACCAATTTGTTAGCATTAAATGCAGCCATTGAAGCAGCTAGAGCTGGTGAACACGGTAAAGGATTTGCCGTGGTTGCCCAAGAAGTCCGAAAATTGGCGGAAAGCTCAAGTGATTCTGCCCAACAAATTATTTCTCTTATCAAGGATATCCAAGCAGAAACGTACCTTACTGTTCAAACGATGGAAAGTAATCAAGATGCAATCGAACAACAGGTGGATATGATTAAAAAAGGAGGAGATGTAATTCAAACGATTGTAAAACATGTACAGCAGACAGAAACAGATACGAAAGAAATAAAACAATTATTTAATCATGTAAATGAAAATGTGAGTCATTTACTACATACAGTAAAAGAGATTTCAGCAATAGCACAAGAATCCGCTGCTGCTGCACAAGAAATTAATGCGGTAACAGAGGAACAGTTACAATCGGTTTCACATATTGACATGAGATCACAAGAACTGTCTAACTTAGCAGAAAGATTAGATCATCAAGTTAATAAGTTCACTCTACATAAATCGTAAAGACTTTGATCGGAAGACAATAAGTGCTTTTTCTCCGATAAAATATAAAATGACCTTTTACTCATGCTTTAGTATAATGGAAATAGATAGTTTATTGAAAATACAGCATAACATGAAATGGGATGCTGCAAATTTAGGAGGAAATCGAGATATGTCTACAGAAACTTTAACCCCATGGAGCCAAGAATTGTCGAATCCATCTGTACAAGATGCGTTAACAGCACTCATTCAAAAGCTACCTCAAATTAATGAGGCAGTAGCCAAAATGGAGCAGGGTATCGGGGTGATTTCTGCCATGGCTATGGATACCCAAACGTTCAACAATATAACTGAACCTATTTCACAAATCTCTAAAGTGGCACTAAATAAAGAAAATGTGGAGGCCCTTGCTTCTATTGCAGACAAACTGCCGAGGATAGCCCAGTCCTTGGAATTGCTAGAAAAGGTAGTTCCACTACTTGATTCAGTAGCACAGAAAGAAAATTGGGTTGCGATGGCTGACTTAGTAGAAGTGTTAGCAGCACCTGTCACAGAACGTGTACAGGGCGGAATGTCCATCGTGAAGGAAGCGAAAGAACGTTCTGAGCGGAATACAAGCACTGTGTCAATTTTCGGTGCATTGAAGTTATTAAAAGATCCTCTAGTTCAAGATGGACTAAAATTCATCCAAGCTCTGCTGGAGGTTTCCAACGAAAAAAGGAAGGCCTAATGATCGCTAATGGTAAAGCAAATGCTTCACCTTGGCTATGGAGGCGGCCCCTCATAAGATAGCCATCCATGCTTGTATCGACTCGCTGAACAACAAAATCCCCCTGTTTACCTATTTCGTATAAACAGGGGGATTCATATTGATTCTTCTAAGACCACTTATATTACTTCCTTCCCTAGCTTCCAACCTTTTTTGGTATAAGCAATGAAATCATGTATCGTTCTTTTCGGATAATCCGAAGTCATATCATCGGAATAGGTCACCGATGTTTTATCTTGACAAGACCAGCACTCTGACCGATTCCTTTCCATAAGGGACAACACTTCTCCGCAATGGATGCAAGAATCAGGAACCACATCTTGACCTCCTCTATTTTGGTATTTCGTTCTCAAACCTTACGTATCTCGTCTTTACCCCCTGCATGGCAGCGGTTACAAATTTAATTAACCGATATCATGCTTCGCTAACCAACTTCATTGGACTATCTCCCTTCTAATTCGCTTCTCTTCATCCCCCTCCATCGATAAGGAAAAATGGTTGTTGATGAAGTCACAGACCCAGATAAGCTCATCTATACACAATCATATGTATCATCGACCTCCTGTATAGAATAAGATGTTCCCTATCTGCTTTTAATTGTATATCACTTTTAAAATGTTGTAAAAATTCATATTATTCCATTTTGGCTAGTAAATGCCTAGGAATCTTTTTAAAGCTACTTCATTCGTTTATTTTCATTGTTTTTCGACAAAAAACAGCAACCCACTTTTAAACCGAACGCTTTCGCTTTCAGCGCTACTTGTTGAGGAATTTTTTCCCGACTCCGACTAATTCAAACACCTGTAAAAGAAAAAAATTCTCCATGTAAATTTATATTATTGAAGAAATATTTTTTGAGTTTCTCTTCTTGTTGAAGCTAATCGGATTGATCCATTTGGAGTGGGAGGACCTGCTTCCGTTATCATGGATGCCTATCACAAATTCACCAAAACAGGGATCCCCACTTTTCACTCCAATGACTCCCATATGCAAGCTATTCAAGCCTCCATTCTTTATCATTGATGCATTATTTGTAGCCATGTCGATGGCAGATTAGAAATCACGAAAAAAATTTAGAAAAGATCCGGGAAGTCATTTCCTTCAAAGACTTTAGGGGAGCTGCGCTAGTAGCTTTCTTATTCAAACCACTGAGTATGAAAAATACCCTCTTTATCAATACGCTGGTATGTATGGGCTCCAAAGTAATCCCGTTGTGCCTGCAGCAAATTAGCCGGTAAGCTTTCGGTCCGGTAACTGTCAAAATAAGCTAAGGCACTTGAAAAGGCAGGAACTGGTATGCCATGTTGAACAGCGAGGGAGATGACTTGCCTCCATGCTCCTTGATAGCTTTCCACAATCCCTTGGAAGTACGGATCAAGCAACAAATTCTTTAATTCTGAATTCCGATCATAGGCATCTTTAATTTGTTGGAGGAATTGGGCACGGATAATGCATCCTCCTCGAAAAATCATGGAAATATTTCCGTAGTTTAAATTCCAGTTGTACTCTTCCGATGCAGCACGCATTTGGGCAAATCCCTGAGCATACGAACAGATCTTGCTAGCAAAAAGAGCTTTGCGAATGGCTTCTATAAATTCCTGCTTGTCTCCAGTAAAGAACGATTCCTGAGGCCCTTTTAAAATTCGGCTTGCCATCACTCGCTCATCCTTCATGGCAGATAAAAAACGGGAGAAGACGGACTCAGTGATAATCGATAAAGGCACTCCCAAATCCAGAGAACTCTGACTTGTCCATTTCCCCGTTCCCTTTTGACCAGCGGTATCCAAGATCATATCCACAAGCGGTTTGCCGGTATCAGGGTCCATCTTGGTAAAGATATCAGCTGTAATTTCAATTAAGTAGCTATCTAGTTCACCCTTGTTCCATTCAGAAAAGATCTCATGAAGCTCTTGGGCATCCAATTGGAGCACGTTCTTCAAAAGATGATACGCCTCACAAATAAGCTGCATATCCCCATACTCAATCCCGTTATGTACCATTTTGACATAGTGACCTGCCCCATCGGGTCCAATATATATGCAGCAAGGGGCACCCTGGACTTTCGCCGAGATCGCTGTAAGAATCGGCTCCACCAGCTGATAGGCATCCTCCTGTCCACCTGGCATAATAGCAGGTCCTTTCAAAGCACCTTCTTCTCCTCCAGAAACACCTGCTCCAATATAACGGAATCCTTCTGATTCGAGTGCTTTATTACGACGAAGGGTGTCTACAAAGTAGGAGTTCCCCCCATCAATTAATATATCTCCTTGTGATAAGAGCGGTTTTAATTGATTAATGGTAGCATCCGTAGGCTCCCCGGCCTTTACCATAATGAGGATTTTTCTTGGCGTTTCCAAGGATTCTACAAATTCCTCCAGAGAATAAGTCCCAACTAAATTTTTTCCTGATGCTTCCTTCAATAACTCTTCAGTCTTATCAGAGGATCGATTGTATACCGATACGGTAAATCCCCGGCTCTCGATATTTAAAGCCAAATTTTTCCCCATTACCGCTAATCCAATGACACCGATTTGTTGCTTGGACATGTATAGTTCCACCCTTCTTAAAGTAAAATATGCCCTGCTCTGTCTGAAACGTTTATTATATGAAAAAATATCCATTCATACAAACATTAATCAGAAAACAATTTTCTTCTTTATACACAGAATGGTTTTTCGTTATAATTTTCTTCATTGAAACCAATTTGATTCCCTGCCTTCAACCGCGATTGAGAAAGTCAGGTTATTTATGTGCATTTATTTTTATACACCTCTTTGATCTTATCCTACTTTATTTATATTTTGGGGGAATCGGAAGCTTGATGGCCCTTATAATGCTTTTAAGGAAGAAAAACCCACCTCACGTATGTTGTGCGGTGGGTTTTATATTTATAGCTGAATTAACTGTTTCGGATAACTCGTCAATACTTCCACTTCACCATCAGGACGGATATACACATCATCTTCAATACGGACTCCGCCGATATCAGAAATATAGATTCCAGGTTCAATCGTAAACAGCATGCCGGTCTCCATCCGCGTTTCATTTTGGGAGTGAATGGACGGTGCCTCATGGATCTCTAAGCCTAATCCATGACCCACTCGGTGCATAAAATACTTGCCATATCCCTGCGATTCGATGTAATCTCTTGCTGCCTGGTCTACCACCCCGATAGGTTTTCCTGCTTTAACCGCTTTAATCGCCTTTTCATTGGCCATTCTTACTGTTTCATAAATCTTCTTCTGCTCATCTGATCCTTCCCCTACAAGAAAGGTACGAGTGATATCCGAACAGAAACCCTCTACAAATACCCCTAGATCCAAAAGGAGATACCCTCCCGTTTCAATTTTTTGGTTTTCTGGCCGTCCATGGGGAAGCGCCGAACGCTTTCCAGATAACACAATGGTGGAAAAGGAGGGACGGTCTGCTCCAAGCACCTTCATTTGATATTCTAATTCAGCTGTCAGTTCCAACTCCGTTACTCCTGGGGTCACCTTGGATACCCCATGAGCAATGACTTTTTCGGCAATTTCGATCGCTCGTTTGACAATGAGGATATCTTCTGAATCCTTCTTTAAGCGTAAGGACATGATGAATTCTTCAATATCCGCAAATTCAGCTTGGGGAAAGCATTCCTTTATTCGTTCCGACTGATATACATTCATGATCTTTTTCTCAATTCCAAGGGAGGTTACTGATGCACTCCATTTCTTTTTGACAAATTCATAAGGGTTATCCGTATCGGAAATCGGAATGATCGCGGAGACAACAGCATGCTGCTGGGCACTTTCTTCATCTAAAGATGGAACAAATAAGGAAGCCTCTCCTTCTTTACTGTAAAAGAGGGCCATGAAGCGTTCGTGCGGATCACTAAAGAAGCCGGTAAAATAATAAATATTGATGGGAGATGTGATCATCAACAGCCCCATATCCTGACTTTCCATGTAGGATTTTAGCTGTTGAAATCTCTCGTCATATCTATTGGCCATGAGTTATACCTCTTTTCGTTAGAAAAAGCGTGAATCCATTTAGAACCCACGCATTTCAACTTTAAATCTTAAAAGAGCTCTTCAATGAAACAATTCGATTGATAACTAATTGGTCCTCTGTAGTATTCTTCGGGTCGACATTAAAGTAGCCATGGCGGAAAAATTGGAACTTATCATGCGCCTTAGCTTCCTTCATGTTGGGCTCCACAAAGCCCTGAGAAATCTCCAAAGAATTCGGGTTTACATGATCCAAAAAGCTAGATCCTTCTTCTTTTTCCTCTTCATCTAAGATAAGCGGCTCATATAAACGGAATTGTGCAGGAACCGCGTTGGTTGCTTCTACCCAATGGATGGTTCCTTTTACCTTTCGTCCGGTAAATCCGGTTCCGCTCTTCGTTTCCGGATCATACGTACAGCGCAGCTCGACGACATTCCCATTTTCGTCCTTTATCACTTCCTGGCAAGTGATAAAGTAAGCATGCTTCAAACGAACTTCGTTGCCAGGGAACAAGCGGAAGTAGCCCTTCGGCGGATTTTCCATAAAATCATCTTGTTCAATATAGATTTCACGAGAGAACGGAATTTGGCGAATACCCATCTCCGGATTTTCTGAATTATTTTCTGCATCAAGCATTTCAACTTGGCCTTCCGGGTAATTGGTGATGACCACTTTTAACGGCTTCAAAACAGCCATGGTTCGAGGTGCTTTTAGCTTTAGATCCTCCCGTACAAAGTGCTCGAGCATTTGAGTATCCACCGTACTGTAACTGCGGGCTACCCCAATTTCTAAGCAAAAGGCTCGGATGGCATCTGGCGTATACCCTTTTCTCCTTAATCCAGAAATGGTTGGCATGCGGGGATCGTCCCAATCATCCACAATCTTTTCATCTACTAGCTGCTTGAGCTTTCGCTTACTCATCACCGTGTTTGTTAAGTTTAAGCGGGCAAATTCAATTTGCTTCGGCTTGGCTTCCGTTTCACACTCATCAATAATCCAGTTGTAAAGCGGACGATGATCTTCAAATTCCAGCGTACAAATCGAATGTGTAACCCCTTCAATCGCATCTTCCAATGGATGAGCCATATCGTACATCGGGTACAAACACCATTGATCACCTGTATTATGATGGGTCGCATGGGCAATTCGGTAAAGCACAGGGTCGCGCATAGTAAGATTCGGGGAGGTCATATCTATTTTCGCCCGAAGAACCTTCTCGCCATCTTTAAACTCTCCCTTTCTCATCCGTTCAAACAAATCGAGATTTTCCTCTACCGAGCGGTTGCGATAAGGACTTTCTTTCCCTGGTTGGGTTAAGGTCCCGCGGTACTCCCGAATTTGCTCTGCCGTTAAATCATCGACATAAGCTTTTTCCTTTTTAATCAGCAGGACAGCCCGGTTATACATCTCTTCAAAATAATCCGAAGCAAAAAATAAACCATCCCATTCATAGCCTAGCCATTGCACATCTTCCTTGATCGAATCTACATATTCCTGGTCTTCCTTCAATGGATTCGTATCATCAAAACGCAAGTTGGTCTTCCCTTTAAATTCATCCGCTAATTCAAAATTAAGGATGATGGACTTGGCATGTCCAATATGTAAATAGCCGTTTGGCTCTGGTGGAAATCGGGTAATAATGTGATTATAATTTCCCGATTCAAGATCTTCGATGACCATATTTCGAATAAAATTAGAGGTGTTATTCTTGTTTTCCATCACCTATCAACCTTTCTCTTTTCATCCATTTATCTGACTGAATCATAGTTACTTGTAGTTATAGCATAAAAAGCCCCTGATTTCTATGGACAGGCAATCAATTCAATTGTTCCCAATCAATTTTTATATAAACGAGTTTAATCCTCCCCCCATCGTTTTATATAGTAAAACTAAGTTTTATATCATAGCGAGAACAACTCTACATCGTTGTTCGATGCAAAGGTCGTGCTATTCACCTTAATATAGCTACACCATAGCCCATTTCTTCTGAAATTTGTTGTGCAGATTCCTTCAACATCTCAATGAACTGATGCAAACGCTGCTCATCTACACTTGCAATGAGTGTTGAAATACTCATCACCGCAATCACTTGCCCAGTATGGTCGCGGATCGGTACTGCGGCACAGCGCACTCCCGGTTCGTTTTCCTCATTATCAATGGCATAGCCCTTGACACGTACACGAGCCAGCTCAGCCAAAAAATCTGACTCATTGCTTATAGTATTAGCCGTATGAGCGTGATAGACATAACCATCGAGAATCTGTTGCAATTCTTTTTTACTTTGAAAGGCCACGAGTGCCTTACCAACACCGCTACTATGAACGGAGATTCGGCGACCAATACGCGAGTAGCGGATTACCGACATCGAACCATCAATCTTATCAATATAAACGGCTTCCTTACCATCGAGGATGACAAGATGAGTCGTCTGACCGGTCTGCATGGACAAGTTCTTTAGGTGTTTTTTGGCAACATTGCGAATATCCAGCCCGTAAATGACGAAATTCCCGCGCTCAAAGAGCTTCATGCCTAGCTTATATTTTCCGTTTTCGGGATTTTGACCTATGTAGCCGTGAACTTGGAGTGTCTTTAATAACGAATGAACAGTACTCTTATGCAAACCCATGCGGGAACTGATGTCTGTAATTTTTAATTCGTTATCTTGTTCATCGAATAAATCTAGTATCTTCAATGCACGCTCCACGGCTTGAATGATTGGCATAGATGACCCACCTTTAATAACTTATCTTTTAGTTATCCTCTATCATAGCACAGTAACAGAATGACTACGGCGTAAGAAAGCTACTAGTGTAGCTATATGCGTATAATACTTTCCGATAAGTATGAAAAAAGATCATCGCAGAACATCCCTCGCCGCTTCATATACATCCGCAAAAGGAACTCCATGTTGGCGAGCCGCTTTGGCTACATCATCATATTCTGGCGTTTGGCGAACGACCTTCGCACCCGCTAACGCTTGCTTAATCGTAATCGGTCCATAAGCGGTCTCAACCACGATATATTGGCGATCAAGAATCCGGCGCTTCGACAGGCTGCGCCTAACTCCAAACGTCGTCGTCTCTTTTAAAATCACGACTTCACAGATCTCGGCATACTCGGGTAAAGCCAACACCGTCAGTAAACTACCTGGTCGATTCTTTTTCATGTACACTGGGGTGAAATAGACATCCAAGGCTCCCACGGCAAATAAGCGCTCCATTGCATAACCCATCGCTTCACCAGTCATATCATCGAGCTGTGCCTCGATGATATAGACTTGTTCACGCATGTGCTCACTCGGTATGCTTGGTTGATCCGCTTGAGCAACCTGAATTAACACCGCTCTAAGCACATTCGGATGGGGAAATTCCTTTTGGCCTGCACCATAGCCAATTCGCTCGATAGTTGCCGCTGGCATGGGTCCGAACCCACTGGCTAACGCTTTAAGAATGCCCGCTCCCGTTGGCGTGGTCAACTCGCCTTCAACCTGCAGGAAAGATAGCGGAATCCCCTCGAGCAACTGCAATGTTGCAGGAGCCGGAATCGGATACAATCCATGTGCCATCCGTAACCGCCCTTGCCCTGTAGGCACTGAAGACGCATAAATCCGCTTCACACCAAGGCTCTCTAGCGCCAAGCATACCCCAATAATATCGATAATAGAGTCCATCGACCCTACCTCATGAAAATACACCTCATTCGGATCGATCCCATGAATCTTCCCCTCAGCCACCGCAATCTCTCTAAAAATGGCCAAGCTGCGCTGCTTGACGCGTGGTGGCAGCTCACTCACCTCAATCATCGCTAAAATCTCCATCGCTCTGCGATGGTCATGATGGTGATGATGTTCATCCTCCGTATGATCGTGGTGAAGATCCTGAAGCCCCAAACGATGAGAATGACTATGTTCATGATGGACATGGTACTCGTGCTCTTCGCGCTGATGATGATGTTTGTCCTCTCCGAAATGAAGGTTTAGTTGACTTGCCGAGATTCCCTTTTTCACTACCGAGTGAACATGGATTTGAAACGGGTCTATTGGTAAGCGGCGCAAGTGGCTCTCCACATAGGACAGATCTGCCCCTAAATCCAGCAATGCTCCTAAGGTCATGTCACCGGAAATGCCCGAAAAGCAGTCTAAGTACAAATCCTTCATCGCCCAACCTCCTCCACCAGTTGCTGAATCAGCGCCGCATTAAACCCTGCACCAAAACCGTTATCGATATTCACAACGCTAACACCAGCCGCACAAGACGTAAGCATCGACAAAAGCGGAGTGATCCCTTGGAAATGTGCACCATATCCGATTGAGGTCGGCACTGCAATAACAGGGCGGCGTACCAATCCACCTGCCACGCTGGCTAATGCCCCTTCCATCCCAGCCACGACAATCAGCACCTGAGCTTCTTGCAGCTTTTCGCGGTAAGCTAACAGCCGATCAATGCCCGCTACACCCACGTCATAAATCCGTTCCACGTCACATCCCATCCACACTGCCGTCTGCGCCGCTTCTTCGGCAACCGGCAGATCAGACGTGCCAGCACAAAGAACAAACACCTTCCCCTCAAAAGTGCGAGACGGCTGTCCACATGTGATGAGCCTTGAGACGAAGTCATATTCCGCCTCTGGGAAATTAACCTGAACTCTCACCGCCATCTCCTCAGATGCTCGTGTCACCATCGCTCGCCCATGCTTATTCATTAGCTCGGAAAAAATTTGCTGTACTTGCTTAGCTGTCTTCCCTTGACCAAATATTACCTCTGGATATCCGGTTCTCTCTTCTCTTGTAAGATCAACCTTGCAAAAGCCTAAGTCTTTGAAGTTTTCCATGTTTTCACCCTTCTTTACTCATGCCGTATTGTCTCATTCATTGATCCACTGCGATACCCTTGTAAATCCAATGTAACGTATGTAAATCCGAGCCCTTTTATCGTTTCACTTATCTCATTCGAACGCTGCATGACTAACTCAAACTCCTCTCGAGGCACCTCCAAGCGAGCGATCTGGTCATGATGACGAAGACGCAGCTGACGAAAACCCATCTGACGCAACGCTTCTTCCCCACGATCAAGTTGCTCTACCTTTTTCAGCGTAATCATGCTGCCGTACGGAATACGCGAAGATAGGCAGGCAAAAGAGGGCTTATCCCAATTCGGCAATTTCATCTCCCTGGCTAAATGGCGGCATTCTGCTTTAAATAGATCAGCTTCCTGGAGAATGCTGCGAATTTCGTATTCCTTAGCAGCCTTTCGTCCTGGTCGATAATCGCCCAAATCATCCATATTGGCCCCATCTAAAATCCAAGGAATTCCCCTCTTCTTGGCAATCCCAGTTAAACTTTCATAGAGCCCACTCTTGCAGTGGTAGCAACGGTCAGGATTGTTCGCCACAAAATCGGGATTGCTCAACTCGACAATTTGTACGACCTCATGATGCACGCGTAGTTTTTTCGCTAAAGCAATAGCCTCATTTAACTCTCGCTGCGGAAACGTCTCTGAATCTGCCGTCACTGCCAAAACGCGATCGCCTAACTCTTCAACTGCTCTAGCTAGTACAAAAGTTGAATCAATCCCTGCTGAAAATGCAACAATAACCTGATCCATTTCCCGCAGTAGCTCCCCTAAACGTTGGTTTTTCTCGTGCATATCCATTTCCACCGCCTCCTCTCAATTAAATTGTCATGTTACAATTGTTTTATATGATAAAACTAAGTTTTACTATTATATTAGAAAGTTAATGATTTTTTTAAATTCTGTCATCGTATATTGTTCTAATATTAAAATAATTTAAAATAATTGTCAATTAAGTTGATACATCCCAATGACAGTTTAATTCTTCAGATCTGGTGGACGAAAAAAAAGGATAGCCGCTTCCCCAAGCAGCTACCCCTTGTTATTCCAACCCAAAATCAGGTTCCTTACACATTCCGCTTCTGCAAAATCTTCGTAACGATTACCCCATGATGAGGGGAAAATAGCAGAGCAAGGATAAAAAACAATCCCGCTACGGAAATCATACATCCTGCAATAGAGGCATCTAAGATAAAAGCAACCCAGTATCCCCCTATCGCACTGCCTACACCAATGAGCATACTCAAAAAAATCATAACGCTAAGCCTTTCTGTTAACAAATAAGCCGTTGCGGGTGGAATGATCAGCATTCCGACAACTAAAATGGCTCCCACACTTTCAAAGGAGGCGACCGTCGTCACGGAAACGAGCCCCATCAACAGATAGTGGAAGACAGCGACCGGAATTCCCACCGCTGCAGCCATCGCAGGGTCAAAGCAGCAAACCTTGAACTGCTTATAGAATAGACCGATCACCATACTACTTAGCAATAGGGTCAATCCGACCGCCCATACCGCTTTCGGACCGATATCCATTCCGCCGAGCTGCAAGCTGTTCCACGGGACGTACGCTATTTCTCCATAGAGTACACAATCTAAATCCAAATCAATATTTCTGGTAAACAAGCTAATGAGCACAATCCCAACCGAAAATAGAGCAGTAAACACGACACCAATCGAAGCATCCGATGTGACACCGCTTTGCTGAAGCATTTGAATGAGAAACACCGTAAGGAGACCAACGACCGAAGCTCCAAGCATCATCATGATGGAATCCCGCGTACCACTCAACAAGAAGGCAATGACAATTCCAGGAAGAACGGCGTGGCTGATGGCATCTCCAATCATCGCCATTTTCCGCAGAACGAGAAAACAACCGACCAAACTACAAGACATAGCGACTAAAGACCCTGTTAAGATAATCCAAAAATCATTCATCGACCGCCCACCCCCTCAACGGTAGTAAGCTCTGCCTTCTGTTTATCGGCTGCCACTTTTCGTTTCACCGAAAGCCTTACCAACCATTTAGCCAATACTCCCCGCTTTGGGGCAAATAAGACAGAAAAAATGAACAGGGCGGTTGCCGAAAGAACACTCAGAGGTCCAGTGGGAAGATTGCTGGCTAAGGAACTGATGAGTGTCCCTAAAGCACCACTAATGGTTCCAAACAATCCGGAAAGCAAAACCATTACATCCAATCTCTCTGTCCAATAACGGGCAGCCACGGCTGGAGTAATGAGCAGCGCTGCCATCAAAACGACTCCTACCGCTTGAATTCCAATCACGACCGCCACCACGATCAAAAACATAATGAGCTGATCCAACAAGGCTACTGGAAACCCGAGCCCACGGGCAAATCCAGGGTCAAAGCTCAATAGCTTAAATTCTTTGAACAAAAGGATGCAGACACCAATCAGGATAACGGAAATGACCATCATCGTATTGACATCGGATTGGACCAAAGACGCCGCCTGACCGAACAAAAACTTATCCAATCCACTCTGATTGCCACTCTCGCTATGCTGAATCTGGGTAAGCAAGACAATCCCTATGCCAAAAAAGAACGATAGGATGATCCCTAGTGCCGAGTCTTGTTTTATTCTTGTATTTCTCGTTATAAAGCCAATCGCAAACGTAGCCATCATTCCTGCCACGGTTGCCCCTATAAGGAAGGCGAATATCGATTTTGTACCGGTAATGATAAACGCGATACACACACCTGGCAAAGCCGCATGGGCCAGGGCATCGCCCATCAGAGACTGCTTCCTTAAATAGGCAAAGCTTCCGAGCACCCCGCTGCTTAACCCAAGTAGCATGGAACCGAACAAGATCCACCGTGTATTGGGATCCATTAAGATAGAGATCCAGTCCATATTCCTCATCACCTCAGTTCAGGATAAAGGAAGAATCTTCACGGTCTAACACCGTTAATTTCCCTCCATAGGTTTTTTGCAGGTTCTCTTTTGTGAAAATTTGTTCTGTAGGACCCAGCCCCATCAGATGAACATTGAGCAGCATGGTCCAATCAAAGTATTCTTTTACTGTTGAAAGATCATGATGGACGACAAGTACCGTCTTTCCCTGCCCCTTCAACTCGTTTAACAGGGTGATAATCGCTTTTTCCGTTGCCGCGTCTACCCCTACAAACGGTTCATCCATAAAATACAGTTTGGCATCTTGGCACAGGGCACGCGCAAGGAAAATCCGCTGCTGCTGCCCTCCAGATAACTGGCTAATCTGTCGATCGGCAAAGGAAGACATCCCTACCTTTTCCAAACAATCCATGGCCATTTTCCGTTCCTTTGCCCCTGGTCTTCTAAACCACCCTAAGTGACCGTACCGGCCCATCATCACCACATCGAGGGCATTCGTTGGGAAATCCCAATCGACCGATTCCCGTTGAGGAACATAGCCTACCATATGTCGCTGCTCTGTATAGGCCTTACCATAAATCTCCACATTGCCCGTAACTATAGGGATTAAGCCTAAAGCCGCTTTGATCAAAGTGGATTTCCCTGCTCCATTCGGGCCGATAATGCCGATTAATTTTCCTTCGGGAATTTCAAAATCTATATTTCTAAGAACCGGTTTCTTTTGATAAGCGACTGTCAAATCTCTAATTTTCAATGGTGTTATTCTCATCACTTGTTCCTCCTCACCATTATTTCAATGCCTTGACGATCGTATCTACATTGTGGCGAACCATCCCAATATACGTTCCTTCCCCGGTTCCTTTTTCACCCATTGCGTCGGAAAACAGCTCTCCCCCAATTTGAAGCTCATGCCCTTTCTCTTTTGCCCCTTGTACGACAGCTTCTATTGCTTTTTTCGGAACACTGGATTCTACAAACACAGCTTTAATTTTGTTTTCCACCAAATAATCACGAAGATTTGTTACATCCTTTGAACCATATTCAGAGGCTGTACTTAACCCTTGCAGTCCCATGACCTTCATTCCATAAGCCTCTCCAAAATACCCAAAAGCATCGTGTGCCGTAACAAGAACACGTGAGCTCTCTGGAATGGTGGACACTTGCTCCAATGCATAGCGATCCAGCTCTTCTAGTTTAGCTAAATAGGTTTCCGCTTTTGACTTATAATCCACTGCATGCTCCGGATCAAAAGCCATCAATTCATCCCGAACCTTTTCTGTCGCCTTCATCCAATGCTTAACATTAAACCATACATGAGGATCGTACTCTGTTCCGCCAGTCAATGCTCCAGACCTCAACAATGATTTATCAATAGCATCGGCTACGGCAAAGGTTGGTTTTTCCTTATTCATTTTTTCAAAAATATCGACCATTTTCCCTTCCAAATGGAGGCCGTTGTAAAAAATGATTTCTGCTTCATCCAGCTTTCGAATATCTCCTTGGGAAGCCTTATATAGGTGGGGATCCACTCCTGCTTTCATCAGACCGGATACTTCCACATGCTCTCCACCCACATTTTCCACGATGTCTGTAATCATACCCGTCGTGGTAGTGATTATGATTTTATCCGATTTTCCACCTTCCGCCTGTTGATCTCCCGAACAACCGGCTAATAGGAAAGTACTCATCATTCCTAATAGGACAATCGCTTTTGTTACATAAGATCGAACTTTCCTCTTCAACATAAATATACATCTTCCTTTCACAATAGAAACTTTATTTAATGACACTCACTATTTTGTGGCAGGGCAACTTTTTGGGTAAAAGGGAGAAAAACTTTGTCAATTAAGACTTACACCTCCTGTATGAGGAGTCATAGAACTGGACATGTTTCATTAGTCTAAATATGTTTCCCTAAGGAAACTTTATAATAATTATTATAGTATGCAGTGCCTGTTTTGTGAACATCTTTTGATAATTTTTCTCAAATCATTTTCTTGGAAATTCCGACGAAGAAAGACAAAAAAAGCTGACTAAAAGAATTTCTCATCCTTCTAATCAGCTTTTTGCTTATTTTACTTTAATTCTGTGTAAAATTTAGTTAGATCATCTAGTAGAAGATTCGCCGCTTTTACACCACCTGCAGTGTTCCAAGTGGCATCGTCTACTTTATGAGCACGATTGTTCTTTACTACATTCAAGTTCTTATAGAGTGGATCATTTGTCCATTCCTTCTCAGTCTTGCTCGCTTCTCCGTCACCTTTTTCAAAAGTGAAGTAGAACATAATGTCGCCTTCCATATCTGGGATTCTTTCTTTGGTGATTTCTTCAGCAAATTCAGCCTTATTTTGAGCAGCAGGGCGAGCTAAACCAATTTGTTCAAAAATCACTCCGGTAAAGGTATCTTTGAAGTATAGACGTACTTTACCAGGCATAAAGCGTACAACAGATACTTGAATAGAAAGTTTATCAGCGAATTTATCTTTAAATTCGGTTACGCGTTGATCAAAGTCAGCGATTACTTGCTTACCTTCATCTTCTTTATTTAATGCTTTTGCATACAACTCAAAGTTAGTTTTCCATTCACCGCGCAGCGTTTCCGAGAAAACAGTTGGAGCAATGGCAGATAGCTGCTGATATACCTTTTCCTGACGCATTTTATTTCCAAGAATCAAATCAGGTTTAAGCGCTGCAATCTTTTCCAGGTTCACTTGGCTTTCCAAGCCAAGGACTTCTACGCCTTCCATATCTGCCTTGATATGCTCATACCAAGGATTGCCCAAATGAGATTGAACCGCTCCCACTGGTTTTACTCCCAATGCTAACAGAGCCTCTGTTCCTTCATTTGTAAGAATGACTACTTTTTGCAGTGTTCCTTTAATTTCTGTTTTTCCCATAGCATGCTCAATCACACGAACATCACCGGTTTCCGGCTTGGCATCTGCACCTTGCTCTGTTTTAGGAGCGCTTTCTTGTGCCCCGCCACATCCCATGAGAAAGAGAGCAAATGTAAGTAGAAGCGTCATCAAACGGTATGTAGTTTTGATCATCTATTTCTCTCTCCTTTGTAAATTTGATAATGATTTTCATTCACGTTTTATTATAATATAATGGCAAGAATTATACTGTCAACAAAAAATGATATTGATTCTCAAAATCGTTGACAGCGTTTTTTTTCATCTATAGACTAATTAGTGTACTTTTAATGAAAATATAAGGAGTTACTATGTATCATTTATTAACAAATAATACCTGGCGTTGTTTGGGTGTGTTAATCGGTTTAGCCCTGCTTGTGATTTGCATGCTTTCAAGCGTGATTTTTGGTTTAACCAATATCACTTGGGAAATGGTCATTCAATCTTATACCCAATTTGATGGGTCCAATGAACATATCATTATAAAAACTGCCCGGGTTCCCCGTGCCCTGATCGGGGCGGCAGTTGGAGCAAGTTTAGGTTTAGCCGGCGCCCTTATGCAGGCTCTAACGAGAAATCCATTGGCCGCACCCGATATATACGGATTAAATTCCGGGGCCAGTTTCCTCATTGTCTTTGCTGTCTCATTTTTGGGCATCAGCTCGATTACTTCATTTATTTGGATTGCTTTCGCAGGAGCTGGAATCTCTGCGTTTGCCATTTATATCCTAAGTTCTTTTGGAGGAAACGGGTTAACTCCCCTTAAATTGACACTTGCCGGAGCTTCTATGGCTGCTTTATTCTCCTCTTTGACGCAAGGAATGCTCACCTTGAATGAGAAAGCCTTGGATGAAGTGTTATTTTGGTTAGCCGGTTCGATTGAAGGGAGAAAGCTGGAAATGCTTGTACCCGTTTTTCCTTATATGATCGTAGGCTGGTTAACCTCGTTCTTTATCTCAAGGCAAGTCAATACACTCATGATGGGAGAAGATGTAGCGAAAGGACTTGGACAGCGAACCGTATGGATCAAAGCCCTTACCTGGCTTGTCATCGTGCTGTTAGCCGGAAGCTCCGTAGCCGTTGCCGGACCCATCAGTTTTATCGGGATTATCATCCCTCATATGGCGCGGACCCTGGTCGGAGTCGATCATCGATGGCTCCTCCCGTACAGCGCCCTTATGGGAGCCATCCTATTAATTGCAGCAGATATTAGTGCACGTTATATCATTATGCCGAAAGAAGTGCCTGTTGGCGTCATGACAGCCATCATTGGTACGCCCTTCTTTATCTTTATTGCACGGAAGGGGTTTAATCATAAATGAGTAAATATATTCCTGTTCGTGTGACTAAATCAAAAATCTCTTTTCTGTTGGAAAAAAAAGCTTTACTCGCTTTTAGTGCTCTTTTCATCCTTACTTGTGTGGTCATCGTCATAAGTACAGGTATGGGTGAGATGAATTTTTCCCCCATCGAGGTTGTGCAAATTTTGATGGGCTATGGTTCAGACATGAACACCTTGATCGTTCATGACTTTCGTTTACCGCGGATTCTCATCGGTTTTCTCGTAGGGGCTTCTTTGGCTCTATCCGGGGCCATTATGCAAGGAGTCATTCGCAATCCCTTGGCTTCACCCGATATTATCGGAATTACAGGGGGAGCTGGTGCGGCTGTTGTCACTTTTTTTACCTTATTCATCGATCCATTTGATAATTCGTTAACGATAAGCATTAAATGGCTTCCTGTTGCCGCTTTTATCGGAGCTACACTGATTGCTTTTTTAATCTATATCCTGTCTTGGAACAAGGGTGTGACTCCCATTCGACTTGTATTAGTAGGTGTTGGATTGGATGCAGCAACACAAGCCCTCATCACCATCATGATGATTTTTGGCCCCTTAATTTTGGTCACCCAGGAAAAGATTTGGCTCACGGGTAGCGTTTATGGATCCAACTGGGAAAACGTCTGGACATTATTGCCCTGGTTTTTTATTTTTCTTCCGTTCATCTTTATTATTGCGCGGAACTTGAATGTCCAGGAGCTGGGTGATGAAATTGCGAAAAGCGTCGGGAGTTCGGTACAGCGTCAAAGATTTATTTTGCTGCTAATCAGTACGGCATTGGCTGGTGGAGCGGTTGCCTTCGGAGGAGGAATAAGCTTTGTAGGCTTAATGGCACCCCATATAGCTAGACAATTGGTAGGATCAGCGTTCGGTGCTCTCTTGCCTATCTCGGCATTAATAGGAGGTTTAATCGTACTGCTGGCTGATTTGGTGGCTAGGACCGCTTTCCTCCCTCTGGATATTCCAGCCGGTGTCTTTACGGCAGCCATTGGTGCCCCTTATTTCATCTATCTGCTTTACAAAAATCGGAACATGTAAGGAGTCGATCAGCATGCAGGCATTAGAAACCCGTTCTCTTACCCTGTCCTACGGAAATGAGATCATCATTGATCAATTGAATTTATCCATCCCAAAGGAAAAGATCACAGTCTTTATTGGGAGCAACGGCTGCGGCAAATCCACTCTCCTTCGCTCCTTAGCCCGACTATTAAAGCCAGAACAAGGAGCTATCGTTCTGGATGGTCAGGAAATGAGCAAACTCTCCAGTAAGGAAATTGCCAAAAAGCTGGCGATTTTACCCCAAGGTCCCGTTGCTCCCGAAGGGTTAACCGTTCTCCAACTAGTGAAACAAGGGAGATATCCTTACCAAAGCTGGTTAAAGCAATGGTCAGAAGAGGATGAAAGTATGGTATATCATGCGTTAGATGCCACTCAAATGCGTCGTTTTTCCGAACGCCCCGTGGATGCCCTCTCTGGCGGTCAGCGTCAAAGAGCTTGGATTGCCATGACTCTTGCCCAAGGGACAGAAACTATTCTATTGGATGAGCCAACAACCTATTTGGATATGACACATCAAGTAGAAATATTAGATTTACTGTTTGAATTAAATGAGACCGAAAAGCGAACGATTGTCATGGTGTTGCATGATTTGAATCTAGCCTGCCGATATGCTCACCATATCGTTGCTGTACAGAATAAAGGAATTTATGCCCAAGGAAAACCAGAAGACATTATTAATGAGGAAATGATTCGAACCGTATTTGGCATGGAATGCAAAATTACGACGGACCCGATCTTCGGTACACCCATGTGCATCCCTTATGGAAAAGGCCGCATGGTGAAACCGAATTTGCAATATTAAAATAATAGCCGAACCCCCTGAAACTTAATAAGTTATAAATTCTTATTTGTTAAAAAAAAAGCCTGGTATCCCAGACCTTAGATATCAAATGAATGATTCCATTCTTGAAAACAAGGAAGCGTAACACATACCGTCGTTCCCTCTCCAGGGTTACTGGAAATTCGAATAGATCCATGATGTTCTCGAATGATCTTATAGCTAATCATCAACCCAAGTCCCGTTCCTTTTTCTTTTAATGTATAAAAGGGCTCGCCAAGCTTAGGAATGAGTTCCTCTGGAATCCCACAGCCTTCATCTTGAATTTCAATACGTATCTGGTTTTTAAGATGCGAAACGAGTACCTTAATGGTCCCTTCATTTGGCATGGATTCCAAAGCATTCTTCAAAATATTAATAAAGACTTGTTTAAGATGATTAGAATCTCCCATAATCGTGGGGATGGGGGATTTCACCTGTAAGATAATATAAATATTCTTCAAGATGGCTTGTGTATTAAAGAGTGTCACCACAGCGTCTAAAAGAGGTACTAATTCGATTGCTCTATGCTGGATGGCCTGTGGCTTAGCAAGCATGAGAAATTCATTGGTTACCATCTCAATACGATCTAGCTCAGAACGCATTAAGTCGAAATACAATGGATTATCCGTTTCTTTACGCAGAAGCTGGAGAAAGCCCTTTAAAGTTGTTAATGGATTACGAATCTCATGGGCTATCCCGGCCGCAAGCTCTCCAACGGCAGAAACCCTTTCCCACTTCCGAAGGATATCCTCTGTCTTTCTCTGTTCCGTCATATTGGAAATGATACCATCCACCCGTACCAATCGTCCCTCTTTCATCACCGGAATAGCTCGCTCTTTTATCCACTTTATCCCTTCCACTGGATGAATAATTCGATATTCTGTTTGAACGGTTTCTCCTCTCCATAAGTCTTTACTGTTCTCTTTAATTTGAGGGATATCATCCTGATAAATCGCCTTATAAAAAAGACTTGCATCATTCATTAAGCTAGTATGGGATATTCCATACATCGCTCCACAGGAGGAGGAAAGCTGAAGAAATCGTTTTGTATCCATATCATAAGAGAAAAAGACTTCTTCCAGGTTATCAAAAATATTCTTCAGCTGCTCTTTTGTTTCCTGAAGTTCCTTTTCCCATTGCTTTCTCTTCGTTATATCCCTGCTAATAATGACAAGATGTTGAATATTCCCGTATTCATCTAGAACAGGCATCCACTTCGATTCAATATAGATCCAATGGCCCTTTTGATGGAGGTGACGATACTCCGTTTCCACAGGCTTTTTGGTACGATGGATCTCCTCTATTGAGAACTTCACGTTTTCCACATCATCAGGGTGGATCAGATCAAGCCGAAGCGTCCCTTCAATCTCCGACAAAGCATACCCTAACACGACTTCATTCGATGGCGATGCATAGAGGGTCCGCCCTTGGCTATCGGAAATATTGATAATGTCCGTCGTATTTTCGGCAATCAATCGATATCTTGCTTCACTCTCGCGAAAGGCCCTTTCAATCATGCTTTGATGCTGTTGGAGTGCATTGATGAGTTCTTGCTGAACAGGGAGCATTGATTTTTCTTCATTAAAAAGTCCCATAATCATACTCCTTTTGCCGCAATCTTATACCCAAATAAATTCGATGTGTTCCTTAAATTCCCTTTATTTTGAGTAAAAATAAAAAATAGGTTCGAAGCAAATCAATGTAGAAAGACCGCATTAAGAAAAAAAAAGCACCGTTTGTCGATGCTTTTTGTTGTGGGTAATTAGGCATTTTTCCCTTTACCCTTTTTAGACCTTGATCTTGCAAAAGACTCGCGCTTTGAACGATCCTCTCCTTTAGGTCCTGGTCCCTTATTGGATTTTCTTTTGAACTCCATTTTATTCTTTTTAACCCGCAATGGGGCTTCTTCTGTCAGCTTGACAGGAGTCGTATTGGGTTCCTTGGTTAATAGCTTCAATGCAGAGGCTACAAGGGTGATCGAATCAACTTCATCCAACAATTGCTCAGCCATTGATTTATAAGAATGGTATTCGCCCTCTCGAGCGATTTCCAACAACTTTTCTACAGCCAATCGCTGTTGCCCTTCCATGGCTTCAGCAAGGGATGGGACATTGAGACGCTCCATTTTTCGATTAGTCATTTTCTCTATGACTCTCAAATGATCGATTTCTCTTGGAGAAATAAAGGTGATGGCCAACCCCGTTTTCCCCGCCCGTCCTGTTCTTCCGATACGGTGAACATAGCTTTCTGCTTCTTGAGGAATATCGAAATTGTAGACATGGGTAACTCCACTAATATCGAGTCCACGTGCTGCTACATCGGTAGCCACAAGAAGTTCGATCGTCCCTTCTTTGAATCGGCGCAATACACTGTCCCGTTTAGCTTGATTTAAATCACCATGAATTCCCTCAGCAGCATATCCGCGCTTATTGAGCGCTTCGGCCAGCTCATCTACTCTTCGTTTCGTTCTGCCAAAGACGATCGCTAACTCAGGAGAGTGGATATCAAGCATACGACAGAGAACATCGAACTTCTGTCTCTCTTGCACTTCCATATACTGCTGCTGAATATTCGAAACGGTCATTTCCTTCGCTTTAATCTTAATCAATTCAGGATTTTTCATAAACTTCTGAGCAATTTCCTGAATCGGTTTTGGCATAGTAGCAGAAAACAGTAGGGTTTGACGATCATCAGGTATTTCTTGCAGGATAGTTTGAATATCCTCGACAAAACCCATGTTTAACATTTCATCCGCTTCATCCAACACAACCATCTCAATAGCATGAAGACGAACAGTCTTTCTTCTCATATGGTCCATGAATCTTCCTGGAGTAGCCACAATAATCTGTGGTTTTTTCCTCAACGCTTTAATTTGACGGTCGATATCCTGTCCACCGTATATAGGAAGAGCACGCATCCCCTTATATTGAGCAATTTTATTCAATTCTTCCGCTACTTGAACGGCAAGTTCTCTCGTAGGAGCTAATACTAACCCCTGAACTTCTTCTTTTTCTTCACTTAACCTCTGCAAAAGAGGAATACCAAATGCAGCGGTTTTACCAGTACCGGTTTGCGCTTGTCCAATTAAATCTTGACCTCGCAAAGCGATCGGGATGGTTTGTGTCTGAATGGGGGTAGCTTCTTCAAAGCCCATATTGCTAAGTGCACGAGTAATTTGTTGTTGTAGTCCAAAATCATCAAAAGTTGCCAATGATTATCCAATCTCCTTTTATTACATTTATATTCCATTATTAAAATGGCTCAAAAAAAGGGCATTATTCCTGTCTGGAATAAGTGCCCTCGGATATCCCTAGATCAATTCAAACTAAACGCGATTAACGTTAGCAGCTTGAGGTCCACGGTTTCCTTCAACAATGTCGAATTCTACAGATTCGCCTTCTTGAAGAGTCTTGAAACCATTACCTTGAATCGCTGTGAAGTGAACGAATACATCGTCTCCACCTTCGCGCTCGATGAATCCAAACCCTTTTTCAGAGTTAAACCATTTTACTTTTCCAACCATTGTAGTGGCCTCCTAAAAAAAAATAAATATTGATTAAAAGCTGAAAAACCGTACTAAACTGCTTCCGTCCTAAAGTTTGATACAAGAGGCCGTACTTTTGTTCGCCGATCTTTACTACTTTTTAATCTATAACCAAGGATATCATTAATGCTGAATAAATGCAAACAAATACCATCGACAAATTAAGTTATAGAGACTCAATCCATATTTTCATAGATTCGTATAAAAAAACCACTTCATTACATTCTGAAGTGGTCGTTCGGATTCAATAAATTGTATGCTTGCTCACGATCAAGTCCCATTACAAGGGAAAGTTCACTGACGAACATTTGCCGGGCATGATCCAACATAATTTTATCTCCACCATTCAACTTCTTGCTTTCACTTAAAGACATTAGATCTCGGATAACCTGTGCTCCTTCATAAATATCTCCACTCTTCATCTTATCCATATGGATGCGCTGCTTCATTTGTCGCGAGTAAATTACGGGTTCTTCTTCATCCCTCTGATGGCAAATACCCAAAGCACTTTCCAATGTATTGGAATCAACAACCTGACGCAACACCGACTCAGCTTTTTTTCCTGCAGGAATCATGACTTGCATATTGGTCAACTTCATATTCAGAATATAATAAAGCTGTTTTTCCCCAAGGATTTCTCTTTCCTCAATGGCTTCAACAACACCTGCTCCATGCATCGTATAAAAAATCTTGTCGCCAATTTGAAACATAAGTCCTCCTATGATCTGTTTTTTTTTTAAAGAACGAATTGTCTACGAGGAATTGTAATAGGAATCTTAAGAAGTCTATAAGAGGCGTAGTGAAAATGAGGAAATCCCCTATGATTATCTTATTAAAAAACAAGTTCACATAGGGGATATGGATATTAGATCATATTAAAGCTTAGTTACATTAGCAGCTTGAGCACCGCGTTGTCCTTGAACAACTTCAAATTGAACTCGTTGTCCTTCTTCTAAAGATTTGAATCCGTCAGTAGCAATCGCACTAAAATGAACGAAAACGTCTTCTCCGCCTTCTCTTTCGATAAATCCAAAACCTTTTTCTGCATTAAACCATTTTACTGTACCCTTTTCCATGTGAAAAACCTCCAATTAATTAATTTAAATATGCTATTTCTTAAACAAAAAAAATTCACATATTAAAAAGAGCAACCATCATCAAAGTGATAACCCTTTTTAACATGTGAATTTTCACATTGGAATTATTCTTTAACTTTCCTGATACGATTAGTATACTACACTCTTTCACTATAAGCAATGGGTTGGAGGATAGATTATTTTCCAAATCATTCACGAGCTGGTCTGCATTAGCAACTAATAACCCCTATCCCATATAAATCGACAGGGGTTACCACTATCTACATTTGAAAACAGGTCGATTACTTCATAATTTCTACTAATTTTGTTTCATTTATTGTTTTTTCCACCTGCCTCTTTGACCCGTCTTAGCTTTAACTGGTTTTTGAGATCGCCTCTCCTGCTCCTTAGACCGGCCAGAGCCCCCTTTATTTAGAGCAACTGGAGGATCCAGTTCCTTTCTTTTTATGGTCGACTTGATTCCTTTTTCGATCATCTCTAAGTAGACTCGGTCTTTAGGGGCAACTAATGTAATGGCTTGTCCTTTTCCACCAGCACGTCCTGTACGTCCAATTCGGTGGATATAACTCTCCACATCATGTGGAATATCATAGTTGAAAACATGTGTCACTCCCTCGACATCTAAACCTCGTGCTGCCACATCGGTTGCCACTAATAATTGTAAATCCGCTTCACGAAAACGCTTCATCACTTGTTCTCGTTTCGATTGCGATAAATCACCATGAAACTCTTCCGAGAGATATCCTTGAGCGACGAGTGAATCGTTCAGATTACTAGCTCTTCTCTTTGTCCGGCAAAAAATCACAGCCAGATAGGGACGATATAGGTCGATCATACTACGAAGTGTATCCAGCTTGGCTCGATCCGTTGTCTCCACAACGACTTGATTAATATCCTCTACTGTTATCCTTGGACTCTTGATTCGGATATCCTCTGGGTTTATTAAATATTGAATAGCTAATTCCCGAATCGACTTTGGCAAGGTAGCGGAAAACAACATGGTTTGTCTCACAGGCGAAGTTAACCGAATGATTTCTTCGACTTCTGGTAAAAAACCCATATGAAGCATTTGATCCGCTTCATCTAGGACAAGCATGGATATACCCGATAGCTGTATGGTCTCACGTCTAACATGATCCAATAAACGACCTGGTGTAGCAATCACGATATGGATGCTCTTTTTTAACTTTTTCATTTGCTGTTCAACGTCTTGTCCACCATAGACAGCTAAAACATGAACACCTTCTAGATTTTCGGTCAGTTTTTTCACTTCAGTTGTAATCTGTAGGGCTAACTCCCGAGTTGGAGTCACAACCAACGCTTGAATCGATGTATTATTCGGGTCTACCCTTTCCAATATCGGTAAGATAAAAGCTAACGTTTTCCCTGTTCCTGTTTGGGCCTGGGCCATGACATCCTTTCCATTTAATAGAATAGGAATGGTTTGCTCTTGAATTGGTGTCGGAGAGAAAATCCCCTGTGATCTTAGTGTTTTATTTATCGATGGTCGAATTCCTAGCTTCAAAAAATCAGTCAAATCAAACACCCTTTTCTTCCATGATCATTTTGTTTCACATATCTTACACTATTTTATAGAAGAAAAAAAATAAAGATCTACATACGAAATCCAAGCAACTTATCAAAAAGGCTTTTAATAAAATAATAAAAGCGCCAAAGTCGAAAATATGCTTTGGCGCTTTTATTATTTTAATCCACAATTGTGACGTCTTCTCCATCATCTGAAATTCTAATTTTCACCCAAGCTACATTATTGTGATGTGTTTTTTCAACAAATAGCTTTTGGGGATTGACCGTGGTTTTCACAAAGTAAATACCGTCCTTTATTCCCGTGATATCAATCCATTGACCATATACTTTGTAATCATATTCATCTGCCCACCCTGGTGAAATACCGGATGTCCTCGTTAAGCAAGAGACATATCTTTTCATATATCTAGGACCTAGATATTGTGGAGATCCTATACGATGTTCATCAATTAAGCAGAATGATATTTTATCACTAGAAACAAGAACCTTACCCGGCTCTCCCGTTCCTGTATCTATCTCACACAAATCGTACCGGGCGATATTCGCAACGTGCCAATGCCGGTGTATCGGATGATAAATCATACACTCTTTTAAAGGTAAGCTTCTTTTGGATCCATCCGTATAAAAAATATCCTGGTAGCCTACCGCCCTGCCCCTTCCGGGACAAGAAGGTGTAGAATTCCCCCGTCGGACCTGCAAACGTCCCCGACCTATATTTCCAAACGACTGACTTAAACGCAGCAGAGAACGGATCTGTCCCTTTTCCTCACTTTTTTCGATCCGGAGATCTTCAGGAGGCAGTGCAAGTAAATCTGGCAGCAATACTTGTTTTCTTAAAATTTTTGGACGACTTTTTCCTTTCCCTTTGTTCATAAGCAACTCCTTTTGCAAACAAGGTTTTGCTTATACTATATGTTCCGTTTGCCAGTCCGTCCCTCAGAAGTAACGTTTTCGTTTAGTAGGGTCCTTTTTTTGTTCCTTTATTACTTTTGTAAAAGGCTGCGTTTAATTGGCCCCTAATCAATTCATCACGAACCTTCTTCTCCATTTGTTTTTTCTCCATTTGGCGAATTTCAAAAGTATTTAAACCGTCTTCCATCTTTTCTGAAATCTCCATTAGTTTATCAATATCATAAAAAGAATACTTACGTGTTCCACCCTTGGAGCGTTCCGGAAAAATAAGTTTTCTTTCCTCATAATAACGAATTTGCCTTTCAGATAATCCAGTTAGCTCCCTTACAACCCCGATTGTAATCACCTTTTTATCTTTGTAAGACAACATGCCCCTCTCCTTTTTCCTAAGACACGAAAATAAAGTTTAATTAAACTTACCACACAAAAGCATGATTTAGTACAGAATTGTCAGATTATCTAACACATTGCCTGTTACATATATAAAAAAAAGCGTCAATTATTACATAATTGTATTAGTACACAAAAGGAGTATAATTATAAGAAATATACAAATAATTAACATCTTATAGTGAGAGGAAAAAAGATGAAGTTCAAAACAAAACTATATGCTGGATTAGGATTTATATTAGCTCTCATCGTCATTCTTTTATTGATTTTATTGAATATGCTTAACCAACTGAATCAAAATATGCATCAAGTGGTCAAGGAACGATATGAGACGGTTCGGCTAGTTAACATCATCGGGTATGAACTGAACATTTATAGCAGGGAATCAAGAGGCTTGAACGCCAATCCGCCAAAAGAACTTCGGCAGCAATTGATCGAAAACAGTGAAAAGGCCCTTCTCAATGCGAATATAGCCTTATCTTCTCTTGAGAAGCTGGAAACTAATGATAAGTCACAAGAATTGATTCAGAAATTGAAATTGTTTAGTCAAACTTTTAATCGGTTATCATCTGACAACAAACAACAA
Source organism: Brevibacillus sp. (assembly GCA_036676475.1). GTDB lineage: Bacteria > Bacillota > Bacilli > Aneurinibacillales > RAOX-1 > LC029. The sequence continues at coordinate 56,453 of JAKFCU010000112.1, forward strand.
GTTATAAACGCAACAGAAGGATCAACTCAGTTTTGGTGGTATGGCGGCAGAGAACTCAGGGAGCAAATGGAGCAAGTCGTTGATGAGCTTCGAATGGAACAGGAACAGGCCATGGAGAAAGCCCTGATTCAATCCCGTGATACCTATCAACTGGCTGTGATGGTTATCTCTATCTTTGTGGCGGTTTGGCTTCTGATAGGGATTGGAATTTGTATCTTGCTAATCCAAAGCATTTCCCGCAGTTTAGGGAAAGTGACCTCAGTCATGACAAGTATCGCTTATGGAGATGTGGAGAAACTTCCGCGAATAGAGGTTGCAGTCAAAGATGAAATCGGATCCATTGCCGAAGCATTTAACGCAATGGCTACAACTCTAGAAAAGCATGCCTATCATGAAAAAGAATTGACAGAAGCGGCACAGCAACAAAGTTGGTTAAAAACAAAAGTAGCCGAAATAGCCACAATGTATGTAGGAGTTCATGATTTGCCAACCCTTGCGCATTTATTCATCAAAAAGATTACACCCATGGTTGGAGCAAGTTATGGGGTCTTCTACATAAAGGAAGGGAAAGGAAACCAATCGTATCTTTATAAGTTGGCTACCTATGCAAATCAAAAGCAAGAAATCGGCAAGGAACGCTTTCAATTAGGCGAAGGGCTAATCGGGCAATGTGCCCTAAATAATCAAATGATCGAACTTACCAAAGTTCCTGACGAATATATCAACATCACATCCGGAATCGGCAGCGCATCACCAGCTAGTATTATAATCCTTCCAGCGGAATATGAAGGGGAGACACTGGCTGTCATTGAATTGGCATCATTTGAACCATTCTGCCCCCTCCGGCAAATGCTTCTACAAGAGGTTATGGGTCATATCGGCATTACGATCATTAGCATTATCAATCAAATGAAAGTGGAGAAATTGCTCCAAGAATCGCAAACATTGACGGAAGAACTGCAGAGCCAATCGGAAGAACTGCAAATGCAGCAAGAGGAGCTAAGAACGATTAATGAAGAGTTGGAAGAACAGTATGGAAATTCCCGGCAGAAGAGTGAGGAGTTAGAGAAAACCAAACTGGTTTTAGAGGAAAAAGCCACACAGTTAGCACAGAGTTCCCAATACAAATCAGAGTTTTTGGCCAACATGTCCCATGAACTGCGGACACCGCTCAATAGTTTGTTAATTCTGGCCCAAATGCTGGCTGAAAATGCCGAAGCCAATCTCACAGCGAAACAAGTGGAATTTGCACGGACGATTTATTCCTCAGGCAATGATCTGCTGCTTTTAATCAATGACATTTTAGACTTAGCAAAAGTGGAATCGGGAAAAATGGACATCTTTCCTGAACAAGTGGAGCTTAGCGAAGTTCAAGCATTTGTAGAAAGCCAATTTTCTCACATTGCCAGCCAAAAAGGAATTACCTTTACGGTTCAGTTATCTCCCGGGTTGCCTGAGATGATCTATACCGATAAACACCGATTGTTACAAATATTAAAAAATTTATTATCTAATGCATTTAAATTTACGAGGCTGGGACACGTACGCCTAGAAATTCGAAAAACAAACAAAGAAGTTCTGGCCCATCAACCAATTGGTTATCACGCGGAAGCATCAATTGCCTTTTCCGTGTCGGATACGGGGATTGGGATTCCCGAAGAGAAGCAAAGCATGATATTCGAAGCGTTCAAACAAGCGAATGGGTCCACAAGCCGGCAATACGATGGAACTGGACTCGGGCTGTCTATCAGCCGGGAAATTGCCCAATTGCTAGGCGGTACAATTGCCATTAATAGTATGGTAGGCACAGGAAGTACCTTTACCTTATATTTGCCCTTCCATGATAGAATAAGAGAAGTGAAAGAATGGGCCTCCTTCGAGCAGGAAGCTGCTGCCGGTACTATTTTAGAAGATGAAGAATCCCAGCCACTTGAATCAGCGGTAGGTATGATCTCTCATCCATATAAGGAATCCCTTCTGGAAGGCAAGAAGGTAATGATTGTAGATGATGATATGCGGAATGTCTTTGCCTTAACGACCGCATTTGAAGGCTTTCACATGGATGTCATTTTTGCGGAGAACGGCAAAGAAGGCATAAAAGTTTTACATGAAAATCCGGATACCGATTTGGTGCTCATGGATATCATGATGCCTGAAATGGATGGTTTTGAAGCCATGCGAGCCATACGCCAGATTCCCCAATTTCAAGCAATGCCGATCATTGCACTGACGGCAAAAGCAATGAAGCAGGATAGGGAACAATGCATTGATGCAGGGGCCTCCGATTATATCAGCAAGCCTATCAATCTGGAGCAGCTTTTATCGCTTATGCGAGTATGGCTCTATAAATAGGTGGGATCGATAATGATGAAACAACAAACTCAAATTGTGGACAAGTCTATAAAAGAACAGCAGGATCTGGAGCAAATTGAGATTGAACTGCTGCTGGAAGGGATCTATCGCTACTATGGATTCGACTTCAGAAACTATACATACCCGTTTATTCATCGTAGAATCTGGCACCGCATTCGTTCTGAGAAACTAAACAGCATATCGGGCCTGCAGGAAAAGATTCTGCATAATCCTCCACTGATGGAAAAGCTATTTTCCGATTTTTCCATCAATGTAACGGAAATGTTTAGAGATCCCAGCTTTTTCCGGGCCTTTCGTACCCAGGTCATTCCTCAGCTGACTGAATACCCTTATATTCGGATTTGGCATGTGGGCTGCGCTACAGGAGAAGAGGTTTATTCCATGGCCATTCTTCTGCATGAGGAAGGTTTATACGAGAAAACCAAAATTTATGCCACCGATATGAATCAAAGCATTTTGGAAAAGGCGAAAGAAGGGGTTTTCTCTTTAGATAGAATGCAAACCTACACCAAAAATTATATGAGTGCTGCAGGAACGAGAGCATTTTCCGAGTATTACACAGCTCAAGAAGGATACGTTTCCTTCCATCCTTATCTGAAGAAAAATGTGGTTTTTGCCCAGCATAATTTGGTGACTGATCGTTCCTTTAATGAGTTTCACGTCATTATTTGCCGCAATGTTCTGATTTACTTCAATAAAATGCTGCAAAATCATGTACACCATCTGTTTTATGAAAGTCTGAGCCTGTCGGGATTTCTTGGATTGGGCAGTAGAGAGGGGGTTGCATTTACGAACCATGGCCATGATTATGAAGAACTTCATTCAACAGAAAAAATCTACCGGAAAATCAACTGAATTGGAGCTGTGTGAATCAGATAAGATGGATAAGAAAAACGGGGATAACGAATCCAAGAATATCGTAAATATTTTAATGGTTGATGATCACCAAGAAAATTTGATGGCCCTGGAAGCAGTACTAATGTCCCCCCATTATCGCTTGATTCGTGCAAATTCCGGAGAGGAAGCATTAAAACGGGTCCTTACGGAGGATTTTGCTATTATTTTATTAGATGTACAAATGCCGGGATTAAACGGATTTGAAACAGCAAAACTGATCAAGTCAAGGGAAAAATCAAAAAATATCCCGATTATTTTCATTACGGCCATTAGTCAGGAAGTCGAGCATGTCCTTCGAGGTTACAAGGTAGGAGCTATAGACTATATCTTTAAACCGTTCCATCCCGAAACGTTAAAACTTAAGGTTGCAGAGTTCGTGAAGATTTATCAGAACCATGAACAAATCAAGATTCAGAATGAAATGCAGCGTAAATATGAACTAGAGGAAGAACGCAGAAAACAATACAATAGATTGGAAAAACTTATCGAAGAACGAACTCTTGATCTTTTATCGGCCAACGAGAAGCTTCAGAAAGAGATCATGGAGAAAAATAGAATAGCTGAGGATCTTCGCCGATCCAGGGAGCATTTTCGAAAAATTTTTGAGTCAAGCCCTTGTTTGATTTCTATTCAATCATTGGTTGATAGAAGATATATCGATGTCAATCCCAGTTGGATAAACTTAACCGGTTATCGTTATGATGAGGTGAAGAATCAACCCTGTGATCTTCATCTTACAGAGGACATCAACACGGGAAGGGCAACCTTTTTTCCAGACGGTGAAAAACCGATCCACAATGCCAGAATCAGCTACTTGACCAAGTACGGGGACGTTCGCAAAGGTTTGCTCTCGACTGAAATTATCGAAATTCAAGGCGAACCCTGTATACTTAACGTGATTACAGATATCACAGAGAGGCTACTTTTTGAAAAAGAGATGGCCCGATTAGATCAGTTCAACTTAATTGGCGAGATGGCTGCAGGCATCGCTCATGAAGTAAGGAATCCGATGACAACGGTTCGCGGGTTTTTACAAATGTCAGGAGAAAGCCAAGAAACTCTATCCCTACCTCATATTGGATTAATGATTGAGGAACTGGATCGTGCAAATGCTATTATTACGGAATTTCTCAATTTGGCCAAAAACAAGGCAACCGAAAAAAGTGTACAAAACCTAAATTCTATTATTAATTCCTTATTTCCTTTAATTCAGGCGGAAGCCCTACTATTGGATAAGCACACTACCCTTGAACTAGAAAAAATCTCTCTATTGGATTTGGATGAGAAAGAAATTCGTCAACTGATTTTAAATCTCAGCCTAAACGGACTAGAAGCCATGTCACCCGGTGGAACATTAACCATAAGGACATATGAGGAAAATCAAGCCGTTGTTTTGGAAGTAAGAGATCAAGGCATGGGGATTAAAGAAGAATGGCTTAGTAAAATCGGAACCCCATTCTTTACAACAAAAGAGAAAGGAACAGGATTAGGTTTAGCCATTTGCTATAGTATAGCCGATCGTCATTGTGCTGCCATTGATATTAAAACAAGTCATGAAGGGACATCTTTCTTTATCCGCTTCAGAATGTAAAGGTTAGAACCCGAACGACCGCTCAGCTAAAATTTGAATTAATAAATGCTAGGATAAATTAATTATCCTAGCATTTATTAATTCAAGAACCTTTATTTACTTTTTGTAAAGGTACTGGGCATCACTACAGCTATCACTTCTCCACGAGCACAAAGTGTATCATTAGCATATACCTCTGTATCAACCTTCCACTTTTTCGGATGAATCTCTTGTACAGTCCCAACTGCTTTTAATGGGACGCCATGTGGAGTTGGCTTTAAAAAGTCCACTTTTAACGAAGCCGTCACAAAGCGAGGAGGATCCGTCTTATCTCCTACTTCATGTCCATTTTTCCGGTGCAATTTCAATGCCGCCGAGCCTGTCCCATGACAATCAATGAACGATGCAATCAACCCTCCGTAAACAAAACCCGGAAGTGCCACATGCTCTGCTTGTGGTGTATAAATCGTCACTGTTTGCTCCCCTTGCCAACCTGTTCGAAAATGATGACCATCTACATTTAATCGGCCACACCCATAGCACCATGCAAAATCATCTGGATAATCGTCTTGAATTGCTTTTAACACCTGCTCACTCATTACTTCCCCTCCCTTTTCAAAATAGTATAGCTTACATTGAAGGTTGGTATTAGATCGGATTCCCTAAAGTTACTTTGTTTTTCCCACTCTCCTTGGACCGATAAAGTGCAGCATCTGCATTTTTATACAACTCTTCAAACTTGATGCCGCTCTTTTTCATAAATGTGATCCCAATACTTGCCGTGAAGGAGATCTGGTTCTTTTCATCAAAAACAATCTTACTATTTTCAATAATTGCCCTTAAATGCTCTGCTTCTTCCAGACTCTCTCCTTCATTTACTCCCATTAGAAATATAGCGAATTCTTCACCTCCCATTCTCCCCACAATGCCTTTACTAGCAAATGTTTTTTTTAATATACTGGAAAACTCAATTAATACTTGATCTCCAGCCATGTGGCCGTACTTATCGTTGATCTGCTTAAAATCATCAATGTCAAGCAACAGCAATGAGATGCCAGAGCTCTTCTCCTTTAGCTGCTCTTTTACTAGATCTAAAAAATACTTGCGATTAAATACACCTGTCAACCCATCGATTGTCGCCTGTTGAAACAACTCTATATTTTTTTCATGTAATTCTTTTGTTCTTTGGTACACTTTTTCTTCTAGCGTATTATTGATTTGAACCAACTCTGCGGTTAACGTTTTGTTTTTCTTAAATAATAATGAATATCGATAGGAAATGATTACTGCTTGCAGCAAGAAGAAAAGAAAAACACAGTACTCCATAATGGCAACCGTGTCAATAACCTCTGAAAAATAAAGAGCGTCATTACACATGCCCACAATGATCATGAATAAAGCCATTAAATTGATACGTGCCCCTTCTCTTTTCCGGAATACAGCCAGAATACCTACATAAAAAACAAAATATAAAAGAATGCTCGCCATGATCGTTACATGGATAAGCATTGTCTCTGTAAAAATTCGAGCTGGGGTCAACAAGATATAGCCACTGCACAATACAGTAAAACCATAGGCAATAACAAGGGGAGTATTATGTACTTCCTTTGGGTACATATGCTTCATCAGCAAAATAAGGAGCATAAAACCTGCTATTTCAACTAAGTACTCGATTTTCACCATCAACTCCCAGCTGATGATTGGGAGCAGTAAAAACACCAGGTACTCACTGAGCAGCAGAGTGCGTACCGCTGCAACCACCCCGACTAATCCAATCAGAAGGATGGATAACTCCTGCTTCCGGACGCCAAAAATAATCAGATGATACAGTCCTATGAAGAAAAATCCACCAATAATGAATATGTCTTGAGTAAAATCCTTTAAAATAGAAAAAGTCAGTGTTTGAGTATCACCATATAATACTTCACCGAAAATTCCACCTTCACGGAAGGAGTAATTGGATACTTGAATTAATATTTCGACTATTTCTTGTTTAGGCTCAAAAAAAACAAGATTAAGTTGTAACTTTGGAGTCTCGTCATCGATACTCTTTCCGACAACCCCTATGCTGTCCTTTTTTACGCCATCAACCCAAAGTTGATAAGCGCTTCCAATGTATCTAAGATACAAAGCTTTATTTTTCCCTATATCTTCAGAAGGTAGTTTTATTTTTAATCGATACGTCCCGTAGCCATAATTCGTCAGTTTCACACCATTAATGATTTGCCCTCGCCAAGAGGAAGGAACCTGAATGTAATCCGGTCGGAGATTACTATATTTTATATCCTCTGGATACAATAATTGTTGCCAATAAAATTCCCATTCTCCATGTAAAGAAACTTTTTGCTCTTTAGGAGTACGATTGTCATATTCCAATTGGCTAATCCCCTTTACTGCTGTAGAGTCTATTAATGTCTCCGCATAAGTATGGATATTAGCATTTATTAGTAGAGTTCCAAATAGAAACAATATGTAGATGACAATGATTCCCCTATTCATCATTCCTCTCCCACCCAACACCAAATAGCAATTAAAATCGTTTATATTATACCATTTTTTAGAGGGGGTTCCGCTCAAATTTTTCCAATTGTAACACTCTATCCTTTATACGCTTGCTTAAAAGTTTTTATGTAAATTTTTTCCTTCATCTTTACCACTATTAATGATATGGTTCCCTCTATTGAATGATAATTCCAGAAACAAGAGAAACCAACTTCCCTTCACTGGGTTCAAGTGCTAATCCATCCCCCATCATTTTTTGTGAAAAACAGCTAAAAGGAAAAAAGCCCCTTTAAAGGGACCTTTTTAGTATACATATTTTAAAGGATATTTTTATTTATTCATTTGAGCAAGGAAGTCACCAAGGAGATCTTCGAGGTCTTCTACCTCCTCCTCTTCCTTTTCAAAAATCGACGTCTCAACTTTTTTTGCAGTTTCCCAGTCAAAGTCATCTAAATCATCATCTTCAATTTTATTATTTGGATATAGTTCTAGGGGACTAATTTCCTCATTGCTTGGTGATGAAGAATCGATTATATCCCAATTTATTTCTTTACTAACAGCTGTTTCTTCCTGTAGATAAAGTGCCTCATCTATTTCCAACGCACTACTGTTAATAGATGCAAAAAGTGAAGCTGTACGGACAGGATTAGCTAATAGCTGATAAACAATACTCCCTAACAGGGCCTCAGAGTGTTCATGTTTTAGCCAATCTCGCTGTGCTTTACTTAACCCTTTCGGCAGGGGAATCGTAAGGATTTCTCGTTGTCTGGATATGGAGTCACTCACTCCACTCATTACAAATTCAGCAATTTTACTGGAGAAATTCCTTCTTTCCGTTTTCTTCAGCTGTTGCAGAAGCTTTAATATATGTTCAGGTGTATCAGAGGGAATTCGAAACGTAATAGGTTGTCCCCTCTTTATTCCTGCTTCCTTCATGACATCACCCTATTTGGATTTCACCTGTTTTTGTTCTTCACTTTGCTTCTCTTTTTGATTTTTTCTTTGAAAATCGGCAATTAGTTTATAATAAGCGTTTGCCATCATCCAAATGCTTTCCTTTTCATCCTCAAAGAAATCAATGTTATATCCGTCTAAGTTGTTATTTAGTGTCTTCAGGTAATCTTTTAAGACGATTGCGCCCCCTCCAACAAAGTAACCAATTTCTGTCTGGGAGTTCTTTTGCCAAACATTTCGTAAATGACGGTATTGTTTTTTCGCTAATTCCAGAAGAATTCGATCTACAATGTCATGAACGCTTGTCCGGCTTCCTTTTACCATAATATGATTTCTATCATTTTTCTTCGTAATAATTTCGACAACATCTCGACGGCTATCAAGCTCAACGCCATGTTTAGAACGAATCTCTTCTCGAATGGCTTCAAGAGACTCTGAGACGCCTAAATTAAAGCCCTGTGCTTTATCATCATCAACCTTGCGGTTTTTGATTACGGCTATATCTGTTGAAAGACCGCCAATATCTTGAATAATGATTTTTTTATCTATTAGATCTTTATTAATAATATTTAAATTATTGTCCATTACGAGGTTAATATAAGCGGCAAATCCTTCTGGATAAACTTTAACCTCTTCAAACTTAATATTAACTTTTATTCCTTGATATTTAGGCGTTACTAAAAACTCAACTTGGTGTACAGAGCTAAGTAGGCTGGAACGATAGGCAACATCTTTACCTTCTTTTACTTCTCTAAGTGGAAGCCCTGTTCCTAAAATGTAGGCAGCATCCACCACATTATTTGTACGTTTAAAAATCTGTTTATTTTCTTCACGGACTGCATCTAAGGCTAGCGCGGTAAGCAACATGACGATAGTTTGATCTTCTTCGGACTTACTGCTCCCCGGGTCTAATTCCGTTGAATTTGTGCTTTTAGTTGCTAAATGGCCAACACGATAAATCACATTATTGTACTTTAAGGTAGGAGAGTGCAGACGAACATGAATACCGTCTACAGGATCTTGATTATCTAATTCTTCTATTCCAATGACCGGGCGGTCTACAACATCTCTTGCGATAACATTAGGAATATTTACTTCGGCTTCCATTTTTCCAAAGATAGCTTTAAGTGAATCATTTCCGACATCCACGGCTGCAATTCGAGTATTGGTCAACCAAACCATTCCTTTCACTTTGGTAATTTAAGTAAAAGGTTATCGAAGTTTTATAGATTCGTCCATCCAACTTTTGTATCTATTTATAAAAATGTAAGCATGTACATATTTTCGTGTATTTGCATACAAAATAGTACACATGTCATGAACAAAGGATGTGTACCTCTTTGTGTACAAGCAAACGTTTATGCACACAAAAGCAAACATTTTGTAGACGTGTATTCATATTTGTATACACTCCATTTGCTCCACTCGTTTTTCTTTTTTTCTTCTGCTGTTAATAAGCTGTGAATATAAATTAAAGGCTTTTTTTTCAAAACAATAAGGACTGCTGAACGCAGTCCCAGATTTTTTACACTTTAAACTTCCCGATTAATGTTCGTAAATCTTCTGCCATCATAGCTAAAGAAGAAGCTGATGATGTAATTTCCTCCATAGATGCCAACTGTTCTTCAGAATTTGCGGCTACGCTTTGAGTATTTGCGGCAGAATCTTTTGCAATTCGAGCCATTTCATCGATAGAAGTATGAACCTGTTCAACACAAGCGGACATTTCTTCAGAAACAGCAGAAACTTCTTGAATTTGATTAGCTACATTCTCAATTGATTTTAGAATATGTTGAAATCCTTTTCCTGTATCTTGGACGACAGTCATCCCCACTGCTACTTCTTGTGTTCCTTTTTGCATAACCTCCACAGCCCGTTCTGTTCCTCTTTGTATTTCCTGGATTAAACCAGCAATTTGATCGGCGGATTGTTTGGATTGTTCCGCAAGCGTCCTTACTTCACTAGCTACAATAGTAAATCCACGGCCATGTTCGCCAGCACGAGCTGCCTCGATTGCCGCATTGAGAGCTAAAAGATTTGTCTGATCAGCGATCCCTGTAATGACTTCTATAATTTTCCCAATCTCCTTTGAACGTTCTCCTAATTGTTTGATGACAGAAGCCGTATCATCCGTCGATACATTGATAGTATTCATTTGGCGTATCAGTTTTTGAAGGGATTCATTTCCTTGATCCGCCCCTTTGTTCGTTTCTATCGCCGCTTCCGATACGACTGAAGCTGATTCCGCTACTCTCTGAACTCCACTCGTCATCTCTTGCATCGTTCTTGCGCTGTCTTCTGCACCTTGACCTTGTATTTCTGCACCACTGGCAATCTCTTGAATGGACCTAGCTATTCCGTTAGTCGTTTGAGTTGTCTGTTCGGTAATTGCCATTAACTCTTCGGAAGAGGCAGCAACTTGTTCAGCAGAAAAGTTAATTTGACGAATTAACGTACGAAGGCTCATGAGCATTTTATTAAAAGAAGAAGCTAAGTCCCCGATTTCATCTTGGGATTCTATCGAAAGTTCCTTCGTAAGATCTCCTTCTCCATCTGATATCTCTTTTAATTGTTTGTTAATGGTTAGAATTGGACGTAGAATGGCTCGAGTAAGCAAGAGGCAGCATACGATGGCAACCAATCCACCGATTAACAATACAACGATAAATTTTGTTAATAAAGAAGAAACAGTATTAGTTATAACATCGATAGGAGGTCCTACCAACCACATTCCAATAACCTCTCCATTTTTATTTTCTATCGGTTGGTACATGGTTAAGTGTTGTCGCCCGACGATGTCGGCTTCACCAATATATTGTTGCCCGCCTTTTAGAACTACATCTATGACTTTAGGGTCTGCTTTTGTTCCAACTACTCGTTGCCCATTATTCATAACATTGGTTGCAATCCGATGAGGGCCTTGAAAAATAGTTACTGCTCCACCGGTTACCTTCCCCAATTGATCGACAAACTCATTATTATTGTTGATTTTGGTCGTCCCCTTATATAGATTTCCATCTTTAATAGACCAATCACCTTTGTAGAATTGATCTAGCCAATTATAGCCGATAGTCGAGACTATCTTCACTCTGTTTAAAAAAAGTTCTTTCATAACCTTGTTGATTTCGTATTGAGCCACTAGGCCGATAGTGATAGTTAAAAAGAGAATAATGCCACCAACCAATAGGTTGATCTTAGTACTGATTTTGAGTCTTTTAAGGCTCATAGATTTGATTTCCTCCCTTAATCTGAATTCCAACCATGACTTCAAAAGTGATATGGAACTAATATTCATTAATTTGTAAACGTATTGTTAAATATTTTTGGTATTACTATATTTAGCCATTATAAGGTATATTTTCAATAAATTCGACAATTTTTGCGTTTTTTTTTATTTTTTTGTCGGGTATTGATAATGACTACGGTAAAGTAGCTTTTTAGCGGTACGAAAAAATTCGACTATCTTTTATAAATGATTACAAATTTAAGGAGATTTATGGTATAACAGACCAATAAAACAAAAAAAGAACGTCAGAGTAATACCTGATGTTCTTTTTTCTGTGAAAATCACTTTGTTAGAAGTATAAACTTTGGGTTAGCACAAACCTAAAAACGTTTGAGTGCGTAGATATGTTTATTAAAAAAAGCAATAGGATGCCCGGGACGTTGCTAAA
>JAKFCU010000113.1:0-73235 GCA_036676475.1 Brevibacillus sp.
CGAAATCTGCCGACATATGAAGAAACAACGTATCGCCAAGTCTGCTTGGGTTCTCCTAAGAAGACCGTGGCGTAGAGCCGCTGAACACGGCCATGGTAGGAGGTTACTGTCATCTTCTGTCATGAGGATGGGGAGGAAGAGTAAGACCTTGGAACTTCTGAGTTTCGGGGCATCTTTCGATGAAGCATCACAATAAAGAATCCCCCACCTCAACACCTTTTGTTTGGTGTAGGTGGGGGAGGGTTCAACAATTAGATGCGATTGTCACAGTGGTTGATGCTAGACATGCTGAACAACATTTGGATGAAGGGCACGAAGCGCAGGAGCAAGTAGCCTTTGCTGATGTGATTCTACTGCACAAGGTGGACTTGGTCGATGAACCATACTTACATAAACTAGAACAGCGTTTAACTTCGATGAATCCCGCAGCCAAACTATACCGCACACAAAACAGTAACATCAATCTGGAAAAGATCCTTGGAATCCATGCTTTTGATTTGGATAAAAAATTGGAAATTGATCCTGGTTTTCTGGAAGAAGAAGACCATGACCACGACGATACCGTATCGTCCATTGTACTCCGGGAAGAAAGATCATTAGACTTAAAGAAACTGGAAAAGTTAATTGGGAAGTGGATCCAAGAGTTTGGTGAGAATATGTTCCGCTACAAAGGGATCTTGTATATCAAAAATGTAGATGAAAGAGTTGTATTCAAAGGCATCCATATGCTGTTTGCCTCAAACGCCGATCGTAAATGGAAATCAGGGGAACAGAAAATGAGCGAAGTAGTGATTATAGGACGGGATTTAGATCAAACCTGGTTTCAAGAACAATTCGCTCAGTGTGTAGCGAGTTAATGATCGTTTAAGCCGAGCGGAGAATTGATCCGCTCGGTTTTTAATACTTATCGGTCAAGTATTATACGCATTAGGCTACGCCAGTAGCTTTCTTAATACAAAATCCTAAGTACGGTCTTTGTAAATCTCGCGCATGACATGACGTAATTCAGGCAAAATAACGCGAGTCATAGCAAGCCGGACTGCACCGGATGATCCAGGCATGGAAAAAATGGCGGTATTCCCGCATACACCGGCGATGGCACGACTTAATATAGCCGCCGATCCGATATCCTCCGTAAAGCTTAGATAACGGAATAGCTCTCCGAATCCAGGCATTTCTTTTTCTAGACTATCCCGGACAGCTTCATAGGTTGTATCTCGAAGCGCAATACCTGTACCACCATTTAGCAGTACGGCTTCAATTTCCGGTATGTTGCTCGCTTTTCGCAGCAGTGATTGAATCTCTGCATATTCATCCTTTACAATCTGGTAATCGGCAACGATATATCCATCTTCCTTAAGTAATTCCTTTATCAGCTGTCCGCTCTTATCCGTATCTTCAGTTCTTGTGTCTGATACGGTAATAACAAAGCATCTTACTGAATCGGGAGCTTGACGGCGATGTTCATGGACTGACATACTAATTCCCCTTTTCATAAGTACTTAAAACGTAATGATTCTTATTATATCAAATTTCAAATGGGATGGATATGGTCAAAATTGTAGTTAACTAAAAAACAGTTTTAAGTAGGTAATCCTTGTCTTATCACACAAAGGAATAAATAAGAATGATAACGATTTACTAGCAGTTCATCAGTTGGTATAATAAATTTAAGATATAAATCATAATGATTACGAAAATAGGGATAAGGGAGGGAATCCACAAAGTAAATGAGAGAGCGTGCAGCCTTGGAAAATAAAGAAAACCGTATGATACATTGGGAACGGATTCCGGTTATTGAATTGAAACATGTCAGCTATTGGTATGATTCTGCTTCTATGGTGTTGGAGGATATTAATCTCACCGTGATCCAAGGAGATTTCTTGGGCTTAGTTGGACCGAATGGTTCAGGAAAGTCAACACTCATTAAGAGTATTTTAGGGTTGATAAAACCCCAACAAGGCGAGGTAAAACTGCTTGGCAAACCAATTCGATCCTTTCAGGATTGGAGTCGTATTGGCTATGTTTCTCAAAAAGCCAATAGTTTTAACACGGGATTTCCTGCAACGGTATTTGAAGTAGTTTCTACAGGTTTGTTCGGGAAAATGGGTTTATTCAAGTGGATAGGTTACCAAGAGAAGAAGTTCATTTATCATGCGATCGAGATGGTGGGGCTTGGGGATTTAGCTAACCGAAATATAGGAAGATTATCCGGAGGTCAACAGCAGCGTACGTTTATCGCCAGAGCACTTGTCAGTCATCCGGAGGTTCTCATATTGGATGAACCTACGGTTGGGGTTGACGCCGAATCAGAGCGACGTTTTTTTGAACTGATTGACAAACTCCGCATGGAGTTGGGTATCACCATCTTGTTAGTCAGTCATGATATCGGTGCTATTACCAAAAAGGTGAGCCAAGTGGCCTGTATGAATAGGAAACTTTATTTCCATGGCGATTCACTGGATTTTGTGCATCAGCAGGAACAAATTCTTTCTGCTGCGTATGGGCATGAGGTTCGAATCTTGCAACATGCTCATTAAAGCAGGGGTAAGGAAGTGAAAAAGGATGATAGAGGCTTTAATGAATTTTGAATTTATGCGAAATGCGTTGATATCCGGGGTTCTCATCGGATTCCTCGCTCCGGTCCTTGGAGTATTTGTTGCGGTTAGGCGAATGTCCGTCATTGCTGATGCCCTTTCTCATATTACGCTATCAGGGGTCGCTTTAAGTTTGCTGTTGGGGAAACATTTTACTTTTTTTTCCGGATTAAATCCGGTCTATTTAGGGATCTCGTTTTCCGTGGCCGGATCTTTAGGGGTGGAGCAACTTCGGAAAATTTATCGGCATTATCAAGATATGGCAGTTCCGATTACCTTATCCGCCGGGGTCGGGTTTGGTGTAGTGTTTATTTCCCTCGCGAATGGATTTAACGTTGATTTATACAGTTACCTGTTTGGGAGCATTGTTGCGATTACTAGATCTGATATGTATACGGTTCTGGTTACAGCAATCTTTGTACTTTCGGTGATTCTCCTATTGTATAAAGAGCTATTTTCCATGTCCTTTGATGAGGAAAATGCCGAGATCAATGGAATTCCATCAAAGATAGTCAATCTGATTTTCACGGTCTTACTGGCACTGGTGATCGCTTCATCCATGCGAATCGTGGGGATTTTACTTGTATCCTCGCTTATCGTTTTACCGGTAGCAGCCAGTATGAAAATTGCCAATAGTTTTAAGCAAACTTTTTTCTATTCGATCCTGTTTGCTCAATCTTCCGTGTTGTCAGGACTTTATGTTTCGTATCTATGGGATTTGGCGCCAGGGGGCACGATTGTCATCATGGCCTTGTTTATCTTATGCATCGTGATTGGTTATAAAAAATGGTGGTAAAAATCGGAGTAATTACGATGGATGGGTATGCCAAAGGTGAGAAAAGTGTGCTTTAACTATGTATAAAGCTCGTCTGGGTTTGTTCGCGTGATTGTGATGGGTCCTTATTTTTTATATTATCATGGATAGTAAAAATAGATGTTCAATTAGAATTATAGGATATTTTGATAGATTCTATAAGCGTTAAATCAAAATGATTACTATTTACAATGATGGACAATGAATAGTATAATGCTCTTGTAGTTTTTATTTTGAACGATGAGGATGTTGAAAGGAGTTTTTTAAGTTGAAGGTAAATAAGATGTTTTCTACCTTATTAGGTGCAAGCTTGATTCTGTCCATGTTTCTGTCAGCATGCAGCCCGCAGAGTGAAACAACGAATGCTCCAAAACCGGAAAAAGCAGAAAGTCAGCAGAATGAAAAATTAGAAGTATATACGAGTTTTTATCCAGTGTACGATTTTGCTACCAAAATCGCCGGAGATCGGGCGAATGTTGTCAATCTTGTCCCGCCGGGGGCTGAACCGCATGATTTTGAGCCGACGGCAAAGGATGTCATCAAGATCAGTGAAAGTGATATCTTTATTTATAACGGAAGCGGGTTTGAAGCTTGGGTGGATAAAGTATTGGAATCGATTGACACTTCCAAGATGGTGATCGTAAACTCCAGTGAACATACCGATCTATTGACCCGTGAGCAGACCGGGGCTGAGGAAGATGGCCATGATGAACATGGGAATGAAGGCGAGCATAAAGAAGATGAACATGCTGACGATCATGCGTCTGAGGGAGAACACAAGGAAGATGAACACGGGCATGAAGAAGAGGGTATTAATGATCCGCATATCTGGCTAGACCCTGTTCGTGCAAAAGAGATTGCCACCGCGATTAAAGAAGCCCTGCTCAAGGCGGATCCTGCCGGAAAAGAAACCTATGAAAAAAATTATAATAGCCTTATTGCAGAATTGGATCAGTTGGATAAGGAATTCCAATCGGCTGTACAGAACGCTCAACGCAAAGAAATTATTGTTTCCCACGCAGCATATGGTTATCTGGTGAATCGGTATGGTTTAAAACAGATGGCAATTTCCGGTTTAACTCCTTCCGATGAACCAACACAGAAGGAGTTACAGGAGATCATTACATTTGCTAAAGAAAACAAGGTAAAATACATCTTGTTTGAGACGCTGGTAACCGGTAAAGTGGCCGAAATGGTCCGGAAAGAAATCGGGGCGGAGGCATTAGTGTTGAATCCGCTTGAAGGATTGAGGGAAGAGGAAATAGCGAAAGGAAAAGATTATTTTTCCGTGATGCGAGAAAACCTACAATCCTTAAAAACAGCATTGGATAGCAAATAAACAACAAAACCCGTGTTATTCACGGGTTTTTGATTTGTCCTGATTTATTGTACCTTTAGAATTTTTCATAGGCCATTTGTAGGTGAAATAAGGGGTTTATTCGTATCCATTGTATCTCCTTATGATTAAATCTTTATTTGTGCTCTAAGCGGTTGAACACTATAATAGTAATAATATCGTAATGATTATGATTTAAAAAGTTAAAAATATGTTTAGATCGGAAAATAGAAAGGAACGATAACGAAAATGGACAAGCCTTTGACTGAGGTGTATGTTCTTACGGGATTCTTAGGGAGCGGTAAAAGTACACTGCTGACCCATCTGATTGAATTCGAGAAAAAACGGGGAAGACGTATTGGAGTGTTAATGAATGAACTAGGACAGGTCAGTATCGATTCTTCCTTTGTACCGGCAAATACACCCTTACAAGAATTATTAAACGGGTGTGTTTGCTGTACGATTCAAGGAGAACTGACCTATAAGCTTTATCAAATGGTGGACGAGTATGACCTGGATTGCATTTACATTGAGGCAACAGGAGCCGCGCATCCTATAGAGGTGTTAGATGCCTGCACACATCCTTCATTAGTAGGTCAGGTAAAGGTGAAAGCCATCATCACGGTTATAGACGTAAAGCAATGGCAGGATCGTCAAAAGATGAAGGCATCCGTGAAGAAATTACTTGAAGAACAGGCAAAATATGCGGATGTTCTTATTCTTAACAAAATGGATAGTCTCGTTGAAACTGATCTCCAGTCGCTCTGTGAAAATATACGAACTTTCAATTTAACCGCACTACTATTACCGGCCACCAATGCAGATATTGATCCGTCTGTTCTTATTTCTTCCGAACATCAAGGGAAAGGTAAACATCAACAACCGGAATCACATGTTCATCATCATCTTCATTTGCGTACCTTTACTGAAGTGTTGGAAGAACCCCTGGATCGGATCGCTTTTCAGGAATGGTTAAAATCGTTACCAGGTCGGATTTATCGCGGAAAAGGATTCGTCCATCTTACTGAATCACCTGGGATCTTTTTGTTTCAATATGCCTATGGGGAACCGATGTTTATTCGTTATCGAATCGACAGGCCATATCAGCCCGTATTGGTTCTCATCGGAGAGGATTTAGATCATGAGCGGATGAAAAGGGAGTTAAGAGAATTACAAAATGTACCTTCGATCAATCGATATAAATATTAGAACCGGAACAGGTTATTGTCATTTTTAGAAAATACAGGGTTTATCCTTGGTTTATTTGTGAATTATGTTTTGTTATATATAGATATTCCTTTATCCTAAGCGGCATGCTCTGTCACTTTTCGGCAGCATGTTTATTCATTTAACAAGCATTTTTATAAAAACAATTGAATTCCCTTATTGATGTATTTGATAGATAAGTTCAATAAGATAAATACTTTCGATGAAATATAAAAAGCACACCAGTGTTCAATATGGTGTGCTTTTTATAATATAAGTACAGCGATATATTTCTTACTACAAATAATCAAATAATCAAATAATCATTTGAGCTTATGTGTTGAATTGCATATAATACAATCAAATAAATATTAGATTGTGTGGTGAGGATATGACAAAGAATCATTTAGATGATTGTTGTGAAATTTTTTGTTATGACGAAGAGAAGGTCAATCGATTAAAAAATGATCTTAGAAATCAAGATCCCCTTTCCGTGGCAAAGATATTTAAAGCTTTAGCTGATGATACACGAATTAAAATTGCTTATGCATTATCTCAGGAAGGTGAATTATGTGTTTGTGATGCAGCAAATATTGTTGGTTGCACTATGGCGACAGCTTCTCATCACCTTCGCTTACTTCGAAATATGGGTTTGGCAAAGTACCGTAAAGAAGGCAAGTTAGTTTTTTATTCTTTAGATGATGACCATGTAAAACAACTGATTCAATTGGCATTTTTCCATAGCAAAGAATCTGTAAATTCGAAAGTGGAGATGAACCAAAATGTCTGACGATACAGAAAAAGACTCATGTTGTGCTTCCAGTTCGTGTTCAGAAGAATCACTAGGCAAAACAGCAGTAAAAACTACTCCAATTAGTATAGCAGTACCAAAGAAAAAGGACCCTGTTTGTACTGATGATTGTTGCATTGAATCAGTACCGGTAAAAAAAGATAGTTGCTGTGATGATGGTAATTGCTCAACACACAAAGAAATGAAGCTTAACAAGCCTATACTCTTAAATTTCATTGTTAAGTCCGAACCTAAAGACTCTTATAGTGATGATTCGTGTTGTGATGCACAAGAACCTGTTATTGGGAAACAGACGAATGTTAGTGGTCAATTACTCGAATATCGTGTATACGGTATGGATTGTCCTGCGTGTGCTCAAACCATCGAAAAAAGCCTCGGTAAAATGGAAGGCATCAATCATGTTCAGGTTAATTACAGCACGGCTAAAATTCAGGTTTTTGCTGACGCATCTATTACCGATAATATCCAGAAACAAATCAAAAAGTTAGGATTTAGCGTGGAACCGGTTGATAACGAAGGAAATGCTCAAACTTTTCTCATTGAAGGAATGGATTGTGGAGCTTGCACTGTGACTCTTGAAAAACATATGAGCAACCTTCCTTCAGTTAAAGAAGTCAGTGTAAACTTCTCAACTGGTAAGATGCATCTGGTTCATGATATGAATGTGGAAGATGTCATGAAAGAAGTATCCAAAGCAGGATTTAAAGCTTCCCCTGTTTCAAAACGTAAAGGCAGGGTTGAAGAGCCAATAAGTAAAGCCGAAGGTACTAACCTTGTAACGTTTACTGGTATTTTGTTGGCTCTTGGATTTATCGGGTCCTACTTTGACGTTTCACCATTACTTGTAACGGGTTTATATGCCCTAGTCTTGGTATTGACCGGGTATAAATCGGCAAAGAGTGCTTTTTATGCCATCAAAAGCGGTTCTTTGGATATGAACGTACTTATGTCAGGGGCGGCTATTGGTGCAGCGATAATCGGTGAATGGCTCGAAGGAGCAACGGTTTTGTGGTTGTTTGCTTTTGGGGTCATGCTACAAAATAAATCTATTGAAAGTACCCGTGATTCTATTCGTAATTTGATGAATGTAGCTCCTTCAGAAGCCTGGGTGAAATCGGGTCAAGAGTTGGTCCGTAAACCCGTTGAAGAGGTTATCGTTGGCGAAATTATAGTAATTAAAGCAGGTGAAAAGATTCCGTTAGATGGTGAAATCATAGATGGAGCTTCCAGTATTAATCAGGCTCCGATTACGGGTGAATCCATTCCCGTTGATAAGACCATTGGTGATAAGGTTTACGCCGGAACAGTGAATGAAAGTGGCTCTTTAGAAGTAAAGGTCACAAAGCTGGTTGAAGACACAACCATCTCACGCATCATTCACTTGGTTGAGGAAGCCCAGGAAAAGAAGGCTCCTACGCAAGCTTTTGTAGATCGATTTGCTCAAATTTATACTCCTATTGTGTTTAGCGTAGCAGCCATTCTTATGGTATTCCCTCCTCTTCTTGGTTGGGGTATTTGGGGGGATTGGTTCTATAAGGGGCTAGTTTTATTGGTGGTTGCCTGCCCTTGCGCCTTAGTTATCTCAACTCCTGTAGCCATTGTCTCGGCAATTGGAAATGCGGCTAAGAACGGAGTATTAATCAAGGGTGGAACCTTCCTTGAAATCGCAGGTGTGTTAAATGCTATTGCTTTTGATAAAACAGGGACACTGACGGAAGGAAAACCAAAAGTAGCTCAAGTGACCACGTTTGAAAGTACAAAAGAAGAATTACTCTCAATTGCCAGAACCATTGAAGAACATTCGAAACATCCTATTGCCCAAGCCATTAACCATTACACACAAGAGCATGGCATTCCAGCAAAAAGCGGAAAAGAGTTTAAAACTATCGTTGGTAAAGGTGCTCAAGCAACCATAGATGGAACGGAATATTTTGCAGGTAATGTAAGGCTTTTTGAAGATTTTAATATTCCACTACTGGAGATTAAGAACCAGGTTCAAACCCTGCAAAATGAAGGTAACACGATTGTTCTAATCGGAACCAAAACCAAATTGGTAGGGATGATTGGGGTTTCTGACTCGATTCGAGACGTGACCGTAAGAGTGTTGTCGAAGTTGAAAAATATTGGTGTGAAACAGATGGTGATGTTAACCGGTGATAACAAAGGTACTGCAAAAAAGATAGCTTCCCAAGCTAATGTAGACTGTTATTTTGCGGAGTTATTGCCAGAAGATAAGGTTATAGCTATTAAGAAACTTCAAGAAGAAGGTCATAAAGTGGCGATGGTCGGGGATGGGATTAACGATGCCCCTGCTCTTGCAACCGCACACCTCGGAATTGCAATGGGTGGAGTTGGAACGGACACGGCAATGGAAACAGCAGATATTATTTTGATGGCGGATAACCTAGAAAAACTTCCTCACACAATTCATTTAAGCCGCAAAGCGTTACGAATCATTAAGCAGAATATAGGGTTCTCACTTATCGTCAAGTTTATCGCTTTGGTACTCATTTTCCCTGGCTGGCTATCCTTATGGATTGCAGTTTTGAGCGATACCGGTGCTGCTTTAATTGTTATTTTAAACAGCATGAGACTCCTAAGATTAAAAAATTTATAATTAAAGGAAGGTTTCGCAGAAAGATGGAGCTGGATTTTCCTTTAATTATGAAAGGAGGTGATAAAAGTTATGGTTATAACCAATGCTGCAAGAGACTTCATTAAGGCGTTACTAGATGAACATAAGGTTAATGGGATTAGGCTCGTTTTTCAGGGAATGGGCTAGGGTGGACCCAAGATGGGACTAGCTCTGGATTAGTTAGATAAAAGGGAAATTACTAATACTATAAAACGGTATACCTGTTGATATCGAACGTCGTATCCTTCACTTATTAAATACAATCTTATTTAACCTGAATCCAGTATATCTATGTCCCGCTACCCACAACATTGTTTAAAAGTGGTGTTCGAAGCAAATAGGAAGTCCCTCTTCACTAATAAAAAACGAAAATTCAAAAAATAAAAAATATAGTTTAAAAAGACTCTTTTCTGTCCAGAATGATGGCTAAGGAGATAGAAAAGAGAGGGGAAGCAAAAAATGAAGAAGCTTAGCTGGGTCTTATTTTCATTATTTATACTTATCATGAACTGGGAAAGTCAGCGTTCTGTTGCCGCCATTTTTACAGAGAGTGCGATTCCAGAGCAAGCGATTCGCCTTCGTATCATTGCCAACAGCGATTCTCCACAGGATCAAATCCTCAAAAGGGAGATTCGTGATCATATAAATAGCTACATCAGCACCAAGGTGGGTACCCTCGATTCGATTGAGGAGGCTCGGGAAAAGATGAAAGAAGAGCTTCCTCAGCTCGAAGAGATTGTAGCACAGACCATCACGAAAAGCGGGTTTACTTATAACAGCAAGGTAGAATTGGGTGTTGTCCCCTTCCCAACGAAAATGTACGGTCAATATGTTTATCCTGCTGGAGAATATGAAGCGTTGCGTGTCACTGTAGGTGAGGGACTTGGGCAAAATTGGTGGTGCGTGCTGTTCCCACCCCTTTGCTTCGTGGATATTTCTACAGGTGATGCCGTAAAAACAGAGGATCCTAACCAAACTCAAGTCCAAGATCAAACCCGAAATCAAACGGAAGAGACCAAGTCTGGTCTAGAAGTACCTAAGATCCAAGTGAAGTTCTTCCTGTTTGAAGTATTTAAAGACATTTGGCAGTCGATATTTGGATAAGGGAAAAAGATTGACAGGATCGGAACCAGGAAGTATCATAAACGTTAATATAAAAAAAGATAGACACGTTTCGGATGATATCAACTTTTCTTTCCACATAGTAAATGTAAGGTTCACTGAAGTGAACCTTACATTTACTATCGGCATAATTCCCACCCTTGATATTCAAGGGTGGGAAAAAGACTTCCTCTTAAGGCGGTCACACTATAATGAATACTACGATAAAGTCTTTTTTATTTGGAGCAGGTGGAGGGACTGGCCCTATGAAACCCGGCAACCCGTTAAAGTTTGCAAAAACTTTAAGCAGGGTGCTAATTCCTGCAGATGGAAAACCATCTGAGAAATGAGAGGGGAATCGTGATCGATAGAGATAGATACCTAGCGAAACCTTCTACTTGACATAGAAGGTTTTTTTATTTGCAACATAATAGGGTTTGGGGGAGGAAAGCATATGAAACAGAATTTATTGGACTATATCAAAGACCATGTGCTGATCGGAGACGGTGCCATGGGGACCTTGCTTCACCGTTATGGAGTTCCAGTGGGAAGCTGTGGGGAAGAGCTGAATTTGACGCAACCGGAAATCATTAGAGAAATTCATCAGCGCTATATTGCAGCCGGAGCCAATTTAATCGAAACGAATACCTATGGAGCCAATTTAGAAAAGCTAGCTAAATTCAGTCTAGAAGAACAAGTAGAGGCTATTAACCGGGCGGGCGTTCGAATTGCCAGAGAGGCTGCGGGCGAAGAGGCATATGTGGTAGGAGCGATCGGAGGAATTTTAGGGGCTAGAAGGAATAAGCAGCTTTTACATGACTTAAAAGAGATATTTGAACAGCAGATCACCAGCCTCCTAAAAGAAGATATCGATGGATTCATTCTCGAAACCATGACCAATTTAGACGAGGCCTTACTAGCGGTTCGAGTGACTCGAGAGCTCTCATTAAAACCGATCATTTGCCAGTTATCGATTCAAGATATTGATCGTACCCCGGATGGAATTCCGTTGGAACGGGCGTTTCAAATGCTGTTGGAGGCGGGAGCCAATGTTGTCGGACTAAACTGCTATAATGGCCCAGCGAAAATCATCAGCTCGTTTGAATCTTTGAACCACACTGAGGGTCTTCTGTTCTCTGCCTATCCCAATGCAGGGCTTCCCGAATACTTAGATGGAAAATATGAATATGCATCTTCTCCTGAATATTTTGGTCGATCGTTAGAAACTTTGTATGAGCTAGGGGTTCGCCTCTTGGGAGGCTGCTGCGGAACCACACCAGAGCATATTGCTGAGGTGGCAGTGCGTTTAAAAGGAAAACAGCCTAAGGTCAGCCGAACCCTGACCATTGCAGAGCGGCCACAGGAGCGAAAACTCTTCAATATTCCAGACCAGGTGAAGGAACAAACTTTACCTGAAATGGTAAAGGAACGCACAACGGTTATTGTAGAGTTAGATCCCCCGCGAGAACTGGAGTACCTTCCTTTCTTGGAAGGGGCGGCTGCTTTAAAAGAAGCAGGGGCCGATGCCGTTACGATGGCTGACAATTCCTTGGCGATGACCCGGATGAGCAATATGGCCCTCGGGACCTTGGTAAAGGATAAAATCGGGATTCGTCCGCTTGTTCATTTGACTTGTCGAGATCGAAATCTGATTGGTCAGCAATCTCACCTTATGGGATTACATGCGTTAGGCATTGATCATGTTCTTGCTGTAACGGGAGACCCGACCCGTTATGGAGACTTGCCTGGGGCTTCTTCCGTGTATGACATGACTTCTTTTGAATTGATACGCATGATAAAACAATTAAATGAAGGAATCGGTTTTGCTGGAAGGGAATTGAAACAGCGGGCTTCCTTTACTGTTGCCAGTGCCTTTAACCCGAATACCCGATACTTGCATAAGGCAGTCGAGCGCTTGGAAAAGAAAATCGAAGCGGGTGCCGATTATGTTATGAGCCAGCCTTTGTATGATCATGAGCAAATTGTGCAAGTAGCGGAGGCGACGGCGCATCTGAAGACTCCCATTTTTATCGGAATTATGCCATTGACTAGCCATCGTAATGCGGAATTCCTTCATAATGAAGTGCCGGGAATTCGCCTGTCGGAAGATGTGCGTGCCCGAATGGCCCGATATGAAGGGGAGGATGCGAGGAAGCAAGGGGTAGAAATTGCTTTTGAATTAATGGAAACAGCCCGGCGCTATTTTAAGGGAATCTATTTAATTACTCCGTTTATGCGTTATGAAATGACGGTTGAGTTAACCTCTTATTTGAAGAAACAGGCGGAATACAGAGCATTCAGCTAGTGGATCAGTCATATCTATCATTTTTATTCATATAAATAATAGAAATGATAGATATGAAGGAGGCTCTCCCCCTATGAACATGGTGGTCCGGATGGCAACAGATCAAGATCAGGATAGAATAGTGAAACTTTTAAAAAAGGGTAAACTGAATAGTGCAGGAATTGAGGAACATATCGTTCATTTCCTCGTAGTGGAACACCAAGATCATCAGGAAATTGTTGGAACGGCCGGTTTGGAAATGGTGGAGGAACGAGTGGGGCTCCTTCGTTCCCTTGCTTTGGATTCGGCTTGGCTGGATGTCCAGGCGGGGATGGAATTGGTCAGAATTCTGCTTTCTTTTGCGGTTCAAAAAGGACTTCAAGAGATTTACCTCCTTACCCGATCAGCTTCTTTCTTTCACTTTTTTGGTTTTCAGGCTGTGAATGAAGATGCAATTCCTGCTGTTATTAAGGCATCCTCGCATTTTCAGCAGCATCAGCCAGGCTTATCCACAGTGATGGTGTATAAAAAAAGAAAAACGAAAGGTTGATTAACCAAATTCAACTACAGTTATGCACAAGTTATCCACAATCTGTTGATAACTTCTTTGTTTTATACCCGACAAAATAAATTAAATACCCAGTGAAAAAGGATTTGGATGAAGATGATAAGTTATCAGACAAAAGTTTGGCATGTGGATAATGTTGTGGGAAAATCCACCCCTTATCCACAATTACAGGAAGCAGCCGACCTTCTAAAGAACCATGAGGTTGTCGGTTTTCCTACCGAAACGGTGTATGGATTAGGGGCTAATGCCTTATCCTCTCAAGCAGTGCAAAAGATTTTCCAAGCGAAAGGCAGACCCAGTGATAATCCCCTGATTGTCCACATTGCTCACAAGGAAGATCTCGATTCTCTTGTTTCTCATATTTCGGAGAAAGCGAAGGAGTTAATGGAAGTGTTTTGGCCAGGACCGTTAACCATGATACTGCCCAAAAAAGAGGGCATTGCCCCTGAAGTAACCGCTGGTCTAGACACCGTGGGAGTGCGGATGCCGAATCATCCTGTAGCTTTAGCCTTGATTTCAGAAGCGGGGGTCCCTATTGCCGCACCGAGTGCGAATCGATCAGGGAGACCAAGTCCGACTACAGCTAAGCATGTTTATGAGGATTTGCAAGGTCGGGTAGCAGGAATTGTGGATGGTGGGGCCACAGGAGTCGGAGTGGAATCTACGGTGTTGGATATGACGGTCGATCCGCCGATGATTCTTCGTCCAGGAGGTGTCACGAAGGAGGAGCTTGAGACGGTTATTGGCCCTATCGAGCTGGATCCTGGTTTAGCGATACAGTATGAGCAGCCGAAATCGCCAGGGATGAAATATCAGCATTATGCCCCACAGGGAGAAATGTGGATGGTTGCGGCATCTTCAATTGAGGAGCAAATTCGGGCCATCCAAGATGCGATAGGACAAGCGAAACGGAAGGGGAGAAAGGTAGGCGTTTTGGCTACAGAAGAATCGAGGTCTTATTATTCGGAAGCGGATTTTGTGGCCGTTTGTGGATCTAGACAAAACCTCGCAACGGTTGCCCAGCAATTGTACGATGCGCTCCGCTCCTTCGATGCTCAGAGGGTCGACTATATTCTTTCGGAATCTTTCCCCTTACAGGGGGTGGGTCTTGCTATCATGAACCGTTTGAATAAGGCAGCCGGCCACCGGGTATACCGCGCATAAATCGATTAGCATGTTTCCCAACCTGTCCGCATATCCATGAGGAGACAAGGGATGGGGAGGGGATCGTATGCAGTGGGACATTATCCAGTGGGGACAGTTTTATACCATTCTCATGATTGGATTTGCCCTTGGAATGGATGCTTTTTCATTGGGCATAGGGATGGGGATGGTTGGCGTGCGCTTAAGGACCATTGCGAAAGTGAGCATTGTTATCGGTCTGTTTCATGTTGTAATGCCCTTGATCGGGATTGCTAGCGGTATGTTTTTATCTAGGGTTGTAGGAGATATCGCTACCTTTATGGGTGGATTGATTCTTTGCTTCTTAGGGGCCAACATGCTCTGGGGGTCTTTTTTTCGAGATGAAGATTCGAATAACCGCTATCCTACCCAAGGGTTCGGTTTGATTTTGTTTGCCCTAAGTGTAAGCTTGGACGCGTTATCTGTTGGATTTTCCTTCGGTTTGTTCGAGGTGGATATTGTGATGGCTGTTCTCCTATTTGGACTATTGGGAATGGTTATGGCCTGCAGTGGTCTTTTGTTAGGCCGGCATGTTGGACACCGTTTAGGCGGATTTGGCGAGGCTATTGGCGGTACTATTCTCATGGCCTTTGGCTTTAAGTTTCTGCTTTAGGGGGGCGAGAGACAATGGAACTTTTCATTCTCAGTACCTTAACCGGAGTGACGACGATGCTGGGGGCTATTGCCGCCCTTCTTTTTGGACAGCCTGGTAGAAAGATCCTTGCTTTTTATTTGGGAATGTCTGCGGGAATTATCACGTTAGTAATTGCAGTGGACCTTTTGCCTGCCGCTTTTGATCAAGGGCCCATAGAAGCTGTGGGGGTTGGACTGGGTATCGGTTTATTGACCATGCTTCTAGTCTATGAATGTTTACAGCGCATGATGGGCGATCAGCCCGTTTCTGTAAACCCGAAGAAAAGGGAATACTTGCGAATGGGATATATGATTGCTTTAGCCATCGGTATTCATAATATTCCGGAGGGAATCGCGATCGGTGCTGGGTTTGAAACGGAACATGAATTAGGAGTGCTGATGGCCTTATCGATTGCCCTGCATAATGTCCCCGAGGGGATCGGTATGGCTATTCCCCTGGTGTTAGCGGGAATGAGGAAAAGGTGGGTAGCCATCCTTTCGTTGGCGATCAGTCTTTGCATTCCGGCTGGAGCATGGTTGGGAAAATGTTTTTTTGTTGGCTCTCCCTTTTTAGTTGCTATAGGAATTTCATTTGCTGCCGGCGCGATGGGTTTTATTGTATGGAAGGAAATTGGCCCCACATCGATGAAATACAACCGACTTTTTGCCCAGGTGGGGATGCTTGCGAGTCTGGCTTTAATTTACATCATTCACGCATTGAGGTGACGAAACATGAATATTTTATTTATTTGTACAGGAAATACGTGCCGCAGCCCGATGGCTGAAGGTTTATTGAAGCAAATTGCTCGGGATTTCAATTTACTGGTTCAGGTTCAGTCAGCTGGTGTAGCGGCTTCCTTTGGCTCACCGGCATCGGCTCACACCGATACGATTTTAAAAAACAGAGGGATTAACCATAATCATGCTTCTCAACCTGTCACGATGGAGTTGGTCCAATGGTCGGATCTCATTTTAACGATGACAGAAAGCCATAAGCACGTTTTATGCCGCCAATTTCCAGGGGTAGACAATAAAGTGTTTACGGTGAATGAATTTGCTGATGATAAAGGACGCGATGTGACCGATCCATATGGTGGATCTCTAGAGAATTATCGCGAAACCGAACGGGATTTAGAAGCCATTCTTAACAAAATAATCAAAAAAATAATGATGAACTAGCAGGTTTTCAGGGTGAGGAGGACGAATAATTTACTGTTGTATTTATACATAATTGGGGAGAATTTAAATGAACAATAGTATTCGTTTTGGCCTGCAGAAAAAGATTGTGTTAGGGATCACGGTGTTGTCGGCCCTAACGTATGGGACGAGCTTCTTTATTTTGACCTTTTTATCAGATTATTTTCTTCAGTATGTGCATCCCATGGTTTTTCAAGGGACTGTTTTATTAATGGGGGTTTTATGGTCTGCTTTCTTCGGATGGATTGCCGCTCGCATTTTGACTAAGCCTATTGTTCAATTGGAAAGAACAGCCGAAAAGGTTTCGACGGGTGACTTGCGTGTTCAAGTGGATATTCCGAAGGGAAATGATGAACTGCGTTCGTTAGCTCTTGCATTTGACCGGATGTTGAACAATTTGCAATCGATGGTGAAGGATATTGAAAATAACTTTCAGCAAACGGGAGATCATGTTCATGAATTGACGACAGCCTCTTATATTGCGGCCACTCAAACCGAACAAATCGGGATGACCATTGATGACATTGCAAGAGGGGCCATGATGCAATCCGCGGCCACGTTGCATATGGTCGATTCACTGGAGCAGCTAAACGGGATGGTCGGGGAAATAAAGGATCGTGCCGGCCTTACGCGTGGTTTATCAAAGGATATGGTACAAACGATAGAAACGAGCTCGAATGTAGTGAAAACGTTGATTCATGGTCTTCATCAATTATCTAAGGAAAGTCAGGCTTCGATTGAGGTGGTTTCCAAGCTTGATTTGCAAGCAAAAGAAATCGGCGAAATTTCCAAGCTTGTGGGAACGATGGCGGAGCAAACCAATTTGCTAGCTTTGAATGCTTCCATTGAAGCGGCCAGAGCGGGTGAGCATGGTCGCGGTTTTGCTGTGGTGGCAGGAGAAGTTCGCAAGTTGGCTGATGAGAGTGGGAAGGCAGTTCAAGCGATTGATCGCTTAATCCATGAAATTCAGCAGGAAGTGGCTCTGGCGGTGAAACAGATACATGAGCAAGTGCGGATGGCCACTTCAGAATCCAAACGAGGGGAAGTAACGACCAAGGCGCTTTACGATGTCGGTGTCTCCGTTCAAGGAGTGGTCGAAGCGGTCGATCATATTGTCCAATTGGTGGTCGATCAAGCGGTGAACATGAAAACAACGTTGGATGAAGCACGGGAAGTGGCTCAGATTGCTGAAGAGGCTTCTTCAGGTTCACAATCTGTGGCTGTTGCTGCTCAAGATCAAACTGCTGCCATGGAGGAAATAGCAGCTGCTGGACAAATCCTACGTATGCAAGCCGAAAAGCTTCAGGAGAATATCTGTCGTTTTACTGTGTAAAATCCGAACATTTATGTTTGTATTGTATAATAACATTAAGAAAAATAGCTATGTGCTTTTTGAATAATAAGGTATAATAAGGATGTAATATTGAAAACGGAGGAGATCTCTTTGAAAATCGCACTTGGTGCCGATCATGGCGGATACCAATTAAAGGGAGACATCAAGAAGCTTCTTGATTCTATGAATATAGCCTACGAGGATCTAGGTTGTGATTGTGAGCAATCGGTGGATTATCCGGATTATGCTCTTCCTGTTGCGGAAAAAGTAGCTTCGGGAGAATTTGATCGGGGAATTCTCGTTTGTGGAACAGGAATCGGGATGTCGATTGCTGCCAATAAGGTAAAAGGTGTTCGTTGCGCGTTGGTGCATGATTTATTCTCTGCCAAAGCGACTCGCGAGCATAATGACTCTAATGTATTGGCTATGGGAGCTCGAGTGATTGGACCTGGGCTAGCTTTAGAAATCGTGAAGGTTTGGCTGGGTACGGAATTTGAAGGTGGCAGACATATGAACCGCATAGATAAGATTACTAAGATTGAGGAAAGCTATGTCTAATTTGCAGCAATTGGAGCATGAGGTTCGGACGGTTGTCCGTGATCTGCTTTCCGCCTTTCCGTTAGGTCCCAAGCACATTCTGGTTCTGGGAACGAGCACAAGTGAAGTAATTGGTGAAAAAATCGGGACCGCAGGAAGTGGACAAGTTGCTGAAACGATTTTTCGAGTGTTGCAGGAAGTTCAAGCTGAGCGCTCCTTTCATCTTGCCTTTCAATGCTGTGAGCACTTAAATCGGGCATTAGTGGTGGAAAGAGAGACAGCAGAGTTCTTTCAACTCGAGGAAGTGACGGTGATTCCTGTATCGAAAGCAGGCGGTTCTATGGCGGCCTATGCTTTTTCAGAGTGGAGTGATCCCGTTGTTGTCGAGACTATTCAAGCCCATGCGGGAATTGATATTGGAGATACCTTTATTGGTATGCACTTGAAGCCTGTGGCTGTTCCTTTGCGTCCTTCGATCCGAATGATCGGACAAGCCCATGTGACTATGGCGTATACAAGGCCAAGGCTAGTTGGGGGAAGCCGGGCAGTTTATGATCAGAATCAAGCAAATCTTAGCTGTACGTAAAAAAATATAGAGTATTATATACACGGAGGGAAAAATTCATGTTTGAATATTTAACGAAGCAAGATCCGCAAGTAGCAGAAGCAATTAATCAAGAATTGGGTAGACAAAGAAACAAAATCGAATTAATTGCATCCGAAAACTTTGTTAGCGAAGCGGTATTAGAAGCTCTTGGCACAGTTTTAACGAATAAATATGCCGAAGGCTATCCGGGTCGTCGTTACTATGGCGGTTGTGAATATGTAGACGTGGTAGAGGATTTGGCTCGTGATCGTGCGAAGCAATTGTTCGGAGCGGAACATGCCAATGTTCAGCCTCATTCCGGGGCTCAAGCGAATATGGGTGTCTATTTTACCATTCTAAAGCCAGGAGATACCGTTCTAGGGATGAATCTTTCTCACGGCGGTCACTTGACTCATGGAAGTCCGGTGAACTTCTCCGGTACACTTTATAATTTTGTGGAGTATGGAGTAACAGAAGATACCAATGTCATCGATTATGAGGATGTTCGTGCGAAAGCTTTGGAAAATAAGCCTAAGCTGATCGTGGCAGGGGCAAGTGCTTATCCACGGGAGATCGATTTTCCTCGTATGCGTGAAATCGCTGATGAAGTAGGCGCTTATTTCATGGTGGATATGGCTCATATTGCTGGCTTGGTTGCTACCGGTCATCATCCGAATCCGGTTCCCCATGCGCACTTTGTAACTACAACAACTCACAAGACTCTTCGCGGACCTCGTGGAGGGATGATTCTTTGCAAAGAGGAATTTGCCAAGGCGATTGATAAATCGATGTTCCCTGGTGTTCAAGGCGGTCCATTAATGCATGTGATTGCTGCAAAAGCGGTGGCTTTTGGAGAGGCGCTTAAGCCGGAATTCAAAAATTACAGTGAAAACGTTGTAAAGAATGCTCATCAATTAGCTGCTTCTTTGAAGGAAGAAGGATTGAAGCTCGTTTCTGATGGTACTGACAATCATTTAGTGCTAATCGATGTTCGCAATCTGAACTTAACCGGTAAAGAAGCCGAACATCTGTTGGATGAAGTGGGTGTAACGACGAATAAAAATACCATTCCATTTGACCCGGCCAGCCCATTTGTAACAAGTGGTGTGCGTATTGGTACGCCGGCTGTGACTTCTCGCGGATTTAATCAAGAGTCGATGAAGGAAGTAGCGGCTATTATCGCGTTGACATTGAAAAATCCACAGGATGAAGCGAAGAAGGAAGAAGCACGGACAAGGATTGCAGCGCTGTGTGAGAAATTCCCGTTATATCCGGATATGAAATTGCTTTAATAGAGGAAAAGCTAAGTCGATACAGGCTTAGCTTTTTTGTTTATGTGGCATGCTGTTTGGGAGGCAAATATTTATATAAGGACCAATAATTGGGCAAAAATAGGAATTCATTGTGCGAGCTCCAGAGGAGAGATGAAAAGTGAAGTCCAGTCTATGGGAGCAGTTTCAAAAACGGCAGCAGGAGTTAATGTTAGCTCAAACGGAAGAGGATGCGAAACGCATCAATCAGCAGATTACGATGCTTCTTAATTTGTTGGAGAATGATGAGGAGGATCAAGAGGTATAGGGTTGATGGGGTAAAAAGGTGAGGATCACTTTTATAGAATGTTGTGGGAAGTTAATGTCACGGAAACTTCTCTTTCTGCTTTTCTCTTAAAGTGGTATAATATTTCCCGACATGAATAGGTTTTACGGAGTACATAATATAAATAGCATAGGAGGTAATTATCTATGGCAAATTTATATGTTTTTGATCACCCGCTCATTCAGCACAAACTTACATACATACGTGATAAAAGTACGGGAACGAAGGAGTTCCGCGAATTGGTAGATGAAGTAGCCATGTTAATGGCTTATGAAATCACTAGAGATCTTCCATTGGTCGAAGTAGAGGTCCAAACACCAGTTACGATTTGTAAATCCAATGTGATTGCAGGAAAGAAACTAGGCTTGGTTCCGATTCTCCGTGCCGGCATAGGGATGGTAGACGGCGTTCTTAAATTAATCCCAGCGGCGAAAGTGGGGCATGTCGGGTTATACCGTGATCCGGACACGTTGGAGCCTGTGGAGTACTATGTCAAGTTGCCAACCGATGTAGAAGAACGTGATCTTATTGTGATTGATCCGATGCTTGCAACGGGTGGTTCTGCGGTTGCTGCATTGACATCCATTAAAAATCGTGGCGCCCGAAATATTAAGCTGATGTGCTTAATCGCTGCTCCGGAAGGCATTCAACGGGTCCAAGAGGATCATCCAGATGTGGATATTTATGTTGCGGCAGTAGATGAAAAGTTAAACGACCACGGTTATATCGTTCCGGGCTTAGGAGATGCTGGAGACCGTCTATTCGGAACGAAATAGAGGAGCGGGGAAACGATGAAGAAAAAAATTATGACTATTTTTGGGACAAGACCGGAAGCGATCAAAATGGCACCACTTGTTCACGAGTTAAAAAAATATGATCAGCTTGAACCGATTGTATGTGTGACGGCACAGCATCGACAAATGTTAGATCAGGTTCTGGATATTTTCGAAATTCAGCCTGATCATGACTTGAATATAATGAAAGACCGTCAAACCCTGATCGATGTGACTACCCGTGCATTGGAAGGGTTGGACAAGGTAATGAAAGAAGTCCAACCGGACATGGTGTTGGTTCATGGGGATACATCAACCACTTTTGTTGCCAGTTTGGCTGCTTTGTACAATCAAGTGTCCATCGGTCATGTGGAAGCGGGTCTAAGGACCAATAATAAATACTCACCTTATCCTGAAGAAATGAATCGTCAATTGACCGGGGTGATGGCCGATCTGCATTTTGCTCCTACCCATGTATCAGAGAATAATCTTCTAAGAGAAAATAAGTCTGAGGACGCCATCTATGTAACGGGGAATACGGTCATTGATGCCCAAAAAACAACGGTTCGAGAGGATTATTCCCACCCGGTTCTGGAGGAACTGGCAGGTCTTCGGCTTGTTCTGATGACAGCTCATCGTCGGGAAAACCTGGGGGAACCGATGCGCGGCATGTTTCGGGCGATACGTCGTTTAGTGGACACGCATGAGGATATTGCGGTGGTCTATCCCGTACATCTTAATCCTTTGGTGAAGGAAGCAGCAAATGAGATCTTAGGAGATCATCCGCGTATCCGTTTGATCGAGCCATTAGATGTGGTGGACTTCCATAACTTTATGTCCCGCTCTTATTTGATTCTGACTGACTCTGGTGGAGTCCAAGAGGAAGCTCCGGCTTTCGGTGTTCCTGTCCTGGTTTTGCGGGATACGACTGAGCGACCGGAAGGAATTGAAGCGGGAACGCTGAAGTTAGCGGGTACAAACGAAGAGGTTATCTTTGGTCTGGCCCATGAGCTTTTGACGGATGAACAAGCTTATTCTAGCATGTCAAAAGCCGTTAACCCCTACGGGGATGGGGAAGCTTCTCGCCGAATTGCGGAAGCCATTTTATATTATTATGGATACCGGAAGGAACGTCCGGAATCCTTCTAGACAAATTTCGTGGAGACATCTCATGTTTATGGGGTGTCTCTTTTTACTATGGATAGCACTTTTAAACGATGTTGTGGGTTGGGAGGGATGCAGATGAGGGGATATTCATTAAAAGCCCTCTCGTACCGATTGATAGGTTTGTTCTAACGAAACAGAGCAAGCTTGTACAATCAGATGTTTCATCTGATCCAGAGGTAGTTCTTTAGGGAGATTTTCTAGGAAGCGAAACCAGGCAAGATAACGATTTAGATATTTAATACAGATTAAATGGTAATAGGACATCCAGTCTTTGAATTTTTGCTGTTGAAGGAGATTCATTCCGGGAAGACGAAGCGGGATGCGGTAGCGGAAGGTGATAAAGTGTGATGTCCAATTGACTGGCAAAGTTTTAGGAGTAAATTGATGCAGTGCGCGTTGTTTTTCGAGCTGTTGAAGGACGTGAATGATTTTATGACGCCAATAAAAAGCGGTGACATAAGAAATTCCAACATGGACAGCAGATAGATGGAGCGAAAAGCCGCCAATAACACAAAGCAGAAATTCGATAAATTGGTGTGGTAAATGGAGATAGTGCAGAGGTGTGTGGGTAAGGTCATTGAAGGTTCTAGAGCAATTCTTGCATTTGTATCGTTGGCGATCTCGGTACTTTCCATGAAGGACAAGATGGTGGCTATGGCAGTGGGGGCAGGAAAGGCTATGTTTTTGCTTATGGGCAAAGAGTGATTTCAGGATAAGCTGGTAAGTTTCATCATTAGAGTAGCGACGGAACTGTAGTTTATTGGGTCTTTTTAACAAAGGGGGCCTCCTCTACATTGAGATCATATGTTCCTATTTTAACACGCGACAACAGGGGTGTCTACCCACAACATTGTTTAAAAGTGGTATCGAGTTCGAAGGAACCACTCCCCCCTCGCTCTTTTCGTGGACCCCCTTTCATATCCTCTGATGCAATTCTATCCTCTCCACAGTACGACCCAATTCAACACCCCTTTTCCCTAATTAGGAAATTTTGGCGAAACATTCTCCTTTCTATCACGTCTATACTAGGGTAGAAAAAGAAGATAGTTTAGGAGAGGAGTTTTACAGCATGTTAAACCGGGGCAAGTATCGATCGGGAACAGCCTTTTCGCTCGTCCTCGCGATGCTGTTTTCCATTGTGCTGCCTGCTTTTGCAGGGGCGGAAGACACGGCGACCCTACCGATTCAGCTTGTTGATGAGCAAATCATCGGGGAAGGGGTGGTCCTGCAAACCTACAACAAAAAGATTAGTGGAAAAAACTCGCGGGTATGGGTGACTAAGGTGGATTTGAACAATCCCTATGCTCAAGTGAGGCCATTGTACGGGAAAAATGGGACATTTTCCACGAAGCAGACGGTAGAGGAAATGGCCAAGGAAAAGGGAGCTATTGCGGCGATCAATGCCGATTTTTTTAATATGAAAGATAATACGCCTTTTGGTATCGCCTTGGATCAGGGGAACATCATTTCTTCGATGGGGAGGATGCCTTACTGGTACAGCCTAGGGATTCTAGGGGATCGAACGGCGATTATCGACAGATTCAGCTACCAAGGGAAAGTAACGGCGGTAAGCGGCGCCAGCTTTGCGATACAAGGAGTCAATAAACTAGAATATAAATCCGCAGGCTACCAGAGCCATCAGGATCAAGTTAATCTTTATACGCCAGCTTTCGGTCCAAAAAGCTTAGGGCTACTCAAAGGCTTTGAAGATTATACCGAAGTGGTGGTAAAAGGTGATGTGGTGCAGGAAGTTCGGGTTAAGCAACCGGCTGCTGTTCTTCCCTCTGACGGGTATGTGCTGTGGGGGCATGGATCGGGTGCGAAGTTTTTGCAGGAACAGATGAAGGTGGGAGATCCTGTTCAGCTTGCCTCGACTCATCTGTCCATGTCAGGAGCACAAGGATTGGATACAGCGATGGCTGGTCACGTCTTGCTAGTGGATAATGGTAAACCATTAGATGTCAGTGTCAACTCTATCAACGGAAAGTTTTCCCGTTCTGGTGTCGGAGTCTCTCAAGA
Source organism: Brevibacillus sp. (assembly GCA_036676475.1). Classification (GTDB taxonomy): domain Bacteria; phylum Bacillota; class Bacilli; order Aneurinibacillales; family RAOX-1; genus LC029. Next base: position 24,376 of record JAKFCU010000113.1, read on the forward strand.
TGGCAAAACTCTTTATCTTGTAGCCGTAGAAGGGCCTTCTAATGGGAGAGGCATGGTGTTAAAAGAGTTCTCCGTCGTATTAAAAGAGGTCGGCAGTTACCGGGCCTTCAATCTAGATGGCGGGGGATCTACCACTATGGTTGCGCGCAAACTAGCAGAAAACAATATCAGTCTATTGAATACTCCCGCCTATGGATCGCAGCGCAGGATTCCAACGGCGATTGGAGTGTTTAACACGGCACCAACCGGGGCTTTCCGAGATTTTCGAATCGAAGGTCCAGCTCAAGTTTTAAAAGGATCCACAGCGGATTATAAAGTAAAAGGCTGGGATGAACACTTCCATCCATTTGCGGTTACCCTGCCGGAAGTGGTTTGGACCGGACAAGATGCATTTACGGGGAATAAGCTATTAGCAGTGACCTCAGGTGTTCAGGAGATTACGGCTGACTATCAAGGAGTTCAGCATACGAAAAAGATAGAAGTTATCGGGGCAGCCCATGTGGAAAAATTATTTGTGGAACCGTCCATAATTGCTGTGAATCAAGGACAGACCGTACCTTTTAAAGTAAAAGTAAAAACAAAGGCTGGACAAGTCCTAGAGGTTACCCCTCAAGGAGCCACGGCGAGCATTTCCAGTGAAATTGGAACCGTTCACGGATTTAACTTTACAGGAGGAACCACGGATGCTAAAGGAGAATTGGCTGTTAACTTTGATGGACTAGAGGTCAAGGTGCCTGTTTCCGTAGGAACGATCCCGCAGCCATTTGAGAGCTTTGATGCGCTCAAAGGAATCTATCATACGGCCAATCCGGCTGAAATCGCTAGTCATGGCAGCTTCTCACTAAGCCAAGAAAAACAAGCCGTCTACCGCACTGATAAAGGAGCGAAGCTGCAATATAATTTTGAAGCCGCTCCATGGGATGAAATTCGTGTGGCATATGGAATGCTAGGCGACAAACCGATTACTCTGCCAGGAACCCCGATTGGGGCAGGTCTATGGGTTTATGGGGACAACAGCAAGCATTGGCTGCGTTCGGAACTTATCGATGCCAATGGAAAAGTCCACTACATGACATTGGCGAAGGAAATCAATTTCAGCGGCTGGAACTACGTGATCGGAAACGTACCGCCGGAAGCGGTCTATCCGATTAAGATGAAGAGTATCTACGTCGTTAGCATGCCGGAAGGAGCAGACCAGCGTCCGCACAAAGGAACGATCTACTTTGATGAAATGACGCTGTATCAGCCGTATGATCCAGCCAAAGACACCAAGCCTGCAACGATCCAGGCAGGGGAAGCTTTCAATTTAAGTCAGGAAATCTCCGTGAAGCTGGACACGACAGCCCAAGTAGAACCGGTATCGACCATTCCGCTTTATATGCCAGGGAAAAAGCCGGTGCTAAATGGACTGAAAATCTTAGTTGAACAGAATCCTAAAACCATAACTCTTACACCAAACCAATGGCCTGATCAACGGGGAGTAGGCCTTCTTTACCTGGATGAACAGCAAAAAACATCCCTTGAAGTGAAAGGCTCCCAACAGTCTAATGGAGACTATGTATTCCCTATTCAACAGTGGGGAACCTACATCCCTTATTACTCAGTACAATCGAATCCATTTCGGGATGTAAAAGCAGGTATGTGGTATGAACCAGCTATTGTTCAGCTCCACGGCGAAGGCATTATCAATGGGATGTCCAAAGACCGTTTTGCTCCGGATGCCGTATTGACAAGAGCCCAATTCGTGACCTTATTAGGAAATTGGTTGGGGTGGAAGGACGATGCTTCCATGAAGCTTGAATTCAAGGATGGCATTCCGACTTATGCTGTACCAGCCGTAAAAGTGGCCTTATCCAAAGGAATAGTCCAAGGTTTCCCTGGACAGCTCTTTAAACCGAATGATCCGTTGACCAGAGCGCAGATGGCCGTCATGCTTTATCGTGCCCTGCAGGATCGCGGAGAGGATCTAACTCTGGAAGCAGCCAAAGACTTTTCAGACCAAGCTTCCATTCCTGGATGGGCTGCTGAAGCGATTCAAGCGATGGCGGGCAAAGGGTACATTAAAGGAATGGGTGATGCCTTTAAACCCGATGTCAAAGCAACCCGTGCGCAAGCAGCGGTGTTAATTTATCAGATTAAGGGTAGATCCTAGTAGAGTCCCCCTAATGTCATTTGATTGGGAGGGTGAAATTAAATTAGGGTTATGAAGAATAGGGGGAATTTCTTCCCCTATTCTTCAATTTGGATCAAAAGAAGGTTTGTTAGGGGAAAAATATTCCTTTATTTTATAATGTTTGCGCTTTCAATACACTAAGAAGAGCTGTTAAGGGAATTTCCGCTAATTAGCCTACTTTTTCGCCGTTTTAAAGGATTAAGGAAGAATTTTCCTCTAAATGGGATAGCTGTTTCTATGCTGGAAATCTTTTATTGACACCGTCGTTCTTTCCGCCTACAATTCCAATTAAACGATTAATTTAAACAAACATTTAATTGGAGGGAAAATGGAACCGCAAGATATAAAATTGAGAATCTTACTCGCTGCGAAAAAACTCTTTGCCAAACAAGGATATGATGGGACTTCCGTCCGTGAGATTTGTGAGGAAGCAGGCGGCAACGTGGCTTTAGTATCGTATCACTTCGGGGGAAAGGAAAATGTTTTCTTTGCTATATTAGACACGTTATTTCCGGGAAATCATTTGGATCAATACGAAGAACAGCTGAAAGATCCAGTCTTTGGACTTCAATTTTTAATTGAGGGTGCATTACGATTTAAGCATGACGATCCCGAACTGGCCACGATTATGCATCAAGAAATTTCCCTGCAAACGCCAAGAGCTGAACGCATCTTGTCTTACTGCTTGCCGGTATGGAAAAAGCTGCGTGAGGTGTTGGATATTGGAAGAAAACAGGGAATCTTTCAGTTCCGCTCATTGGATCATGCCATGATGCTTGTGATGTCAATTTTCATATATCCAGGCTGCCATCCTATGGTCGAAGTATTGTTCACCGAGGGGGAACAGAAACTGGAGGATGTCATTTCCGATACGATTACCTTTATCTTTAGTGGATTAGGCTATCAACTCAACCAACAAGGATGATAAAAGCGGGGGAAAAACATGAAAAGAAAATCCATATATCACTTACTTTCTATCTTGACTGCGGGGAGTCTGCTGTCGGGGTGTGCGGCAAAAGGTGAAGAGATCACTTTAGCGAATGCAGATGTCAAAGTGGTGGAAGCGACGACCACCCAAATTCAAACGATGAATCGAATCCTTGAGCTTTCCGGGTCATTAGAGCCAATGGAAGATACCCTTGTCTCGTTCGAAGTAGGGGGGAGAATCCTTCAATTGAATAAAGAGGAAGGCGATTCCGTCAAAGCGGGGGAGATTCTAGGAAAATTGGATGATGCGGATTATAAACTCCAGGTGCAGAAAGCGGGAACTGCGGTAGAACAGGCACAGGCAACGCTCGCTAAGGTTCAAAATGGGGCGCGGCAGCAAGAGCTAACACAAGCCCAATTACTGGTGGATAAGGCTCAGGTCAATAATCAAAAGGCTCAAGATGATCTGAAAAAGATGGAGCAACTCTACCAAAATGGGGCGATTTCGAAGGATACATGGGAGAATGCCCAAATCAGGGCGGAAATGGCGGGCAAAGATCTCGAAACCACCCAAGCTTCTCTTTCCTTGGCCCAAGCTGGGGCTCGCCAAGAAGATAAAATCCAAACCTCCGCTCTGTATGAGCAAATGGTGATCCAGAAGGAACAGGCTGAGCTCGCCCAACAAAAAGCGTCTCTACAGTCACCTATGACCGGAACCATTATCGCCAAGCTCGCCAGTATGGGGCAGCTAACCGGTGCAGGAAATCCGGTTTATCGAGTGGGACGCATGGATCAGCTCAAAGCAGTCCTGCCTGTTCCCGATCGCGATGTTTCCTTATGGAAAATCGGGGATAAAATCGATGTGGTCCTCTACGGAGATAAGAGAATAGGGACGGTTCAAAAGGTCTATCCTTCGACGAATGCCGGAACAGGAACGGTTGGTGTTGAGGTAGTTATAGACAATGCCGATCAAAAGTGGCTGGTTGGTCAAGTAGTGAGGGCTACACATCAAATTCAAAACGGAAAAGGATTATTTGTACCGGTTGAAGCTGTGGTACGTTCGGGTGGAGAAAAGCCCTTTGTGTTCGTGGTGCAGAACAAGAAAGCCATAAAAACCGAAGTGGAAATTGGGCAGCTGCGCAACAATAGGCTGGAGATTCAAGCGGGATTAAAGGAAGGCCAGTCCCTTGTGACCAAAGGAGCGGACCGTTTGTTTGACGGGGATGCCATTGAAGTGGTGGATGGAGGGAAGTCCAAGTGATTGAATATCTCGTCCGCAAGCGAAAAATCACCCTTCTCTTTTTCATCATGATAACCATCCTTGGTGTATTGAGCTTCTTTCAGCTGCCGCGCCAGGAACAGCCAGAAATTGTGATCAATATGGCGGTCGTGACGACCATTTATCCTGGAGCATCACCGGAAAAGGTAGAGCAAACAGTAACCAAAAAGCTGGAGGAAAAAATCAACGAGCTGCAGGGATTAAAATCAATCACGTCAACTTCATCCCTTGGCGTCTCCTCGATTGTAGTGGAAAGTGAAAATGGAGTGGTTCCCAAAGAGAAGTGGGAGGAACTGCGCAAGAAGGTGAAGGATGCCGAAGCCAGTCTTCCAGTGGATGTCCATCAACCGATCATCAATGATGACCTGAATCGGACATTTATCCAAACCTTCAATGTTTACGCAGATTCCTTTGAACAGCTTTATAGTGTGAGGGAATTGATCAAGAACTGGAAAGAACAGCTGCGCACGATCCCCAATGTAGCAGATGTGACGATTGATGGACTGCCAGAAAAGCAGGTCAAGGTTGAAATCGACATGCAAAAGCTGCAGCAATATGGTCTGCACTGGGGCATGGTCTTGAGTGCGATTCAAAAAGAAAACGAAAAAACGCCCTTAGGCGATTACCAAGTAGGCACACGAACTTACCAACTGCGACTGAATGAAGTGCAGGACGTGGAGCAGTTTGCCAATACTTTGGTTACTCGCACACATGCAGGGGATCCTATTTTCCTCAAAGATATCGGTACAGTGAAAATGTCGACGGAAAGAGTGAAACAGTACATTTATCATAATGGGAAACCAGCCATCTCGATTAGCTTGAATGCTGAAATGGGCAGCGATGTGTTATCCCTCCAACAAAAGGTAGACGACATGATGTCCCTTTTGACGCACGATAAACCCACCTGGCTTAAAATCGAATCCATTTACACACAAAGTGACCGCGTCCATGAGCTATTTTCCGATTTAAGCCGGGAAATGATCATCGCGATTGCTGCTGTTATCTTTGTTTGTACCTTAGGGTTGAATATGATTACATCTTTTGTGGTCGCTTTAGCGATCCCTATTTCGATTGCGGTCGGACTGATTCCCTTACCGTACATAGGCGTAAGCTTAAATCAAATTTCGATCGTCGGATTGATTATTGTGCTGGGAATTTTGGTGGATGATGCCGTGGTTGTCAATGACAATATTGAAAGAAGGCTAAGCGTCCTCAAGGAGCGGCCTTTTGAAGCAGCGGTGAAAGGGAGCAAAGAAGTATCGATTTCCATCTTAACGGCCACATTGGCGACGATTTGTTCATTTGGCCCCTTATTTTTCCTGCAAGGAAATGCCGGACAGTTTATCAAAGCGATCCCAGTGATCATCTCCTTTTCAATGATGGCATCAATGGTCATGTCTTTAACGATCATCCCCATCTTTCGGGAATGGCATGAATCGCGCCGAAAATCATCTGCAGACAGCTATCGCAAGCCGGCAGGTTTATTAGGAAAGCAAATACAGGCTATAACCGGGTGGTATGCCAACACCTTTATGCCTGGCTTGCTGAAAAAGCCTTTGTTAACAGGGGTAGTGGGGATTCTGATTGGAACCTCAGCCTATGGGTTAATCCCTTTCACTCCGGTTCAGCTGTTCCCTACAGCCGATCGGCCGGAAATGCTGGTTAATATTCGGGCTGCAGCGGGAAGCAATGTGGAAGAAACCAGGGAGTTAGTTCGCGGGGTATCGGATTGGCTCCAGAAACAGCCGGAAATTGAATTGGTGGCTGCCTATGCTGGTGGAAGTGCTCCGAAAATGTTTGGAGGGGACACCCAAAGTGGTTCGGGTGAACGAAACGGACAGTTGGTGATTAAAATCGATATGACGAAAGCCAACACCTCTGCGGTGGTCGATCGCTGGAATGAAGAATTAAAACGACGGTTCCCGGGTTCCTCCATCGATGTGAAAGAGCTCGAGTCAGGACCGCCCGTGGGAGCGCCTGTTGTCGTTCGGATCTATGGGGAGAATATCCAAAGTCTGCGGGAGCTTTCCCAGCAAGTGAAGGATCAAGTGATTTCGGTCCCGGGAACGAAGGAAGTGGAAGATTCCTTTGGCATCGAACGCAATACGCTGCAGTTCCATGTGAACAAGGAAGTTATGGATAAGCTTCTAATTAATTCGAACGATGTCTCCAAATCGATTCGCCTGGTCAGCGAAGGAATTGAAATAAGTGAATTTGATGATGGAAATGATTTAGTGGATATCGTCTTGTTTATGAAAAAGGAGGAGCAGGATCCTAACACGGTCTTCCAGAAGGTAACCGTTCCGAATGCATTAGGCCAGCAAATTCCTTTATCCCAGATCGCGTCCATCGAACCGGATTTTACCCTCGGTCAAATATCGCATCGCAATTTATCACGAGTAGTCACCATCACATCGGATGTCAAGGATCGAACCGCAACTGAAGTCATGAATGAACTGAAGCCCAAGCTGGCTGGGCTAAAGTGGCCGGATGGCTATCGTTACGAAATAGGAGGAGAAACTTCAGAGCAAACGGAAATTTTTATCGACATGGGTAAGCTCTCGATTATCGTGGTATTCCTCATCTTAATTTTAATCGCGATGCAATTTTATTCCTTGTCGATTCCTATACTTGTCTTGAGCACCGTATACCTCGCCTTTGCAGGCAGTATGATCGGCTTGTTCATCACACAAACGCCATTAGGCTTCATGACCATGATGGGTGTGATTAGCTTATCGGGGATCGTCGTTCGAAACGGGATTGTACTAGTAGAATTCATTGAAGAAGCTCGTCATGAAGGAGTCCCTCTTCGCGAAGCGGTGATCCGGGCGGGTGAAGCGCGTTTTCGTCCCATCCTGCTCACCTCCGCAACAGCCATCAGCGGCTTAGCCCCGTTGGCTATCACTGGAGATGTGCTCTTTCAACCGCTAGCCATCACGATTATTTTTGGATTGGCGTTTTCTACGTTATTAACTTTAATCATCGTGCCGTCCATGTATGTGGTCATGGCAGAGCGAAAAATGAAAAAGCAACAGTCCAAGCCACAACGTTTTGAGATAGGGATGTAATGGGGGTTGGGGGTGCTAGTCTCCCCCCATGCCCACAACATTATATAAAAGGACACCTTCTTTTTCTCCGCCAACACCTCTTAATCCACAACATTATTTAAAAGTGGTTTTGAATTTCAGCCTCCCCATCACGTCTGTCCCACCCACAACATTATATAAAAGTGCTTAACTATCGCCAACAGCTACCCGGAATTCCGTATATTAGAAAAAATACTATTAAATCCTTATTTTCTGGAAGGATTTATCGAATGAATAGCGAATAGTAATAAACGTGTAAAAATATAAATAAAACATTCGACGGAGGGTAGACAGAGACATGAATAAAAGAGATGCAGTTATCGTAAGTGCAGTACGTACAGCCATAGGAAGCTTTAGCGGATCATTAGCAAACTTATCAGCAGCTGAGTTAGGAGCTGTAGCGATAAAAGGAGCGTTAGAAAAAGCAGGAGTTAAAGCTGAACTTGTTGATGAAGTGATTATGGGGAACGTCCTGCAAGCGGGAGCTGGTCAAGGCCCTGCCCGTCAAGCCTCGATTAAGGCTGGTTTGGATATCAATGTGCCGGCTATGGCCATCAACATCCTTTGCGGATCTGGATTGAAAGCCGTACACTTAGCGACTCAAGCCATTGCAAACAGTGAAGCAGAAGTAGTAGTAGCAGGTGGAATGGAAAACATGTCACAAGCTCCATATTTATTGCCAACTGCTCGTAACGGGTTCCGTATGGGAGATCAAAAAGTCGTCGACAGCATGGTTTATGATGGATTAACAGATGCATTCAATAAATATCACATGGGAATTACAGCGGAAAATTTGGCTGAGAAATATGAGATTTCCCGTGAAGAACAAGATCAATTTGCTGCCTTAAGCCAGCAAAAAACCGAAAAAGCGATCGCTGAAGGAAAATTCAAGGAGGAAATCGTTCCTGTTATTATTCCACAGCGTAAAGGCGACCCTGTTGTGTTTGAAGTGGATGAATTCCCACGCAAGGGAGTAACTGTAGAAGGGCTTGGAAAAATGAAGCCTGCATTTAAGAAGGATGGAACCGTAACCGCTGCTAATGCTTCCGGTATTAATGACGGAGCAGCTGCGCTTGTTATCATGAGCAGGGAAAAGGCTGAAGAACTTGGTTTGAAACCACTTGCCGTGATCAAAGCTAATGCAGTAGCCGGTGTAGATCCTAGCATTATGGGTATTGGTCCAGTTCCAGCAGTCAAGAAAGTTCTAGAAAAGTCTGGATTATCCTTACAGGATATTGATTTGATTGAAGCCAATGAAGCTTTTGCTGCTCAGTCCATTTCTGTTGACAGAGAGCTTAATTTTGATAAAGAAAAATTCAATGTAAACGGTGGAGCTATTGCCCTTGGACATCCGATCGGAGCAAGCGGTGCACGTATTCTTGTAACACTGATTCATGAAATGCAGAAGCGTGATTCCAAGTATGGATTGGCCACTCTTTGTGTAGGTGGCGGTATGGGTGTAGCTACGATTGTAGAAAAAGCGTAAAAGTAAGAAAAATAAGCAGCTTCTGGATAGTGATATCCAGAAGCTTATTTTGGTTTATCAATAGAAGAATACTGTTGAAAATAATGTCAATAATATAGTGTAGCTTCAAATTATCTCTAGGAGAAAAATTGCAAGTAAAATGTGAGTGAAAAAAAATCTTACACTATGGGCATAGTATGAATATGGCGAAATCATGACAATGATCATCAATTATTGACAAAACTCCAACAAATAAGTACTATGAGTGAGGGATTAATATAAATGAGAATGCAATTGAGAATCTCATTTGCTTATCCCACATAAGCTTATGTGTTTTTTGAAATATGTTGGTGCGGTCACTCGTGATGAGGGGTAGCTTGATCTACCTCTGTTAATGATGGACACAAAAAACTGACATATGCAACTTGCTTTAGAGGTTTGTCATTGGCTGATCCGCAATCACGGTAAAAAGCCATCTCGTTGGTTAGGGGATTTAAGTTAATGGAAAACGATTATTCTTTTCGCATTCGCCGGATAGTCATGTGGACTATTTTTATACTGGCAGGAGCCGTTTTGGGATGGGGTATTAGCTCTTATCAAACATGGTTTGCCGGACTGGCGCTAGGGATCTTCTTTGGAATGATTAGCGCTGTATTTACGGCGTGGAAGATTCATAAGGTCGGAGAAATTGCGATCCAATCTCAAGGTCAAAAAAAGCGACCGTCATTAGGGACGCCTACTCGATTTGCAATGGCTGCACTTTCTACGTTGATTACTTTGAAATTCCCAGCGTATTTCCATCTGGCAGCGATGGTAATCGGACTTATGGTTCCTTCTGTAATTGCTTTTATTGATATGCTTTATTTCAATCTTACAGAAAGAGATGAAAACGTGGAAGAAGGGGGTGAATAATCTATGGAACATGGCCAACCGATAGCAATACTTATGGGTTTGGAGTTTAACCTTTCTACAGTGTTAATGACTACTATCGCTGCTCTGATTGCCTTTTTAATTGCCAGAGCTGGTGCTGCAGCTGTAGTATCAGGATCTGCTGCAAGCGCTCCATCTGGAATGCAAAACTTTATGGAGTGGGTTATTGAATTCATTCGAAATACAATTGCTAGTACTATGAGCTTGAAGCAAGGTGAAAAATACATTGGATTGGGATTAACCCTAGTCATGTACATCTTTGTTTCTAATATGTTAGGACTTCCCTTTGCGATTGTAACAGGAGAACATCATACCCTTTGGTGGAAATCACCAACTGCCGATCCACACGTTACATTAACGATGTCTGTCACGATCATTCTGTTGACTCAGATCTTCGGTATTCGTGAGCATGGATTTGGAGGTTATCTAAAGAGTTATGCTCAACCGCAATCTTGGATGCTTCCTTTGAATATCATTGAGCAAATAGCAAACACCTTAACATTAGGTCTTCGTCTATTCGGTAACATTTACGCAGGGGAAGTTCTTCTTGCTTTGCTTGCTGGAGCGGTATCGTACGGAGCACTGGGAATGGTAGGTGCAGCAATTCCGATGCTTGTATGGCAAGGATTCAGTATCTTTGTCGGGGCGATTCAATCGTTCGTATTCATGATATTGACAATGGTTTACATTGCACACAGAGTAAGTCACGATCACTAAGTTATTCATTCTCAACAACCTGAGTTTGAAATAAATTCTTACACAATCTGATTTGAAAAAAAGGGAGGAAATTCTGTCATGTCATTAGGAATTTTAGCAGCAGCTCTTGCTGTAGGTTTAGCAGCTATCGGTGCAGGTATTGGTAATGGTCTTATCGTAGGTAACACAGTTTCTGGTATTGCTCGTCAACCAGAACTTCGCGGAACTCTTCAAACCACAATGTTTATCGGTATCGGTCTAGTAGAGGCGATTCCTATCATCGCGGTTGTTATCGCGTTTATGGCTTTGGGTCAGTAGACCTAATAATTTAAATGGCGATGGTTCCGGATTGAACCTCGCCATTCCTTATGTTTTGAAAAATAGTCATCCTCATTAAGGGATGCTCAAGTTGTATTTCGACGTAAATGCAGTAGAAATGCCAAGAGAGGAAGTGATTAGATGCTTCATGTACAATGGGGAACAGCCTTATACCAGTTAGTCGTGTTTATCGTATTGTTCTTATTGCTACGTAAGTATGCATTAGGCCCGTTGATGAGTGTTATGGAAGCTCGTCAAAGAAAGATTTCGAGCGATATTGCAGCGGCTGAGAAAAACCGCGATGAAGCTGTTAAGTTAATCGAAGAGCAAAAAGCAGAGTTGAAAGTTGCTCGTCAAGATGCAGCAAAAATCCTTGAAAATGCACGTTTATCTGCAGAAAAGCAAGCGGACGATATTGTAGTAAAAGCAAAAGAAGAAGCAGAACAGTTCAAGAAGAATGCGCAAATGGATATCAATCGTGAAAAAGAACAGGCGATGTCTGCTCTTCGTGAGCAAGTTGGCGCATTATCCGTCATGTTGGCTACCAAGATTATTGAAAAAGAATTGGATAACAATCAACAGGAAAAATTGGTTTCCGATTTTCTTAAAGAGGTAGGAGAAGCGAAATGAGTAGTGGCGTTGTAGCGAAGCGATATGCCTATGCCCTTTTTGAAGTAGCTTCAGAAAGAAAGCAAATTGATTTGGTGGAACTAGAACTGCAGCAAATCAAGCAAGCCATTGACGAGAATCCTGCCTTTTTGCAATTTTTACAGCATCCACAAATTGCAAAAGAAGTAAAGAAAAAGGAGTTCCAACAAGTCTTCGGTATGATTTTTTCTGAGACTACATTGAATTTCATCAATCTTTTAATTGACAAAAATCGTGAGGATGCATTTGAATTGGTTCCTCAATATTTTACGGATAAAGCGAACGAAGTTCGTGGATTAGTGGATGCTATTGTTACTTCTGTCAAGCCGCTTTCTGATGAACAGAAAGATGGATTAGTTCAGTCATTTAAAAAATTATTGAATAAAGAAATTCGTATTCATAATGAATTAAACGATTCCATTATGGGCGGAGTAGTCGTACAAATTGGCGATCGTCTATATGATGGAAGCGTAGCTGGCAAGCTAAATCGTTTACAGCAGAGCTTAAAACAAGCTCAAGTTCGGTAGATAGGGAGGGTACTTCGTGAGCGCAATCAGACCTGAAGAAATCAGTTCTCTCATTAAAAAGCAAATTGAGAACTATAAATCTGATATTCAAGTTGTTGATGTTGGTACAGTAATCCAAATTGGTGACGGTATTGCCCGTGTGCATGGTTTGGAAAAGGCTATGGCTGGGGAACTTTTGGAGTTCTCAAATGGCGTTATGGGTATGGTATTGAACCTGGAAGAAGATAACGTAGGGGTCATCATTCTTGGACCTTACACAGGAATTAAAGAAGGCGATCAAGTTAAGCGTACGGGACGTATCATGGAAGTTCCAGTTGGGAAAGCCCTTCTTGGACGTGTAGTCAATCCGCTTGGACAACCTATCGATGGGTTGGGACCGATTGAAACGACTCATTTCCGTCCGATTGAATCTCCAGCACCTGGAGTTATGGCTCGTAAATCCGTTCATGAGCCTATGCAAACTGGTTTGAAAGCGATCGACGCTTTGGTTCCTATTGGTCGTGGTCAGCGTGAGTTAATCATCGGAGACCGCCAAACAGGTAAAACCAGTGTGGCAATCGATGCGATCTTGAACCAAAAAGGTCAAGACATGATTTGTATCTATGTAGCGATTGGTCAAAAGCAATCCACTGTTGCTGGTGTGGTTGAGACTCTTCGCAAGCATGGTGCATTAGATTATACCATTATCGTATCCGCTACGGCATCCGATCCTGCTCCATTGCTATACTTGGCTCCTTATGCCGGTGTTGCTATGGGTGAATACTTTATGTACAACGGTGGACACGTGCTTTGTGTATACGATGACTTGTCCAAGCAAGCAGCAGGTTACCGTGAGCTTTCTCTCTTGCTTCGTCGTCCTCCAGGTCGTGAAGCTTATCCAGGGGACGTATTCTATCTTCACTCCCGCTTGTTAGAGCGTGCAGCGAAGTTGAATGATGACTTAGGCGGCGGTTCTCTAACTGCACTTCCGTTCATTGAAACACAAGCATCTGACGTATCTGCTTATATTCCAACAAACGTAATCTCCATCACCGATGGACAGATCTTCCTTGAGTCTGACTTGTTTTACTCTGGGGTTCGTCCAGCGATTAACGCTGGTATCTCCGTATCTCGTGTAGGGGGATCCGCGCAAATCAAGGCGATGAAAAAAGTTGCAGGTACCCTTCGTCTTGACCTTGCTCAGTATCGCGAACTTCAAGCGTTTGCTCAGTTCGGATCTGACCTGGATAAAGCAACAAAAGCTCGTTTGGATCGCGGGGAGCGTACCGTTGAAATCTTAAAGCAAGGTGTTAACGAGCCAATGCCTGTAGAAAAGCAAGTTCTTTCCATCTATGCTCTTACTAAAGGTTATCTTGATGATGTTCCAGTTGAAGATGTACGCCGTTTCGAAAAGGAATTGCATGCCTTCTTTGATACAAGCAAGAAAGATCTTTTGGAAACTATCCGCAATAAAAAGGAATTACCATCAGATGATCAGTTGAAAGCAGCAATCGGAGAGTTTAAGAAAGGCTTTGCTCCTTCTAAATAGTGCCGGATCTGTGCTTGCAATAAACTGAATCGATAAAGGTGGTGAAATCGATGGCTATAGGAACACGCGAAATTAAACGACGTATTAAAAGCGTTAAAAATACGAGACAAATTACCAAAGCGATGAAGATGGTTGCTGCAGCAAAGCTCCGCCGTGCGCAGGAGCGTGCCCAGTCGTCCCGTCCTTATGCTGAAAAGATGAAAGAAGTGATCTCTAGCATCGCTTCCGGAACGACAGCAAAACACCCCATGCTGCAAACGCGTCCTGTAAAGAAGACCGGATATTTGGTCATCTCTTCGGACCGCGGGCTAGCTGGGGGATTGAACAGTAACCTTTTACGTCAAGTGGTTACTAGCATTCAAGAGCGACACAAGAGCAAAGATGAATATGTGATATTTGCCGTAGGGAAAAAGGGCCGTGACTTCTTTGGAAAGCGTGATTACCCAATCATCGAAGAGATTGTTGGCATCCCGGATTCCCCTAGTTTCTCTGACATTAAAGGGATCGCTAGTAAAGCTGTGACTTTGTTTGCTGAAGAAAAGATTGATGAATTGAATCTCTTCTACAGTAAATTCCAAAGTGCTTTAACCCAAATTCCAACCGAGGTTCGTCTTCTTCCTTTAGCGGCAGTAGATTCGACCTCTGCAGTGAAAACAAGCTACGAATATGAACCATCCGCAGAGGAAGTATTGAACGATTTACTTCCCCGCTATGCAGAGACATTAATCTTTAGTGCCTTGCTTGATTCCAAAGCAAGCTTCTATGGAGCACAAATGACGGCAATGGGAAGCGCAAGCGACAATGCAAGCGATATGATCGACAAGTTAACGCTGATCTTCAACCGCTCTCGTCAAGCTGCGATTACTCAGGAAATTTCTGAGATTGTTGCTGGTGCGAATGCTTAGTTGGACTCAATAGAATAAGGGTGTTCCTCTACCAGTCGGACTGGTAGAGGGACCATCCAATGATTGAGTATTATAAAGGAGGGAAACAGATGATTAAAGGACGCGTAGTAGCGATCATGGGTCCGGTTGTTGACATCGAGTTCGAACGTGGACAATTACCAGCGATCTATAATGCTATTAAAATTCAACATAAACCATCTTCTGAAAAAGAAATGGAAATTAACTTAACTTGTGAAGTAGCGATCCACTTAGGGGATAATATGGTACGTACGGTTGCTATGTCCTCTACAGATGGCTTGACTCGTGGTTTAGATGCAATAGATACAGGGAAGCCGATCTCTGTACCAGTAGGCGGAAAAACATTGGGTCGCGTGTTTAACGTATTGGGAGATCCTATCGACTTGATGGATGCTCCAGAAGGTGTCGATACCCTTCCGATTCACCGTTCAGCTCCTCCTTTCGAAGAGCAGGCTCCAGCTGACCAAATCCTTGAAACAGGAATTAAGGTTATCGACTTGCTAGCTCCTTATGCTAAAGGTGGTAAGATCGGTCTATTTGGTGGTGCCGGGGTAGGTAAAACGGTTCTGATTCAGGAATTGATCAACAACATCGCTCAAGAGCATGGAGGATACTCCATCTTTGCCGGCGTTGGAGAGCGTACTCGTGAAGGAAACGACCTTTACCATGAAATGAAGGACTCTGGCGTTCTTTCTAAGACTACCATGGTATTCGGTCAGATGAATGAGCCGCCAGGAGCGCGTATGCGTGTTGCTCTTACCGGTTTGACCATGGCGGAATATTTCCGTGATGCTGAAGGCCGTGACGTATTGTTGTTCATCGACAACATCTTCCGTTTCACGCAAGCAGGTTCTGAGGTATCTGCGTTGCTTGGACGTATGCCATCTGCGGTAGGTTACCAGCCTACATTGGCTACTGAAATGGGTCAGTTGCAGGAGCGTATCACTTCTACCAAGAAGGGTTCTGTAACTTCCATTCAAGCTATCTACGTTCCTGCGGATGACTATACGGATCCAGCTCCAGCTACAACATTTGCTCACTTGGATGCTACAACAAACCTTGACCGCGGTATCTCCGAGTTAGGTATCTACCCTGCGGTGGATCCATTGGCTTCTACTTCCCGTCTATTGACTCCGGATGTACTTGGCCAAGAACATTATGATGTTGCTCGCGGAGTCCAAGCGGTACTTCAGCGTTATAAAGAATTGCAAGATATCATCGCCATCTTGGGTATGGATGAATTGTCTGATGAAGATAAGCAGTTGGTTGCTCGTGCTCGTAAGATCCAACGTTTCTTGTCCCAGCCGTTCCACGTGGCTGAGCAGTTTACCGGATTCCCTGGAAAATACGTTCCAGTTAAAGAAACCGTGCGCAGCTTTAAAGAAATTTTGGATGGTAAGCATGACGATCTTCCAGAAGTTGCCTTCTTGTATGTAGGTACCATCGAAGAAGCTCGTGAAAAAGGTAAAAAAATGCTGGCTGAAGCGAAATAAGCAACCCTAGTTCGGCACCCATAGATTGGGTATTATTTTCCGGATGTAATTATATCTCTTGGAAATATCCACCTATAAGTTGGGTGTTATCTTAAAGGGGGAACGGAACCGATGAATACTGTAAAAGTAGAAATAGTGACTCCTGAACGGGTTGTTTATAGCGGAGAAGCAAATATTGTGATTGCGAAAGGAAAAGATGGGGAGCTAGGTATTCTAGCCAATCATATTCCCTTAGTCACTCCACTTAAGATAGCTCCAGTTCAGATTAAAAAAACAGCCGGTGAAGATATAATTGCTGTCAGCGGAGGATTCATGGAAGTCCGTAAAGATAAGGTGACGATCCTTGCTGAAACGGCAGAGCTTCCTGATGAAATCGATGTGAACCGTGCCGAAGCTGCAAAAGAGCGCGCAGAACGCCGGATGGCTGAAAGCAAACAAGATGACCTTGATTTCAAACGATCTCAACTTTCTTTACAGCGTGCATTAATACGTCTTCAAGTGGCAAAGAAGAGAAAATAAGAATTCATTAACTCCTGGTGATTAGCCAGGAGTTTTTTATATTACGGATGGAATAATTTCTATTTGTACAGTGAGTCTGTTTTTTAAAAAATTTGTGAAGTTATCATTCGTTCTCTTTACAAAACTACACTTATGCTTTAACTTAGAAAGAAGAATTAGGTACGAAGGCCTATTAACCTTATTCCATTCTGTACATCATGCCATTATACATAGATAAGTTTATCGGTAGGGAGGGAAGCTGAATACATGTCTTTGCTAGGAAATGAGTTAAAACGGTTACGTGATCTGCGTGGGTACACGCTTGAAGAAGCTTCTAATCTGATCGATATCACTCGTCAATATTTAAGCATGTTAGAAAAAGGTCAAAGAAAGTCTGCTTCCTTCGATATTATGAATCGACTTGCTGAAGTTTATGGGGTCCCACTAGATTATCTCAAGAAGTTCATCTCAGAATCTGCAAAGGAACTGACCGAAGACGAACTAATGATTTGGAATCAGCTGAATAAAAGAGCGGAAGAAGAGGTCTATTATAAAAGCAGCAACTTTCTAATCAGTGTGGTTACTGATTTAAAGGAAAGTATGTAAAAGAGTGATGACTAGTTCATCGCTCTTTGTTTTGTTTAAACGGATATTGTATTGCATACCTGTTCTCCCTGCAAACCAGGAACGTTTTGTATATTACGGAGAAGTGTAGGGAATATTTTTAAACATACCGATATTAGTTAATGTGGCTTAAAAAACAAATAGTATTCCTAAATTTTATTACATTAATTCATGTTAAGTACACAGGACTTTGAAAGGAAAAAGCCCATCTACGAGTAGGGCTGGGCAAATATTTCTATGAGTAACAAATATGATTTTTGTCACAATATTAACCTTTCTTTTCTGCTATGATAACAATGGAGTATTGGTTACTGTATGGAAGAAAGAATAAGCGTTGAGTAAGGGGGACAATAATTCTTCATTAAAAATTCTCATGTTAGACACAAAGCCAAATGTAATGTATACTGTCTTATGGAATGTGATGTTTTAAACATTATTATGGTAATGGGGGGAGAGCAATGACAGAGTTGTACTCCAATAATTACCTGATTGTCGCCATTTTTCTATTCCTGGGGTTAGCACTGCCGATTGGTGCACTAACTGCGGGGCGTTTTCTGCGCCCACATAACCCAACCCCTGCTAAGCAGACAACGTACGAGAGCGGGATAGAACCCTTTGGAGGCAGTTGGGTACAGTTCAATGTGAAGTACTACATTTATGCTTTATTGTTTGTGGTATTTGATGTTGAAACAATCTTTTTATATCCATGGGCCGTAGCCTATGATCAGTTGGGGTTATTCGCCTTGGTTGAAATGCTGATCTTTGTAGTGTTATTGATTATTGGTTTAATTTATGCCTGGAAAAAGAAGGTGTTAGAATGGAACTAAATCTTGAGGGCATCTCACCAGAACAGCAACAAGAACTGAACAGAAATGTATTTGTCACCACCTTGGAACAGGTAAAAGCTTGGTCTCGAAGCAATTCCTTATGGCCCCTCGGTTTTGGTCTGGCGTGCTGTGCGATCGAAATGATGGCAACGGGTGGAGCGCATTATGACTTTGACCGCTTTGGGGTTATGTTCCGTGCTTCTCCGCGTCATTCAGATTTGATGATTGTAGCCGGAACAGTGACCAAGAAGATGGCACCTGCACTTCGTCGTTTGTATGATCAAATGCCGGAACCGAAGTATGTGATTGCCATGGGTGTATGTGCTACTGCAGGTGGACCTTACGTTAACGCTTACTCCGTAGTAAAAGGAGTAGATCAAATCGTACCGGTTGATGTTTATATCCCAGGCTGTCCGCCAAACCCGGCGGCATTAATCTATGGGGTGAATAAGCTTCAAGAAAAGATTCGTTGGGAAGCGAAGACTGGGAAGAAGGTGACCAGTCTATGACGCCTGAAGAAAAGAAAGCCGCGAAGGCGAAAGCGGTTGCTGAGGCGAAGGCTAAAGCGATGGCTAAGCTAAAGGGAGAAGAACCCGCCAAGCAAGAAGCGGCACTATCTGAAGCTACGCCCTCTGAAAAGCCAGTCAGTGAAATGACCGAAGAGGAAAAGAAGGCGGCCAAGGCAAAAGCGATTGCGGAGGCGAAAGCCAAGGCGTTGGCCAAGCTTCAAGGAGGAACTCCAACAGAAACTGCTTCTGCAGAGAAGCCGGTCAGTGAAATGACCGAGGAAGAGAAGAAAGCTGCGAAAGCTAAAGCGATTGCAGAAGCCAAGGCAAAAGCTGTAGCGAAACTTCAAGGGGGAGCGCCAACCGAAGCCCCAGCGACGAACAAGCCAGCTAGTGAAATGACCGATGAAGAGAAAAAAGCGGCGAAAGCTGCTGCTGTTGCTGCTGCGAAGGCTAAGGCTGCTGCCGCACTGAAGGGTGGAGATGCTGGAGCTGGTTCTGCTGATGATGAAAAGGCCAAAGCGATTGCAGCAGCGAAGGCAAAAGCTGCCGCCGCCGCTGCTGCAAAATCCAAAGCAGCAAGTGGAGAGACTGCCGAGGCTGCTGCTGCACCGAAGACGCCATCACCGAAGCAACCTGTTCTGGATAACATCGTGAAGATTCTCACAGAGAATTTCGGTGCGGACATCGTGGAAGAATCCTATGTTCGCGAAAACAGCAAGCATATGCCTACCATCGTCTTGAAGCGGGAAAAATGGCTGGAAGCCGCTACAGTACTAAAGAATCATCCGGAATTATCGTTTGATTATGTATCTAACCTTTTAAGTGTCGATTTTAAAAATCATATGGAATCGGTCACTTACCTGTACTCTTATCCGAAAAAGCATTCCCTTTGTGTTCGAGTCAAAACAAAAGATAGAGAGGATACCCAAATTGCATCCGTGTCAAACCTTTGGGCCGGTGCCAATTGGCATGAGCGCGAAAGCTATGATTTGATGGGAATTGTGTATGTTGGGCATCCGGATATGCGCCGGATCATGCTGACAGACGATTGGGTCGGTCATCCTCTTCGCAAAGACTATGAGCAATATGACGAGGAGGTGTGATCCGCATGGCAAATTTAAGAACCGAAGAATTGACCCTGAACGTTGGACCACAGCATCCTAGTACACACGGGGTTTTACGTTTGGTTGTAACACTTGACGGGGAAACCATCAAGAAAGTAGATCCGGTCGTTGGTTACTTGCACCGTGGTACAGAAAAGCTATCAGAGGATCTAAACTATACACAGATCATCCCTTACACGGACCGAATGGACTACTTGTCATCCATGATCTGCAACTATAATCTCGTGCACTGTGTCGAAACCGCGATGGGTCTGGAAATTCCCGAACGGGCAGAGTACATTCGATTGATAACCATGGAGCTGCAGCGGATTGCCAGTCACTTGGTTTGGTTTGGAACGTATTTACTGGATATCGGAGCGATGACTCCTTTCCTATTCGCTTTCCGTGATCGTGAAGCGATTCTAGAGATGTTTAACGAGCTGTCAGGTGCCCGCTTGACCTACAACTATATGCGTGTAGGCGGCGTGAAGTGGGATACCCCTCCAGGCTGGATTGAGAAAGTGAAAAACTTCTTGCCTTATTTTAAAAAAGAGCTGGAAGGATATCATCAATTGGTATCCGGAAACGAAATCTTCTTGAAGCGTGTTATTGGGGTAGGAAAATATACTGCTGAACAGGCTATCAACTATGGATTGAGCGGGGTTCCCCTTCGCTCTACGGGTATAAAATGGGACCTTCGCCGCGATGAAGCCTATTCGATCTATGATCGATTTGAATTCGATGTTCCAACCGCAACAGAAGGGGATTGCCATGCTCGTTACCGTCTTCGCATGGAAGAAATGGCGCAATCCATTCGCATACTTGAACAAGCTGTTGCTCAGTTCCCGAATGACGGAGAAATCATGGCTAAGGTGCCTCGTGTGATTCGTCCGCCTCAGGGGGAATGCTTCACGCGAATCGAAGCACCTCGCGGAGAACTAGGCACTTACATTTACAGTGAGGGAAAGGATAAGCCTTATCGCTTGAAATTCCGTCGTCCATCCTTTGTGAACCTGTCCATCCTTCCAGAAATTTTAGTAGGGGACAATATGGCCAACATGATTGCGGTATTGGGAAGCGTTGATATCGTTTTAGGGGAGGTTGACGCGTAATGAATCAGTTTTTGCAGCAACCTTTAGGACTTTTCAATGGTTCGGTGTTTCTTTTATCAGGTGTTGCCCTGCTTGGGGTTGTTTTAGGTTTTGTTACGTACGCTATCTATTTTGAGCGTAAAGTAATCGGCTGGATGCAGGTTCGTATGGGTCCAAACCGTACGGGTCCATTAGGTCTTTTACAAACCGTAGCTGACGTACTAAAGCTATTACTTAAAGAAGATATCATGCCAAAGCTTGCCGATAAGCCGCTATTTATTTTAGCGCCGCTGATCGCCTTCGTTCCGGCATTTGCCGTATTAGCGACCATGCCTTTTACGGAAACCTTGCATTTTGCGAATCTGAATATCGGACTGATCTATTACATTGCCGTTGCAGGTATTACCACTCTAGGTGTAATTACTGGAGGATGGGCTTCGAATAACAAATATGCGCTGATGGGGGCTATGCGTTCCGTTGCCCAGATGATCAGCTATGAGATTCCGTTAATCATGTCCCTAGTCGGTGTCATTTTGATGACGGGAAGCTTGAACTTGATTGATATTGTCAAACAACAGGAGGAAATGGGTGTTTGGTTCATTATCCCGCAAATCCTAGGGTTTGGAGTCTTCATGATTGCTTCTTTGGCGGAGTTAAACCGTACGCCGTTTGACTTGCCGGAAGCGGAATCGGAGTTAGTTGCCGGTTATCATGTCGAATATAGCGGCTTCCGCATGGCCTTCTTTTTCTTGGCGGAATATGTCTATGTGTTTGGAATGGCTTCTCTTACCACGATCGTATTTTTGGGAGGCTGGCTGCCGCCGTTTGCCTTCTTAGGATTTATTCCTGGGATCATCTGGTTCATCTTGAAATTTTGTGCGGTTGTATTCTTCTATATCTGGCTGCGTGCCACGATGCCTCGTATGCGTGCGGATCAGTTGATGCAAATGGGCTGGAAGGTGCTGCTGCCGCTATCGCTTGTTAATATCTTTTTAACAGCCCTCCTGAAGGAATTCCTGTAAAAGAGGAAGGGTTCAGGGAACCGGCTGCCGGCAGGGCAGCCGATGTTGAAAACGAGGGGTGAAAGAACATGCTAGGTCTTGCTAAAGGGTTAAGTTATACCTTAAAGGCTTTAACGATGAAAAAGGTAACCACCCGCTATCCGGACGAACCGATTATCATGCCTGACCGCTTCCGCGGCATCCAGCACTTTGATCCGGAGAAATGCATCGTTTGTAACCAATGCGTGCGCATTTGTCCTACAAGCTGCATTGATTTGGTCGGGAAAGCTTCGACTGACCCGAATAAAAAAGGGAAAGTTATCGATACCTACGATATCAATTTTGAAATTTGTATTTTATGCGATTTATGTACAGAAGTGTGTCCGACTGAAGCGATTGTGATGACCAATAACTTTGAATTGGCCAGCTTTAGCCGCGATGAACTGTTTAAGGATTTGAAATGGCTTCACGAAAACAATACCAATGTCAGAAAGGAACAGCATTAATATGAGTGGACAATTTATTGCCTTCTTTATCCTTTCGCTTTTGACGATTGGCGGAGCCGTGTTCATGATCAGCTTTACCAAGGTCGTTCATCAGGTCGTTGCTTTGGCCTTTACGTTTTTGAGCATTGCCGGACTCTATGTGCTGTTAGAAGCTGAGTTTGTGGCAGTTACGCAGATTCTCGTCTACTCCGGTGCCGTTTCGATTCTGATGCTGTTTGGGATCATGTTGACTAAGCATGACGCCCAAGATCAAGATCCTCGCCGCAAAGGATTTAAGATTTTTGCTTTTCTTGTGGTGGCTGGATTCTTCGCTTTGATGTTCACAGGGATTCAAACGATGAATATTCAAGGGGAGCCTGCTGTATTTTCAGAGCAAAACAATGTCATGGAGATCGGGAAAGCGATGTTTAATCAATATGTGATTCCGTTCGAAATTACGTCGGTCTTGCTCCTGGTTGCGCTAATCGGAGCGATTATTCTGGCCAAGAAGGAGACTGGAGACGAATGAGTGTACCTTTAGCTTCCTATTTGCTTGTCGCGCTTATTTTATTTTGTGTAGGATTATTTGGCGCCATTACGAAGCGTAATGCGGTGGTCGTCTTGCTTTGTATCGAATTGATGCTGAATGCGGTCAATATCAACTTTGTGGCCTTTGCCAAGTACGGTGTGCTGGCCAACCTGACCGGCCAGATCTTCTCCTTGTTCAGCATCACGCTTGCGGCTGCTGAAGCGGCGTTAGGTGTGGCAATCTTGATTTCCTTATACCGTAACCGCAGCACCGTCAATGTGGATGAAATGGACTTATTAAAAAGATAGGAGAAGAAAGCAGTCTCTTAGCAGGGCTACTTCCTTCTCTCTAGAAGAGGAAGGGTGAAATCATAATGATGTCCAACGCATGGCTGATTCCTCTCTTTCCGCTCCTGTCCTTTCTCATACTGTTGGCTTTCGGCCGCCAGTTAAAAGAAAGTTCCGCCTATGTCGGGATCCTTGCGACCTTTGCCGGTTTTGTACTGGCTCTCGGCAGTTTCTTTGAGCGCTTCGCTTCAGGAGCAGAGGATTATTATTTTGCGTTTGAATGGTTGACCCTTGGCGACAAGGGCATCGAGATGGGATTTTTGGTGAACCAGTTGAATGCGATGATGCTAGTTATCGTCACTTTCGTCAGTATGCTGGTCCATATTTATTCCAAAGGGTATATGCATGGAGATGAACGCTTCCCAGTGTTCTATTCCTATCTGGCACTCTTTACTTTTTCCATGTTGGGTTTAGTTATTTCTCCTAACCTGCTTCAGGTTTATATCTTTTGGGAGCTAGTAGGGGTTTGTTCGTTCTTGCTTGTAGGTTTTTACTTCTTCAAGCCGGAAGCAAAAGCAGCTGCGAAAAAGGCCTTTATCGTTACTCGAATTGGGGACGTGGGGCTGTTCATCGGGATTGTGCTTTTATTCTGGTTTGCGGGAAGCTTTAACTTTGTGGAGGTTTTTGCTGCGGTTCAAAATGGAGCGATGGAGTCTTGGCAGATTACTCTCGTTGGAATCCTGATCTTTATTGGGGCGGTTGGTAAATCCGGTCAGTTCCCGCTTCATACGTGGTTGCCGGATGCAATGGAAGGACCTACACCGGTTTCTGCCTTGATCCACGCAGCGACAATGGTTGCCGCTGGGGTTTACTTGGTAGCTACCATGTTTCCGCTCTATCAGGCATCTGCTGATGCAAGTTTGGTTGTGGCCTATATCGGTGGAATTACCGCGATATTCGCTGCTTCTATCGGTTTGACTCAGCGCGATATCAAGCGCGTATTGGCTTACTCTACGGTCAGTCAATTAGGTTATATGATGCTTGCTCTTGGTATGGCTTCCGTTGCTGGTTATGTAGCCGGTGCGTTCCACTTAATGACGCATGCCTTTTTCAAGGCCCTTCTGTTCTTGGCTGCAGGTAGCGTAATCCATGCGGTTCATACCCAGGACATTTTTGAAATGGGTGGCCTGTTCAGTAAGATGCGTATCACAGGAACGGTTTTCTTAATTGGATGTTTGGCCATTGCTGGGGTTCCTCCTTTTGCAGGGTACTTCTCTAAGGAAGAAATTATCGGTGCTGTCTATGCAGAAGGTCATTATGGATTGTTTGCTATCGCGCTGATCGCTGCTTTCTTTACAGCGTTTTATATGTTCCGTCTGTTCTTTGTTACCTTTACGGGTAAACCGGCTGATAAACATATGCATAGTCATGCCCATGAGTCTCCATTCGTCATGACAATACCTATGATTTTGTTAGCCATACTAGCCATCTCGGCTGGTTGGATCAATACTCCTGGAAATCCGGTGCTAGGTCATTGGCTAGCGGAAGGCATGGCAGGAGCGGAAGAAGGCCATCATGCTCCGATCTGGATTGCAATTTTGGCCACTGGTGTTTCTCTATTAGGAATTTTGCTTGCTTACTTGATGTACACCAAGAAGTCTCTTTCCCGCGATATCATTGCAGGTCCACTTCCTTGGCTATATCAATTGTCGTTTAATAAGTATTGGATTGATGAAATTTATCATGCGGTGTTTGTACGTCCACTGCGTGCGATCGGATCCTTCTTAATCCTTGTCGATGTTTACATTATCGATGGACTCGTTCGTTTGGTCAGCGCCTTTACGAATGAGCTGGGTCATGCAGGCGCACGTGTGCAAAATGGTCAGGTTCAAACCTATGGTGCGATTGCTTTCTTGGGTATTGTGCTGTTGGCAATTGGCTTGACGTTCGTAAGGGGGTATCTAGGATAAAATGGATAGCATGTTACTGACGTTACTCACCTTTTCTCCATTGCTCGGTTTGATCCTATTGGCTTTCATCCCGCGGACGCAAGTCGGAACTTTAAAGCTGATTGGGATTTTATCAACACTGTTACCATTAGCTTTAGGATTTTCCATGTATTCCAGCTTTGATTACAATCAAGCCGGATTGCAGTTTGCTGAGAAGTACCTTTGGTTTTCCATTCCAGCTGATCAGGTTTCCTTCCCGATCAACTATGAAATGGGTGTAGATGGATTATCCATGCCGCTTGTGCTGTTGGCTGCCTTAATCGGATTTTTCGCTGCGGTGTCCGGAGCGGTGTTCGTAAAGAAGCGTTGGAAGGAATTCTTCATTCTGTTCACGATTATGGAAATTGGGATGCTTGGGGTATTTACTTCGCAAAACCTGTTCCTATTCTTTATTTTCTTCGAATTGACCTTAATTCCGATGTTTTTCATCATGGGGATTTGGGGCTATTTGGAGAAAGAAAAAGCGGCTATGAAGTTCCTTCTTTATAACGGAGTAGGTTCCGCGATCATGCTGATCGTGTTTGTGGCCCTGTTCATGAACGTATGGACATTAAGCTTTGTGGAAATTAAGGATGCGTTATCGAATCCGATGTCTCCGTTTAACGTTCAGGAATCCCCTGGCTACATTGGAGAAGGATTGCGTTACGGATTATTTATCGCCCTGTTGATTGCTTTTGCTATCAAGATGCCAATCGCACCGCTTCACACGTGGATGGTGAAGGCTTATCAAGAGTCTCCGGCTCCTGCCGTGTTAGTGTCTTCAGGTGTTTTGATCAAGATTGGTGCTTATGGTTTAATTCGCTTTAACGTTGGCTTCTTCCCTGAAGTAGCTCAAGACATGGCTGCGTTTTTGGCGGTTTTAGGTGTCATTAATATTATTTATGGTGCTCTTCTGGCTTTAGTACAAAAGAGCTTGAAGCTTGTGCTTGCTTACTCTAGCTTAAGCCATATGGGAATTGTACTGCTTGGGGTGGCTTCGATGAATGAAATAGGTTTCCAAGGTGCGATTTTCCAAATGGTTTCCCACGGGATGGTGGCCGCTCTCATGTTCTTTATCGTGAGCATGATTTTTGAGCGTACGTTTACGGCAGAGTTGAAGGATCTCGGCGGTTTGTCCAAATCGATGCCTTTTATTGGCGGAATGTTTTTGACGGCTGCCATGGCATCTGCAGGTCTGCCTGGGATGTCCGGGTTTATTAGTGAATTTATGGCCTTCTTGGGCTTGTTTAAAGAGATGCCGGTTCTCGCTGCGGTGGGTACCCTGGGGATTATCCTAACGGCTGTTTATTTACTTCGCGCTGTTCTCGGTACGACGTATGGTCCGACACCCGATCGCTTTGCAGGGCTAGCGGATGCACAGCCTTTGGAAGTGCTGCCTATGGTTGTGTTTTTAGGCTTGATCGTCCTGATCGGGGTTTATCCTGCCGTTCTGAGTGAACCGATGCAAGCTACATTACAAAATATTGTTCCAAAGATAGGAGGGTGAGCCGATGGAAAGCAGATGGGGTCCTTTAGCCCAATATGATTGGTCGGTCATGGCACCCGAATTCACCATCTTGGCGATTGCCACGTTGGTATCTTTGATCGATTTATTTACGCCGAACTCCAAGGACCGCCGCTTTTTGGCCTGGTTCGGGATTTTAGGAAGTCTTTTGGCTGGTTGGTTTGTGTTTCAAAATATAGGCATTGGAGTGGTCGATTTACTCGAAGGCTCCTATCGAATTGATGCTTACGGCAACATCTTTAAGTTGATTTTTCTTGCCGGGACGATCTTGACGCTGCTCATGTCGTTGAGTTATTTGGATCGAAAAGAGATTGTCTATCATGGAGAATTCTACTATTTGATCTTGACTGCTCTTTTAGGCGCGATGATCATGTCTTCTTCGGCAGACTTGATCACCTTGTTTGTCGGCTTAGAACTTCTTTCTCTATCCTCTTACGTGTTAGTAGGAACGAGAAAGAAAAACTTACAGTCCAATGAATCCGCCTTTAAATATGTGGTAAGTGGAGGGATCGCCGCTGCTACCACATTGTATGGGATGAGCTTCTTGTATGGTTTAACAGGTACAACGAATATCTTTGACATGTCCGATCGTTTAGGAGAAGCTTATGCGGCTGGAAATGAATTTATCATTTACCTCGCATTCTTCTTGACGTTTGTGGGATTAAGCTTTAAAATTTCGACGGTTCCTTATCATATGTGGGCACCTGACGTGTATCAAGGCGCTCCTACGCCGATCACCGCTTTCTTGTCGGTTGTATCGAAAGCAGCTGGTTTTGCTTTGATCTTGCGAGTGTTCATTACATCGTTCCGTTCTGTCGTGGATTATAACAATCCAACCGGCCCAAAATCGGTTTTAGTAGATGAGATTACGTTGATTATTGGAATCTTAGCTGCCATTTCCATGATTGTGGGGAATACCTTAGCGGTTCGTCAAACCAACGTAAAGCGTATGATGGCGTACTCTTCGATTGCCCAAGCTGGTTATATTTTAGTACCATTCGCAACGATTACGTCTTTGGTGTTCGAACAGACGGTATTCTATCTTGTAGCTTATCTGATGATGAACATGGGAGCTTTCGCTGTCTTGATGATCGTCACTCGCGATCGCAACAGCGATGATATCAGCAGCTTTGCCGGTCTTTATCACCGTGCGCCGTTCTTGGCGATTGCCATGACCTTCTTCCTGCTTTCTTTGGCGGGGATCCCGATTTCTGCGGGTTTCTTCGGGAAGTTCTATATCTTCATGAGTTCGCTTGTGATGGGGAACTATTGGTTAGCGGGAATTATGGTAGCGACCAGTGTAGTCTCTTACTTCTACTATTTTGGCATCATCAAACAGATGTATATGCGTGCAGGGGCGACCGAAAGCCGTTTAGCGGTTCCCGGTTCGATTGCCTTTATCGTCTTGATTGCCTTTATCGGTACAGTAGGAGTTGGGTTGGTGCCTGACACGCTGTTGAACTTTATTCATAACAACTTCCCGTTTGCGGAAATGATCATGACGAGTCAAGGTCATCATCAATAGGTGTCTGAAAATCCCCCTTTAGGTAGGGGGATTTTTTTTTTCGGATTGCCTTTGACATTTCTATTGTAAATAATTCATATACATACAATACGAAAAATTCACTGCCAAAGGTGGACATCCAATATAACGGGGTGCTTTAGGATGCGAGCTGCCTTGCATAAATAGATTTCTGAATAGCGTAATTTGTCAGTTATTTTGTTTTAAATAAATTTGTAAATTAAACAAAATTTAAATTTGTCATGATAAAATATAAGAATATAGAGTTAGTCCTATAGTCACAGTAGATTGGGTGTAATAATGCAAAAGGGAGTAAATGGAGGTGTTTGGACGATGGAAATCCATACAGAGAAACAAGGAATGGACGAGGAGTGGATCCAACTGATCATGGAGGCACAGGATCTAGGTCTTTCACCAAGTGAAATCAGAGAGTTTTTACAAAGTGGAAGAGAAGAGTCGCCTAGTAGTCATGAAAAAGAAACAGGACCGTATAAAAGAGGTTAATCTTTTGTACGGTCCTGTTTCCATTTATTGAACTCTAGAAAGTCGCGGAATTGTTCTTTACTCACTCCTGATTTCATCGCTTCACGAACAAGATTTGACCATTCGGAATCCAGGTGACCTTTCTCCTGATTTTCATCCTCGTGAAGGAATAAATCAACCGAAACATCAAGTGCAGATGCAATCTTTTCGAGAAATTGTATAGAAGGATTAGACTGAATATCACGCTCGATCGTGCTTAAATAGGATTTAGCTACACCGGCACGTTCTGCGAGTTCAGATATCGATAAGCCTTTCCTCTGACGAAGTTGTTGAACGCGTTTTCCAATCATGAACTGAATCACCTACTATGTGAAATATCTTTTATTATAACAGAAGAATCAAAACATAAAAATAAAAAATGATGTTTTTTTTAAAACAAGCATATTTTATTTATAACATTCATAAAAAATCGGACTTTCTTAAAAAAGTCCGATTTTTCCATGTTTATACTTAGAAAGATTATCCCCTCCCCACCTTAACTGAAAGTATTCCTGGAAACCCGTTCATTAAGTTTTTTAATTCTTGATTTGAGATTGTAATGTTTTCAATATTATCCATCAATTGTTCACAGCATTTTAATAGAACGGAGTCTGTCAAAATTTCTTTTCCACAGCTGGAGCAGCGAAAGCGAAATAGAACATTCATCAAAAACCCCTCCTCATTTAATCCATAGTATCTATTTTAAAGCCCTCAGGGGGACTATGTAGAAAGGGATGGAAGGATAGCTATATGTTAAGATATATTTATGCAGGAGGAGAGCGGTTCATGTATACTGGTTGAGGGAATAGTGCTAGCGAAGATGTTGGATGCCGGCATCCGCGTCCCACCTAAAACATGGTTTAAAAGTGGTATCAAGTATCATAATACACTATCCCCTAAATCAAACTTTTAAAGGGAGGTCTACCCATGGGTTTTGACCAGTGGAAGCTTACCCAATCAACCATCCCTTTCCACGAACGATATATTCGAGTTCGTAAAGACCACCTTTCATCACTGGAAGGGGATCATACCGAGTATGTTTATTTAGAAGATGAAATTCCTGGTACAGTCATCATTCTCGCCATTACGGATGATCAGCAGATCCCTATTGTCAAACAATATCGCTATCCGATCAAGACCCATCAATATAATCTGCCTGGCGGAGTGATTGACCCAGGAGAGACACCGGAACAGGCTGCCCGGCGCGAATTAAGAGAAGAAACAGGGATCATCGCCAACGAATGGATTTCAGCAGGAACCTATCATCCCATGGCATCCCATCATACCCGAAAGGCTCATTTGTTTATCGCCAAAGGATTAACCATTACGAAACAAGAACTGGATCCGTATGAAGACATTCAAGTTGAATGGAAGCCAGCCGAGGAAGTTATTCAGAACATCATCGCAAATCAATACACCGATCTGGAGCTAGGCTTTGCCATTCTTTATGCCAAAGCCAACGGCTACATTATGTAAGGAAAGGCCCGCCCGAAAACCACGCGGGCACAACAATTGCATTCCAGCATGAAGGCTATTCAACGCAGCAGGAATGCTATTAGATGAAGGAGTGTGAACCCAACCCATGTTAGAATCCTCTTTTGGAGCAACCGGATTGATTAATATTATCTTATCTCTCGTTTTTATCGCACTCAGCTGGTGGGCGATTCAAAGCTTTCGGTTTGATCTCTTTTTTAAAGACATAAAAAGCCCACAAACGAAAATCCTCCAAATCATGCTATCGATTGCCCTAGGTCATAGTGTCGCTCAATTTTTTATGGATTATCTTGGCTGGTCTATCATGTTAAAACAATTGTTTTAGTACTATATTCGTGGTATAAGTTTCCTCGTCCCTGTGAACAATGAGAATACAGGATATATAAAGAAATCAGGGACGAGGGGAATAAAAAAATGAAAAAAGTTTGGGGAATCCAATCCATTGTCATAGGTTTGACGTTCGTATTTGGCTTAACGGTTTTTGCTGATCAGCAGTCCAAGCAAGATCTACATTCCACCCAAAAATCTCTTGAACAATTAATGAATGCTATGAAGGAAACGGGGGCTCGAGCCGAACGAATACAACTTCACTATGGAAATGTCCATGAAACATATGATCATGTAGAAGAAGCGAAAGATTTTGCTGTCAGACTGGGAATGGAAATAGGATTAACCGAAAAAGCGGGAACGGCAAACCAACAAGCCACTGAATTCCGTTTTGAACGCCTCGAAAATGATGTCCATACTGAACTAAGGGTGATGGTCATACCAAGCCATACCCAACCAGGCCAATGGGATAGCTATGTGATGGTCAAACTAAATGCTGAGCCAAAAGACCTATCCGCTTTACAGAATCAGCTTTCCCGTGTGTATAAAGTCCTGGAAGGGATGGAAATTATACCTCAATTTAACTCTTGTGTCCAAGGAATTGTTAGTGATAAACTGGAAAATGACGTTCAATTAGAACAAATGAATAAACTGCTTGATTTGCTGGGTGCTGAAGTCGTTGAAAAAGTGGAAGACCCCACCGTAAAAAGCTTTTCGGCTTATTCTTCTCAATTGCCTTACCATATCTTCACCAACGGCAAGAAAATGAATGTACAAGCTGGAATACATGTGGACCGTCTCCATCAAATAACTAGAATAACCATTGGAACCCCCATCATCACTATCGAATATTAATGAACTATAGTGGTGGAACGGATAGTCTTGAAGAAGCCTGTTCGTTTTTCGTTGGGGCCCCTTAGGAAATGTGAGGCACCCCATACACCAAATCATGAATGGAATATTAGCAGCGGGGGGAAAGGAACTTTGGACAAAATCATAGTCCACGGTGGAACACGTCTATCCGGAAGAGTAAAAGTCAGCGGAGCAAAAAATGCAGTCCTGCCGATCATTGCGGCTGCCCTTCTGCCCGAAACGGGGAAAAGCATGATTCATGATGTTCCCGCTTTGGATGATGTTTTCACGATTAGTGAAGTATTGAAGTCCTTAAATGCTCAAGTCACATATGAAGACGGAACACTAGTTGTCGATTCAACCAGTGTAGACCGTACCGAAACACCTTATGAATTAATCCGTAAAATGCGAGCTTCCTTCCTTGTGATGGGACCACTATTGGCTCGAAAAGGCAACGCGCGCATATCCCTTCCGGGAGGATGTGCTATTGGGACACGGCCTATTGATCAGCATTTAAAAGGCTTTGAAGCCATGGGTGCGCATATTGAGCTCGGTCAAGGCTTCAT
This sequence comes from Brevibacillus sp., assembly GCA_036676475.1. GTDB lineage: Bacteria > Bacillota > Bacilli > Aneurinibacillales > RAOX-1 > LC029. The sequence continues at coordinate 56,119 of JAKFCU010000113.1, forward strand.
TGAAGCTTCCGTAAAAGGGCGCCTGCGCGGATGCAAAATCTATTTGGATATTGCAAGCGTAGGAGCAACCGAGAATATCATGATGGCAGCTACGCTAGCGGAAGGAACGACCATCATCGAGAATGCTGCCCAAGAGCCGGAAATCGTAGATCTAGCTAACTATCTTAATGCTATGGGAGCGAAGGTTCGCGGTGCTGGAACGGGCACGATCAAGATTGAAGGGGTCGAAACCATGCATGGAGCGGTTCATACCGTCATCCCAGACCGAATTGAAGCGGGCACCTTTATGGTGGCTGCCGCAATTACGCGAGGAGATATCTATGTAGAAGGAGCGATTACCGACCACCTTCGTCCCTTGATTGCCAAGCTGAGAGAAATGGGCGTAATCGTAAAAGAAGGAGAGAACGGCGTTCATGTCACGGCAACAGGCAAGCTTAAAGCTGTCGATGTCAAAACGCTTCCCCATCCTGGCTTCCCAACCGATATGCAGTCTCAATTTATGGCTTTATTGCTCACCGCAGAAGGTTCTAGCATTGTATCGGAAACCGTTTTTGAAAACCGGTTCATGCATGTGGATGAATTCAAGCGGATGGGTGCTAAAATCAAGATTGAAGGACGCAGCGCCATTGTTCAAGGAAGTGCTTCTTTAAAAGGAGCTGAAGTCACCTCTACGGATTTGCGTGCCGGTGCAGCGCTCGTGTTGACTGGACTGATCTCAGAAGGTCAAACTGAAGTCGGCGGACTTCATCATATTGATCGCGGGTATGTCGATTTGACTGGAAAGCTTCGTGCTTTAGGGGCCACGATTACCCGTATTTCCGAAGAAGAAGCGAAGCAGAAAGAAGCAGAAGAAGCTGCGGTGAGTACAGGAAAAGTCATTAAACTTCGAACTTCCTATGCTTAAATTAAATGAGGTTGACTCATAAGGGTCTGACTCCCTCTATCTGATACTCTATAAAGTAGAGTATCAGATAGAGGGATCTGACCCTTATTTTTGTACTTATCGGTCAAGTATTATACGCATACGGCTACGCCAGTAGCTTTCTTAAGGCAGCCTCTTTTTCTATGGTCAATTCCCATTCTCCCCTATTACTGGTAAAATAGAAGTATCATTTGTAAATACGGAGGAGTGCAATGGATTACAAAAAAGAGTATAAACGCTGGCTACAAGCCGAACATCTTGACCTGGAGCTAAAGCAGCAGCTGCAAGATATCCAAGAAAACGAAAAAGAGATCGAAGACCGCTTTTATAAGCATCTAGAATTTGGGACCGGTGGCCTTCGAGGTGTTATCGGATCAGGAACCAATCGGATCAACCGCTATACCGTGCGCAAAGCTACGCAAGGCTTAGCTGATTATATCATCAAGCAAGGAGAAGACGCCAAAAAAGGGGGAGTGGTCATCGCCTATGATTCCCGCCATATGTCTCCTGAATTTGCTCAGGAAGCGGGCCTTGTTCTCGCTAACAACGGGATCAAAGCCTATGTATTTGAAGAACTGCGCCCCACCCCGGAGCTTTCCTTTGCTGTTCGCCATCTCAGAGCCACTTCCGGTATTGTGATTACGGCTAGCCACAATCCGCCGGAATACAATGGGTACAAGGTGTATGGATCTGACGGTGCGCAAATTGCTACAGAACTAGCAGATGCGATCACGGCTGAGATTGCCCAGGTAGAAGACGAACTCCAAGTCCAAATCATGACTCTGGAAGAAGCGCAGAGCAAGCAGCTGTTTCAATGGATCGGAGCGGAGCTGGACGATACTTATCAGGAGAAGCTCCGCAGCCTAGCTCTCCAACCTTCTTCTAACAATAAAGAGTACCGGGTCGTCTTTACTCCTCTTCATGGAACGGGGAACAAGCCGGTTCGCCAGATTTTACACGATATGGGCTTTGAGCATGTCTATGTTGTACCGGAACAAGAGCTGCCGGATGCGAACTTTTCCACCGTCAAATCACCCAACCCGGAAGAGCATGAAGCCTTCAAACTGGCCATTGATCTAGCGGAAAAAGTGGGAGCCGATATGATCATGGGAACCGATCCGGATACCGATCGGGTGGGCGTCGTCGTACGAGATGAAGCAGGTCAATTCGTCGTGTTAACAGGGAACCAGCTAGGGGCACTCCTCTTGGACTATATCTTATCTCAGCAATCCACCCAAGGGAATATACCAGCTAATGGTGTCGTCATCAAAACGATCGTCACTTCAGAAATAGGCACAGCCGTCGCTTCCCAGTATGGCCTGGAAACCCTGAACACCTTGACCGGCTTTAAATTCATTGGGGAAAAAATCAAGCAATTTGAGGAAACGAAGGAAAAGACCTTCTTATTCGGATATGAAGAAAGCTATGGCTATTTGGTAGGGGACTTTTGCCGGGATAAAGATGCCGTGCAAGCCTGCATGATGGCAGCGGAAATGGGTGCGTACTATCAGAAGCAGGGACTTACACTTTACCAAGCCTTACAGAAACTATTTGCAAAAGTCGGCTATTATAAAGAAGATCTCGTTTCCCTCACCCTAAAAGGGGTAGAAGGTGTGCAAAAAATCAACAACATGATGGACCAGCTTCGCCAACAGCCGCCAGCCAATATCGGAGAGCTTGCGGTTTCCGAGATGAAAGACTACAAGCAGGGGATCGAAGAATTGCCCCGATCCAATGTTCTGAAGTTTATCCTGGAAGATGAATCTTGGTTTGCTGCCCGCCCATCGGGAACGGAGCCGAAAATCAAGTTCTACTTTGGGGTGAAAGGGAGCAGTGCAGAGGATTCGGAAGGAAAGCTGGAGGAGTTGAAAAAGAATGTGATGAGTTTGATAGAGTCATAGGTAATAATTATTTTGAATGAACGGCTGATAGTATAATAATTGAAAACATAAAAGGCAAGATTTAGATTTTAAAAAATAAACGTTAAACCCCATGATTACTTATCATGGGTTTTTTTAGTACTTCTCGGAAAGTATTATACGCCAGTAGCTTTCTTATACTTAGAGATCAAGTATTATACGCATAGGGCTACGCCAGTAGCTTTCTTATGAAGGATCAGAGGAGATTAAATGAACTCACCTTTGTTATCGATTCGGGAAAATATTGCTTTGGACGTAATTCTAGATTCGTTTTTTCTTGAATAGATATGGATTAGAGGATCTTCCGAAGGCCCTGACAGGCACGATTCGACGGAATGCCAAGAGAGATACGAGGAGGGATGCTATGAAACGAATAGGAGTCGGACTAGCTGTATTATTGCTCATCGTATTAATCATTCCAGGCATGATCGCCTTATTTGGAGACAAAAAGATAGATGGGTCACCCCCACCGCAAATTCCGCTACCTAGCAGTTTAGATAATCAAATCCCGATTGCCGTTTATCGAACGGAAAATAAGAAGGTCGATGTGGTTCCCATTGAGGAGTATATGGTTGGTGTGTTATCAGCAGAAATGCCGGCGGATTTTGAATTAGAGGCACTGAAAGCGCAAGCGATGGCGGCAAGGACCTATATTATCAGAAGAATTGCGGGCAAGAACTTTTCCGACGTGCCGAAAGGGGCTCATGTAACGGATACGATCAAGCATCAAGTGTATATGGATGATAATCAGCGAAAGAAGGCTTGGGGCTCTGATTATGATTGGAAGATACAAAAGGTTAGACAAGCCGTGGTGGAAACGCAAGGCAAGGTGCTCACTTATGATGGAAAGCCGATCGATGCTACCTTCTTTTCTACCAGTAATGGATATACGGAAAATTCAGAGGAATATTGGGCGCAGAAAATCCCTTATTTGCGGAGCGTCCAAGTTCCGTGGGATAAGCAGTCCCCTAAATATCAATGGACGAAGAAGATCAAGCTTTCAGATTTAGAGAAGATGCTAGGAGTGAAGGTTGTCGCGGCAGCTTCTGCTCCTGATTCCTTCGTAAAAAACATCCAAAAGACCACAGGAAACCGGGTCGCCAAGCTGCAAATTGGCGATATAACGTTTACGGGCCGCGAATTGCGGGAAAAGCTGCAGCTGCCATCTTCCTCGTTTGACATGGCGGTTCAAAAAGGAGAGATCCACATCACCACCTTTGGCTACGGACATGGGGTAGGAATGAGCCAGTGGGGAGCGAACGGTATGGCCAGAGAGGGAAAAAAGGCCCCAGAAATCGTCAAATACTTCTATCAAGGGATTGCGATTGAAGACTACCATCAGTGGATTCCAAATTAAGCGGGGCTGATTTGAGCTGAGTACTTGAGGTGCTCGCAAAAAAACTAGGCCTAGAGATTGAACATCTAGAATGGTAGGTATCCAATATCCACTGAACATGAATGGATTGAACGGGTGCATAGACGAGGTGGAGGTTTGTCTGGGGGAAATAGGATTATGGCTGGATAAATGGCCTTGTCACACCCTCACTTAGTCGATAGGAACGGATCCGCTGATTCCCAGAGGATGGGTAGAGTATTCTTTTTCGAACCAAATCTGCAAGAATTTTCCTCGCCAATTTGGTACTCCGATCCAACAGCTTGCTAACATCGGTTGGCGTGATGTCAAGCTCTTTACGCAAGGCTAAACGAATGACCTCCTTTTCCATATAGGAGAGAGGCAGGTGTTCCAATTCGTCCCCTAGCATTTTGCCGATTATTTGCTGAGTTACTTGCTGGCATCGTAGTGGTTGCTCCATGACTTGATCGTAGGAAAAGCGAATGATCACCCATCCGTCAATCATCAGCTGGTTTTGCCTATCCAAATGATCCGAAAACTGCCATCGGCTCACATTTTTCAAATGAGGTCCATAACCGTCTATCTCAAAACAAATTCGTATACCAGGCCGAATATAAGCAAAATCCAAATATCTTTTTCTGTCTTTAAAATCATTCACCTCATATTCCGGGTGAAGGTAATGAAAATCGCGAAAGAGCGGCCACCACACCTTTTTCAAGAACATCAATTCGGCCTGGCCATGTCCTTCTTTCAATCTGCGGAGACGCTCCCCATTTCTTATCTGCATATGATGATTCAATAAAGATTGATACTCATCTTCAAAGCCCATAGTATTCCTCCTATTCTAGCATCATGGTACACAATTTCTATTGTATCAGAAACAGAAGCATTATTGGCAAAAACACTATAGGGGAAGGGGGTATCGCGATTGAGTTGGGGGGCGATCCGGCCAGCATGGGATGTGGTGATTGGCGAATAAGGGAAAAAATCACCGCTATTGTAAGAAAACTGGTTAGGTTGAAGGTGAATAGAGGAAAAAAACTCCGTTAAGCGCTATAAACGGTGGGTAAAAGGGCTTTCATCCATGGATAAGGGAAGTTATTTCCTCTATTTGGGCTCCACCAGCACCAAAAATCATAAATAGCGGTCAAAATTTCCGCTATCCCAGATCCCAAGCTAGATCCCCAAGAATCACTGCGTCCGCTCTGTGCCCCAGCCTTTAGTTAATCTAACTTTACCTTAACCTTCCTGCTAATGCCATCCCACATCACTTCTCCGCCCATTTGCTCAACCACACGAACGGGGACATAAACCCGCCCATCGACCATCATTACCTCTTCATCGACCTTATTGTCATCCCACTCCAATTGCTGCCCATCGAGATCAATATAGAATTCGGAAGGAAAAGCTTTCTGAACGGCTTCCACCACCTGAGTAGGAGGAACTCCAACAGATCCGGTTAACAAAGGAAAGAGTCCAATTCCTACACCGACAACAAGAGAAAGTAATAAAATATGAATTTTTTCCATAATAATTAACCTCCTCGCATACGGCCTGTCCCATTTTCCCCCATTATAAACGGCTATGACTAAAAAGTTTGTCAGAATGGGAGCGATTATTTTGTACTTAGAGATCAAGTATTATACGCATAAGGCTACGCCAGTAGCTTTCTTAGCAGATAAGAGTTTATAAATTTCTCTGAAGGCTTGGTGTCTGCCAAATTTCCATGCATAATTTTTACTCCAATTGCGCACGGTTTATGTTTAAAGCTCCTCAAATCTGGATAGGATGATTGATGAGGTGATGAATAATGAATGGAGAACAAAAACAACCCATCCAACCGCCAACAAAATCCAAGTGGCAGGCGTTCTTCAGCAAGAAATGGACATTCCCCGTGCTTTACATGGGAGCAGCAGCACTTATCCTAGCTTTCATTATGTGGTATCAGGAGACACGGGATTATACGCTAGATCCGGCAAGCCTGGGACCTGATGTAAGCATAGGGGAACAACAGACGCAAGAGGAGCCAGCCCAAACAGCTTCGCAAGAGCCAATTGCTGTCCCGGTACAATCTGAGCTAAAAGGCATGGTATGGCCAGTAGCAGAAGGAACCGATGTTGAAGTGGTCATGAATTTCTACGATGAGAAGGCTGCAGATGATGTAAAAGCCGCTGCCCTCATTCAATACGAGGATTCTTTCTGGCCGCACACGGGTATTGATATCGCCAAGAAGGATGGCAGCAGTTTTGATGCCACCGCCGCTCTTCCAGGTAAAGTTTTAAAGGCCGAAAAGGATCCGATGGTAGGATATATCGTGGAGCTTGAGCATGAAAATGGAATTCAGACCATCTATCATAGCCTGGAGGATATCCAAGTGGCAGAAGGGGATGAAATTGAACAGGGTCAAGTACTTGGTAAAGCCGGACGTAACCTGTTTGAGAAGAAGCTAGGCATTCACCTGCACTTTGAAGTGAAGGAAAATGGAAAATCCGTTTCTCCTGATCAGTTTCTAAGCGAAGCTAAACAAAAATCGAATAAGGAAGCTCAATAAATTTCAGGAGAGATCTGCTTGTGCAGGTCTCTTTTTCTTCGAATATCATATAGAGAAACATCCCCATGCGGATCATCCCTTGTGATAAAATCGTCACATTCAAATAGTCCATTAGACCCATTTCGACATTATTTTCCCATGATAAGATAGAGGAAGTGTGCATAAAAGCAATCTCATTGAAAAATGGGTCGCGCAAAGCTAAAGGGGCTTAGGTAAGAGTCTTCTTACGATGCCAGCCAGCTACCACAAAGGAGGAATTATAGGATGAGCTTTTTTACGGGGGTAGGAAAACTAATCGTTCGAAACAGAGGAACGGCGGAGAACACTCGGTTAACATCAAAAGAGAAGACAGCAATTGCGGCAGGATTGGGGTCTCTATTGGTCATCATCCTAACGAGTACGATTACGTTTCTATTAAGTATGTAATATTGGAATCAAAAGTCGGGGGGGATCCCCCGGCTTTTTTTTACTTATCAAAAAGTAGTATACGCATAAGGCTACGCTAATAGCTTTCTTATCTTTATCATACACAGAAAATTCTTGATTATCTGCAGATTTCGCGCATATATGCCTGCTCGCCTCATATAATGTATCAGACTATTCCTAACAGGGAGGCGAGGGGAGTGCACGATTACATCAAAGAGCGTACCATCAAGATCGGCCGGTACATAGTGGAGACGCGCAATACCGTCCGGAAGATTGCCAAGGAATTCGGCGTATCGAAGAGCACTGTGCACAAAGATTTAACCGAACGACTACCCGAAATCAACCCGGAATTGGCGAATAAAGTGAAAGAAATTTTAGAATACCACAAATCCATCCGCCATCTTCGAGGCGGAGAAGCAACTAAGATCAAGTATAAGCGAAAAGCAAAAAATCAAAAGAAAGGAGCAACGGAGGAGCTAGCCTAGTCGGGGAAACAAGAAAAATGTCGAAATCAGAAGAGGAATTCCTTGTTCCGCATCGAAGATATATACGTTTGGAGCTATTGATGCGCTATCGCAGCATTTATATAGATGAACTAGTACAGGGAGGACCTATGAATGTTAGGGAAGGATATCGGAATCGATTTAGGAACGGCTAATGTCTTAATTTTTGTAAAAGGGCGCGGGATTGTGTTGGATGAACCATCAGTGGTTGCTATTGACAGCTATACCAGGAAGGTATTGGCCGTTGGGAACGAAGCGTATCGCATGGTCGGCCGGACACCGGGGAATATTGTAGCCATTCGACCACTGAGAGATGGGGTCATAGCTGACTTTGAAATTACAGAAGCGATGCTCAAGCACTTTATCGCCAAGATCGGAGTAAGAAGCTTCTTCGTCCGTCCTCGGATTTTGATTTGCTGCCCGACGAATATTACATCAGTAGAGCAAAAGGCAATTAGAGAAGCAGCGGAACGCAGCGGAGCAAGAACAGTATACTTAGAAGAGGAGCCGAAGATCGCTGCTATTGGGGCAGGCATGGATATTTTTATGCCTAGTGGCAATATGGTTGTAGATATTGGCGGGGGAACGACTGACGTGGCTGTATTGTCCATGGGAGATATCGTTACCGCCTCTTCTATTAAAATGGCTGGGGACAAGTTCGATATGGACATCATGCGCTATATCAAGCAAAAGTATAAACTGATGATCGGGGAACGAACAGCAGAAAACATTAAGAAACAGATTGGCACGGTTTTCCCCAATGGGCGTCAGGATGAAATGGAAATCCGCGGTCGGGATATGGTGTCGGGACTTCCGCAAACCATTACAGTTCATTCTCATGAGGTACAAGAAGCCTTGGAGGAATCGGTTTCCCATATTATCATAGCTTCCAAGAATGTACTGGAAAGAACGCCGCCGGAGCTATCTGCTGATATTATTGATAAAGGGGTTATGTTAACCGGAGGGGGAGCACACCTACACGGAATGGACAAGCTGTTGGCTGAGGAATTGAAGGTTCCTGTCTTGGTCGCAGACGATCCGATGTCCTGCGTGGCCAAAGGGACCGGCATGATGCTGGAAAATTTGGATCGTGGCAAGCGAAAATTATTCATCTAAAAAAATACGCTCAAAGAGCCGATATTATATACATATAATATGAATCATGTACTACCTCCATGATCCATGCCGTCAGTGGAATGCGGGCGGCACAAGTAAAAATGGATAGTATCGGGAATAATGTAGCTAATACCCATACATTTGGATATAAAAGCCAAGAAGTCAGCTTCAGATCATTTTTAGCAGATCAAGCGAAAGTCAGAGTTCTTTCCTATATCGATCAAATGGGCATACCATTAACAATATTTATAGCAGGTAGGTGATGACTTCCATGCAGGAAAATAATGAGTCAGAGGAGTTGTCCCGACCCCGGTTAAGAAGAAAGCGGGAAAAGCAATCCAGATCTGTTCACCCTGCCTCTAAGGGGATCGCGATCGTGCTCTTGCTTTTTGCTTCTCTTACTGTCGGACTCTTTGTTGGATTTACTGTTGTTGGGAATGGAACTGCGCTAGAAGTGTTTGATTTGAATACCTATCAGCATATCTACGACCTGGTATTTAAAACCAATTCCCGATAGAATTATGATATAATAATGGGAAAGAGGGGCTGACCCTTAGCTTTTGAGTCAGCCTCTTTTATATGAACCCTAAAGACAATGCCTTAGGGAGTCATCTATATTGTTGCGTGGGACAGGTTGAAACATGTAGACAAATGATTCCAATTGAAGGAAAATATGATGCTTTATTTGGAGGGAATGTAAAATTGTTAAATATTGAACAGATCAAGGAAATTATTCCTCACCGCTATCCTTTTTTGCTTATCGACAAGGTGATCGAGTTAGAACCAGGAAAAAAGGCTGTAGGGATCAAAAACGTGACTATAAATGAACCATTTTTCCAAGGACATTTTCCTGAATATGCGGTGATGCCAGGAGTTTTGATCGTTGAGGCATTGGCGCAGGTTGGAGCCGTATCAGTTTTAAGCTTGGAGGAGAATAAAGGGAAATTAGCCTTTTTTGCCGGAATTGACAACTTCCGTTTTAAAGAACAAGTTCGTCCTGGGGACACGCTCGTACTTGAAGTGGAAATGACTGCCTTAAGAAGAGGGATTGGGAAAGGGCATGCCATTGCTCGTGTTGGGGATAAAGTGGCTGCTGAGGGAGACTTAATGTTTGCGCTTGGATCCAAGTGAAAATTGGAATGTACTACGTTATAATTTTCCATGAAAACAATGATTACTAAACGGAGGAGTGGTTCCCGATAGGGGTAGCAGTTCCTCCGTGGTTTTTTCTTACTCAAATATATTTGTCTATTAAATAGAGTGTAAGCAGATGAAGGACGTTATCATTGATAATATAAAGCCATAAGGCAGGTTTATTTCGATTCATCCGGTTTATATACCACGGCACGATGTTGGTCCGATCTTGGATATAGTGAGGAATGTAGACAAGAGCGGCATGAAGCCAATCCCACCAACCTGTAAGCAGCAGCACGCAGAGAGTCCAAATGGCGACATGGACATGGCAGGCCAACTCTCCTCTTAAGCTTTTTTCTTTTTTATTAAAGGCCATCCAATCATTTTGGAAGAGATAATCACCTAGTAAATGACCAACAAACCACTCCAATTTATCCACCACCTGAATTATGATCAACTTAGATATTTAGAACTACTTTCCATGTAGTTTACCATTTTTGGTTGGGATTCCATAATCAAATTTTGTTTAAGTTTTAATTGGTCCTATGGTATGTCAAGGAAACTCATGACTTTTCTAAAATTAAATTTTAGCAGGACTTTATGACCATGCTGTGGAATATTGTTTTTACCATTGGTTGGGTCTGATTTATTCAAAGGGGGAGAATCTTGACAAAAAAAATACGTGTTACCATGATAGCAGCTATTCTTTTTCTATGTATACAACTTCTAAACAGCTATACCAGTGTATTTGAGTCTGTTGAAAATTTATCCTACGATCTTCGGTGGATGGCTTCAGGTGTGGTGCCGAAGGATTCTGATATTGTGATCATCGCAATCGATGACAAATCACTTCAAGAGTTGGGCAGATGGCCTTGGGAACGAAAAAAACATACCCAGTTACTTGAAAAAATAGCTCCCTTAAAACCTCGGAGTGTGGTTTTTGACATCATGTTCTCGGAATCAAGTCCCGATCCCGCGGAGGACGAAGCCCTCGCTGAGGCTATGGAGAAATTTCAGGCTTCACAGGTTGTACTTCCTGAATATGCTCAATTTAGCCCCATCAGTGATGATGGAAAATTGCATGTGGAGAACAGGGTTGTGCCTATTGATAACCTTCAAAAATTCCCTAGCGGCCATATCAATGTGATTCCGGACCCGGACGGGGTAGTACGGAAGGGGCTTTATTCCTATAGCTTTGAAGGAAAAATCATTCCTTCTCTTGATGAACAAGCGGTCGAAAGCTATTCTGGTTTTCAAATTGATGAAAATAAAATACCTTTTGATTTTTTAAACCGATGGGATATTCCTTTTATTAAAGGATATTCTTTTCCGGTCTATTCCTACTCAGATGTTTTGAATGGGAGAGTACCGAAGGAGGATCTGTTGGATAAATTAATCATCATTGGTCCTATGTCCGTTGGATTATCGGATCATTATGCGACGCCGGTCCAAAATTTGATGTATGGAGTGGAGATACACGCACATGCCATAGATGCTTTATTGCATGATCGATTCCTGGTTCACATGGGAGCAGATTGGCTTTGGATACTTGGATTGATTTTGATCGGATTACTGTTGGCTCATTATTTTAGTATGAGAATGGGCATTATTCTCGTACTTTCTGTTGCGGTTAGCTATTCATTACTATCCTTATATTTATTGGAGCAGTTTTTTATCGTAACGACTATGGTTGCCCCGCTTGCCGCTCTTGTCCTGTCCTACGGGTCGAACATCGGATTAAATTATTTTTTGGAGCGCCAAGAACGCCAACAAGTAACCCGCCTATTCGGCCGCTTTGTGGCCCCGCAGGTGGTGGATGAAATCCTTCGTTTGGGTGAAGCTGGAATTAAACTGGGGGGAACCCGAAAATATATCTCGGTTCTTTTCCTGGATGTTCGTGGCTTTACCCCGCTTTCTGAAAAGATGCAGCCAGAAGAGATCGTGGATGTATTGAATAGTTTCTTTCATGATATTACCAAGTCCATCTTTGAACATGGGGGTACCTTGGATAAATTTATTGGAGATGCCGTAATGGCCATTTTTAATGCACCGCTAGAATTGGAAAATCATGAGGTGCAAGCGGTTAGAACAGCCATTCAGATTCAGCGACGAGCACAGGTTATCCAGCAGAGGCTTGAAGAGAAATACGGGCGAACCGTCGCATTCGGAATCGGAGTCAATTGTGGAGATGCCGTTGTCGGAAACATTGGAGCCATGGAGCGTCTCGATTATACAGCGATCGGAGATACGGTAAATCTAGCGGCTCGGCTCGAATCCAATTCCAAGCCGAATCAGATTATTATCAGTCAAAGGGTTTATGAACAGGTAATCGCTGCTAAGGCAAATGACATTCGCATGACTTATATGGGGGCAATCAATGTAAAGGGAAAAAGTGAGCCAGTGGAGATTTATGAAGTGCATCATAAAGAGGAGGATCAGGATCCCGTAGTTGTGGTGAATTCGTAGAAATGTAGTAGAGGCTGAAAAAGTCTCTTTTTTTTATTCTTAATAATACACTACATCCAAACTATCTTTGCCCAAAGTTCTTGTCGGATGTACCCGCGAAAACTATTGAATAAAAAATAGAGTTTGGATACTATTAATAATTATAGAGAAACGATCCTATTAACTGAAATAGGAGATTTGAACTAATAGGAGGAGATTAGAAAGTTGGCTCTTAAAAGATTATTAGTAGGATGTCTAGCCTTTTTGATGGTTTTTTCATATTGGCCAGCCCTAGGTAAAGCGGCCTCACCGTTTTCGGACATTCAAGGACACTATGCGGCAGCGGACATCCTGCAGCTGTATGAGCAAGGTGTCATTTCCGGTTACAAGGATGGGAAGTTCTATCCCAACCGCCATGTCACCCGCGCAGAATTTTTGCGGATGTTACTAGAAACCGTACCCGTGAAAGATTGGATCAAGGGTCCTATTCCTTTTGAACAATTATCTGGACATTGGGCGTATTATTACTTGGAGCAAAGTTACCGAAGTGGGCTTATCTTAGAAACGGAATGGAATCTAGTAGACCCGAAATTGGGAGAAAGAATGACCCGTGCAGAAGCGGCTCTATTGTTGGCAAGAGCTATGGGTTTAAAGGCTTCTCCTACAATCAATAATCCATTTAAAGATTTAACTAAATCTTTAGAGAAAGAAACGAATGCCGTTCTTGCTTTAAATCAAGCTGGCATCATCAGTGGGATGACGGAAGATACATATGGTCCGGACCAGCAGCTTACTCGTGGTCAAGTCAGTAAAATTCTTATTCTCGTCCAACAGCTTCAAAAAAAGGAACTTGAACAGCGCTTATATCTTCAAGCGGAGCTCAAAGAAATTAAAGGCGATGTGAAAGTGGTAATGAAACAGGGCACCCGGGCTGGAAAAGTCGGAGAGGTCTTGCCTGTCGGAACAGAACTGCAGACAGGGCCACAATCCAGTGCGACCCTCATATTATCTGATGGGGATGTGTTATATGTAGATGCCAACTCCCGGTTAACCATACAAGAGTTAGATATAGCTTTGCAAGGAGATAAGTCAGGGCAGCTGAAAGCGCAAGAATTTAAGATTCTAGAAGAAGCAATTCTTTTGCGCGGGAAAGCAGATGAAAAGAATATCGGTTTGAATTGGCAAACAGACAAAAAAGTGAATGACTACTCTATTTTTAAAGCACGAAATGAAACGGTTGACCCATCTGGAAAGCCTACTGTGAAAGGCTCCAAAAGTACAAAATGGTTGGATACAGATATCGAACCTGGACATACCTACCATTATCAAGTAGTCGGTGCTACAGGTCCAAATGAAGGATGGGGAAGTAAGGAAGTTAGCTTTGAAGTGGTCAAGAAGGCTTCATTTAAGCTGTGGACAGGAAATGTATTCGCCAAGGTAAAGAGCTTGTTCAGTCCAAATTCGAAATTTGAAGTGCAAACACCAACGACGACAGCTGGAGTGCGAGGGACATCATTTTCCGTTTCGGTTGGCCAAGGAGGAAGCACAGATGTAGGGGTTTACTCTGGTTCTGTAGGAGTTAAATCATCTAACTCTTCCCAACAAGATCCGGAAATGGTGCTGAACCCGAATCAAAAGGCTAAAGTCGATCAGGAGAAAGAACCGGTTAAGGGAGTGCTTGATTTAGCGAAGGAGAATGCTTTTATCAAGAATAGCTTAGCCAAAGTGATCAATCAGGAAAAATGGGAGCAGAAACAGCAGCAAGAATGGATGAACCAACTAAAAAAAGAATTGGATCAAAGGTTAGAAGCATCCAAAGCACAGCTACCGCCTGAACAGCTAAATCAAGTACAGCAAGCTCAGGATGAATCAAAGGTGGATAAACCTGATGAATCTCAAGCGGAAAAGGATAAAGATAAGAAGGAAAAGGAAGATCTGGATCAAGCGGCAGCAAACAAGGGGATACAGGATGCTTTAGAGGCTGAGGAAAATCAGCCGGCATCTAGCAACCGAAGTGACACTTCAACGAAGAAAGATGACGAATCTTCTGTTGGATCCACAGGTGGTTCTTCAGGCGGAACCTCTGGCGGATCCAACAATGAGGATAATAATCCAACACCTACGATTCCATCAACGACAAGAACAATATCTGGAACGGTTTACCTTCCAACAGGAGTCGAAGTTCCTTACGGTGGACTGAAAGTATATGTACAAGCATGGGATGATAACTATAAGTATTCTGGAGAATATGTTGATTCTCATGAAAATGCCCATACAACGGTAACGATACCATTTGGGAGCAGTTCAGCATCTTATACCCTATCAGTTCCTGTAAACGTCTTTACTAATGGTTATCGTGTAAACTATTCCATCTCTCCATCAGGTTCTACAGAGCTAGACTTAGTGAGCCAAGGATATTATAGTCTTAACGGGACAAATACCTCTTCAGGCGGAACTCCCATTGATCTCACGGCTGGAAATGTTTCTGGGATTGATCTGGCCATTCTCAGCGGGAATGTGATTTCCGGGACGGTTAATCTACCTAGTGCAGCCCCACAGGGTGGGTTAGAAATCTATCTGGATGCAGAAAACTCAACCGATAGAGGTTCCACGACGGTATTTGTACCGGAAGGCGAAACCTCAGCGACCTATGAATTGGTCGTACCTCCTGGAAGCGGATATGATGGTTCCTATCTAATGAGCTCGGAAAGTTCAAGCGGGCATTATTTAAGAGAAGGATCCGTTTCGCAGAATGTGGATGTTACGAACGGTGGGATGACTGGAGTTAATTTTACCCTTACTGAAGGTAAGTTGATTTCCGGAAAAATCTTCTTACCTACCGGTAAAACGGCATCGGCAGGCGGCTTGAAGATTCACATTAATGCAGAAGATGATCCATCTAATGGCTATGGGTGGACGAATGTGAAAATTCTGGAAGGTGATTCTTCGGCTAACTATTCCCTTGTTGTACCTCCGGGAAGTTATGAGATAAGTTACCATCTTACATCTTCAGATTTGAACGGCTATCTGAACTATGGGACGAATCCAGCACTTGTAGATACAACGACTGGAGATAAAACGGGTGTTGATTTGACTGTGGCTTTAGGTCATCAGATTTCCGGCTCCATATCTTTGCCGAATAATGAGCTTGCTCCTCAAGGTGGCTTAGGTATAAGTGTACATGCATATCATCAATCAGCAAGTGCCTCGACCTTTGTGTATATACCGAAAGGCCAAACTTCGCGACAATATACCTTAACTGTTCCTGAAGGATCGGGCTATGAAGTAGGCTATGAGATTAAGACAACGAATACAAATCGGTATGTGCGAAAGGGATCTACATCACCTGTAGATGTAATGAATGGCAATGTATCAGGAATCAATTTGGCTATTGCTAAGGGGAATCTGATTTCGGGTACCATTTCACTCCCTGATGGGGAAGTGGCTCCAAAAGTAGGTTTACATGTTGAGGTGAAAACAAGTGATTATCAGGGATGGACGGATGTTGTGATTCTTCCAGGACACCATTCCGCCACGTATTCAATGTCAGTGCCAGCAAATGGGTCAGTAAGCGATAGTTATGTAGCTTATGATTTTCCATCCTATAATTATCCGGGGTTAAATTATAGAAACTATGGTTACTATAGCTCAACAACAGATCTAATGTATGATTCATCCACTCCGGTAAATGCAAGCGCGAATGACCTGGAAAATATTGATTTATTTATCAAGTGGAGAAGCACCACGGAGACTCCCACTATATCCACTGGATATGTAGATACGACGATGACAACCATCTCAGGAACGGCTAAGCCAGGTTCTGTTGTTTCAGTAGTTAGAGGGGATGGGACGGTAATCGGGACGGTTACTGCTGATGGCAGTGGAGAGTATACGGTTACGCTTACTGCTCCATTATCCGCAGGGGATCTGGTTCGCATAACGGCTAAGGCAAACGGGGAAAATAAGTCCTTTCCATTAGAGGTGACGGCGCAAGCGACGATCAACTATGCACCAGTAGCAAATATGATTCCCGATCAGTTTGATTATATTGGCAACGGTCCTTGGACATTAGATCTATCTCCCTATCACACGGATCAGGATGGAGATACCATCACTTATAGTAATCTTGTAAGCAGTCAACCCGATATAGTTGTCCCGAGTTTGACTGATTCTGTGGTAACGATTAATCCATCGGGTTCTTCCGCTACGGGGACAGCCATTATCAGCTTTGATTACAGTGATGGAGTGAATGTAGGATCGCAGAGCTTTAACTTTACGCTATCAGGCCCTCCTATATTAACGTGGGACGCAACTAGTCAAATAATAACTATAGTTGGAAATCCTGATAGTACAGTCACCCTTTATCAGACGGGTGATTTGGTTTTCCAAACGGTGACAACGGATGCATCCGGTATGGCAACCATAAATATAGGAACATCCACAGGAGAATTTTATGCGGTAGAAACAAAGAACGACATACAAAGTCCAAAATCTCAACCGCTAATTGTACCATAATTTTTTAGGTCAACGTGTAGTAACACGTTGACCTTTTTTTCCTGACGGAGTGAATGAAGGTAAGGGGATAATTATCCGCTTATTTTAGCTGCACACCTCTGATCTGATTATTCTACTAAAACCTTAACTGCTCAAACCGGTAATGTTCCACTTGCTCCAACAGGGCTGTATTATTGTTTTTGATTTCGTCCTGATTCTGAATGGGCGAATGCTGACTCATATAGCTCATCAT
>JAKFCU010000114.1:0-25167 GCA_036676475.1 Brevibacillus sp.
ATGGAATCCAGCCAAGGTAACGAATTGGAACTTGTATCCCATTTTACCTAGTTCTTTTTGGAAGTTAGCAATCGTTTGTTCATCCAACTTCTTCTTCCAATTGAACGAAGGAGAGCAGTTGTATGCCAAATGTTTGCCAGGGAACTTCGCATGGATCGCTTCAGCAAAGCGGCGAGCTTCTTCGATATTCGGTTCAGAAGTTTCACACCAGATTAGATCGCAATACGGAGCATATGCTAATCCACGAGCAATCGCTTGATCCAAGCCTGGTTTTGTGTAATAGAATCCTTCCGCAGTTCTTTCTCCTGTTAAGAAATCTTGATCATACGGATCTGCATCGCTGGTAATAAGGTTAGCCGCATTCGCATCTGTACGAGCGATAATAACGGTTGGTACTCCCATAACATCTGCTGCTAAACGCGCTGCGATCAAGTTGCGAACCGCCGTTTGCGTAGGAAGTAATACTTTACCTCCTAGATGTCCACATTTCTTTTCTGAAGACAATTGATCTTCAAGGTGAACCCCACCCGCTCCTGCTTCAATCATCCCTTTGGTTAATTCGAATACGTTCAAAGGTCCGCCAAATCCTGCCTCCATATCGGCAACGATAGGAGCAAACCAATATGTATCTCCCTTTCCTTCTGCTTGTTGGATCTGATCAGCACGCTGAAGCGTTTGGTTAATACGCTTAACCACTTGAGGTACGCTATTAGCAGGATATAAACTTTGGTCAGGGTACATATGACCTGAAAGGTTAGCATCTGCCGCTACTTGCCATCCACTTAGGTAGATCGCTTTTAAACCAGCTTTAACTTGTTGCATTGCTTGGTTTCCAGTTAGAGCACCTAAAGCATTGATATAATCTTCAGTATTTACAAGATTCCAAAGGCGTTCTGCTCCCATACGTGCTAGGGTTTGCTCCACAACCACAGAACCGCGAAGTTTCAAGACATCTGCAGCAGAGTAGGTTCTTTCTACTCCATTCCATCGATTAGATTTCCAGCTTTCTTCTATTTGTTGTATTTGTTTTTCTCTAGTCATTGTTCATCTCTCCCATTTCATTCTTTTGATTAAGTTTAGATAACCAGGGTTACTAAGCTTGATATATATAAACAAAAATGTTATATAACAGTGCGAGTAAAAAACTATTCTTCGATATCCATGCAACATTCAATGGCTTCTTTATGGCTTTGATGTTCCAATCCACAGGCTCGACATGAACGACTCATATCTAATTCATCTATTTTACGAAAGACAACCACCTGTCCTTGTTGGAATTCAATTTCAAGATCTTGTCCATTGGCAACAAGGGTTAAAATTTCATCACCGTACACAAACGTTGTATCCAACATATCTTCATTCGTTCTACCTATTCCTCGATTTTGGAGAATCCAACGTTCTACTAATTCTTTCCCTGTTGCTCTTGTCGCTTTCATCGTGACACCTTCCCTCGCTCTGTATTAATCACATAATAACACACTCTTCGTATTAATCAACTGTTATATTACATTGTATAAAGCGCTAACATTCTTGAATTTCTCGTGATTCTTCCATTTTTCTCTACTTTTCTATATATTTTAAAAAAGATTAATGATTTTAAATATAGAATAGAATGGTAAAACTATTAAAAGCCCTCCATAATTGGAGGGCTTTTGTCGTCTGATAGACTCGACTCTACTTGAGTCAAACTCCGAACATCACGTTGCTTTGAATCATAAGAATCGTTCTTTGATCTGCATAACCTTTTCGTGCAAGTTATCCCCTACTTGTGGAATAGAATATCCCACAAATAGGGGTGAGGTGATGTAACGAGGAAGGATTTTTGCTATGATCCTTCCATTCAACTGGTAGAAGAATAAATTATAGCTGTTGCATCTCGGATGAATATCACCACACAAAATACTTTTAACACCTATTTGAATGTAATCTCCCATTCGTTGAAGTCTCGAAGTATCCTTTAGAATAACGTTATATTCATAAAAGCCCATCCTCGGGAGTGTCGAAAGATTAAATTCAACACCGACATCCTGTTCAATCACGATACCCTGAAAATGGTCTTCAGAAACATGCGCTAATTGATCCAAGTGGCGAAGACCGACAATTTGCATGTGTGGATGAGCAATCGTTCCGCCTGAGTTGGGTCCATGGTTTTTGAAAAGAAGAACAGAGCGATATTCTCCACTATCGATCATACGCTGCCAATGTGTGATCGCAAATTCAAGCAATGTATACATATGATCCTTAGGATAAAGAGAAAGTTCTGAATCACACTGATCCGTTTCAATAAGAACCGTTTGAAAGGTTTCCTTCAAAACTGGATATTTATTTTTCAGAAGCATGATGGTACCTTTCTCATCAATAATTCCCGTTAAATGTTCCCGATCACAGAAGGGACAGGGTGTATCCCGATTCCTAATGCTTTCTGGCTTTTGAGAACCTATGGCTATATTAAAATAGAGCTGACTCTGATAGGACAATCTTAACACCTTCGCTTCTTTATCTCTTTTATATTATTATACCATTTGATTCATAAAATATGGTGCTAATGAAGGAAACAAAAAATGCCTCACCTTCCACATCTTAGGATGTTAAGGTAAAGCATTTTTTGATAAGGCATTTCAATAAGTTAAAGTGCTTCCCTGCCTAATTGGCTGACTTTAATTGTTACCTCGTCCCCCTCTTTCAGCCAGGGCTGTTGGTCTTTCGGATATCCCATCTCGATGACTAATTCTGCTTCATAATCTACCGCTATTCCCCCTAATGTTTCTTTAAGGAAGGTTGGCCACAAAATCCTAGAGGTCCTCTCATCTATAGGAATGAATCATTCTGTAGATGGTCAACCTTGTGTATCAGAAAAACGTCTACCATTTATATAGTAACTATCCTCCCGATAGGTGGTAAAAGCCAACTCAACCTCCTCAATCCCTAAGGTCATCACACTATCAGACACTGCTTTTGCGAACTGGTCTCTTATTTCCTGTCCACGTTCAAACCAAGCTATCTCAATAAAGGGATAGGAATCCACGATTTCCCCGTTAAAAACAGCGGTTGTATGTAAGCATTCAATGGTAAAGTTATCGATTTCGCATTCACAGATCAAAGCCAACTTCTCCACTAATGATGTACTGATGGTTTTCATTCGATTTGCATCAATTCCTCTGACGACAAGTAAAGGCATACAAACACTCCCTTTCAAAAACTTTGCCAAGTCGATTATATCATATAAACATAGTAATAGACCGATCACCTAAACCTAGGGCGGTGATTTCGACAAAAGCGGACTTTCATCTCTCTTCTGAAGAGGTAGAGGATTCCCGTCCGCAATTCCTAATAAAGAGGACTCAATCTTTTGTGATATATAACAAAAGGTTGACAATAACATTCTGTTATAATACAATAAACACAACAAAGAATTATAGGAGGTAATGAAAAATGATGAATGAAAAAGAGTGTCAACAGTGCGGTGAACAGTTTGAGGAAAAGGCTCAATCTCCGATCTTCGAATGTACAAAATGCTTTGGAAAACACCACGATTAAAAAATAGCAGGTGAACCAAATTGGATAAAGTTAAAGGCGCATAAAACCCTTTTCGTTCCGTCAGGTGGATTGAAAAGGGTTTTTTCATGTTATCCGAAGGTGGTTCAACAGAAAGAGATTTCGCGTGTTCGACCAACTGTGTTGTAATCTAATACTTTTAAAAATTGCCTCAGTGAATGTATAATAGAAAAGATTATTCAAAAAGGGCATTTGAAAGGGTGTGCGATGGTGGAAGGGAAACCAATGAAAGCATCGAAATCTATTAAAAACAGTAATGTTTTTCCACTAGATACCAATAATCATAATACGCTGTTTGGTGGAAAACTCATGAGTATGATTGACGATATCGCTTCAATCTCAGCAAAAAGACATTCAAGAAAAGATGTTGTCACCGCCTCTACAGATTCCGTTGACTTTCTTCATCCCATTCATGCAGGTGACTCCGTATGTTTGGAAAGCTATGTGAGCTATACTGGCCGAACATCGATGGAAGTTTTCGTTAAAATTGTCACGGAGAATTTAATAACCGGCGATCGTAAGGTTGCAGCCACAAGCTTCTTAACGTTTGTTGCTTTGGATGACAATGGTAATCCAACCGAGGTTCCACCTGTATATCCGGAAACGGAGGAAGAAAAAACGCTATATGCTTCTGCTGATAACCGTGCCATTCATCGCAAAGAAAGACGAAAAGCCAGCAGTGCATGGGCTGCAGCTTTAACCACCTAAATAAAATCACAAAGTAAAAAGAGGGATTCCCCCCAAAAATGTCATGTTTGGGTGCTCCGCTAAAATAAGCAGCCAATTGGGACTGTCCACTTTCCATAGCTTATATTTCATGATGAAATGCCCCTCCCCTCGGAGGGGCATTTCACTATTCAACTTCATCAACCAATCGAGTTCGCTATTTTCTTGTGCACCTCCGCAACCTGCTAGAAAGGACAAAGACAAAGCTGCCACTCTATCTATCCATGTGCAGCCACCTTCTTATTTTCCAATTCATTTTCCGGGGGAACCGATCGCTTGAGAAAAAATGAAGCGACCCAGGCGATTGCTACCATCCCGGATGCCAGCAGGAACGCACTTTTCATTCCAGCCATCATGGCAAGAATTTGTAGTGTTGAATCTTCTTTCATACTCCCCGCATGTTCTAAAAACCGTTTAGAGCTGGTTGTCATGACCGTCACAAGCAGTGCTGTCCCGACAGCGCCCCCCACCTGCTGAAGTGTGCTAATAATAGCCGTACCGTGCGGATATAACGGATGCGGAAGCTCGTTCAACGCATTTGTCATGACCGGCATCATTAACATCGAAATGCCCAGCATTAATAACGTATTCGAAATCATAATCGTGCTGTAGGAGGTTGATAAGGATATATTGGCAAACTGCCAAAGCACAATGGTCATCAACCCTAACCCGAAGACTGCCAGCCACTTGGCGCCAAATTTATCAAATAATCGGCCTGTAATCGGCGACATAATCCCCATGACCACTCCACCTGGCAACATGACTAGACCCGCTTCCAAGGGACTATAGCCCAGTGCATTCTGCAGAAAAATCGGCAACAGCATCATCGCGGAGAACATCGCCATCATGACGATGATCATGATTAGGGTTGAAAGCCTAAAACCGCTATACTTAAACGTCCTTAGATTAAGCATCGGTTGTTCAATCGTTAGTTGACGCCAGATAAATAACCCGAGAGAAACGACACCAATAGCAATGGGAATGAGAACACTATAACTTGACCAACCCCCATGACCTTCACCGGCACTGCTGAACCCATACACAATTCCCCCGAATCCTAAAGTGGAAAGAAGAAGGGACAATAGATCAATAATAGGATGACTCGTTTCCGTTACATTCTTAAGCTTCATATAAGCAAAGAGGATCACAAATAGGGCGATCGGCAGAACGCTGTAAAATAGAAATCTCCAGCTGAAATGCTCGACAATAATGCCAGAAAGCGTAGGTCCAATAGCAGGAGCAAACGTGATCACAATGCCGATGGTACCCATGGCTGACCCCCTCTTATTAAATGGAACAAGGGCAAATACCACATTGGTTAGCAAAGGAAAAAGCAAACCAGTTCCCGATGCTTGAAGTACCCTTCCCACTAGCAAAGCAGCAAACCCCGGTGCGATAGCTGCTACGAAAGTGCCCAATGTAAACAATCCCATAGCAACAAGGAACAAGCTTCTTGTCGTGAATCGCTGAATCAAAAAAGCTGTCGCTGGGATAAGCACCCCGATTACAAGTAGATATCCGGTTGTCAACCATTGGGCGGTGCTGGGAGAAATACCGACATCACCCATAATTTTGGGCAAGGCAACATTAAGAAGCGTTTCATTCAAAATGGCTACAAACACACCAAGAATCATGACAATGATCACTATAGAGTTTTCTTTACTCCCAAATGCACCTCCCTTTTCATTTAATTTATTATGATTATTCACATTCTTTCTCCTCTCATAATCGTAAAATGGCTTGGGAACCGTGATCTTGATTACAATCATCGAATCAAACTAAACACATTATACCTTTTATTTTTCTTAATTGTATCCAATTCATGCCCTATATTCCCGACAAAGTTCATTTGGTGGAAAATTGATGAGGTGGCTGAATTTATACTTTATTTTTAAAAATTGAGAAAACTGGTTAAATTTATTGTTTTTGTTGAATAATATAGGGAGTAACGGCAATACCAAAAAAATTGGGGGTTAGAAAATGGCTTTTGCCAATGTCGAGGTTGAGAACGTCATAAATATTGATACAACAAGTTGGGATAGTCAGGTCATTATACGTGCTTCCAAAAACAAAAAAGTATACAGATACTATTATGTATCACTCATCGGCGGTGGTTGGAGCGTTTTAAATAGGAAACCTAGTGAAAAGGCTACTACGCTACAAATTCAACAAGAAGGGCTTGAATTACAAAACCACCCATCAGTAAAATTGCAATTTCTGAACCATAGCTTCAAAGAAACTAAAATAATAAAAACTACGGGAAATGACGTGCCCGTGAATGTCATCGCTTTGCGGAACCGATGATATAACCACCTAGGATGCCCTCATTCAAGTTGAATGAGGGCTATTCTTTGTCCCTTTGAAAAGAAAGAAGAAAGTGGATGCAAGCATTTGCCTTTCCTGGATATACTGTGTATAGTTGTATAAAAAGGAGGTATCGAAATGACTGATTCATATACTATGAAGTGGAGCTTTCAACCCTCAGAAGAAATTTTTCAAGGCCGAGTTCTTCGTATCACGATCTATCTTCAATGTAAAGTGTTGGAGATGATCGATTCGAATGACTCGGTTTTTTATTTGATCTACTTCAAAAACATTTTACTTGGCGGCGGGAATATCGAACAAGGAAAAGAAGATACTTTCCTTACTGAAGCGTTTCAGCAAGGAATCATGATTCCCCCCTCTCATCCTCTCTTCTCCGTCTTACTTCCTAAAAATCGAAAGGTGAGTATTCCCAATGTAAACCATCTTTTTACTCAATTACAGAGTGATCTTTCCCTTCAGGAAATTGCCTATGCTGCAACCTATATGGATCCTTTTGTTGAAAAGCGACAACTCATCGGAGTGATTCGCGAAATCTTTGATCATTTTAGACGAAATGGTCAATTTCTCAAGGCTTTCCAGATCGCCAAAATTTTACTGCAGTTCTCACCTCAAACCAAAACAACGAAGCAATTGATTCGCTCTCGAGAGTTTGAAAAGTATAGAAAGATGGAGGAAGCGGATCCCACCTCTCTTATAGAACAAGATTCCCTGTCCAAGGAACGCTTCTATTTTCAACAGCGCAACGAACGAAAATATGAAATCAAACTTCATTTGTTACTGAAACAGCAATCACGCCTTATTGACCAACTGGTGTTATTTATTCATCTGTTCGAATTAAATCATGATTTTTATCATTATGGAGAGTTCATCCAATTGTTGAGAAATAAATTAAAACATGAAGAACGTTATGCTGTTTTAAAATATTTGAGGGAATGTTCACCTGAATATACTCTGTTAACGGAAGACTTACTTCAAGAACAAATCCATCTAAAATTGTATCCTGAAGCTTTACAACTGATCACCAATCTAACTCCCAATCATTCCGCTATGCCTACCGAAATGATTGAAACTCTTTTCAATAGTGTAGATCATTCCACATTATCCGACGTCAAACAAATGAACCATTTAGTTGGTCGTCTATATTCCGCCCATCCGGAGAAAAAAGAAGATCTCGTCCGCCGTCTGGTGATTGGTTTGCTTAAACAATATACTCCTACTGAAGTGATAAAATGGCTAGAGCCGATCAGAGAAACCAGTCCAAATCTTCCTGTAATCGATGAAGTAGATCAACTCGAATGCTTGTCACAGGATATGGATCAACTCACTAAGTTGGGAAAATTATATTATCAACTGAATCTGTTGGATCAATCCATTGAGTGCTTTACGTGGGAAATGGAGTTAAACCCCACTTCCATCGATCCCGTGCGTTGGTTAAGTCTGCTTCACAAAGAAAAAGGAATGATCCAAGAATCAGATGATTATAAAAATCTTTCTATTCTTCTAGCAAAACATGAATAACTCTGTCATAAGAAAGCTACTAGCGTATAATACTTTACGAAAGTACAAATAAAAATACCGCTGTTTAGCGGCCAAGGCTTCTAGTTCTATATTCTTCCCAGACGGAACGAGCATGTTCTAGAGATTTAGCTTCGCCAACTAATCTCCAACCATTCAGGTATAACCCTTTTAATCGATCAATGTTTGTGGATTCACATATCGTGACCATTCTGCCGACATTTAATATGACATAATCCATGTCTTAACACCTCCAATAAAGGAATCCTATGCGGTTTAGGATCGGGTTATTACACTATTTGAGCAAGAAGATATAGAAAATCAAATAACTGAGCGCAAGTTCGGGGTCTGCCCCCGAACTTGTGCTCATCAGCTTGAATGGCGATGGCGAGAATGATTGACCACTTCAACGAGCTGTCTGGTACTCTCCAAAACGGAAACAGCACGGCTAATCGAGGAGATCACGGATACTCCATCCGCGCCGGCCTCCATCACTAAATGCGCATTACCTGAAGTAATTCCGCCGATCCCTACTAAAGGAAAATCGATGCCTTGTGAACGTAGCTTCTCGATAAGGGTTGTCCCGCTCACAGGTTTGGCATCCGATTTGCTTTGGGTGGGGAAAACGGGTCCCAATCCCAGGTAATCCGCCCCATCCGCCATGGCTCGCAAGGCTTCATCTTGATTGTGAGCTGATACCCCCAAGATTTTTTGATGCCCCAATCTTTTCCTTACAAAAGCTGCGGATTCATCATCTTGCCCTATATGCACTCCGTCGGCATCCAAAACGAGAGCCAAATCGATATCATCATTGACAATAAAGGGAACTCCGTTGGATTTGCATAAGCCTTGCAGTTTTCGGGCCAAAGCCAATTTAGCGTCACCCGTCAGGGCATCTTTCCCTTTTTCCCGAAACTGAAAGATCGTTATTCCCCCCGCAATCGCCTCTTCCAACACATCCACAGGATTATGCAGACAGTCTTGGCTGCCCATGATAAAATACACGGGCAACCATGCTCTGATTTGGTTTGAATTAATCCGGTTTCCCATCATCGGTACAACTCCTTTTGCAGCCGAAGTTGATACGCCCAATGATTCGTCGGTCCATGGCCTGCTCCGATACCCAATTGATCCTCAATCGCCGCTTTGATGAATTCCTTCGCCGTTTTCACCGCTTCCACCACGCCGTTTCCTTTTGCCAACTCCGCTGTAATGGCGGCGGCAAATGTGCATCCCGTTCCATGAGTATGCCTTGTTTCGACACGATTGCTTTCATAATAATAAAACTCATGACCATCAAAAAGAATGTCAACAATTCCCGCCAAGCTTTCGTCATGGCCCCCTTTCATAACCACATGCTTCGCCCCCATGTCCACGAGTGCTCTAGCCGCTTCTTCCCGGTCCGCCAACGTCCGAATGGACATTCCGGTCAAGACGGACGCCTCGGGTACATTGGGAGTCAAGACGTATGCCAACGGAATCAAGTGACTCTTCATGGCAGCCACCGCTTCCTCCTGTAATAAGGTCGATCCCCCTTTGGCTACCATCACAGGGTCAACGATCAGCTTCTGCCATTGATAGTCTCGAACCTTTTGCGCCACAGCGGTGATAATGGAGTTGGAGAACAACATGCCCGTTTTCACGGCGTCAGCCCCAAGATCCTCCCCAATAGAGTCGATCTGCTGGGCAACAGCTTCTACCGAAAGGGGATATACGCCCTGAACCCCAAGCGTGTTCTGCGCGGTGACGGCTGTCAATGCGGACATCCCGTACACCCCAAGCTCTTGAAAGGTTTTCAAATCGGCCTGAATCCCGGCCCCTCCCCCACTGTCTGAACCGGCAATGGTCAATGCTTTAATTACTCTCACGTAAACTCAACCTCCTTTTTCAAGTTCATCTATTCTATTCGTGAATTTGCTCCACCCTCGCCAACACTTTGATTTCCTTCGCCGAAACAATAGAAAAGTTGCTTGGTTGCTTTTTGTGCTAGCTCGACCACATCCACTTTGACTTCAGATATGATTCGTTCGGCTGCTCTCGTCCGATACGAAGTGGCGCCCGCCCCGACCGGATCGAAGATAACTGGCACCCCGTTCTCATTCGCGGCTTTCCCCGCGATGATCATCGCTCCCATCACGGTTTCATTCAAGTTGCCTATATTTAACACCAGCCGTGCGCAATACTTGCTAAAATGAAAAGGCACTTTGCGTAAGCAAAGTGCCCATAGTTCCACTCATCACTTTATTCCTACGCTGGCATTACCCAACAGGTTCAACGGTCAATGGCAGATAAGCCATAATCTCAGCTTGATTCCACAAGCCCCCGATATATTTAATTTCTTCTACTACCAAGTAGTCTACTGGTTTAGCTAAAAGAATGCAATAACCATTCATGGTCAGGCGGACTGGTGTATATTCCAGTTCTATCCTTCCCCAATTTTTCCAAGAGATTTTGTATAAACCAACTTTGATCAAAAGAGAGGTGTTGGAGACGTCGAATAATCAGCAGTTCTTCCTTTGTTCCATTCGAAAGTTTGATCTATGCCCCGCTGTTTTGTAAACAAAGCCTGATACTCGCCCCATTTTCTTTCCGATATCCCCTGTACCATGTTGTCTATACTGAATCGGCAATAATACTTGGAATTCCACAAGATAACCCTGAAACAACCCTTTCTGAAAACTGTAACAAGTGCCTTATCAGTAACGATACCTTCTTGTTCTTCTTCTATTATTCTGCACAATACTTCAACAGTAAAAAGGAACAGCGTTGGCACACTGCTCCTCAACAATCGATCCCCGTTTGCGGAGTAATTTTTTAAAATAAACACTTATGAAGGCTTTTTCATTGTGCTATGATAATATTAACATTTTAAAAGTAGGTGAAATAGTGGAATATCAACATTTTAAAAATATCCTTCATGAAAGAAGAAGTATCCGCAAGTTTTCAGATCGAGCTGTAGATATTGAATCTGTAAAAGAATTAATAGATTGTGCCAGATATGCACCAAGCGATACAAATTCTCAAACATGGGAGTTTATTGCTATTATGAATCGAGATAAAATCAAAGAAATATCTGATATTACTTGGAACCAATTACATAAGTTCGCCGAAAAAGCTAAAGACAATGGACTGGAGAAAGAGGCACGACTCTTAGTTAAATCTTTTGGTCCTTATGCCACAGCTTTTACCGATGCTCCGGTACTGATCATCTGTCTCGCTACTCCTTATAAGTCGAAATTTAGAGAAAAATTATTTGATCCAATAGGTTTCGTTGATGCATCTGTTTGGGAGGAAGAAGGGATTAAAAGTAGTTGTTTAGCCACTCAAAATCTAATGCTCGCTGCACATGCCATGGGATTAGGAACATGCCCCATGACAGGACCAGTACTAGCAGCTCAAGATCAATTAAGATCTTACTTGAACATTGATTCAACAAAGCAAATTAACATGGTTATTGCACTAGGGTACCCCACAGAATCTCCAACTAAATTACCTCGAAAAGAAGTAGATGAAATTCTGCGTTTTATTTTCTAGTCGATTTGAATAGGGGGCGTACCAAGAGTCGTTTGTAAACAATAGTCGAAATTTTTTGTACAAGTTGATAAGACAGTAAGTATACTGAATGGTTATTACTATCTAATTCTATTTATGTATCCGTTCTTCCTATCTATAAGACTGATTTTATCACAATAGGAGAAAAGCCTAAGGACAAAAACCTTTTGGACCACCTAATCGAAATTCATCTCCCACTTAACCTACACTCGCTGTCGCATGGTTTCAGTTTGAAGATGGGAGACTTCTTTCGGAGTGATGTTAAATTTACTAACTAGGTGTTGCAGCTCCTGTGCCATTTGAGATAATGAATCGGCAGATGCATTAATCTCTTCCATAGAGGTTAACTGCTCTTCGGTGGAAACAGATACACTTTGGGTTCCATCTGCTGTTTCCTCAATAACTTTAGATATTGTCTCAATATTTTGTACCACATGTTGAGCACCAGATGACATTTCTTGTATTGCAGCTGCTACTTGTTCTACTTGTAGCGAAACTTCTTTTACAGATTGTTGGATCTGCCCGAAAGAAGCACCAGCAAGGTTTACGACTTCGATTCCTTGGGATACATCTGTGGTTACAATACCCATAGAATCTACCGCCCGATCGGTTTCTTTTTGAATCTGGATAATGAGGTCAGAAATCTGTTGTGCAGATGTTCCCGACTGTACCGCTAGTTTACGAACCTCATCTGCAACTACGGCGAATCCTCTTCCATGTTCCCCAGCTCTCGCCGCTTCAATAGCAGCATTTAGAGCAAGAAGATTTGTCTGAGCAGCTATTCCAGTAATCACTTCAAGGATCTGACCAATTTGTTGGGAACGTTCCCTTAATCCTTGTACCAAATTTGCTAAACTTGCTACATTTTGTTGAATGGATATCATTTGTCTTTCTGCCGTTTGGATAGAGTTCCTACCTGAATTTGCTTTTCCTGTGGTATCTTGAGCCGCAGTCATTACACTTTGAGTATTGGCTTCTATTTCGATCAAACTGGCAGACATTTGGTTAATTACTGACGAGGTCTCTTCAATACCTCGAACTTGGTCATCGGCACCTGCTGCCACTTCTTCAATAGTGGATGCAATGTGCTCAGTTGCTCTATTCGTTTGACTGGCACTAGCCATTAATTCTTTGGAATAAGATGCTACTTGATCAGAAGTATTCACAATTTCTTGAATTAGAGTACGAAGATTATGAACCATTTCGTTAATAGATTGGGACACTTGAGCCACTTCATCTTTTGAAGTGACAGACAATGTATTTACATTTAAATTCCCTGCGGCAACCTGTTTAGCTACTTGTGTCACATCATGTAATGGTTTAAGTTTGCGAAATATCACGAAGAAAGCTCCCAGAATACTACTAACAACAAAAATATTAGTGATGATGGTTATAGTTAAATAAAAATTCATACGTTTTGAAGCTTGATTAGCTTCTTCCTTAGACATCGTATTTAGCTTTTCTTCGAATTCGACAAGCGGTTTCGTTATCAGCTCTTTACCTTTTTTATAATCATCACCAAATACCAACATTCGTGCTTTTTCAAACTCCTGTTGCTCAACCGCTTTCATTGCTTCATCTTCTAAACCAATAAGCGTATCTGAATTCTTTTTTGCAGTTTCTACTAGATCAAGTAACTCTTGAGGTGCATTCAGCTCTTGTAGACGTTGAACGATTCGGTCTCTTGTTTTAGTTTCGTTAACTTCTTTCCAATAGTTATCATAATACTCTTTTTCCCCATATTGAACGTAATTTCTTACTTCCGTAGTCAGATAGTCCGAAGCAGACAATAGATCGTTTTCTAGTGACTGAAATTCCATTTGTCTTCCTATTACGAGTTCATGTTGTTCTACCCCTTCATTTAATATAAAGAGGCTCGTAAATGATAAACCTCCTAATATAACAAATGCAATGGACAGAACTCTAAGCAATCTGAAAATGGTCATGAAAGGATCCCCCTTAATAGTTTTACGTTAAATTATATTAAACTACAGTAAGTTCTCTCCTAAAATCCAGTGTAAGGCGATCAAAATCAGCTATGTTGTTGAGTAATTGAGAAATTTCAAGAACAATGACTCATCAATTATTTACCTTTGCAATACCCATGAAAATATTGTAAACCGAATCTACCAAATTGAGCCCAGGCAGGTCATTCAATCCTAGGACTTTAGACTCTCAGCTTTGCATCAGTGATATCACCAAGTTTCTCTTTTCTAAATAAATGTAGTTCTAACGAACTGCATTTATATATTACCACAAAAGATTACTAGTATGTAAAAAAATGTAACAACATTAGAAGTTTAAGTAATAAACTAAAAAAAAGACCAAATCCTATTGGATTTGGTCTTTTCCACTTTATTTGATGTTAGCGAGAGGATTTGGAAGCTCGTTCCCGTTCCCGCTCTCTTTTCCCTTTGGATTGATTTCTACCAAAATCTTTATTCCCTTGATAGTTTTTTCCTGATTTTTCTTTGAACTTTACTTTTGGCTTCTTTGCAAAGCGCGGTTCTTCGAGAGTGAGCGTAATCGGAACATCCTTCTGCTCCTTCGTCAATAACTTCAAGGCAATCGAAACTAGTGTAATGGAATCGAATTGATTCAGCAATTCACTCGCCGTTTGCTGAAACTGCGAGTAATCACCTTCTTCGACTAATTGGACCATCTTTTCTGATGCCATTCTCTGTTTAGATTCCAAAGCCTCTGTAACCGTGGGAATGGGTTTGCGCTGGATCGTTCCTTTGGATGCTTTTTCGATGCTCCGAAGCTGACCCATTTCCCTAGGTGTAGAAAAGGTAATGGCTAACCCAGACTTACCTGCTCTTCCGGTTCTACCGATACGGTGGACATAACTTTCGGGATCTTGAGGGATGTCGAAATTGTAGACATGGGTAACCCCTGAAACATCAATCCCTCTAGCAGCAACATCTGTCGCCACTAAGATATCAATATTACCCTCACGAAATTTATTCATGACAATATCCCGCTGTCGTTGGTTTAAATCACCGTGCAATCCATCTGCAAGATATCCTCGCTTATTCAATGCATCACTTAATTCGTCCACTCGTCTTTTCGTTCGACCAAAAATCACCGCTAACTCTGGATTATCCACGTCAAGCAAACGGCAAAGAACATCAAATTTATCTCTTTCATTGACCTCATAATATACTTGTCTTACGGTGGGAGAGGTAACTTCCTTTGCTTTCATCTTGATAAGCTCTGGAGCTTTCAGAAATTTTTCCGCAAGATTTTGGATCGGTTTCGGCATCGTTGCAGAAAACAATAGGGTTTGTTTTTGCTCCGGGGTCTCTTTAAGGATTCGTTCAATATCCTCCAGAAAACCCATATCTAACATTTCATCGGCTTCATCCAATACGACCATAGAAATGCGGTCTAATCGCATCGTTTTTCGTTGGATATGGTCCAGCAATCTGCCTGGTGTCCCCGTGATAATGTGGGGGCGTTTTCTTAACGCATTGATTTGACGATCAATAGACTGTCCCCCATAAATCGGGAGAGAAGTTATGCCCGTGTATTTCGCCAACCGGTTAATCTCTTCTGAAACTTGAATAGCTAATTCTCTTGTCGGCGCAATAACAATGGCTTGAATAAACGCTTTACTCGTATCGATTTTTTCCAAGATCGGGATGGCAAAAGCTGCTGTTTTCCCTGTACCGGTTTGTGCTTGACCTATGATATCTTTCCCCGTAAATGCAATCGGGATGGCTTTCTCTTGAATCGGTGAAGCTTCTTCAAACCCCATATCTGTAATTGCTTTTAAAACGGGCCCGCTAATGCCCATATCGTTAAATGTAGTCATAAAAACCTCTTCTCTATTATTACTGGTTGGTCTGATTTAATAAATGTACGGCCTGCTCTTGTGCAAGTCCCTTTCCCAGTACCAGTTCGCTAATTAACATTTGCTTGGCATTATCCAACATCATTTTTTCTTCTATACCGAGCTTTTTGCTTTTACTTAAATACGTCAAGTCCCGGATTACTTGAGCACCTTCATAAATATCTCCACGTTTCATCTTATCCATATTCATGCGCTGCCTTTGTTGGTAGGGATCTGCCGTTGTATCTGGTTCTCCCTCATGAAAAGTAGCTAAAACATGTTCTAATATATTCGTATCCGTCACCTCGCGTATCACTAAGTGAGACGTTTGGGCCGCAGGAATCATCACTTGCATTTTTCTTAGTGTCATCTTCAAAATATAATATAGCTGCTTTTCCCCAAGGATTTCTTTCTCTTCAATGGCTTCAACAGTACCTGATCCATGCATAGGATAAAAGATCTTGTCACCAACTTGAAACATAAGTCCACCCCCTGATTGAGTTTGTTTATGTAATGTCTTACATACCAACACGGTAAAACAATGTTCAACTTCGTTCACATAAACGATCAAAACAACGAAAGTTCTACATCTCTTCCATTCTTACGGCTCCAATGACGGTGCGAGTTTTGAATTGAGATTAAAAATAATTGAGGGAGACTATAAGTAAGTAATTGGAAGTAATAGAAATTCATAGGAATCTAAGAGGTCTCATAAAGATGGGGAAAACCCCTATGATCACTAGTTGAAAACCAATTCACATAGGGGATATTGCACTACATCTTAAAGTTTTGTAACATTAGAAGCTTGTGCACCACGTTGTCCTTGAACAACTTCAAATTCTACCCGTTGTCCTTCATCCAACGTTTTAAATCCGTCCGTGGAAATTGCACTAAAATGAACAAAAACGTCATTTCCATTTTCTGTTTCGATAAAACCAAAACCCTTTTCTGAATTAAACCATTTCACTGTTCCTTTTTGCATGTCAAAACCTCCAAATTTAAATTTTAAAATATGCTGTTCCTATTTACACGTTAAGAAAGCTACTGGCGCAGCGTTATGCGTATTATACTTTCTAAATAAGTAAAATAAAAAATTCACATATTAAAAAGAGTAACCATCCCCGAAGTGATAACCCTTTTTAACATGTGAATTTAACATGGAAACAGAATTAACTTATCGACACTATTAATTTATTATACACACTAATTATATCCAAAGCAAGAAAAAATTATTCTTCATATGGAGAGGTTTTAAAAGACCGTATAAGAAAGCTACTGGCGTAGCCTTATGCGTATAATACTTGACCGATAAGTATAACTTCACACCTTGACCTGATTAAACCACAGATCAAGGTATAATGTCATCCTATCATCAGAATTTCCCGGATATCCTGTTCCGTCAAGGTGGACAATGCTTCTTGACCCGGCTGGATCACTGCCTCGATCAGATTCTGTTTTTTCTGCTGGAGTTCATACATCTTGTCTTCCACGGTACCCTGGGTGATGAGGCGGATCACTTGCACTACCTTCTTTTGCCCGATCCGATGCGCACGGTCTGCTGCCTGCTGCTCCACGGCGGGGTTCCACCATAGGTCGTAGAGGATCACGGTGTCCGCTCCGGTCAGGTTCAGTCCGGTGCCGCCAGCCTTTAAAGAAATGAGGAACAAGTCCCGCTCGCCTCCGTTAAACCTAGAGCAAAGCTCTACACGCTCGGAAGTAGGGGTTTTGCCATCCAAGTAAAAATACGGTACGCCTTCATAGCCCAACTCCCGCTTGATCAGGCCTAGCATCCCGGTAAATTGGGAGAATACCAGCATCCGCTTTCCCCCACTGCGGCATTCCTCCACAATTTCCATCAGCTGCTCGAATTTGGCCGAGCTTCCGGCATAGCCCTCGACGAACAGGGCAGGGTGGCAGCACAACTGGCGAAGCCGGGTCAAGCCAGCCAGGATTTTGATCCGATTTTTCTGAAAGCCGTTGTTTAGATGCTTCACCGTTTCCTGCTGTAGTTCAGCCAAATAGGCCACATACAGCTTCTTCTGTTCTGGCAGGAGCTCGGATGTCTGCAGTGACTCGATCTTCTCCGGCAGTTCTTTCAGCACATCGGTCTTTAAGCGACGCAGCAAAAATGGACGGACCCGCTTGGCCACTATTTCTCGGGAACATTCGTTAAATGCCTTTCTATCTAAGAACAGCTCGGGGAACACCACATCAAAGATGGACCACAATTCCTCTAACGTGTTCTCCACGGGAGTTCCAGTGAGGGCAAAACGGTAGCAGGCCTGTATCTCCTTCACAGCCTTGGCCGTCTGAGTGGTGTGGTTCTTGAAGACCTGTGCCTCATCTAGGATGAGAGTATAAAACGATTGTTCAGCATACCATTCGAGATCCCTGCGCAAAAGCGGATAAGAGGTGATGATTACGTCCACTTGGGATACACCCTTCATAACACGACTGCGCTCTGCTCTATTGCCGTCGGATATGACAGCCCGTATCTCCGGTGCGAACTTCTTAAGCTCATTTTGCCAGTTGTATACGAGCGAAGCGGGACAGACAATCATCGCCGGAAGCCCCTGATCTCTGATCTCGGGAAGCACGGAGACGACAAAAGCAATGCTTTGCAGGGTCTTGCCAAGCCCCATATCGTCTGCCAGAATACCGCCGAAATGGTAGTGGGCAAGCGTTTTCATCCATTGGAACCCATACTTCTGGTAATCCCGAAGGACGAGTTCCAGACTTTTGGGAACAGGGAATTCCAGATTGTCCGGATTCCGCATGTTTTCTAAGAGCCGTCGGAACGATTTACCCAACCTGATGGCATTTCCTTGTCTCTCCGAATCCATCAATTGGAGTCCGCGGACGACCGAAACATGAATTTTCGTTCCCATTACATCCCCATTGCAGATATCCATATCGTTCATCAAGCGGTTGATTTCCTGGAACTCCGCACTTTCCAGCGGTAATAACGCTCCGTTCGGCAGTCGGTGGTATTTGCGCTTCTCCTCAAGGGACTTCAGCACATGGCGGATATCGGATTCAGGAATCCCCTCCATATCAAAGCGGAATTCCAGCCAATCGGTTCGATCAGCTACATCCACCGTTACTCTCGGAGGGACATGTCCGGTGATGAGTCTTACTTTCACGGCGGAGGAGGCATATACCGTCACCAGCTTCTCCAACTGTGGAACAACGGAGTACAGAAAATTGTATTCCGCCTCCTCGTCATGCAAAAAATATCCGCCTTCCGTTTGGGAGAAGGAGCTTTGCTCCATTAGCTCCAGGATTCGTCGCTCCTGATCCCCGTCCCTCATGAGGATGCGGTCGGCGCCACGCTTTTGGTTGTCTCCTTCTCCTTCTAACGGATTGATGATAATATCACCATATTGAAACTCCAGTCCAGCTAGCAGTCGATTTTTCACCCGATCCAAATACAGTTTGGCCTTTAACGGCGTTTGTACCATGCGTTCCGAAACGGCTTGGGCGATACGGACGCTGCCCAGCTTCATCAAACCGGGTACCACCTTTTCCATAAATGGTTCCATTTGCTCCTGGGGAATTTGGATTTGGTGTGTGCGGGAAGCTTCGAGCATTTGCTTCAACTCCGCAAGACGCTTGCACTGTTCTGCCTGCTGCTTTAGCAGCTTTCCTTCAGAAAGGACAACCCCGTACGATTCCATCACGGTAATCCTGTCTAATCCTCGGACATCCATTTGAAAACCTTTGGCCTGTGCTTGGTCGAACTCAAAGTAGAGCGGAATCGGCTCGTCGGATAATCGGATCCCCTCAAATGTGCTCCCGCCCTGCTCAAGCTTTACCGACGGTGCCCCGGTAAGCAATGGAAGAAGGGATTCCCATGTGGAAGGGGGCACCAGAAGCATGCGATCGCCGCTCATTCGGTTAGCATGGATCGAATCCAAGTTCGATGTTTCGCGATACATCTTTTCGTTCTGATGGATTTCGATTAAATGCTGAATGACCGCAGCATTTTCCTTTTGAAAGCGGTGCAGCTGCGGATCATAAGTAAAATGCTTGGAAAAAACATGGGCTTCTCTTCGGTCGATTCGATCTAGAAATTCTCTTAATTTCTGTACGATATACAGTCGTTTAGGTCCAACCTTCATCTCCATACCGAACATATACCTGCGATATCCATAAGAGAAGGTTCTGCAAGTGAACTCCACATCAAGCAGTACCCTGTTATCGAAGATAGGTCGGGTACGGCTTGGGCGCAGCGGCTTGTCGGCGAACAGCCCCAGTATGTCATGGGTCAGCTGCCTATCTCCCGCCGAAATTCCAGAGGGATCAGACCATCCGGAATTTCCCTCTTCTGGTTGCAGCTTGGAAGCGACCATACCGACCGAAGATCTGCTGTCGTTCTCGACATCCTGGATATTCAGCAACACAGCAGCGATATGTTGGCAATAATAGTCATAGGAAGAAAGGGTGGGACAGCTGCATTCCGTATTAACATCCCCGTTTCGATCGATTTCGACGGTCACCTGGAAGCTACTCTTTCCTTTGACAGTGGCTTCGTATTGAGAAGTTTCGGTATCGTAATTCGTGAACGTCACTTTACCTGCCCGGTAGTAGGCTTCTCCTCTTTCATAAGAGATCTGGCCGCATAACGACTTAATGAACCGTTGGGTCAATTGAAAACTCATTGCCTGGATCCTTCCTTAGACTTCAAATTTCATACTCTCTTGAATGGTTATGTTTCTCTTATAATAACAGATTATCCATGATCAAGACGAGAATCTACCGTATCACCCCAGGTAGACACGACCTCCCTCATTACATAAAATTCGGTGTGTGCAGATTGGACATTTTTTCTGCTTGCTGTAAAGTCAAACCGATGTTGATTAATCGCTTCACGCGGTTTTCATGCATTTTCGCTTGGAGATCCTTGACCGCTTCAAATCCTTTTTGCAGCAGTTCCGGCTTTCTGCCTCCACCCGCTAGGATAGCCAAGGCTTCCATGGTATGCATGTTCCCGCCGGATGCGGCCTCGACAAAGTGTCTGCGTTGTTCTACCGTTTCAAAAAGAGACTCGATTCGACCGGGTTCCTGCTGGAGCTGTTGTCGCACATGGGCAATTCCATAGGCTACGTGACGCGCTTCGTCTTGTCGAGCGAGATGAACAATTTTTCTCGTGACTTCATCAGGAGCATACTTTTCAATGAATTGCAGCAAATCCAAAAAAGTTCCTTCCCCCAATACATGCATCATAAAGGATGATTTGAAATAGTCCTCTTCGATATACAAGCTGTGCAGTGACCGCTCCGTCATCAGGGAGGAAAACTGCAAACCTCCCCCATTCGCCATTGCTCGCTTCATAAATACTTCTATATGTCGGGCCTCATCTTGTACGAGTGTAGCAAGAAAAAGAATGGGTTCAATAAAATGAGGGTGAATTCGATGAAGAAATTTGACTGGCACATAAAAGGCGGAAAATTCATTTTCCGCTAAAAAGGTCATCACCTGACAAACAGCCCACTCTAAATCTTCCGGCAGTTCTACAAGTTCATCCCACGGAATGTCCGTGGTGGCGTTCCATTGAGAGGTTTTGGCCTGTTCATACAGATCTGCTACATTGTCAGTCCATACTTCATCCGAACTGTGCAGCGTAAAGAGGAATTCCGGATTCCCCACTTCAGCTACCGCCCCACGGGGGACAAACCCAAGATAGGCAGGCGGATGATCCATAACTTCTCCCATTCTCCCCAACATCCAATCACGCAAACGTAAGGTTCCTTTATCCCCCTGCTTCATCCTTAAACCCCAGTCAGGGAGACCGTGATAAACAGACTGGACATTTCCTTTTCGGATTAGAAATTTAGTGAATTGACCTGCATCGATCGATTCGAGAAAAGAATGGCCCTTCAACTTGCACCAGGATTTTAAATCCTCCTTGGAACTCGGTTGTGTGGTATGTACCTCAAGAATTCCATTCCCAGGAATTTTTGAAAGAGCGTTCTGTATAATCAGAAAGTATTCTTCTCCAGGCAAAAGCTCTCCTGCCTGACAAACCTCATGCGGGGTATAGCCAATCACTTGAAAACCTTCGCTCAATTAAAACACCTCACAGTCAAATAACATATTATAATTGTGTATATAAATATATATTATATTGGTAATTTTTTCTACTTCTATAATCAGCTAGTTGGTACCAATGTGCAGCAGCTATTTGCCAGAGCTGTGGATACTACTCCCCAGTAGAATTGATGATCTCTATGGCAGACCATAGGAATACCCAAAAAACGGCTTTGTCGCAAACGATGCGAACAGAGCCATTTTTATTATAGTTGAAATATAAAAACCTATCTGTCAAGCCTTCGACGAGCACAGCATCACGTAGTGCGCGATTCCTACTGATTCCCACTTTGCAAATAAACTTCCTCAAACGGTTGTACCACGACAAATCCCTGACCGGAAAATCTCATCTGGATGGATTCTCCGCTCCCCCGACCGAAGAAGGTCTTTAACGATACATCGGTTTGAAATTCTGGCTGAAGGTTCCCCGACCAAGCGA
This sequence comes from Brevibacillus sp., assembly GCA_036676475.1. Taxonomy (GTDB): domain Bacteria; phylum Bacillota; class Bacilli; order Aneurinibacillales; family RAOX-1; genus LC029. The sequence goes on from JAKFCU010000114.1 coordinate 22,038, forward strand.
CCGTCGCATTGGGATCCGTGATGACGGGGGAATTCGGGGTTACAAGGAGTGTCAACGGCTCATAATGCGTCGTAATGGCTACCATACCATTTCCTTCACAGCGAACGTTAAACAAGCCTCCGGCTAGCATTCCGGTAATTCGTCGCATCAACTTGATATCCCAAGAAATTCCTTTCTCAAAAGCTAGCAAATCATTGCCATTTACATAGATGGATTCATTTTGTAGTTGGAGAATGGTAACCTTCTTGCCTTGATCGGCTAAATACAATCGTCCATTTCCCCTGGCTTTCATTAACTGAACTCCTTCACCAGTCATAGCCTGTTTAAAGAATTTACCTAGCCCGTGTTCCAAAATCCCTTCTCGTTCAAATTTGATTGAACCTTGATAGCTGATCATCGACCCCATTTTGGCCCAAACCTGACCGTTTAAATTCACTTCGAGTAAACGAGCGTTCTCTAATTCAAAAAACCCTTCCCCTTTATCCCTCTGTGACGTACTCATAATAAACTGTTCTAAGGAATAGCGACTCATTAGACATGTTCCCCCTAACTTGATTTTATATATTTCTATATACGGAAGAAGTTGGGAAAAAGTTTCGTATGGAAATACTAAATGAGGACATCACGAGTTATAGGGAAAAATGAGCCCACTAACTTTGTAGAGTGGGCACTCTCGTCTAAAGGTCCCAGCACTTCAATACCTATAAGGACTAAAACGATGTATTCTTCATCCTTAATTATATACAAAAACACATAATGATGTCATAATATATCACATGTTAAGAAAGGAGATGTAACATGATAGTTGAAGATGTTATTACAGGATCAAGAATATTACATGAATGTAAGCCAGACCATATAATCTCCTGTCTACTCAAAATGGAAAAAATAAGAGAAAAAAAGATCCTCAGTCTACAGGATAGAATGAAAAAATACGAACTTAAACTAGCACAACAGCAGGCAGCCTATCATAGGATGTCGGCATTTCGAAGGTTGATCACTGGAAGACCCCCCGATAATCACCTTGCTGTTGAGCATTTGGTATATATCAAACAACCCCTGCATGAAATAGAGAAATTAAATATGGAAATTTCATATTTACGAAAATCGGTTACAAAAGTGAAAGAAGGAGCCGAGATCCTTTCCATTCGTTTACCGTTTACACAGGAGCTAGAACTACTATATACGGAAGGATGGTCTGTTGATGAATAAGCTTGATTCGTTAAGCGTGGGAATGGATACAGTCTGGGTTGTGCTAACGGCAGCCATGATTTTGCTTATGGAAGGCGGCTTTGCTTTACTAGAGGCCGGGTTTGTTCGCCGAAAAAATGCGGTCAGTATTATTATGAAGGTGTTTGTCGATCTTACCTTCGGAACGCTATGCTTTTATCTGATTGGTTTTGCCATTATGTATGGAAAAGATGCTTTTTCGCTCATAGGTACAAGCGGCTTTTTATTAAAAGGCGATTTAAGTCATCTTCAATATCCTTTTACACATGATACCTTTTTTATATTTCAAGCTGCCTTTGTTATTGCTGTCATTTCCATTGTGTCCGGTGCAGTGGCCGAAAGAATGCAGTTTCGAGCCTATATTCTTTATGCCATCGTCATGACTGCTTTCATTTATCCTATTTCCGGCCATTGGATATGGGGAGGGGGGTGGCTTAGTCAGATGGGGATGCTCGACTTTGCCGGTTCGGCCGCTATTCATGCATTGGGAGGATTTAGCGCACTGGCTGCGGCCAAAATCATTGGTCCACGTATTGACAAATCCAAAAGTGGGATTATCATTCCAAGCAACATTCCGCTCGCCTCGGTAGGTGCGTTTCTCCTCTGGTTTGGCTGGTTCGGATTTAATGCCGGCTCTACGCTTAGCGCTTCCGATGCCCGCATTGGACATATTGCGCTAACAACCATGCTGGCCGCTTCTTCAGGCGGTGCAGCAACCCTTTTGTATACGTTGTTTCGCTATAAAAAAGCAGATGCCCCCTCCGTGATCAACGGCTCACTTGCCGGTCTTGTCGGGATTACAGCAGGATGTGCCTTTGTAAGTGATGATGCAGCTATCATCATTGGTATCATTTGCGGATTAGCCATGCTTGCGGCAACAAATCTTTTAGAAGTGTGGAAGATTGATGATCCTGTCGGCGCTTTCCCAGTACACGGGGTCTCTGGTATCATCGGCACCCTGGCAGTCGGGATCTACTCGACCGAGAAAGGACTACTTCATGGGGGAGGATGGGAACTTCTTGGTGTACAAGTTGTTGGATTAATTGCCATTTGTTTATGGGGATATATAAGTACAATGCTCTGTATGCCAATCATATCTATCATTACTCCGCTTCGTGTGTCAGAGGAAGAAGAAAACATTGGACTAGATATCACTTCTCATGGAATTATAGCGGTAAGCGATGCTGATACCTTGTCATTTGAACAAACCAATCGATTTGTCGAAGCAATTGGCGAAGAGAAATCATGATAAAGAAATCTCATATCGATGATCAAGATCATAGTTGGTTCGATGTAGGAAGCCATAATGTCGGCTAAGCTGTCATTTTGCCTAATACAGATTGTAATGCACTGATTATAATGGATAGCATTAACAACAAGTTTGATCTAAGAGTAGGAAGAACCGCAATAGAGAATACATCTGGATAGTTTGTGAAAGTTTTCCTTAAAAGTAATTTTTATAATCAGAACCTCAAAAATAACATGATTTTAACAAAATGCCCTTACCACGTTGGTTAGGGCATTTTGGACTTCAACAGCGCTTGAATTGTTGCTCTTAAATTGTCCATGATCCTGTTAAATTATGAGGTATTCCATAAGACTGAACCCATCTTGGCAGAGATTGAAATGAATATTGTCTCTCAGTTTTCACATACTTAGGCATTTTCAGATTTTCCCAACCGCTCAGTAGCGACTTACAACTTAATACCTTCTTTTTCTTAGGAAATCACTTTTCAATAGCCATTTTATGATATGATTTAGAAAAAACTGGGTATATCATGAAGTACATAGCTTTTCATTATCGTTTGGAAGCAGGTGTTATCAGTTGAGTAAATTTCTTCTATTTTCATTGCTTTGGTGGATCACAGGAAGTCCATTTTTGTCTATCCTTCTTTTGCTT
>JAKFCU010000115.1:0-43847 GCA_036676475.1 Brevibacillus sp.
AGTAGCTTTCTTACACTTATTGATCAAGTATTATACGCATAAAGCTGCGCCAGTAGCTTTCTTAGGAGAGAAAAGTGGAATGGCAAAATATACACCGATGATGGAACAATACTTATCAATTAAGGCAGATTATCCTGATGCCTTTCTTTTTTTTCGTTTAGGTGATTTTTATGAATTATTTTTTGATGATGCTGTATTAGCATCGAGGGAATTGGAAATTACCCTGACTGGACGGGATGGTGGCTCTGACGAGCGAATTCCTATGTGTGGAGTTCCATACCATTCCGTCGATTCCTATCTTCAGCAATTATTGAAAAAAGGATATAAAGCGGCTATATGTGAACAGGTGGAAGACCCGAAGGAAGCGAAAGGTGTCGTGAGACGGGAAGTAGTCCGGGTATTGACCCCCGGAACGATTATGGAGAGCAAAATGCTCTCCGACCGGGAAAATAATTACCTTGTGACTGCATGGGTAAAAGATGGTTGTTACGCGCTCGCGGCATGTGATATTTCGACCGGTCATTTTCATGCGGCTGGCTTTCATAACATGGACCAATTGGTGGGTGAAATCCTTTCTTATCACCCTAAAGAAATCTTAATCCATAATGATGAATACAGTATGGATTTAAAAACACGATGTTCAACACAAGGGGTTCAAACGATTCAGGTGATCCCAGCTGATCCGTTCGCTTCATTCACCTTATTAGCGGAACAACAGTTTGCAACGCCCATTCAAGATCCCTTAGTAAAAGAAACGGTAGGATTACTTATATCCTATATCCAAGATACACAAAAGAAAAATTTAAGCCATATTCAAGAACTCGATATATACCAAGCAGAAGAGTATATGATCATTGACCCTTATTCTAAGCGGAATCTCGAATTGACGGAGACCCTTCTGGAAAAAAGCAAAAATGGCTCCTTGCTATGGTATTTGGATCATTCCGTTACGGCAATGGGAGCGCGATTGCTTCGAAAATGGGTAGACAAGCCTTTATTTAATCAAGTTGAAATTGAAAAACGATTGGATTCCGTTGACTTTTTTGCTCATGAGTTCATGATTCGAGAAGAGGTTCGAGAATTATTAAAGTCGGTTTATGATCTAGAGCGATTAGCGGGGAGAATTTCGTTTGGGAATGCCAATGCGAGAGACTTAGTCAATCTTCGCAGTTCTCTAGAAGTGGTTCCGAAGATCAAACAACTTTTTCAATCCCGTACAGACTTATTACCGCTGGGAATGATACATCTTGTAGACAGGATGGATGATTGTCAGGACATCGCTCTATTCATCGATCAAGCCATCGTTGAAGATCCTCCGATTTCTTTAAAGGAAGGAGGAATAATCAAAGAGGGATATGATGAGTATCTTGACCGGCTAAAAGTGGTTAGTAGAGATGGCAAAAAATGGATTGCTAATTTAGAGCAGCAAGAAAGGGAAGCCACAGGGATCCGATCGCTAAAAATAGGGTACAATAGAGTTTTTGGATACTATATCGAAGTTACTCGAGCTAATCTAGCAACGATCCCTGAAGGCAGATATGAAAGAAAGCAAACCCTAGCCAATGCTGAACGCTTTATTACGCCTGAACTTAAGGAGCAAGAAGCTTTAATTCTGGAGGCGGATGAAAAGCTAACGGAATTAGAATACCAAATATTTACCGATATTCGGTTGAAAGTGGCAGCCTATGTTTCCCGGTTGCAAGGACTCGCAGGAGCCATTGCTTATTTGGATGCCCTTACTTCTTTAGCGGAGGTGGCCCAAGCTAATCGATTGGTAAGACCTACTTTTACCACTTCTTCTTCTTTGATTATTACAGAAGGTAGGCACCCCGTAGTTGAAAAGGTATTGGAGGATGCTCCTTTTATTCCGAATGATACGACGATAGATATGAAGGATCAACGAGTTCTTCTGATCACAGGTCCCAACATGGCGGGAAAGAGCACCTATATGCGCCAGTTAGCCCTCATGGTCATCATGGCCCAGATGGGAAGCTTTGTTCCAGCAAAGGAGGCTTGTCTCTCCCTTGTCGATCGCATATTTACTAGAATTGGAGCTGCGGATGATCTGGTTGGCGGACAGAGTACGTTTATGGTGGAAATGAAGGATATCTATAGTATGACTACCCAGGCGACTAAAGATAGCCTCGTCATTATAGATGAGATTGGACGCGGAACATCAACCCATGATGGAATGGCTATTGCCCAAGCGGTGATTGAATATCTTCATGATCAGATCGGTTGCCGGTCCTTGGTTTCTACTCACTATCATGAGTTGGCTGTTTTGGAAGATGGACTGGCGGGATTAAAGAATTATCATATGGCGGTTCAAGAAAAAGAAGATAATGTCATTTTTCTCAGAAAATTGAAACGTGGGGCCACAGATGAAAGCTATGGGATCTATTGTGCCAAATTAGCTGGGCTGCCGTTCCCTATTATAGACCGGGCCCATGAACTGCTTACCGTTTATAAAAGCGTGAATCAGCCAAAGGAATGTATTCCTGGTCAAGAAATGCTTCAAGAAGAATCAACGAAGGTAATTCAGTTGGATTTATTTACTTCCGATCAAAAAGGGACGACAAAGGAACCTGAGGAAGAAATCGGAAGCAAGAAAAATCAAAAATGGCTGAAAGAAATCAAAGAGGTTGATCTCATCAATATGACCCCTCTACAAGCATTGAATTTTCTATACGAAATCAAGCAGAAGTTAAAATGACAGAAACGGGGGGGCCTCTTAGGGCAGCTCTTCCCGTGATGATAGGATGAAGGAACAGAAGAAGGCAGGTGATACAAGTGGGGATCATACAGATTCTTGATGATCAGCTATCGAATATGATTGCAGCTGGAGAAGTGGTGGAAAGACCGGCTTCTGTTGTAAAGGAACTTGTGGAAAATGCCATTGATGCCAGAAGCAAGCGGATCGAAGTCCATATTGAAGAAGGAGGCCTTGGCCTTATAAAAGTGATAGATGACGGATGTGGTATGGCACCTGAGGATTGTGAGATCAGTTTTGAGCGCCATGCAACGAGTAAAATTAAGCGACCACGGGATCTATTTCAAATATCAACACTAGGATTTCGCGGAGAAGCCTTGCCCAGCATAGCCGCCGTAAGCCGCTTAGAACTGAAGAGCTGCACTACCATAGGTGAACCAGGGACGAAAGTAGTGATCGAGGGCGGACACAAGAAATGGATCGAGACGATAGCTCATTCACAAGGAACGGAAATTGCCGTACGGGATTTATTTTTTAACACCCCTGCTAGATTAAAATATTTAAAGTCCATTCAGACGGAATTAGGACATATCTCCGATTATATGAACCGGCTCGCTTTTTCTTATCCGGAGATCTCTTTTCTTCTTGCTAGTGATGGGAAAACCATATTGAAAACTTATGGGGATGGACAGCTTCTTCACGTCCTTTCCTCGGTCTATGGAATGGCCATTGCGAAAGAAATGATTCCTGTCCAGGCTGAAAATTTAGATTTTCAGCTTCATGGTTTTTTAGGAAATCCCCAAATTACTCGTGCTAATCGTTCCTATATTTCCATACTGGTTAATGGCCGGTATGTTAAAAATCATGCCATGGTAGCGGCTATTTTACGGGGGTATCATACTCTATTGCCCATTAATCGGTATCCGATTGCTGTTTTATCTTTAAAAATGGAACCATCGCTCCTTGATGTTAACGTGCATCCGGCAAAATTGGAAGTTCGCTTTAGCAAGGAACAGGAACTTCTGGCTTTTGTGGAGGAGCAGATTTGCAAGGTGTTAGGGAAACAAAGACTCATCCCGGAACCGATTCGTCAATCGAATCCAGCTTCGTCCACGCAAACCAAAATCAACTTTGGAGGCAGTCACAAAAGCCATTGGCAGCCGCCAAGTCCGCAGCCCACGAAAGAATATTCGGCATGGTTCATGGATCAGGCTGAATCAAAAGAGAGGGTTGCTGAACCTAAAGTAACTTCTTTTCCCATAAGTCCAGCAGAATCTTCTATAGAACTTAGGGAAGAGGAAGCAGAAGAGATCATGGCTTCTGAAGTGAATCAGGCTCTACTCGATACAGATCATCTGGAGCCGTCATCTGTACCGGAATTCTATCCGTTGGCTCAGTTTCATGGCACGTATATTTTGGCTCAGAGTGAAGAAGGATTGTACATGATTGATCAGCATGCCGCCCAAGAGCGCATATGGTATGAGTACTTTATGGGAAAGCTGGCGGAAGAGGAAATTGAAATGCAAGATCTTCTGGTTCCTTTACCGATCGAACTGTCGATACAGGAAATGAGGCAAGTGCAAGAAAAGATTCATTTGCTTCAGCAAGTGGGGTTAGTGATGGAGCCATTTGGTCAGCAATCCTTCATTGTACGTTCGCATCCAAGATGGTTTGTCAAAGGGGAGGAGGAAGCGATCCTTCAGGAAATGATCGATATGGTCATTCGTGGAGAGAAGCGAATCGATACCGTGAAATTACGGGAGAAGGCGGCTATTACGATGTCCTGTAAGGCGGCCATAAAAGCGAATCGTTATTTGAATCATTTGGAGATGGAAGCTCTTCTGAATAAACTGCGGGAAACCACCTCTCCCTATACCTGTCCGCATGGGCGCCCCATCATTATCCATTTTTCCAAATATGAGATCGAAAAAATGTTTAAGCGAGTGATGTAAAGCATGATCATAACAACTGGTCAGAAAGTAAACGCAACCTTGATTGCCAAGGTAAAACAGTTATCGGAACAACTTCAACTCCCTTTTGTTGCTCGAAGAGATCGATCCATTGAAACCCTCTACAACGATCATCAAACTGATCAACTTTTAGTGGTGCTGAAAGAAACGATTAAATGGTATAGAAAAGGTGATGCGCATCCCTTTTTTTTTCATCCTGGATTATCAGTTGTCCGTATAAAGAGATTGCTGCGCGGCGATAATGATATAATGATTAAAGCGTGCCAAATAAATCCAGGTGATTCATTTTTGGATTGTACTTTAGGACTTGCCGCTGATGCGATTGTCGCTTCCTATGCCGTAGGAGAGAAAGGCAAGGTGGTAGGTATCGAGTCGGAACCGCTTCTTGCTTTTCTTGTGGAAGTTGGATTAAAGCAAGTAGAGGAATTTCCGGAATTAGATCAGGCAGCTAGGCAAATTGAGGTTTTGCAGGGTCATCATCTCGATATTCTTGCAACTCTTCCGGATAATTCATTTGATGTTGTCTATTTTGATCCGATGTTCCGCCAAGAGATAAAAGAATCAACATCGCTTCAGCTCCTGCGAAGCTATGCCAATGTATCTCCTTTATTACCAGCTGTCATCGATCAGGCAAAAAGAGTGGCTAAAAAGCGGGTGGTCTTGAAAGAACGGAATATCAGTGTGGAATGGGAACGTCTAGGGTTTAGAATGATGAAGAGGGAAAACATGGGGATCGCCTATGGAATTCTCGAAATTCAGGGAGAATAGGCATGAAAGAAAAGCTACTAGTTATTGTCGGTCCAACAGCAGTTGGTAAAACAGCATTAAGTATCGAATTGGCAAAAAAGCTTGACGGTGAAGTGATTTCCGGTGATTCTATGCAGGTATACAAGGGAATGGATATCGGAACAGCAAAAATTACACCGGAAGAGATGGATGGTATTCCGCATTATTTAATTGATACGCATGATCCGGATGAATTATTTTCCGCAGCGGAATTCCAACAGCGAGCAACCCAGCATATTACTGACGTCAATAGTCGGGACAAGCTCCCTATGATTGTAGGGGGGACAGGACTTTATATCCAATCCGTTATCTATCAATATGAGTTTTCTGAGGCTAAGCAAGATGAGGCTTTACGAAGAAATTTAGAAGAGTTGGCTCAAAATCAAGGAAACGAAGTACTTCATCTTCGTTTGCAGGCCATTGACCCCATTACGGCAGACCGTTTGCATCCTAACGATGTGAAGCGAGTTATACGTGCTTTAGAAATTTACCAGTTGACAGGTACAACCATGGCTGAGTATCAAAAGCGGGCAAAACGATCCCCTTATCAACTCTGTTTGTTGGGATTAACGATGGAACGTGATCGTTTATATGAACGAATTAATCAACGTGTGGACATCATGATGGAAAAGGGGTTAGAAAGAGAAGTTCGATCCCTACTCGATCAAGGTTATAGTAAGGATTTAGTGTCCATGCAAGCGATTGGTTACAAAGAAATGGTGGAATATATCGAGGGGAGACTGACAATATCTGATACCACCGAGCTCATCAAAAAGAATAGCCGCAACTTTGCCAAAAGACAATTGACTTGGTTCCGTTCGATGAAAGAAATTCATTGGGTGGATGCAGAGGAACAGAAGAACGGACAAGAGTTTGTCGAAAAAATACGAAGCTTTGTTGCAGGAATGATCCTATAGCAGGACGAATAATACTCTTAAGATATAAATAGAGGAGGTAAACCCCCAATGGCAAATGCAATTAACATTCAGGATACATTTCTGAATCATATTAGAAAGGAAAATGTTCCCGTTACTATATATCTTGTCAACGGTTTCCAATTACGAGGACTTATACGTGCCTTCGATAATTTTACGATCGTGATCGATAGCGATGGTAAGCAGCAGCTTGTTTATAAGCATGCTATCTCGACGTTTTTACCGCAGCGGCCCGTTTCCTTAATGCCGGATAATGAATAGAAAATAGTAAGCCAGGGGGATGATTCTCTGGCCTTTTTCTATCTTATAATTTCAGGAAATATTGGTTTTGCGGTAATGGATTGACAGGGTTTTATAGTGGATTTTTAGAAAAATAACCAAAAGAAAAGACTTGTCACCAACCGGATGAAGCGAGGGGACAAGTCCTTTCTTTTTTCAATCATCCCAGTCCATGGAAGAATTGGAGGGGGAGTGGTTACAGTCTTCGCAAATCCAGGAGTTCCCCCACTCCTTTCCTTCATTGAACTTCCCACAGGTTTCACAAGTTATGATTTCCATCTCTTTCACCTACTTAGCAATGTTATATTCCTTACTATTATTATGCTCTTTATCTGCCTGTTTTTCTGAGAATGTGAAACTAATTTTTAAATCATGCGTAAATAGGAGTAGCTAATCAACAGAAAGGAATTGATACTGATGGATCAAAAGGCGTCCCTCATTGTGATTCATGCTAGTGCTTTTTTTGCTCCCATTCTTGTTCCCATCATTTTTATGCTTATCACTCGAGAAGATGAAGTGAAGGATTTAGCCATACAGGCTTTATTGTTTCATATCGTGTTAAGCTTTTGTTTCTTTATTTCTTTTGTCCTCTCCTTTATCTTGATTGGCGTGCCGCTCCTTTTCTTTTTTGGTGCTGTGGCAATATGGTTTCCCATCAAAGGAATTATATTTGCAGCCCAAGATCGACCATATGGTTATCCCATTGTTGCGAGGTGGGTATCGAGATCATAATGGGAAGGCTTTCGCCAAACGTAAATATCTTTTAATAAAATTAAAAAATGTCATGTTTTTATCCCTTCCAGCATATAGATATAAAGGTTAAACACAAAATGGATTGGGTATATGGAGGGATCTATGATGTACGTAGGAATTTTCGATCCTAAACAAAGATTAGAACATACAAGGAAATTATTAAAAGATAAAAAGCGATTGCGCGAATTATTGGATGACGATATTCAAGAACTCGAACAATCCATAAAGGATATTGAAGAAATGATTCGTAAATACGAAAAGGTTGTTCTTACTTAACTAGGTACGAGGCCTCTCAGTGATGAGAGGTCTTCTATTACTTATCGGAAAGTAATATATGCATAACAATGCTTAGTAGCATTCTTATTTCGGTGATTAGTAAAATTTTTGAGAGTGATTGAACTTTCTTCTAATTAAGAAATCATGTAAAATATAATGTGGAAAACTTAGGATGATAACTCTAGCAGGAGGAATCGGAGTGAGCAATCGAGATTGGGATAAATTTTTAATCCCTTATGATCAAGCAGTGGAAGAATTAAAAGTAAAATTCAAGGCAATTCGTAAAGAATTCAAAAAGCGTGAGGATTATTCTCCAATTGAATTTGTGACCGGACGGATTAAGAAAATTTCCAGTATCTTCAGCAAAGCTAAGCGCCTTAATGTTGATTTGGAAAACATAGAAACAGGCATTGAGGATATAGCGGGAATTCGAATCATGTGCCAGTTTGTAGAGGATATTGACATAGTCAGGGAATTAGTCTTGCAAAGAGATAAGAAGGATATGGAGATTATCTATGAAAAGGATTATGTGAATAACAAAAAGGAAAGTGGTTATCGAAGCCATCATATTATTATCAAATATCCAGTTCAGACCTCCATTGGCCAGAAGGAAATATTAGCGGAAATTCAAATACGAACCTTAGCCATGAACTTTTGGGCCACGATTGAGCATTCCCTCAATTATAAATATGAGCAGAATATTCCCCCCCATATCAGGGAACGGTTAGTCAAAGCTGCGGAAGCTGCTTATGGGCTTGATCAGGAGATGTCTTTGATTCGCGAGGAAGTGAAGGATGCTCAGCAACAATTTGAAACGAAGTCTAAATTAGTGAGTAACATCTTAAAAGATATTCAAAAGTTATATAGCTATGGCAAGGTCACTGAAGCTGATCGCTATTATCAAAGCTTTAAGGAATTGTGGGAAAACGGAAAGATATCGCAGCTCAACCACTTAGCGGAGCGCATCCGATTATCCATTGAGAATGCATTGAGCTAGGGGAGTGAAAGAAAAAAGAAAACTCCTCATGCATGATGAGGAGAAAAAACAGATAAGGAGAAAAAACAAAGGTTATGAACTGATTTTATTATACCATAATAATCAGAATTTTCAAATACAAAATGATAACATAGCTGAAGTATCATTTAAGGGTTAGATTACAAAAAATGGGTATCGACATCATGTCTATATCGTTTACAATAGAAGTGACCATCTGACACAAGTAGCTTTCTTACACTTATCGGTCAAGTATTATACGCATAAGGCTACGCCAGTAGCTTTCTTATTACGAAAAAGGAGTTTAATTATGTTCCATAGAAGTGAAACCAGAGCTGTAAAAGTAGGGAATCTCATAATTGGCGGGAGCAACGAAGTTATTATTCAGAGTATGACAACGACGAAGACAGCAGATGTCAAGTCTACCGTTGAGCAGATCCATCGATTGGAAGAAGCGGGATGTCAGATCGTCCGTGTAACCGTTAATAACATGGAAGCAGCAGAGGCAATTAAAGAAATCAAAAAGCAAATACATATTCCGCTTGTCTCTGATATTCATTTCGATTACAAGCTAGCACTTAAAGCTATTGAGAACGGAATTGATAAAGTTAGAATTAATCCCGGAAATATCGGCAAGAAAGAAAAAGTAGAAGAAGTTGTAAGAGCATGTAAGGAAAGAGGCGTACCGATTCGAATCGGGGTTAATGCCGGTTCATTGGAGAAACACCTTTTGGATAAGTATGGATACCCGACAGCAGAAGCCATGGTGGAAAGTGCGCTGCACCATATTAAAATTCTGGAGGATTTAGACTTCCAGGATATTATTGTGTCGCTAAAGGCTTCTGATGTCATTTTGGCCAATGAAGCCTATACGAAGGCTGCCTCAGCTTTTTCCTATCCACTCCATTTAGGAATTACGGAAGCAGGGACGCTTTTTTCAGGTACAATCAAAAGTGCCGCTGGGTTAGGTGTTTTGTTGTCTCAAGGAATTGGTTCCACTATGCGCATTTCGCTAAGCGCTGATCCGGTAGAAGAAATCAAAGTATGTCGTGAACTGTTAAAAACTTTTGGGTTGGCCTCAAATGCGGCTACATTAATTTCATGCCCTACCTGTGGTCGAATAGAAATTGACCTGATTTCCGTAGCAAATGAAATTGAAGATTACATTGCTAAAATTAAGGCACCTATTAAGGTAGCTGTATTAGGTTGTGCTGTGAATGGTCCGGGGGAAGCCAGGGAAGCCGATATTGGTATTGCAGGAGCACGTGGTGAGGGACTGCTCTTTCGCCATGGAGAAATCGTAAGGAAGATTCCTGAGGATGTATTGGTGAAAGAACTGAAAAAGGAAATCGATGCATTAGCAGAAGAGTACACGAAAACTGGAGTTCTACCTCGGAGACATGAATAAGAAAATAGGTCTTGCCTTTTATAAGGTAAGACCTTTCTTCCATATAGACAGGGAAAAGAGGATGACAGATGAAAAAGAAAAACGTTCAACAACAACAGAGAGAAAAAAAAGAACAAGGAACAACTCTTGGGGACTTGCTAGATAGCAAGCTAGCAGAGCAACTAAAGCAATTAAAGCAGGATAAGGAAGCGGAAATTAAGAAGCAAAGGGAAGAAGAAGCGGCGAAAAAACAATGGGAAGCGAAGCAAAAGGAAAAAAATAAAACCTTCGATGAATTACTTAACGAATCTAAACTTGATTGGAAAAAATTCAAGTAAACATATTCCCATGCTCTATTGCGCAAAATAATACATATGTCTTGCGATTGGGAGGATAAAAGTTGAAGCGGATTAGTTTATGGCTGTTCTTCTTGATTATGTTTGGTTATGCGAGTTCAACAAGTGCTGCATCTATTTATCAAGTATATCAAAACGACAAATGGCTAAAAAACTTTGAGGAGAAAATGGAGGCTATTGTCTATGCGAAGCGATGGTCCCATTCGTCTGTCCGTCTAGAACAGCAATGGATTTGGAACAATTATCCTTACCAGATTTATCAAAATGAAAAGTGGCTAAAAGAAATAGAAAGATATTCGGAAGCCATAGACTTCGCAAAAAAATGGGAGAATGCTTCGGTGCGTAAAATGCCTGGAGATGCATGGGTGTGGGATAATTACCCATTTGAGGTATATCTGGATAATCAGCTGTTGGATACGTTTCATCAATTGATCGAAGCAGTCGCTTTTTCCAAGAAAAAACTGGGCTCGATGGTAAAGCGTAAAGGCGACTCCTTTACCCTTTATGAAAATCAAGCACAGTATCAGGTATATCAGAATGAAAATCTCCTCCGACAATTTACGAGTCTAAGTGCTGCCGTCACTTATGCGAAAAAATGGGATTACAGTCGAATCATTCGAAAGAAAGATCAAAAAGTTCTTTGGCAATATCGTGATACGTTAAAAGGATTTACCTTACATCATGCTCCTCTTATTAAACAGAACCCGGAATTACCTCGCGGCTGTGAGGTAACATCTGTAGCGATGCTTCTAAATGAAGGAGGAGTACCTGTCCATAAACTAGAGCTGGCGGAGCAAGTGGTCAAGGATCCTGCTCCGTTTAAGCGTTTAAAGAATGGAAGGGCAAGTTGGGGAGATCCGAATCGTGGGTTCTTGGGGAATATGTATGACCTATCTAAACCTGGATTAGGGGTTTATCATGAGCCATTATCATTTTTGATACATAGCCATACGAAAGGAAATGGTCTGGATCTAACAGGTATGGAATTCAAAGATGTGCTTTATTTTCTGGAAAAAGGTCATCCTATCGTGACGATTATCACTTCCCGTTTTCGCCCTGTTCACGATTGGGTGAGCTGGGAAGGACCCCGTGGATTGGTTAGGACCACTTACAGAGAGCATGCGGTTTTGTTAGTTGGTTATGACCATAAATATGTATATGTCAATGATCCATTAAGCGGTCAAAAAAATCGAAAGCTGGATCGTTCTTCTTTTGAACAAGGATGGATACAAATGGGAAGACAAGCACTCACTTATATGCGCTGATTTTCACTCATAAGCTGATCCTGGTTGAATAGACTGAAGAATACCCTGATGGGCACAAGGATATTTGCTGGTGAAGGTTAGAGAATTCGACATAGAGCACCAGCATTCAGATGAAGCCCAAAAGGATAACAGTTGCATTCCTGCAAGAAGAGAATTCGATATAGGAGGAATGCCACGAGATGAAGGAGGGATGGGCATATTTATTCAACTTGTCATCGGGATTACTTTGTTGTCATTTATCTTTCTTTGGCTATTCGACAGCTTTAAAGGGTACTTACATGAATATGAAAAAAAGCTGCTGCAAGACCATTTCTTCGATCGGATTAATAAGGAAAAGTATCTTGAAGAAGCAGGGTATAATGTAATGAATGATCCGTGGTAAAGATTATCTTATAGGTCAAAGGGCACCGTTAAGTTGGTGTCCTTTTGTTATACTTATAAGAAAGTATTGTTGGATGTGCTTTCCTTACTAGACCTATTTCCTTTAGTGTACAATAAGGTAGGAATAATAAAGGGGTGAATCACGTTGAGTAACTATAAAACCATATTTTTTGATCTAGATAATACACTTTTTAGTTTTGATGAAATGTATAAAATGGTTTCTAAGGCTGCGGTTGAACACATTATGGGGAATCATGGAATGAAAGCTTCTTTTGAAGACTTTTATGTTACCTTCCGAAGCATTGCTGATGAACTATATGTCGAATATGAATTGGGCACACGTACGATGGACAGCTATCGGGATGAGCGATGGCTGCGCACATTTCATCATTTTCAGATTCCTTTTACAGACAAAACCCTGTTGGATTTAAATCAGTATATTTTGACCAACTATTTAGGGTATGTAAAACCGTTCGATGGGGTTCGATCGATTTTGGGGCATCTTCATAAGCAAAATCCGATTGGCCTTATTACCAATGGACCAGTGGAAATGCAAATGAGTAAATTACAGCAAATGGATCTCCTTCACTTTTTTGATCCAAAGCTTATCATTATTTCGGAGGAACTAGGGGTCAGTAAACCAAATCCTGACATTTTTCATTTAGCATTGGATAAGGCAGGGGTAAAAGCGTCCGAAGCCCTTCATATTGGTGATTCCGTAAAGCATGATATAGCGGGTGCGAGTGGAGTGGGAATGGATTCTGCGTTAATTCATACTTCCTTTGGAATAGGAGAGGTCATACCGACTTATTGTTTCGAAAATTTCTTTGAAGCAGCCCAAACCTTGCTGGAAAATAACATGGTATAGATAAAGGGGTTAGGAGAGGGAAACACATGAAAACACTTGTCGTTGCAGAGAAACCTTCCATGGGAAGAACGATTGCTGCTGTAATAGAACCAAAGGGAAAAAATTACAAAACGTACATAGAAGGAGAAAGATACATTATTAGCTGGGCCATCGGTCATCTTTTGGAACTGGCTAATCCGGAAAAATATGATACTAGGTATAAAAAATGGTCCATGGATGATTTACCGATTATTCCTTCTTCATTTAAGCTTGTTCCTAATTATAAAACAAGAGATCAATTAAAAGTTATAGGGGATCTAGCTACACGTTCGAATATGATTATCAATGCCTGTGATGCCGGAAGAGAAGGCCAGTTGATTTTTCATCTTATTTTTCGGTATTTAAGGTTAAAACATTCTGTCAAACGTCTATGGATCTCAGACCTTACACCTGATACCATTCGTCAAGGTTTTCAGAATTTGAAGGAAGAATCCCATTATGCCAATTTAACAAAAGCTGCACAGGCGCGAAGCGAAGCGGATTGGTTGGTCGGAATTAATGGATCAAGAGCTTTAACCGTAAAATTTAATGATTTATTATCCGTAGGAAGAGTGCAAACCCCGGTATTGGCTCTCATTTATGATCGCCAATGGGAAATCGAAAACTTTCATCCGGAAACGTATTTTGAAGTATTCGCTGAATTTAAACAGGACACTGTCCACTATAAAGGAAAGTGGCAGGGTGAGAAATTGTCCGACAGAGGACAAGCAGAAGCTATTATGGTAAAAGTGAAAAATAAGGTAGGGAAGATTGAGAGCAATGTAACAAAAGATACCAAAGAGTACCCGTTTAAGCTTTATGATTTAACCTTGCTTCAGAGGGAAGCGAATGCCCGGTATCATTTTTCTGCTAAAAAAACTTTAGATCTAGCCCAGGCTTTATACGAAAAGCACAAAGTGATTACCTACCCAAGAACCAACTCCAATTATGTAACAGAGCAAAATATTCCCGAAATGCACCGAACGTTAGAAGTCCTTCGTGGAACAGATTATGGTAAGTGGGTGGACGGCGCTCAAAAACAGCTAGTCCATAAAAATAACAAGAGTATTTGTAATCCTTCCAAGGTAGAAGATCATCATGCAATCCTCCCGACCATCAAGAAGGCGGGAAAATTGTCCCCTGATGAACATAAACTATATGATCTGATTGTACGACGATTCTTAGCTCAGTTTTATCCACCTGCTGAATACAAGCTTCATACGATCGTAAGCGTGGTGGAAGAAGAACGCTTTAAGACACAAGTAAAACAGCGAGTGATTGAGGGTTGGAAGGCCATCTATGCGGATTGGTCGAAGGTAAAGGATAAGGATAGGAAACAGCAGCAGGGCGAGGAACCTGAAGAAACAGATGCGAGTATAAACTTAAACCCAAACCAAGCGATCTATTGCAACAAGGTCAAGATTGATCAAAAGGAAACTAAGCCCCCGTCTATGTATAATGAAGGAACACTTCTTAAAGCGATGGAGAGCGCAGGCAAGCAAGTAGAAGATGAGGAACTTCGGGAAGTAATGAAGGACTCCGGATTGGGAACTCCAGCGACCAGAGCAGCCATCATTGAGCGATTGAAGAAGGTAGGCTATATCGAATCTATGAAGCGTCAGATGATGATAACTATAAAAGGTAGAAGTACCATTGAACGGATTCGCCAGGCGGGTATTCAATTATTGACTTCCCCTGAAATGACGGGCCAATGGGAGCGAAGGCTCCATGATATATCAAGAGGAACGGCCTCGGAATCCGGTTTTATGGAACGGGTAAAAACATTTGCCTCGTTTATAGTAGGTCAAGTGAAACAGCAGCCCTCCACTAAAGAATCCCTTGTATTAGCGACTCCCTCCCATACAAAAGAAACCAATCAGATCCCTTGTCCCAGAGAGGGCTGCCAAGGCCATATATTCACGGGGAAAAAAGCATATGGCTGCAGTTTGTATAAAGAAGGATGTAAATTTGTAGTCTGGAAGCAAAATTTCGGAAAAAGTCTAACTCCCAATATGGTCAAAGATTTGATAATTAAGGGAAAAACAAATAAATTAAAATTTACAAGCAAGAATGGAAACCCTTATGAAGCGAAAATTGTATTAAAAGATAAAAATTCGGGACAATTAGAACTAGAGTTCATAAAATCATAAACGGAGAGTGGAGAAATATTATGTACTTTGCTGTGATTAGCCGGGGAGACGCCTTGTCAGAGACGAAAAAGGAACAAGTGATTACCTACTTGAATGGTAAGGGATATCACTATGACTGTGATCATCCAGAAATCGTCATTGCGATCGGCGGGGATGGAACGGTTCTACAAGCGTTTCAAACCTATAAAAATCAATTGGATAAGGTAGGATTTATTGCTTATAATACAGGACATCTTGGCTTTTATTCTGATTGGGATGATGTTGAATCATTGTTGGAAGCTATTGTCACTCAAAACTTAATTACAGTACTGTATCCGCTTGTCCAAGTAAAGGTTGAAGAGGAAACGGCTTCATCGCTCTATCTAGCACTCAATGATTTTACTATAAAAGGGGTAAAAGGTGCGGTTCAAATGGAAGTATGTTTAAATGATCAACATTTTGAATCGTTTAAAGGGGATGGTCTTTGTGTTTCCAGTCCCTCAGGCAGCACGGGATACAATAAAAGCCTTGGCGGTGCTATTGTTCATCCGTTTTTAGAAATTATTCAGCTTAGTGAAATGGCATCCATTAATAACCGCGTATACAGAACCATTGGTTCATCATTAGTAATTCCTAAGCACCATATATTATCCCTTCAACCCAAACCTGATTCGTATATGATCTCTATAGATCATGAATCATTTGTCAAGGATGCCCTCAGGCAAATCACGTGTTGTGTGGCCCAGGAGAAAATTCAATTTCTTCGGTGCCGTTCCTTTCCTTTTTGGAATCGAGTAACAGAAGCCTTTATTTCGAACGATCAGCATGAAACCTGTTCAGATAAGAATTAAGATCATTACAGCTTACTGTGTGAATAGATCACAACTACCTTTCATAGAAAAGGATAAAGTTTAACCAAAATGGGCTTTATCCTTTTTTTGTTAGTTTTAAAAAAGTCTTGCACGATAAATGAATACATGATATTTTAATCATTGTGATACAAATTAGGAACCAGGATTCACTCAAGGAAATTCTCCTCGGTGATAGTGAATGGCGTAGGTCCTAGCGATATCGATTAACTATATTAGGCTAGGAGGGGGGACCGAATGATGGAATACTCTACTTTCGGAAGACATGTTGCAATTGACACTTGGGGTGTAGACTTTGATTTACTAAACAATGCAGAAGTGCTTCAACACCATATGGTAGAAGCTGCTGAGGCATGTGGAGCGACTGTATTAAGTGTGCAATCTAGGCAATTTGATCCTCAGGGGGCTACAGTTCTGGTTCTATTATCGGAAAGTCATCTATCCATTCATACTTATCCTGAAAGAGGCTTTGCCGCATTAGATTGCTATACGTGTGGTGAAACCGTTGATCCTGAAGTCGCGATTGAATATATGGTGAAAATTTTGAATCCAGAAAAGACATATGCACGTAAATTGATACGTGGTGTTGGGGAAATGGAAGTTGTAACACTAGACTTAGTCAAGGAAACTATTCCTGTTAAATAAGAAAATGCTCTAGCCACCCATGCAGGTGGCTTTTTCCAATATTTACTTTAGATTTCATATGATAGGTATGATAGAATAAATAAAAAGGACCTCTTCACCACATTAATATAGAATGGGACGTGATGAAATGAATCACATCTTTCTTTTATCTGAAAGTCCTGATATCCAATTGAAGACCAATATCGTAGCTGGAGAAGAAACGGTCGATGTTCGCCAATGTATGAATGACGATTGCATTGGTTGGTCAAAGAACCTAGAAATAGAAGTTTGTCCGCTTTGTCAATCGAAAATGGTATTATCGAAAAAAATAACACCGCAAATTCGCGCCGTGAATTCTTGTCGAAACTGTTTTTATCTCATAAAATCAGAAAATCTTTGTATGATCAAAGAGAAGAAGCTTTCTTTTCAAGCCAGTGATTTTTCTGAAGCCTGTGATTCATATAAACTAGAACGCAAAGCAAGAAAGAGAGAACGTATAGAAAAAGAAAGCTTTACCGAGAAATGGAAAGAAAAGACCTGCTAATCAGCAGGTCTTTTTGCATCTGCTAAAGAAGAACTTGACTACCATTCCGAATAGGCTCCGATAGAAGCTTATCTTATGGGAAAATATAGGTGGTTACAGCATGTAAATCTTAATAAAATATAAGCGTTTTCATTGATTATGAGCTTAAATTTGTTTATAATAATTTTGTCGAGTGTTTTAATGTTTTTACATCCTTATTTGCCCTTAGTTATCAAAGCTAAGGGTTTTTTTTGTACTTATTAGAAAGTATTATACGCATAAGGCTACGCAAGTAGCTTTCTTAGGTAAAAAAAACCAGGATATCTCCTGTTTGGAAATGACCTGGGGCATCATTTTCATTGGATTTTTCTTAAGAGACTGCCCATCTTCCTCTTCCTGTGTTTTTAACCAAATTGTTATTTTCTAAAGTTCGTAAATCTCTTTGGATGGTACGTGCTGTGTATCCAAATTCTTCGGCAAGCTCGGAAGAATGAACCGCATTCCCTTTCTTCTTTAAGTAAAAATAAATGCCCTTAATTCGGGTTAGCATGCGATCATTTGGAATCAACTAACAACGCCTCCTTTAGAAGTTAGAAAATCATTGGTGAGAAACCAAACTTCTAAGCAATTTCTTAGCTGCATCTATTTATAGTTTACCATAATAATGGGAAATAAATATTAACATTGTGTAAAAAAAAATTCAAAACCTACCTGAACCATTTACAATCTGGTTTAGATCCTGACTTTATTTAAGGTATAATAAGTTCATAATATACTGAGAAGGGGTGGAAAATACATGACAAAAGAAGAAGTTTTAACAGCATTAGAAAATAAGGGTCTGGATGAAATCATTGAAATCATTGAAGACGCAGCATCAGGTGATCTCGAGGAGCTTGAATTGGTTGAGTCAATTGGATTGGTGCACGATGACTTATTGAATCAGAATGTCATTCAATTACTGCAGCAACTTGGAGTCACCATTATCTATGTTACGGATGAAGATGAAGACGAGGGCGAATAAATCGATTAGGGTGTGAAAATTATGAGCGATTTGGATGATTTGTTTATTTGTACCAACCCCTCCAGAAGAGACGTGAAAAATATATATCGAAATGAAAGATATGCTAGGGGAATCATTCTGAAAAATGGAGATGTATTAGTTTGGAATGGGGAAGTCATGCATAGCAAGGTCATGCCCTATATGCCTGAAACAGGAATTCATTTTAGTATTTTTAATGATAAATTAGAAGTGTGCTGGCAGTTCGAGTCATGGCAAGAAATTCAAAAACGATTAGTCCAAGCCCAAAGATACTTTGAGATTTTAGGTTATCCGCTAGAAGGACAAGTAGTCATCGATACCATATTTTATACTCATATGAAAAAGGAGTTCCCTCCGATCCAATATCGAGAATTATTTGAAGATCAATATGTGCTAGCTCCTCTAGAAGAAAAATAACCGGGTAATGTTACCCGGTTGTTTTTCTATCTTGTTCCTCCATAATAGCTGCCTGAGCGGCTGATAATAGTGCAATGGGAATGAGATGGGGGACGCAAGATATATAATCTATTCCGATTCGGTTAAAGAAACGAACGGATTTCTTTTCACTGCTTTGAACCCCGCAGGCCCCCACCCTCACTTTTGTATTGAATTGTTTCGCTTGTTCTGTTCCAATGCGAATCAGTTCGCCGACTCCATCTTCATCTAAGATCAAAAATGGATTATCGGGCAGAATCTTATAATCCATATAGTAGGCCAAATATTTTCCTTCTGCATCATCCCGGCTAAAACCATAGGTGGATTGGGTTAAATCGTTGCACCCAAAAATGATAAAATCGGCAAATTCCACAATCTGTCCAGCGGTAATGCAAGCCCGTGGGAGCTCCACAAAGGCACCGATGGGAATCTCAATGCGATCCTTATACATTTCAAATACATGATCCAATGTTTCCAATACTTGTTCTCTGACGACCTTCATTTCATTTTGGTGACTGACAAGGGGAACAATGATTTGGGGATAAACCATAATTCCTTGCTGTTTTAATTCGAGTGCGGCTTCTGCAATCGCTTCGATCTGCATTTCATAAATTTCCGGATAAGTGATTCCAATTCGGCACCCCCGGTGACCAAAGGAAGGATTTAACTCATGCAGGCTCTTTACTCTCCGTAGGAGCTTTTCCTTTTCTGCGACTTCCTCAAAGTCTTTTATAAGTTTTACCCTTTCGATTTCAATCGATAAAGTTTCAGCGCTAGGCAAAAATTCATGGAGAGGAGGATCAAGAAGGCGGATGATGACCTGCTTACCTTCCATCGTACGAAACATTTCGAGAAAATCACTCTTTTGCATGGGAACAAGCTTATCTAGCGCTTTTTTACGCTCCCATTTATTCTGCGAAAGAATCATTTCTTGTACAAGGGGCACCCGAAAAGGATCCATAAACATTTGTTCTGTTCGACATAATCCGATTCCCTCTGCACCAAGGAATTTGGCTTGTATAGCCTCATTAGGGGTATTGACACTTCCTAGTATTTCTATTTTCTTTCGCTGTTTAGCCCATTCAAGAAGGGTAGTTAATTCTTCTGAGAGTAATGGGGGGATCAATGGTGCCCGGCCTAAAATGATTCTTCCAGTAGATCCATCCAAAGTAATGGTGTCCCCCGCCTTGAGAATGACCTCTCCAAACTGAACCTCCTGTTTCTGAATACTGACTTCCATCGATTCGCAGCCTACAATACAAGGCTTACTCATATCACGAGCGACTACCGCTGCGTGACTGGTCATCCCGCCATGACTCGTGAGAATCCCTACGCTTGCGACCATTCCGTGAATATCATCAGGACTTGTTTCACGGCGGACGAGAATCACCTCATGACCCGTTCGTTGAAGTCGTTCGGCCTCCTCCGAATCGAACACAATAATGCCCGCCGCAGCTCCAGGACTAGCAGGCAATCCGCTGGCAATCACCTCTAACTCGATCGCCGGATCAAGGGTATCATGAAGAAGGGTATTCAAAGAGTTTGGGTTGATCCAAAGAAGTGCTTCATCACGGGTGATAAAGTCTTCAAGAGCCATATCCACTGCAATTTTAATGGTAGCATTTGGTGAGATTTTGGCTACCCTTGTTTGTAATACATACAATTTCCTTTGCTCTACGGTGAATTCAATATCCTGTACTGAACGATAATGAACCTCTAGATTATGGGCAATGCTCTTAAATTGATCATAGGTATCCGGCATAATGTCTTTGAGTTGAGATAAGGGTTGAGGTGTTCGAATCCCTGCTACTACATCCTCCCCTTGGGCATTTAACAAGAATTCTCCAAATAGCTCATTTTCCCCAGAATTAGGATTACGAGTAAAGGCTACGCCTGTTCCTGAGTCATCTCCCATATTGCCAAAAACCATGCTTTGTATGTTCACTGCGGTTCCAAAGTTTTCTTCGATTTTATTAATGCGACGGTATAACACTGCCCGCTGATTATTCCAAGATTCAAAAACAGCACCTACAGCCATCATGAGCTGTACTTTCGGATCCTGGGGGAATTCATCTTTTAGTTCTTTCTTTACTATTTTCTTATAGTTTTTTACTAGTTCCTGCAAGTGGGAAGCGGTGAGCTCCGAATCTTTTTGGACATTGGCATTTGTTTTCATTTGATCTAATTCCCATTCAAATTGATAGTGGTCTATTTGCAGGACAATATCACTAAACATCTGAATGAAGCGGCGATAGCAATCAAAAGCAAAGCGAGAATTTCCTGTTCTTTGCGCCAAGCCTTCCACTGTCGTATCATTGAGACCCAAATTGAGGATGGTGTCCATCATGCCTGGCATGGAAATGGGAGACCCGGAGCGGACAGAGACGAGTAAAGGATCCTTGGCATGTCCAAATTCTTTCCCCATTGTTTCTTCCATCGTAATTAAGGCTTCATCAATCTGTTTTTCAATAAAGGAGTTGACTTTTTTTCCATCCTGATAATACATGCGGCAGGCTTCTGTGGTGATGGTAAAGCCAAAGGGAACTGGAAGTCCTAGACCGTACATTTCAGCTAAGTTGGCTCCTTTTCTCCCAAGTAGTTCATTCATGCTGGCGTTTCCTTCAGAGAATAGATATACATGTTTATCACTCATGTTCCGGCGACTCCCCTTGAATTATTTTTCTTGTATTATCCTTAATGATTTATTTATTTTGAAGGTTTTTAAACATAAAATAACGCGGATTATCTTCCTCATCGATTTCCTGATCAATAATGATGTAATCATTACGTTGATAGAAGGAGACAGCCTTCGTATTCATGCTGCTGGCATGAAGGAAGGAAGAACTGGCCTCTTTTTTAATACCTGCTTGTTCATAATGTTTAAGCAAAATGGTACCATACCCTTTTCTGCGGTAGTTTTTTTCGACAAACATTTGCATAAGATAGATGGTATTTTTATTTTTTTGATATAAATAAAACCCGATAAGCTGACCATTAGGGTCAAAAAGCAAGGAAGATTGACAATCCTGATATTGAATGCCATCTATATACCAATGCCTGATATTCGAGAAAAATAGAGGATCAAATCGTAAATTTTTAAAATTAAGAGAGTACAACTCTTTTTGGTGGTGTAGAATTAACGGGAGGTGCTCCTCAGAGAATTTTACCCATTGGTATGGCATGCTGTATGATGGTTTCATAGTGTCCTTCCTCCATTTATTGGCACTTATTTGAAGTATACACAAAAATGGTCATATACAAAAGAGAGGATTTGAAACCTTATTTAGGAGACAACAAGGCATGGTGAGTGGAAACCGAAAGTTTGGGGATCTCATCATGAGTAGAGGTGCGACAAATGAGAGGGATACCGCAGCCTCCAGTTTTTATACTTATCGGAAAGTATGATACGCATAAGGCTGCGCCAGTAGCTTTCTTACACTTATCGAAAAGTATGATATGCATAAAGGCTACACCAATAGCTTTCTTGGGTTTTCATTCACTCATTCCGTTGATATTTGGCTTCACCCAGGAAGGTTTACGTTGCTCTAAAAAAGCGATAGCTCCTTCTTTATAATGTTCCGTTTGAATAGAAAGCAGTAAGGCCTGTTCAGGATCCAATTCTACAAAGGCTGCTTTGGCATATTTTAGGGCAGTGGGTGATTTTTCTGCCATTTTTCCAGCGAACTCGGCTATTTCCTTGTCCATGCGTTTAGAACTATAGACCCAATCGACAATTCCATTGGAATAAGCCTGAGAGGCATTGATGGTTGTTCCGGTCAAAACTAAACGCTTGGCAGTTTGCTTCGAAATGATATGCTGCAAACGCTTGGTATTATAAGTAAATCCTACATTAACGCCCGGAAACCCTATTTTTGCCTTTTGCTCCATCCAACGAAAGTCACAGGCTAATGCTAATTCGGCGCCAGCTCCCATCGCATATCCCGTTATTTTAGCCATCACGATAAAAGATGATTGTTCTAATTTTTGCAATAACTTTTCGTATAAACCAAATAGAGTTTCAACCTCAGCAGGTTTCATCGCAGATAAATGTTCAAGATTCATCCCTACTGAAAAATGTGGAATCCCTTCAATGACTACAACGGGGGTTGTCCCTTCCAGGCTATCTAAGGTTTGAAAAAAGCTATGTATAAATGAAAGATCAATGGGATTTCCTTTTCCATGAGAAAATTGAATATGGGTATAGGTGTGATAAGGGATTATTTGAAACATAGCCAATCTCCTTTTCTCTCTGTACGAGACTATAATGCAACATTTTACCATATTTTTCATCACATCAAGGTACATTATTACCAATAATTAAGTCCATTTTATGTAATAGAATTTGATTAAGCTCAACATGAGGATCGTTTAATTGAATACAGTGGAATTGAGTGTCAAGGAGAAAGGAGTGCCTCCATGAAAATAGGCTTAGTTGGCTTAGGTAAAATGGGTCTTAATTTAGGGCAAAATATGCTTCATCACGGACATCAGGTTGTGGCTTTCGATGTAAATGCAGATGCGGTAGAACAGATGACAGGCTTTGGAGCTACTGGTGTTCATACATATGATGATTTAGTTAGGAATCTGGATTCACCCAAAGTCATTTGGTTGATGATTCCCCATGCGGTGGTTGATTCTGCCCTCGCTGAAATCAGCCCCATACTCACCAAGGGTGACATTGTTATTGAAGCGGGAAATTCTCATTATAAAGAATCCGTTCGTCGCTATAAGCAGCTGCGTGAAATCGGCGTTCATTTTATGGACGTGGGGACTTCAGGCGGAATGGAAGGAGCACGTCATGGTGCCTGTTATATGATTGGCGGGGACCCTGAAGCTTGGGAGCAAGTAGAACCTATCTTTCACGATACCGCTGTTGAAAATGGGTACTTTTACGCTGGTGTTGCAGGAAGCGGACATTTCCTGAAGATGGTTCATAATGGAATTGAATACGGCATGATGGCAGCAATCGGGGAGGGCTTTGAGGTATTGGAGAAAAGCCCGTTTGATTATGATTATGAAAAAGTAGCCCGGGTATGGAGTCATGGATCTGTGATTCGCGGGTGGCTGATGGAATTAACAGAGAACGCATTCTCAAAAGATGCGAAGCTAGAAGAGTTAAAAGGGGTCATGCATTCCTCAGGGGAGGGAAAATGGACCGTAGAAACGGCCTTAGATTTACAAACGGCTACACCTGTCATCGCGTTATCTTTGTTAATGCGATACCGTTCATTGGAGGCAGACACCTTTACGGGAAAGGTCGTAGCCGCTTTGCGCAATGAATTTGGAGGACATGCTGTAGAAAAGAAATAAGAAATGGAAATTATAAAAACGGTGAAATCAATCTATTGGTGTTGGTCACCGTTTTTTATACTTATCGGAAAGTATTATACGCATAAGGCTACGCCAGTAGCTTTCTTATTAGAGACCTGCGAATAAGATGACTCTTGCGGGTGCAGCATCTGTACCAATTAATTTAATGGGTGCAGCAACCATTAAGTAGGGACCACACGGCACTTCTTGTAAACGAAGCCCTTCGATAATAATGATTCCACTTTCAAATAATGTCTTGTGGGTGGGGTGTCCCGCTTGGCTGCGCTCAATTCCTAAAGCATCGGTCCCAATTCCTTTTATCCCGATTTCTGATAAATAGTGAGCAGCATCCGCTTTTACATAAATAAAGTCAGGGTTGAAAGCTTCATCCATGGAATTTTTTGTTTTTAACAGAAGGAATTCACCTTGCTGAATGTCCAACGATTGAATATCTTCTGCTGTGATACCATCCTCGATATGGGTCAGATCCAATACTCGGCACGGGCCCACTAATTGCTCTAAGGAAATGGTTTCTATCGTCTCTCCTTCTAAAACCATGTGCAAAGGAGCATCCACATGGGTACCGCAGTGAACATCCATGCTTATTCTTGTTTCACTGACGTAATTTTGTGTATTTCGTTCAAAGCCGGGCTGTTTTTCAGACTTATTTTTGTAAACAGGCATTCCCGGATAAATGGGCATTGAAATATCATAAACTTTATACATGATAATGATTTCCTCCATTTGTTCAGTACTTAAATAAATTTCTCTATCTAACGCTCATTTCCTTCTCATTTTTACCTCTGGATGTTGATTTATGCAAAGAAATGACGTTAGGGAATGGACATACTATATAGGAGGAGGTGGTAGCCATGGCATTGAAAGAACAAGCTAATAAAATAAAGAACCCGCGAAACCGAAATGGCCTTATGAGGGACGGGGTTCCTTTAGAACGTGGGACTTTTAATATTGCTCCGAAGAAATAAATCTTCTCTGAACCTAAGCCTATTCGCTTAGGTTCTTTTTTCACTGGAACTCGCTTGAGAGCCATTACATAGGATGGAAAAAGTCCAATTATTTTAAAGGTGATATGATGTATGGAGGGACCTTTATCCGATTGCTTATTTTTATCTCACTACTTGGTGTAACAGCCGGTCTTATGCTCCCTATTGTAATCGAGGAGCTTTTAAAGCTTGATGAATACAAGGATCAAAAACGGGCAGAGGTAATAGTGGAACAATCTGCTCAGTGGTATGTCATTAATAATGGAACTCCATCAGAAGTTATGACAACGGAACAGGTAAAGAAAACGTTGATTCCACATTATCTCAATAAATGGCCTGGGAAAGAACCAATTGAATGCGAAATTTATCCCAACGGAGAGATTATGGTGTTTACGGTTGATCAGAGTGATCAGAATTTCTGGTTAAAAATAAAGGATTGGTTTATGGCAGAGATCATGGTAAAATACTTGTAATTTAATATCCAACAATTGAATCCTTCAGGGCAGGGTGAAATTCCCGACCGGCGGTGATGGGAAGTATCCCTTAGTCCGTGAGCTAAAGGCCAATTCCCACCTTTGATGTCAAGGGTGGTAAAGCCGAGGCTGATTCGGTGAAAATCCGAAACCGACAGTACAGTCTGGATGGGAGAAGGAACAGGTAAACAAGGGAGTAGTCCATCGTATAAACGAAGGAGTCAGATCCTTTTTTTCCTATTGATATCGAAGCGGTTATCTTAAAAAATGAATTTTTTGAGCTGCATGCTCTTCTTTATCGTCTTCTTTTATTGCATAATTTTAGCCCTGGAAATGGATAGTCATTTCTAGGGCTTTTCTATTTGAGGGATAGGGGAGGTGATTGATGTGGAACATCACAAATACTTCATGGATTTGGCACTTGGCTGGGCTCAATCGGCACAAGGGCAAACGGCTCCTAATCCGATGGTCGGTGCCATCGTGGTAAAGAATGGGATGGTGGTGGGGATGGGTGCCCATCTTAAGGCTGGCGAACCCCATGCTGAAGTATATGCTTTAAGAATGGCCGGGGATAAGGCAAAAGGGGCGATCCTCTATGTCACATTGGAACCTTGCTCCCATCATGGCAGAACCCCTCCGTGTGCTGAAGCGGTTATCCAAGCTGGTATAACAAAAGTAGTTATTGCTACATTAGATCCCAATCCATTAGTAGCGGGTAGAGGGATGAAGAGACTGCAGGAAGCTGGAATTGAAGTTTTATTGAATGTCAAAGAGGAAGAATCACGCCGCCTAAATGAGGTATTTAACAAATATATAACAACAGGTCTTCCATTTGTGACGGTTAAGACAGCCAATACGATCGATGGAAAGGTAGCTACCGAAGCAGGGAGCAGCCGTTGGATCACGGGAGAAGAAGCCAGAGGTTTTGTGCACCAGCTTCGCCATCAAAATCAGTCTATATTAGTCGGAATTAATACGGTGATCAAGGATGATCCTCAACTGACAACAAGGCTCCCACAGGGGGGAAGAAACCCCATTCGAATCATTGTGGATTCACAACTTAGGATTCCCTTGGATGCCCAAGTGGTCGTAGATGGACAAGCCCCTACTTGGATCTATACCACGCATGAAGCTGATTTCACTAAAAAGGAGGAGCTAGAAAGAAAAGGGGTCCATGTTTTTCCCGTTTCACATGGACCTCGTGTCCATATTCCTTCCCTCCTTGTCCATCTGGGTCGACAACAGGTCACATCCGTTTTAGTGGAAGGAGGCAGCCAAATCAACGGTTCCTTTTTGAACAGTCGTTGCATTGATAAACTGATCACCTTTATTGCTCCCAAAATAGTAGGAGGATCTCAAGCCCCTACTTCATTCGGAGGGGAAGGTATTCAAAAGATGGAGGAAGCTATCGAGCTGGCAAGCGTTCAACTGAAACAGATCGGGCAGGATATCCTAATTGTAGGTTATCCGAAATGGGGGGATGAGCATGTTTACCGGGATCATTGAAGAGCTAGGGACAATCAAGGCGATTAAGCGGGGAGGAAAATGGTGCGTTTTGACGATTGGGGCATCCATGATCTTACAAGATGTGCAATTAGGAGACAGTATAGCTGTAAATGGGATCTGTTTGACGGTTACTTCTTTTTCATCAGATCATTTTACCGTAGATGTCATGCCGGAAACACTGGATAAAACAAGCTTATCTTCTTTACAGATCGGCTCACCGGTGAATCTGGAGCGAGCGATGAAAGCTGGCGGGCGATTTGGAGGACACTTTGTAAGCGGACATGTGGATGGAATGGGGGTTATTCATTCCAAAAAAAATTGGGGCAATGCTGTTCTGATTGAAATTAAGGCTTCAGAAGAGCTGCTGTATTACATGATTCCCAAAGGCTCCATTACGATTGATGGCATCAGCTTAACGATTGTAGATGTAAAGATGGACCGTTTTAGCATTTCCATCATTCCGCATACCTTAGAAAAGACGGTTCTACAATATAAAGGAACAGGGGATATCGTCAATTTGGAATGTGACATGATTGGGAAATATATTGAAAAATATGTTTCAGCTAGAAAAGGAACAGGAAAAATCAGTCAAGACTTTCTCGCTGAACATGGATTTATCTAAGGTAAGGCAACGATTGTTCGTGAAGGAAAGATGAGGGGGAATATCATGGTTCATTCCATAGAAGAAGCCATTTATGATTTGATTCAAGGAAAACCGATCATCGTTGTAGATGATGAAGACCGGGAGAATGAGGGTGACTTTATTGCTTTAGCAGAAAAGACAACACCTGAAGTCATTAATTTTATGATTACGCATGGCCGTGGGCTCGTTTGTGTACCGATTACGGATGAACGGGCAAAGGAATTAAAGCTGGATCCAATGGTTTTGCAAAATACAGATGCCCATACAACAGCTTTTACGGTCTCCGTTGATGCTTTTGACACAACCACGGGCATATCCGCCCATGAGAGGTCTCAAACGATCCAAGATCTTATCGATCCCACTAAAAAGGCCAATCAATTTCGCCGTCCGGGACATATCTTTCCACTTGTCGCAAGGAAGGGTGGGGTTTTAAGGAGAGCGGGGCATACCGAAGCGGCTGTTGATTTGGCAAGGATGTGTGGCGCTTATCCGGCTGGGGTCATTTGCGAGATCATCAATGAGGATGGAACGATGGCCAGGGTTCCAGATTTACAGAAAATTGCCGAACAATTTGATTTGAAAATGATTACCATTGAAGATTTAATTAAGTATCGGACCAATAAAGAAAAACTGGTTAATCGCGAAGTCGAAGTGACGATGCCTACTGATTTCGGGAACTTCCGTGCCGTTGTATACACGAATGAGGTGGATCAAAAAGAGCATATGGCACTGGTTAAAGGTCATATTGATGCAGATCGTCCCACACTCGTTCGCGTCCATTCCGAATGTATGACAGGCGATGTCTTTCATTCTTACCGGTGTGACTGCGGTCCCCAGTTGGCTGCCGCATTAGCCCAAATTGAGCGTGAAGGCAATGGCGTCCTGTTGTATATGCGCCAGGAAGGCCGTGGAATTGGACTAATCAATAAGCTAAAGGCATACAAACTCCAGGAAGAGGGCTTTGACACGGTTGAAGCTAATGAACAGCTAGGTTTCCGTGCAGATTTAAGGGAATATGGAATTGGGGCACAAATCCTAAGGGAATTAGGAGTGGGGAAAATTCGGCTGATGACCAATAATCCTAGGAAGATTACCGGACTTTCTGGATATGGACTGGAAGTTGTTGAACGGGTTCCCATTCAAATGGAAGCCAATGAGAATAATGAGCGCTATTTAGCAACGAAGAAGAAGAAGTTAGGACATTTACTAAATCTATAGGAACAGGGGAGAAAGAGAATGGCAACATATTTTGAAGGGAATTTAGTCGGTACGGGCTTAAAGTTTGGGGTTGTGGTGGGAAGATTTAATGAGTTTATTACCTCTAAGCTGTTGGGCGGAGCGCTGGATGCTTTCAAGAGACATGGTGTGGAGGAAAATGATGTAGAGGTGGCTTGGGTGCCAGGAGCATTTGAGATTCCCGTCATTGCCAAAAAAATGGCCGAGAGCGGCAAATATGATGCTGTGATTACGCTGGGTACCGTAATTCGTGGAGCTACTCCACACTTTGACTTTGTATGCAATGAAGCGGCAAAAGGAGTAGCTTCCATCGGACTTCAAACGGGGGTCCCTACGATTTTTGGCGTACTGACGACAGATTCCATCGAACAGGCCATCGAAAGAGCAGGGACGAAAGCAGGCAATAAAGGATGGGATGCGGCTTCAGCAGCGATTGAAATGGCCAACCTAACGAGACAACTAGGATAGAGTAAACAAGATTACATTTCGAAGAAATAACCCGCCAAAACTATTTGGTGGGTTATTTAGCTATCCCACATGATATAAAAAATATACCATTGCATTTTTATTAAATATAATGTATATTTAAAACATCAAAAGGGATGAAATGAGGGAATATCATGAATAAGGTTGAGTTGGAAAACAAGGATCTTCATTTGCAGCACGAGAGTGAGATTCTTCGAGAATCCCTAATGGAAGCAACAGAAACGATTGAATTTATGGTCAACTCCTTAATGTGGAGTGCAGAATATAAGGTATTAGCACAATCAAAGGAAAAATTATGGAAGCTAAAAAAGGTGTTGGCTGCATTGGAGGCATAAATCTCTAATTGGCCTCCCTTTTTTTTTTTCGCCCCCATAAAGATCACCATTCCTCCGAAAAAAAGTCTAGGAGGTAGAGATAACATGAAATGGCGAAAATTAGCATATGCCTTAACCGGTGCTGTATTTACTCTGATTCTCTCTTTTAGTTGGATCAGCTGGGCAGATAATAAACCTGTGGATGATAGCCTATTAAGCGAAAACAATGTCAATTCAACTCCAGCAGGCGCTTCGAACGGAGCAGGTGAAATCACTTTTCTGGACCAAGAAACTAGAAAGGTTATTATTTTTAATGGAAAACAAAAGTATACATATCAATTATCTGAACAAACTCAAGTGTTGATTAATGAAAAGTCAGCTGATTTTCAACAGATTGAGTTGGGTGCTCATGCCGAAGTCATTCAAAATTCTGCTGGGGATGTACGCTATCTTCGAGTGGAGCAAAAAGTTGCACAGAGTACAAGTACAGCTAAAACATCCAAACCAACCAACCCATTGAAGCCAGTCAGTACAATACAATCACCGATATCTGATCAGACCGTTTCTTTCCCTTGGGAAAAGTGGAAGCTTGATCTTCACCAAGGAAATATCAAAGTGAAGTTGGAGTGGGAAAAAGACGATGCTGAGGTGGAATGGAAAACACCACAAAAAGAAATGAAATTACATGGTGAGCAGGCGAAAAAGTTCATTCTAGCCTGGTATAAAGATTCGGGTCTCTTAAAGCAAAAGGAACAAGAACAGTTAGTGTACGAAATGCTCAAATCCTTTGACATTCAGACGGATAAACCTTTTTCTTGTACAATTGAGTGGAAGCAGGATGGCCAATCAGGAAAATGGACCGTTCATCCAAAGGATCAGGGTAAGGATAAAGATAAGGGTAAAGAAAAGCATAAGAATGATGATGATGATGATGATGATGATGATTAATTGAATTAGCTGCTACGATTAGACACATTGACGATGATAAAGTCAATGTGTTTTTTTGTCTTAACACATTGCGATAGCTAACCCATCCTTTTGTTTACATTGTATTTCAAGATTGATATAATTTCCGTTGGGGAGCTGGGTAAACCTGGCTGTAGGGTACAGGAGGATGTGCCGACCCGTTAACCTGATCTGGGTAATGCCAGCGGAGGGAATATGTCTGTAGTTTGGATCATATCCTTCCATACTAAGACTGCTCTCACTGGCAGTCTTTTTCTATTTTGTTAAAGAATGATGAAAAGGGAAGACTTCAATTATTGTGAAGAAAGGGGATGGAATCATGGCTATAGTCAATGTTGGGTTTCAGGTATTGCCTAAGGTTCCAAATGGAGATACTTATTCGGTTGTCGATAAAGCGATTGAGGTTGTTCAACAATCAGGAGTCAAGTATGAAGTAGGCGCCATGGAGACCGTCATGGAAGGCGAACTGGATTTACTCTTAGAAATTGTGAAACATGCACAGCAAGCCTGTATCGATGCTGGAGCGGTTGATGTCATGACACATATCAAAATACATTATCGCCCTGAAGGGGTATCCATGGATGAAAAGCTTGAAAAATATAGATGATCATCCACAGCGATTGCGGAATCAAATGGGGCATCATCTGACTGCCCTTATACCAGGGGTATTTATACTAGCATTGCTCGTTTTTTGGGAAATCTCTGTATGGGTAAGCAAAATAGAGGCATGGATTCTTCCTGCACCAAGTGACATATTCCAATCTCTGTGGAAAATAAGAGATCTCCTTTGGATGCATAGTTTGCAAACGCTTTATGAGGCGATGATGGGCTTGCTCCTTGCCATCCTGCTTGGAATAGGGATCGCAATCCTTATTGATCGTTCCTATTGGGCAAGAAGGGCACTGTATCCCTTGTTGGTAATTTCCCAGACCATACCGGTCATCGCCATTGCTCCATTATTTTTGATTTGGTTTGGGTATGGTTTGGTTCCCAAAGTAGTTGTCGTTACGCTTGTTTGCTTCTTTCCCATTGCAGTTAATTTAGCCGATGGCTTTTCTATGGTAGACAAGGATATGATTCGCTTAATCAATTCCATGGGAGCAAGCTCGACGCAAGTGTTTCGAAAAGTAAAGCTTCCCGCCGCTCTCCCTTTCTTTTTCTCGGGCTTACGCATTTCCGGCACTTATAGTGTGATGGGGGCTGTGATAGGTGAGTGGTTAGGAGCTAGTCGCGGGTTAGGAATTTTAATGACGCGTTCTTCTCAATCCTTTATGACTGATCGTGTATTTGCCACTATTTTGGTCATTACGTTCCTCAGTTTAATCATATTTGTGAGTATTGAAATATTGGCAAGATATTCAATGCCTTGGTATTATAGTCAGAAAAAAATGGAGATTACCAATCGGAAAAGGGGATAAAGCATGTTAAAGAAATATAATAAATGGAACAAGCTGGTTTTATCGATCAGTCTATTTACACTTGTCTTGAACGGGTGTGCACAAAGTAATAAGTCAGCGCCTGAGGATGCACCCTCCAAAGCGGCTGCTCCATCACAAAAAGTAACTGTTATACTGGACTGGATGCCGAACACCAATCATACCGGTTTGTATGTGGCAAAAGATAAGGATCTTTATAAGGAACAAGGACTCGAGGTGGAAATCATCCAGCCAGGGGAAGGTTCAACAGCGGATCAATTGGTGGCAGCGGGTAAAGCGGATTTTGGTATCAGTTATCAGGAAGCTGTAACCCAGGCGCGTTCGACGGATATTCCACTTGTGTCCATAGCAGCCATTATTCAACATAATACATCGGCCTTTGCTTCTTTAAAATCGTCCCATATTCAATCGGTTAAGGATTTTGAAGGGAAACGTTATGGAGGCTGGGGATCTCCTGTAGAAGAAGCTGTGTTGAAGGCTGTGATGGAAAAATCAGGGGCAGATGCCAGCAAAGTGGAGAATATAACTCTTGGGGCAGTTGATTTCTTCTCCTCCATTGGACGAGATGCAGATTTTGAATGGATTTATGAGGGTTGGGACGGAGTTGAAGCCAAACGCAGGGGCATTGAGTTGAATCTTCAATACTTGAAGGACTTGGATCCTGCCCTGGATTACTATACGCCTGTGATTGTAACCAATGAGAAGCATATTAGTGAACAGGCTGAACTGGTTAAAAAATTTATGGCAGCTACGTCTGCTGGATATGAGTATGCGATCCAGCATCCTCAAGAAGCAGCAGAATTTTTGATTAAAAACGCGCCAGAGCTAGATCCTGAATTAGTTAAAGCGAGTCAGGATTGGGTGAGCAAGAAGTATCAGGACGATGCAAAGCATTGGGGAGTTCAGAAGCAAGAAGTGTGGGGAAATTATGTGAACTGGATGTACGAAAGAAAACTTATTGAAAAAATGATCGAACCGGAAAAGGCCTTTACGAATGACTTTCTTCCATCATCCTAAGAAGGTGAATTCAGATGTCGTCATCAAAGCTTGAAGTTCTTGGCGTGAGCAAAAGCTTCCCAGGAACAGGTCATTCATGTCTAATCGCTTTAAGAGAGGTAAGTCTGACGGTTCAGGAAGGCGAATTTGTGAGTATGATTGGGCCTAGCGGTTCAGGCAAAAGCAGCCTTCTCGATCTCATTTCAGGACTTTCGAATCCGGATAGCGGTGAGATCCGTTTAGATGGCCAATCCATTATTGGTCAAAGAGGAATTGTGAGTTATATGCCGCAAAAAGATGTTCTTTTTCCCTGGAGGACGATTTTAGAAAATGTCATTATTCCCCTGGAAATCCAAGGGATTCAGAGGAAGGATGCCATCAAGGAGGCTAAGAATTTGCTGCCTGTATTTGGTTTGGATCAATTCGGAGATCATTATCCACATATGCTTTCTGGAGGCATGAGGCAACGAGCGGCTTTTCTTCGGACACATTTAAGCAAAAGCAAAGTGATGCTATTGGATGAGCCCTTTGGAAAATTGGATGCATTGACTCGTATGCAAATGCAGCAGTGGTTAATTGAAATGTGGCAAACGATGAAAACGTCTGTACTCATGGTGACCCATGATGTGGATGAAGCCATTCTCCTTTCAGATCGCATCTATGTTCTATCCGCTCGTCCTGGCGAAATTTTGAGTGAGGTTCAGGTAGACATCCCACGACCGCGACGTTCCACAAAAACGATTGATGGTTCGTTTCTTGCACTCAAATCGGAACTCCTGAATTTATTACAAGAATCTATCGTGTACTCTTAAACAGATATGGTCAAATATAAAAGAGTCTTCCCTTATTTATAGGGAAGACTCTTTTTAGTACAAGAAACGAAATTTTGTTAATTTAGTATTTCACCTTGAATCCCGCGTGTGAGTTGTCGATATTTTACGGCCATCGCAATCCGCCATGGGAAAATCATGCCTACAGCAAGAATATAGAAGAGGCCACCCGTTTCATAGAACGAGACATACTCGCCTATATAAGCCTTCACCACTAGACGAAGAACGACTAGACCGAGAAGAATCAAGATAAATGCTTTGGATCGTTTCATGAAGATGTTGTTTCCTTTGACTTCAAACTTCGAAGTAAGGATTAAGGGGATGGACAAGCACATACCGGTGATCAAAGACTCAATGGCATAAAGAATGTGTACATGCATAGGAGGATATAAAAACATGATAAAGCCCGAACTCATAAAAAGAGGAGGCAGAATAATTTGTTTAAATGAAGTAGGTTGCTTTGATCTGCGTAAACGAATGGTAAGAATAATGAATGCCATAATCACACTAATCCCCGTACTAATGACAGTCATAGAACTTCTTTCCCTTCTAAATAAATAGTTTATATAATACTAATTATATCAGATAAAAATATGATTGGGGTGTGAAAAAAATTTTAGGTGATGTTATCACATATCTGTTCTGTGCATATACATGTTAGTAAGCAAAAGCAACATGATAAACGAACAACCTTTTCATCAAAGGAGGTCTGTTTCATGTACAGTAGGATTAAGTGTGCAAACCCTGTCGTGCTGCAAGAGATTTGCGATCGTTTAAATGACATGAAAATTCATTATTTAGCAGAAGTTCAAGTTTTAGTGCTTCTTATCAAAAGCCAACCTCATACTATCGAAAAACTTATTGAAGAACATGAATTTGAGGCCCATCTGTTAGTTAATACTTAGGTCGAACCCCCAAAACTCCTACGTTGTGGAATCATTGCGATGTAGGAGTTTTTTATACATATCGGTCAAGTATTATACGCATAAGGCTATGCCAGTAGCTTTCTTATACTTATCGGTCAAGTATTATACTCATAAGGCTATACCAGTAGCTTTCTTATATTGTAGGTGGATGGTGGGGTGTAGCGTTCTCAATAATGACGTCTCCTACTAAGTATAGATGCCCATCACTTCCCAAAATGACGAGAGGGCGTTTGCATTGACTGCAGATGATTACAAGTCCGTCCCTCATTTTGCGATCCGTAATCACGATGTCTTCGTTTGGGGCGCATGGGCACTGAAGCACAACCATCCATTCCCTTTCCTGACCCATCGGCTATTCCCCCCGAATCATGGACTTGATATAGTGTATGTAATAAATTTGGTAAACGGACTAAGTATTTATCCCAATTATCGCGTGTGCCTTATAAGTGGGAGTCCTATTAAGTTACACTGCCACCTAGGCAATCAAGAAAGTAAAAACATAGTCATTCATGTTAACTGAATTCTTCAAATAGAGGTAAAAGAAAAGGCTGTCTCCATAGGGTAAAATGGATACAGCCTCTCGATTATTTTGCCATTTTAGAATAGCCATTTTTGTCCCATACTTTGTGGTAACGTGCAACCTTTTTACCGTTGATCTCAACATATCCCAGGAACATGTTGAGCGGCCGGACAAAAGTAACTTCGCCATCACTTTTGTAAATGACCATTTCTTCTGTCGTTTCCGTGTGAATGGCACGTCCCATAATCATGTACAAGTTTCCCTTATAGCTTTGATAGACATCTCCAGCTTCCGGTTTTTCTATCATTAGCATGCTCAAAGCTCCTATCTAGTATAAAATGGAATCTTCTTTTTGTTTAGATTATACTCTCATTCACTTTAAAGCGCAACATTGTTAAAGTGAAGCAGAAAGTAGGAAGGGAACGGCTATTGGGGAATTTATGATTATAAAAAAGGGATTGTATTAAAATAGGAATTGTAGTATAAATATACATTATATTCTTATTTCCGAAGGTCGGAGGGTGAGGAAATGTCCATGATTCAAGTCGTGTCCGGAAACATTGGAAAACCAAAGGGGTTTCAGGCAACCGGTATTTATAGTGGGATCAAAAAAGTAGAAAAATTAGATCTTGGTGTGATTATCAGTGAAATACCTGCAACGGCAGCCGCCGTTTATACTACGAATTTATTTCAAGCCGCACCGCTGAAGGTGACAAAAGAAAGCATTGTAAAGCATGGGAAGCTACAAGCCTTGATTGTAAATAGCGGAAATGCCAATGCTTGTACCGGAGAAAAAGGAATGGATGATGCCTACACAATGCAGCTGTCTGTTGCGAAAGCCTTCTCGATTCCAGCGGAACAGGTGGGTGTTGCTTCTACTGGTGTCATTGGCGAGTATTTGCCTATGGACCGTGTCATGAAAGGAATAGAAGAATTGCCTCAAGCACTGACGGCAGATAGTGCGCCACTTTTTTCCCAGGCGATTCTCACAACCGATTTAATAGAAAAAAACATTTGTGTAGAAGTTGTGATTGATGGTCAAGTGGTGACGATTGCAGGGACGGCGAAGGGATCAGGAATGATCCATCCGAATATGGCGACCATGCTGGCCTTTGTGACCACCGATGGGCTTGTTGAGCAACAAACGCTTCAAGGCATGCTCCAGCGGGCAACAGATGAAACCTTTAATATGATTACGGTGGATGGGGATACCAGCACAAATGATATGGTTGTCCTGATGGCGAATGGAAAAGCGGGGAATCAGAATCTAACCGATGAACATCCCCAGGCCGAACTTTTTTACGAAGCATTATGTTTGGTTATGAAGGATCTAGCTCAAAAAATAGCGCGGGATGGAGAAGGGGCTACGAAGCTGATTGAAGTGGAAGTGAAGCAAGCGGCCTCAATTGAAGTGGCACGTAAGGTGGCCAAAGCGGTGATTAGTTCTAACCTTGTGAAAACAGCCATCTATGGTGCAGATGCCAATTGGGGTCGCATCATTTGTGCCGTTGGATATAGTGGTGCCTCCATCAATCCGGATTTAGTCGACGTGTATTTAGGTGATATTCAAGTTGTTAAAGCGAGCTTTCCTGTACCATTCAGCGAAGAGGAAGCACTCGCTTATCTTAAGCAGGACAAGGTTAGAATTGGGATCAATTTGCATCATGGAGATGAGCAAGCTATTGCGTGGGGCTGCGATCTCACTTATGATTATATTAAGATTAATGCAAGCTATCGCACTTAATTGTAGATTTAGCGTATAAATCTTTCTAATGAGTATTGGAAAACCTCCTTATCGATTTATTTAACGATACGGAGGTTTTTATGTTACTCAATAGAGAATATACTATATAGAAGAATATTTCTGGTACAGGCTAACAACAATGGAATGGGAGGATCGCACATGAAGCATTGGCGATTAATTGCCCTGGATTTGGATGGGACTCTTTTGGATCTGCAGGGGACAATTTCCATTGAAAATCAAACCTGGATCAACGAAGCCCGCAGCTTGGGGATTGAAGTTACTATTGCAACCGGAAGACCGCGTAGGCTTATTACACCGTTTCTGGAACAGTTAGAACTCAAGGTTCCTTATGTCGTTGCAAACGGGAGTGAGGTTTGGGATGAAAATGGAGTTTTATTGGAGCGTCATACACTCGATCACCAGGATGTTGCTTTTTTATTGGAGTTAGCTCAACACTACGGCACCGTATTTTGGTCTTCCGTTGTCGATCATGTTTTTAAGCCTGGTGAGGTTCCTTGTGAAATAGAGAAATACCAATGGTTAAAGTTTGGGTTCAAAAGTGATCAGGACCAAGTCGTTAAGCAGCTATGGAAGAGCTTGACGGAATATGGAAGATTGGAGATTACAAGTTCAGACCCGAATAATATAGAGGTTAATCCGCTGGGAATAAGTAAAGCAACAGGCTTGAGAAGAGTCTGCCAACATTTAAATCTTGATCCCAAACAAGTCATTACGATGGGAGATGGATTAAACGACATAGCTATGATGAAATGGTCTGGGTTAGGGATTGCCATGGGAAATGCCCAAGAACAAGTAAAGGCAGTAGCTGGTCGGATTACCGATAACCATCTTCAACATGGCGTAGCCAGAGCCATTGAAAAGTTATTGAAAAATAAATGGCTAGACTCCACAAGATAGGATAGCTACGCGTATTCTATCTTGTGATCAGCAGCCAACACCTCGCAATCCTTATACTTTCATTCGTTGCTTTCTCTGTGGCGACAGCATGGTTTTCGTTTTCCTGGAAAATATCCTATAATAGTGGTAGAAAACGGGAGGACAACAGGGTATGCGTCGAAAACGATTTACCAATCTGAATAATGTGCAAAACAAAAAGACTTGGGATCATTTTGTTCGATGGCAAAAAGCGCGACGAACGGCTGCCAAGGATTATTCTTTTGTCATTTCCAAATCAAATCAAACAGATATCGAATTTCTCCATGGTAACCGAACACAGCCCACCATCACTTGGATTGGTCATGCTACTTTTTTCATCCAGGCAGGAGGCGTGAATATCGTAACAGACCCTGTTTGGGCAAACCGGATGGCCATGCACCGACGTCTCACATTACCGGGTATTTCTATTATGGAAATGCCGGAGATTGAGGTGGTACTGATCTCGCACAGTCACTATGATCATTTGCATTTTAACTCGATTCGCGGATTGAGAGGTAATCCGAACTATTTAGTGCCGGAAGGGCTAGGTCCAAAATTTCTTCGCAAAGGGTTCAAAAGGGTAGAAGAATTTAAGTGGTGGGACCATAAATTGATCAATCAAGTGAAATTATCCTTTGTTCCTGCCCAGCACTGGTCAAAGAGAACGCCGTGGGATACCAATACATCTCACTGGGGAGGATGGATTATCGAAGACCTGGTTCAAGAAAAAACCATCTACTTTATGGGGGACAGTGGATATTTCCCCGGATTTAAGGAAATAGGGAAGCAATTTCGAATTGATTATGCTCTGATTCCCATTGGAGCTTATGAACCTGAGTGGTTTATGGGCAGGCAGCATGTATCTCCTGAGGAGGCCATACGGGCATTCCTTGATGTACAGGGAGAGACTTTTATTCCGATGCACTTTAGTACCTTTAAGCTAGCCGATGATACCCCATGGGAAGCGCTCGTTCGTCTGCAAGCGGAATGGAAACGCAGGGAGCTAGACAAAAATCGTTTGAAGATCCTAAAGTTAGGAGAAATACTTCTCATATAGAAGCCTACGCTTCAGAGAGGGTCTACCTTTACGATTTCCAGTATTAAATTCACGAGGCAGGTCTAATAACATGTTACATTAGGCCTGCCCCGGAAAAAATCAAATTAAGTATAGGCGCGTGTTTTCGCAAAATAGTCTTGTACAGCTGCTGCTTGTTCGTTTGTTATGGAACTCAATTGATTATCATCTAAACGGATAAAAACGGCAGTGCCATAAATCCAATCATGTGAGCCTTGGGTTTGTATTGTGAAATTATGAGGCTTTAGTCCTCTGGCTTCATCATTGATCAGAATATGTATACCAGGCAGTAGGTCATCCTGTGTAATTTCATACTCTCCTTCTAACAGTTCTTCAAGCTCATCCATAGTAGAAATTTGTTGAAGCTGAGGGGCTTCCTCAGGAGCCTTGACAACAATTTGAATCATGATAATCCCTCCCTTTACCATCATTCTACAACATATTTTCATCAAGAGTGAATGAGAAGTACAAGAAAATGCAACCCGGGATCATTTTATCCAGGATCATGTATTAATAAATACATTAAATTGATCATGTTGGTGGCGAATCTCATTATCATCCCTATCCATTGCAAGTTCTTCCTTTCTATAAGATATAAGCTTATTCTCCCCTCTAGATACAACCCTCTATTAAGCCAAATTTAAGTAGCGGTTTATATCTATTCATAAATTTGTTATGATTAAACTAACGGAGGTGGGAGCATGTTTAAATCGATTTCTGATCAAGAGCTATTGAGTATGGTTAAAAAATTAAACCAATATAGCGATGAAAAACCACTTGAACCAGATGACGCCGACGAAATCGACCTTTTCTTATCTGCCCCATCAACCCTATCCGAACAGGATGGGTGGGTTAAAGTTGAAAATCAAATGATTATCGTCCAAGACGCGTTGCCAGGTGGTAAAAAACCAGAAATAGAAGCAGATCCATTGATTTTGCTTAAAAAGAATGGTAAAAATGTTTTCGGTAGAACAACGGTTAGATCTGAGGATAAACTGGAGTGGGAGTTTCAAAAAAAAAGGGATCCACTTTTTGAGATCACCGTGTCCGATGATAAGATGACTGCTTTTCTTCAAATATTCTCTTTGAATAAATATGGTTTGCGTCTAAAAAGCTGTCCTATGAACTCTTATGTATTTATTGAAGTAGATGAAGATCCTAATATTGTACTAGAAATGCTCCGTCTCTCAGATATTCTTGAACGATTAGATAAAATGAAAATCTCAAAAAATTTGAGCGTTGAAGCTATTGAAAGGGAATGGCGGGAACCTACTTATAGGCCTATACCTGTTGCCTTTGGAAAATGCCCAATAGAGAGCACGGATGCACGTCTGGAGTTGTACTTTTTAGAGCAAGTACAATCTCGCTTAGAGGAAGTGGATGGCAAGGTTGATTTCCGCAATCATCTACAAATTCCGGTTGTTGAAAAGGGTGACGTCTTAGCCCGTAAATTTAATTCAAAGGAAGGAATCAGCGGATATAATGTTTACGCTGAAGTTATAAATCCTAAACCCCCGAAGGATATCGTTATTGCAGCTAAAGAAAATGTGGAGTTAACATCAAATGGCGAAGTCATTGCGTTAAAGACCGGTAGGCCTAGAATGACAGGTACGGGGATTAAGTATTTTGATATTTGCACATCCTATGTTGTCTCGGGTAATGTGGATATAAAAACCGGAAATGTCATTTTTTCAGGGGATGTAGTAGTTTATGGTGATGTATTGGAAGGAATGTCGGTTGAGTCGCTAGGTAATGTTTATGTATATGGAAATGTATACCGGGCAACGATC
Source organism: Brevibacillus sp. (assembly GCA_036676475.1). Lineage (GTDB taxonomy): Bacteria > Bacillota > Bacilli > Aneurinibacillales > RAOX-1 > LC029. The sequence goes on from JAKFCU010000115.1 coordinate 40,789, forward strand.
ACGGCAACTGGTAATATTGTCGTCAAAGGAAATGTGGTAGTGAGTAATCTCTATTCGGGTTATTACGGTGTTGTATTTAATCGCTTATATATCCATGTAAGAAAACTTTCGGAATTATTACATAGCTTAGTAGAATCCAGTAAAGTCTTAAAGAGAGCGGTAGAGGCAAGAGGGAACCAAGTGGGGATCGGCCGTATCCTTCAAACATTAATTGAATCGAAATACACTGAAATTCCGTCAGTCAGCAAAGAAATTATCCAAAGCATCTCCATTATAGAGAAATTAGGTTTCCAAAAAATGAATGGGTCACAAGAAATGACCTTCCTCAAGGAGAAAACTCAGGTCTTTGTTAACCCGATATCCATTCAACAAATCAAAACCTACAGTTTTATTTCGTCTGTTGAGTATGCAGCGAAACAAGTTTGGGAAGCCATTGAAGGGATGCAGGAATACCATGTAAGAATCGATATCAATCAGTGTAATCATTCTATCTTAAAATCCAATGGAGATATCATTATTCATGGTGAAGGTGTTCTTCACGGTGATCTTTATGCTAGAGGAAAGATTCAATTTACCGATCAGGATTCAGTTTGCCGGGGTGGAATGCTTGAAGCAGAGGATTCCATCTTCGCCATGGAAGTAGGGAGTAAATTATCCTATGATACTTTACTAAAAGCTGGGAGAAAAATTCAAGCCCGTGTGATTTACGGAGGTAAAGTTTTTGTTGGTAAACAAGGTGAAGAAATTATGGAACCCCTCCGTGGTGTTTCCGTTTATTTGGACCCATCGCACAAGTTGGTGATGAAAGGGATTCCAGTGAAGAACATGGAATGAAAAAAAGGACAAGTCATGCTTCCCTAGAGACTTGTCCCTTTTTTTGTACTTCGTTTAGAAAGGATAATACCATAAGTAAATTTCAGTAGCTTCTAATGTAATTCAAATTCCCAGCCCTTTTCTGATAATTCCTTTTGCAGATCCTTTTTACTCAGCTTTGGGAGAGGAACGGCCCAGGCTCTTGCTGACCTCACGTACTTAGGTTCTTTTTTAGTCAGATCCTTCAAATAAGCCAGTACATCTTCATATGGACCGTCCTCGTAAAAGTAAAGTAAATTGTCGGACTTAGACAATTTGATTTCACCGATATAACGAGCCATCTTTTTCACCTCTTTATTTAGTATATCCAATTCTTAAATGGTAATGAGCTATGACTCTCCTCTTTCTTTAGATACAGATCTGGTATTCGTAATACTTTGAAAAGTTTGAGCAGGCAATAATAAAAACTTGATGACCAGTGCTGTAGGAAGGATGTATCCAATCATGGCCTCCATCATGGCAATGGCTTTGGACCAACCGAATGGCGTAATATCGCCGTAACCTACAGACATTAACGTGATGGCACTAAAATATACGGAACGTGTAAATCGATCTAGCCACTGTTCCTGGTGGGTTGAATTGGAATAATGATCCACAAGAGGGCCGATATGATAGTAATCAAGGAACATATAGAGGATAGAAAAAGTTAACATAATATTGAGGTAAAGCAAGAATAGGGATAGGATATTATAAAAAAGAATTTTTCTGCGGTTCATCAAATCGTTCCTCCCCATGGGATAGTACAAACCTATTCTTTCATACTAAGTGTATGCGGGAGGAAGAAAAAAGAGGTATAAAAATAGAGGGGAGCCCCTCTTTCATTTAGATTTGAAAAACAATAAATTCGATTTGATCACCAAGTTGAAAGCCCAATATCTCTAAACCCGCTTCTGGCTGTAGACTCGTAATATGCCCTTTCTTATCTTTTGCAAGTAGCAAGAAGGTTTCGATTTCCCTGTTTGCCCTTGTCTTAAGAGCGACTAAATAGGAGCGGTGAGGGGAAAAGCGCATCATTCCAAGCGTCCAGGAGCTGTCTAATGTTTTTACATACTGTTGAAAAACGAGTCCTTCCCATGATTCAACCAATCTCTGAAGTTCTTCCTCAGATCCGCCATAAATGCTTAAATCTCCTTGAAGGAAGGCCAGTTTTAGATTTTGACTTTCTTTTTCAGTTTCCTTTTGCAGAGCTAGAATACAATCAGGGCAGACAGCAGTTATTCCTTTCTGCTGTAAGGAGCCGCTTCGATCAGATAACGCTGTCAATGCAAGAGGAAAGGACATTTTTTCCTGTCCACAAACCCCACATGCTTGGATAAATGTCTTCAAAACCGTGTCAGCCCAATGGAGAAGTTGTTCATCAAAAGATAAGGATGAATCTTGATGCTTTGCCCATTCCTCATCATGAAGGTTCTCTTCAACGATTAACTGTCCATTTTCATAGACTTGAACGGTACGGTCTTCAAGAGATATTTGATAAGTATTATTTTTATATTCTAGGGGAAATGTCCTTTTCCCCGGGAGTTCCCAGCGTAAGGCTTCCATTATGATCCTCCTAAGATTTTCTTCTATGATGACAAACTCTTTCCCCTTAATCAAGAAAGTGAATGGATTAAGTGACAAAAGTGTGAAGTAAAGAAATTCATGAAGGAATTGCTCGATTTTTGTCGAAAAAGCATGATGTACACTAAAATCAAAAATAAGGTAAACTCAGCTATTGGTACAAAGGACAGGAAAGAATTCTCATAAATTGATTCATTCTTTTCTACTAAAAAGGAGCGGTTAACATATGATTGGGAATGTCATTGAAGGGGCGCATACTTGTTTAATCTGTAAAGGGAAATTCTCTTGGACTGCAACCATTACAAAGGATCAACGTCAGACGAACCAAGTTGAGGTTGTAGTAGCCAGTACATTTTTCACTGTAGAAGGTAGAAAAGCAGATCTAGAGATTTATGCCAAATGTCCCTCATGTGATACAAAATATAAATTTGAATCCTCTTGTCCTGTTGAATTGATTAGTAAATAAAACTTCTATCAAAGTAATTCAAAGTAGAATGACCTGCGCAATTCGCGCAGGTTTTTTCATACTTAGAGATCAAGTATTATACGCAAGGCTACGCCAGTAGCTTTCTTATACTTAGAGATCAAGTATTATACGCATAAGGCTACGCCAGTAGCTTTCTTAT
>JAKFCU010000116.1:0-9059 GCA_036676475.1 Brevibacillus sp.
CCCCACTTAAGATTTGAGTGAAGTGGGGATCTTTAAACAGGTGCTTAAAGTTGTTTTGTTTGTTTCTTAGGGTCATAATTCAGGGTTTTAAATAATTCTTGCAGTTCCGACTTAGTTAGGTCCCGCCATTTCCCCAATTTTAGATCTTGAAGATGAATGTTCATGATACGAATACGCTGTAGCCGAACCACTTCGGAGCCAAGAGCGGAGCACATTCGGCGAATTTGCCGATTTAAACCCTGAGTTAAAATAATACGAAAGACGTAAGCAGATACCTTTGTCACTTTACAAGGAAGGGTTTTTGTACCTAAAATACGAACGCCTCCTGCCATCCCTTTTAGAAAAGCCGGCGTAATCTGCTTATCAACCGTGACAATATATTCTTTTTCATGATTATTTTCGGCACGCAAAATCTTGTTTACGATATCTCCATCATTGGTCAGGAGAATGAGCCCATCCGAATCCTTATCCAACCTTCCAATAGGGAAGATACGAAGAGGATGGTTAACGAAATCGACAATATTTCCTTTAATATGACCTTCGGTTGTGGAGGTAATTCCCACTGGTTTATTTAAAGCAATGTAGACTAGCTTGGGTTTCGTTTGAATGGATTTCCCATCAAGTCGCACATCATCTCCATTCTCCACTTGACTTCCTAACTCTGCAATAACACCATTGATGGTTATTCTCTTATTTGCAATCCATTTGTCCACCTCACGGCGAGAGGCAATGCCTGTTTCACTAATAAACTTATTAATTCTCAACGATACCCCACCTTTAGGGAATAATATTGATAAGATAACTCAAATTAAGCAAGATATGCAAAATCTACGTTTTGATTATACCGTAGATGGATCCCAGTTTTCACGTAAGATTAAGTATCCCTTATGAGAAGGGGATTCAAAGGTTAGTTCGTGTCCCATCATCTTCCTTGAAAAGGATTCATACCAGGGGGAAACTTAATGGTATGATGAATTCCTTTAAGGAGGAGAATGACATAAAAAAATGGGTGCTATTATTGATTATCCTGTGTTTTGTTTCCTCTGCTGGATCCACAGCTTCGGCATCAATTCCTAATCAAACTGTTTCAACCGAGGAAAATAATTCCTTTACAAGTCGGAATGATGAAACGAAAACCTATCGTTATCGGTCCGGCCGGAGGTCGTACCGTCCAGCACCAAATTATAATGCCCCTGTCCGAACTACCCCTCGCTATCAGGCTCCAGTAAGAAGAACAGGTGGATTCTTCGGGGGAATCGGTTCTTTCTTTGCAGGTGCTTTTTTAGGTAGCATGTTATTTAGTCCTTTTTTGGGGGGCTTCGGTCACTTTTCGATCTTAGGATTCATTATTGACGTGCTTATGATTTACTTTATTTACAAATTGGTAAGAAAACTGTTTTGGAGAGCTAGGCATTAATATAGGGATGATAGATCGATTTCATGCGATGACTGATTCATACAGTTTCCACCTCTAAAAAGAAGGTGAAACTGTTTTCTTTCTAATTCGTAAGTATATAAAATGAAAGGGGAGGAGTGGGACTAATGTTAATGAAATTGATCAAAAAACTTTTGGGATATTCTTCGAGTTCGCATAAATACCGCAAATATAGCAGTAGTGATTATGCAAAGCGAAAAAACTCCCATTATGGCCATGGACATAGGCACTATGGACAATCACATTATAAGAAAAAACATTCCAGTCACAGTTTTTTCAGTAGTTAAGTAGATCTAAACCCGATCATTAAGTATGATCGGGTTTTTCATTTTTTATAATAAACATGTTTACTGTGAAGTGTAGTTGGTAATCATGACAAGAGAATTATGACATTCATGTAGGAGAGTCGTATGGATACTGTATTGACTACATCACTTAGAACTTTATTGGGATTTTGCGTGCTATTGTTTTTAACTCGAATACTAGGAAAAAAGCAATTAAGCCAAATGACCATTTTCACCTATATAACCGGGATTGCTCTTGGCAACATTGCGGGGGATATGGTTGTGCACCGAGATATTAAATTGATTGATGGGGTTACAGGCCTTATTTTATGGGCTATGTTATCACTGACTGTTGAGTATATTAGTCTAAAATCGTCCAAAGCAAGAGTGCTATTGGATGGAGAGCCTACGATTGTCATTAAGAATGGAAAAATACTTGAAAAGGCGTTGGCATCGAATAAATTAAATATGGATGATTTGAGTATGCTTCTTCGAACCAAAAATATTTTCTCTGTAAAAGATGTTGACTATGCCGTCCTAGAGCCGAACGGCCAACTGAGCGTGTTGAAAAAAGTAGAAAATGAACCTGTAACCCAAAAGGATGCGCATATCCTACCACCTCCTCGCCAGTATATTCCCACAGAGTTAGTGGTGGATGGGAAAATCGTGAGGAGAAACTTACAAGAATTAAATCTCAGCCAAGAATGGTTGGATAATCAATTGAAAATGAGCGGGGTTGATAGCATTGAGGAAGTATTTTTTGTGGAATTGCAAAGTGATGGGAGTCTATACATAGATAAAAGAGTAGATCTGCAATAAATAAAAGAAGTTGACATTAATTCTGGTTGTAACTATAATTATTACAACGAGAGGGTGTTGGAAAATGAAAATAAGCAGTCGATTTTCCATTGCTGTTCATATTTTATCGTTGTTGTCTATCGCAAAGGATGCACATTGTACATCTGAATTTATTGCAGGAAGCGTGAATACCAATCCAGTAATTATTCGCAGGACGCTTGGACAGCTTAAAAAGGCAGGGTTGGTGAATGTTCGTGCCGGAACGGGTGGAGCCTATTTGCTAAAGGAATTGGATGAAATTACTCTGCTGAATATCTATCGTGCGGTTGAAGTGGTTGAAGAAGGTCAACTGTTTCACGTTCACGAAGAACCCAATCCACAATGTCCCGTTGGAGCCCATATTCAAGCAGTCCTGCAAATAGTATTAAGACGTGCACAAGATGCAATGGAGAAAATTTTAGCGGATATCACGATGCAAGAACTAGTGACCGAACTTACTCTAGAGATAAAAAAGCTATAACGCTAAATTTTTTTGGAACCGTTGTAACTTTCATTATTACAACAACACCCTCGTTAATATTTATTTCATTTGAAAGGTGGAAATTAAAGTGAAAATTGCATTAATCGGGGCTACAGGAACCATTGGACAGCGTATCTTAGAAGAAGCTTTAACAAGAGGACACCAAGTGACGGCTGTGGTTCGTGATCCTTCGCGACTTACAAAACAAAATGAAAACTTAAAGGTTGTTATAGGTGATCTCCTTAGTGAGGAAAGTGTGGTAAATGCCGTAGCGGGTCACGATGTGGTTGTAAGTGCATTTGGTCCGAAATTTGGTGCTGGAGAAGAACATACTTTAATTGAGGCAACCCGCTTCTTAATTAATGGAGTTAAACGTGCAGATGTTCCTCGTTTGATCGCTATAGGTGGAGCTGGAAGCTTAGAAGTTGCGCCAGGAGTCCAGGTTATCGAAACACCAGAATTCCCAGACTTTCTAAAACCACTTGCTTCTGCACACCGGGATGCATTGGAGGTATACCGCCAAGAAAAAGAATTGAACTGGACAAATTTTAGTCCAGCGGGCTTGATTGAACCGGGTGAACGTACGGGGACCTATCGATTAGGTACAGAGCAATTAATTATTGATGCAGATGGAAAGAGCTTCATTTCCGCTGAAGACTACGCAGTAGCACTGTTAGACGAAGTAGAAAACCCCCAATTCAGCCGTCAACGATTTACTGTGGGATATTAATAGTGGTTGGCTGGGGATTCGATATCCGAGTTCCCAGCCGATGTATGAAAAAAAGAGAGTTCAATAGAACCGTATGTATGTCAGGAGTACTTTTTCTTCAGCATGTCCCCTGAAAGCCCCTTTTCACATGGAAGACTATGATGCATTTATCCAAACAAAGTATTCGAGCAAATCTCTGGTAATTTATTTTTTCCTCACTCCAATTTTTCACTATTCTTTCACCATCCTCCTTTAAAGTAAGAACTGTACCAAATAACAAAAACATTTTAGGAGGAATTACATATGAAAAAATTAATGACTAAGTTTATGGTGGGTGCACTTGCTTTATCTATTTTGGCTCCTGCGGCCTCTTTTGCAGCAACGAATGCAGAAACTAACACTGTCCAAGATACTCAAGCTATAAAGCTTCATCATGGAATGAAACAAATGAGTTTAGAACAAAGGCAAGAAGAACAAGATCAACTGAATCAATTAATTAAGAAGTATACACCGGAATTAGCCGATCAATTCCAAGCCATCTTTGATAGCCAGAAAGAAAAGTTTGAAAAAATAAATGAAATCCGTGACCAAGTAAAAGCCGGTACCTTGACTGAAGAAAAAGCGCAAGAGCAGCTGAAGGAATTGGGAATGGAGTTCGGTAAACGCGGCGGATTTGGCGGACAACAGCTGGATGAAGCAACCAAAGCCAAGGTAGATGCGATTCGTGACCAAGTCAAAGCGGGTACCTTGACCGAAGAAAAAGCACAAGAGCAGCTAAAGGAATTGGGAGTGGAGTTCGGTAAACGCGGCGGATTTGGTGGGCAGCCATTAAATGAAGCAACGAAAGCCAAGGTAGATGCAATTCGTGACCAAGTCAAAGCAGGTACCTTGACCGAAGATAAAGCGCAAGAGCAGCTGAAGGAATTGGGACTCAACTTCCCTGGACGCAGTGGATTTGGCGGCCAGCAGCTGGATGAAGCAACCAAAGCCAAGGTAGATGCGATTCGTGACCAAGTCAAAGCGGGTACCTTGACTGAAGAGAAAGCGCAAGAGCAGCTGAAGGAATTGGGGGTTGACTTCGGTAAACGCGGCGGATTTGGTGGGCAGCCATTAGATGAAGCAACGAAAGCCAAGGTAGATGCAATTCGTGACCAAGTCAAAGCTGGTACCTTGACTGAAGAAAAAGCACAAGAGCAGTTAAAGGAATTGGGAGTGAAGTTCTTCCACAAACATGGCAAAAATAATATATTTAATGAGTTAAAGGATGCCGTTGATACCAATGATGAAGCTAAAATCAAAGAGCTACTTACCCAATTGTTAACTGATCTACAAAACCATGAACAAAAGTAAAGGATTGTGACATGCTTCCTACACGAATTGCCACTTGGATAACCTCCATGTGGCTTTTTGTGATTTGGTCTGATACTTTTCCAAGGGATTTAATTCATACTTTACTAATCGGAATTATAAGGATTATAATGATATTATTATGAATTAAGGTGCGTAGTTAGTTTAATTATTGGGAGGGTTTTTCTTGGAGAAAACGATTAAGATTCCTAGTAACCGGGTAGATTTAGCTGCAACTATCCATTTTCCTAATAAGAGGATGGAAAATGGAAAGTTTCCGTTGGTTATTATATGTCATGGTTTTATTGGTAATCGAATGGGTGTTAATCGTTTGTTCGTGAAGGCTGCTCGTGAATTTGCATCACAGGGATTTGCTGTATTGCGATTCGATTATGAGGGGTGTGGAGAAAGTTTGGGGGAATATGGTTCATATGAATTTGGCCGATTTATTCAACAAACGAAGGATGTGATTGAGTTTGCCTCAAATATTGAAAATGTGGATGAGGATCAAATTATATTAGTAGGTCATAGTCTTGGAGGAGCCGTTGCAGCACTAACGGCCTGTACAGAGGACCGGATTAAGAAATTGGTTATGTGGTCGGCGGTCGGCCATCCTTTTCATGATATCGTTAGGATTGTTGGGCATGAAGAGTACCAAAAGTCTTTGTCACATTCATTTGTTGACCATGAAGGATATGCTCTCACCAGCCACTTTTTTGAGTCCTTAACCCACTATAGTCCGCTAGAGGCAGCTAAATCATTTACTGGGGATGTATTTTTGGCTCATGGTACCGATGATCAAGAGATTCCTGTGGATTATTGCGCTCTTTATCATCACGCTTTTAAACGGGGAGAAAGTAAAAGCTGTGTAAAAGAAGTCATTGCTCGTGCGGATCACACTTTTTCATCTTTGGAAGGGTCCGCGCACTTATTCAGAAGTACACTTCAATGGTTATTAATGCACACCGATAGTCATGTTAGGGAAGATCATAAAATGACACAACGGTAGGTTTCTTATCTACTTCTCCACCTTTTGGATATATAAGATAGATATAACATCGTATATCAGTTCTGCTATATGTTAATGTAAAGATAGAATCATAGTTATGGAGTAAGAGGTGGGATGGTTCATGAATCGGTATCGTTTTATGCATCAAACTCAACTATTCCCTCCGTCTTTTTATATTCCAATCATCTGGAAGTTCTGGATAGGACAAGGATTTGCTTTGGGATGGATGATGTTTTCCATATGGTTATCTATTCCCTGGGTGAATGATTTACGTCCATTTGTGGGGATTCCATTAGCTATATTGATCATTACGGGACTTGCCTATATTCCTGGATATCTTAATGCCTTTCTCCTATCAAGCTTACTCATGGATAAACAGCCACTATTTAAAACAGAACAGCCAATTGAACCTATCACTATCTTAATTGCTGCAAAAAATGAGGCAAACAATATAAGAGAAACTCTACAGTATATTGCCAATCAAGATTATCGCGGAGATATCCACGTGATCCTTATTGATAATGGTTCAACTGATGGTACAGCACAATTAGCTGCAACCGAATCCAAGAAATTGGAATTAAGTCTAACCTGTCTTCAGGAGCAAAAACCCGGAAAACATTTTGCCCTAAATACAGGTTTAAACGATGTGGAGACGGAATTAGTCATTACGTTGGATGCTGATACATTGTTGCATAAATCGGCCATCCGATTTTTGGTCGCACGGTTAGTCAGTTCACCGGAAGATGTCTGCGCAGTAGCTGGTGCGGTTCTTGTAAGAAATAGCCGGGAGTCATTTTGGACTCGCATACAAGAGTGGGATTATTATTTAGGGATCGCATCGGTAAAAAGACTTCAAGGACTCTATCAAGGAACATTGGTTGCCCAGGGGGCGTTTAGTTTATATCGAACAGAGATCATCAAGAAAGTAGGGGGTTGGCCAGACGCCATAGGGGAAGATATAGTATTGACATGGAACTTTTTACAGGACAATTGGAGGGTCTTTTTTGAACCCTTATCCGTTGCATTTACAAACGTTCCTGTAGAATTCCAACACTTAGCTCGCCAACGAAGCAGATGGGCGAGGGGGATGGTGGAAGGATTAAAGAGATTTAAACCTTGGAAACAACCGCGTATAGCATCCAAACATTTAACTGGAATTAACCTAGTTATGCCTTATTTGGACCTTGCCTATACACTGTGCTGGTTGCCAGGATTACTGTTATCATTTTTTGGCATCTTCCTCATTGTGGGTCCGCATACCTTATTTGTCCTCCCCATTACCTTGGCGAGTAATATGGTATTTTATCGATATCAGCGTCACATTTTTAGACAATTAAGCTTACGGGTACGCAGTAATTGGATAGGATTCTTCGCCTATGTATTCCTTTATCAAATGTTGATGTCCCCAGTTTCCATATGGGGATATTTGCAGGAGATTTTGGCTGTTAAACGGGTATGGAAATAGGATGAAAGAAGCTCGTAAACTAGCGAGCTTCTTTTCTGCATCATTATGTAACAGCTAAAATTCGTTCTGCTAATTCACGATATTTGAGACCAGGATTCGAATCTCTGTGATAAACGCCCGGGGCAGGAGCACCATGACCCGTTGTCTGCATAGGGATGCGGACCAAAAGAGGGGTGCGTAGGCTTGAGGATAATTTTTCCCCTCCATTCCCTTCGAAAAGGTGAATGTCCTTACTGCAATCCGGACAAGTGATATAGGACATATTTTCTACCACGCCGAGGATCTCGTGACCTGTCCTTGCCGTCATCGCTCCTGCGCGAAAAGCCACCTCGGAAGCCGTATCATGAGGAGTTGTCACAACAATCTCCTTACTGTTCCCCACCATGTCATGGATATCTAAGGGGATATCTCCTGTTCCAGGGGGCAAATCAAAGATGAGATAATCTAATTCCCCCCAATCTACGTCAAAAAGGAAGGTTTTGATGATTTTGCCTAACATCGGGCCTCTTAAAGTAATCGGTTGATTATCCGTTCTCAGGAAACCGGATGACATTAGCTTTACTCCAAATTTTTCGATGGGCTGCAGCCTCTCATTGATGGTTCGGGGTTCTTCTCTTACCTGCATTAGGCTAGGAATACTAAAACCATATATATCGGCATCAATTAATCCGATTCTTTTCCCCTGTTCTTTCATAGAAACCGCTAGATTCACAGCAACTGTAGACTTGCCGACTCCCCCTTTACCACTAACAACAGAAAGAAAAGTAGGACGTTTCGTTTGTTTATCCAATGCTTGCTTCAGTCGTTCATTTAAATTTATATTCATATAAAATAGGACTCCTTTTGGTTGTTTCACATCCATTATTTCCAAATAATAATATTTGAGTACTGATTTTGGATAATTATTATTTGTTGGGGAAAGTGTTGAAGAGTGGATAAAACACGAGTGTAAGGGGATTCTTATATAAAAAAGGATTAGAAAGGGCTATCATGTTGAATTTGTTTGAACTCGAAAATATTCATGCCGACATTGAAGTGGTTCATGAAATTGTCCAAACATTAAAGGCTCGAGTTGATGGTAAAGAACTCGAAATTAGAATCCTCAAGAATCGGTTCGGACATTACTTCTATGAGCTTAGCCACTACTATAGAGGAGCCGACAACCGAGATCCTTCCGTTTCAATAGAAAATCACTTTCCTTCGGCAGAAGAAGCGGCACGTGGAGCTCTCCTCTCCGCAACGATGTTTTACCGGAGCACGGATGAAGGCGGAATGTGGGTGAGGAACGAGTCGTTCCATTGATGGAATAATAATTTTGTTAGGACCCTGGACTCCTTTTCTGAGAAGCCATAACATAAAAATAAGCCCTGACTATTGTCAGGGCATTTTATATGTAGTTATGGCGGGAGAAGGTGGGAATACTCTTTTTCTTTGATTAAAGAGCTCACTTTGTTCGCAATCATAGAGGAAGAAAAAGATGCTCGTCCTACTT
>JAKFCU010000117.1:0-94108 GCA_036676475.1 Brevibacillus sp.
TACAGGTATTAATAAAATATTGACAAAACAGAAAATTAAAAATATAGTTAGATTATCGGTTAGTCGAATGCAAGGATGCATTCCAAAAGAGCTCTTTATGAATTTCAGAATTTTAATAGGATGGTTGTACACATAGCAAAGGCGCTGTGTAAAAGTTCGTCAATAAGACGGGCTCTTATGCAACGCCTTTTTATATCTGCCAGATATATCATTTTATCAGATTAGGGGAGGCCACATGAGATTAATTGTCGGGATTACCGGTGCTAGCGGTTCTATTTATGCCTACACGCTCATCCGCACACTCTATGAATTAAATGTAGAAATCATGGTCATTGCCACAGAAATGGGTGAAAAAGTGATGCATTATGAGTGTGGGCTCAGCATGAATGAAATCAAACCCTATGCCCAGATCCTAAGTAATAGCAATCTATTTGCATCCGTTGCCAGCGGTTCGGTGAAGACAAATGGAATGGTGATTGTCCCCTGTTCTATGAATACGTTAGGAGCCATTGCCAACGGGCTTGGCGATACTTTGATGAATCGGGCAGCTAGCGTAGTCTTGAAGGAGAATCGTAAATTGCTGATTGTGCCTAGAGAAACCCCCCTTAATCTGATTCAGTTGGAAAATATGGTGAAGATCGCAAGGGCTGGAGCAAGCATTATGCCGGCTTCCCCTGGTTTTTATCATCGACCGCAGGAAATATGGGAGTTGACGAATTTCATGGTTGCCCGAATTCTAGATTCCTTTGATATTGAGCATAGCTTAATGACCCGATGGGGGGAAAAGCAAAGCCACTAATGGAGATGGAGAAGATGTGACTAATGTTTACGACTATGCGCCAGCTAATTGAATATTGGGATAAGAATGGTGTGATGTTGAGGGTCAAACGGGAAGTAGACCCTGTTTTTGAATTGGGAGGGGTAATCAGCAAAAAAGATGGACAGCCATTCTTCTTTGAAAAAGTGAAGGGATACTCGATTCCGATGGTCGCAGGCCTAGGTGCAGATCGCCAATTGATGGCTAAAACTTTAGGGGTTACGGAAGATCAGCTCCTACCGAAAATGATTGATTCCATTGTCAATCCTATACCGACAACAAAAGTACAGACGGGACCTGTACAAGAAAACGTGGTCATGGGTGAATTTCAGCTAGACGATTTGTTTCCGATCTGTACGTATAATGAGTTGGATTCCGGTGCTTTTATCGTAGCTGGGGTGCTAGTTGTCCATGATGTAACAGGTAAGAAGCGCTATACATCGGTTCGTAGGATGCAATATTTCGGAGGCAATCGTTGTGGAATCCTCATCACATCCCCAGAGCTGTTTGAACAATATACCTATTACGAGCAGCGGGGAGAACCGATGGAAGTGGCCATTATGATCGGGGTTGTGCCTGCCGTTGTCCTTAGCTCCCAAATCAGTACCCATTGGTATCATGCAGACAAATTAAATGTGGCGGGAGCGATGCTGGGCACTTCATTGCCGGTGGTCCAATGTCAAACAGTGGATTTGGAAGTACTTGCTGAAGCTGAAATCGTGCTAGAGGGGAAAATGCTTCCCCATGTTCGAGAATTGGAAGGGCCTTTCGGCGAGCTGGCAGGTTATTATGGAGTACAATCCCCTCAGCCGGTCGTCGAGATATCAGCAGTCACCTATCGGAATAATCCCATTTGCCAAACGATCCTGCCTGCAAGCTTTGAAGAGATGCTTCCGATGGGATTGGTTCGCGAAATCACCCTGTTAAGCTCTGTACGGCAGGTTGTACCAGGGGTAAAGGCGGTTCATATCACGATGGCCGGGGTTGCTAGATACCACGGAGTCATCCAAATTCAGAAGCGATCCGAGGGAGATGGAAAACAAGCACTCTTGGCCGCTTTTGCTAGTGATAAAGATTTGAAACATGTAGTTGTCGTTGATGAAGATGTGGATATATTCAATCCGGCTGATGTGGAGTGGGCCATTGCCACCCGGGTACAAGCTGATCTCGATGTATTCATTGTACCTGGAGCTAAAGGTTCTCCGCTTGAGCCTTCGCATAATCTCCGGGGAGTCACAGCCAAGATGGGAATAGACGCCACCATCCCCCTAGCAGAAAAAATCCATTACCAAAGGAAGCGAATTCCTGGGGCAGAGCAAATTAGATTGGAAGACTATCTATAGGTTCTGGGGGGATAAGAAACGATGGAAGCGATTGGCATGGTTGAAATGAGAGGATTAGTTCCAGCCATAGAGGCCTTAGATGCCATGGCAAAAGCAGCAAATGTCCGTTTAGTAGATTTAAAGATAGTCGGATCAGGTCTGGTCTGTGTTGTGATCGAAGGAGACGTCAGTGCTGTGAAGGCTGCAGTGGAAATTGGAAAAACCGTACAGGAGAGAACGGGTGGAGAACTCATCGCCCATAATGTCATTCCTCGTCCTCATCCCGAGCTAACCAAGATGCTGTAGTTTAAAGGAGGTGAAGGGAGTGTCACAGTTTATGCAAAGCATTGTCCAAGAAGTATTAAGCAGGAATAAGACGCTCGTGACTCCAGAGCGAAAGGAACTGGATCAAAAGATGATTCAACCGTTGCCTGCCAGGAATCTACATCACTTGGAAGAGATTCATCGACCCAATTATCAGAGACAAAAACAGCAAGAACGAATCAAAGTAGAAAACTCCGCCTCTTTGCAAAGAAGTCAGACGCCCATGGTGGAACGACAGGCGAAAGAAACGGTAAAGCAGCCGATAGAGGACCCCATTTCCACTTTACAAAGATTGACTACCTCTCAAATTCTATTAGGAAAATCAACACCTCAATCATACGGAGGTGGAAAAGGAACCCAACTGATTGGAAAAACCAAAAACAGCCAGTTGGTTTGGTGCTTTTATTCGCCAGATAGTCGCCTGGAAGCAATTCCTAAAGGATGCTCAAGCGGATTTGTTACCGGTGTGATAGAAAATCCGGGCACTGTATTCATTGTAGAGGAATGGATGAAACAGCGTACTGATGTCAAATGGGAATGGTTTGGAGAGAAAAATAGTGTTGGCTGGGCTGATACGATCAAAATTAGTTCCATAGATAGTCAAGGCTTAGAACAAGTGCTGAAGGGACTTTATAGCCAACTGAATCGCCTGGCCATTCGTTCAATTAAGTCTTACTATGTGGAGAAACCTTCTGATTATTTATGGGAAAGCCTTCCTTTCGCTAAGGGACAAAGTGTCTCGGCATTGGTTGGAGTATCTTCTATTAGTTCCATGGCATTATTAGATCGGTATTTTCATCACCATCCGCAAGTCTCCTTTCAGTTTTCTGTTCGGGATAATCATGTTATTCTTTCCGGGGATTCTTGTATCATTCAGGGGGTTATTCAGCAGTTGGAGGATGATGCCGGACAGTTGCTGTACTAGGGGGAGTTAGAATATGAGCCAGTTTGCATTGGGTTTAATAGAGACTATAGGGTATGTAACTGCTGTTTCTGCAGCAGACGCGGCTCTGAAAACAGCCAATGTTTCTTTAGTTGGTGTCGAAAAGGTGATTGGTGTGGGAGGTACTCTGGGTGTAACGATTCATCTTAGCGGTGATGTAGGCGCCGTTCAATCCGCCGTTGAAGCAGGCAAGCTTGAGGCAGAAAAGATAGGAAGGGTCGTTTCCGCACACGTTATTCCAAGGACCCATACCGAAGTCAATGAGAAGCTGTTGCCGTTCTTTTCTTTAGGCAATCACCAATGAGAACAATTGGAGGCCATATCATGGGAGAAGCATTAGGATTAATTGAAACAAAAGGATTAGTAGGGGCAATTGAAGCAGCAGATGCCATGGTAAAAGCAGCTAATGTAGAAATCTGCGGGTATGAGAGAATCGGCTTTGGATTGGTCACCATTATGGTCAGAGGGGATGTTGGGGCAGTCAAGGCAGCCACAGATGCAGGAGCCAATTCAGCAGGACGTGTCGGAGAATTGGTTTCCGTCCATGTGATCCCTAGACCGCATAGCGAAGTGGAAAGAGTGTTGTTGTCTAAGAAGGGAGAATAATGAATTCGCATGCATAGGCAGAGTGATCTCATCAGGAACACTTTGCTCACTCTTTCTTTTCGCCATAGGAAGGAAGAGTTAGAGAAGCAATATCCAAGTGTTCTAGCTCTTCTTTGTTATAGTCCGGTTGGGATGGAGGAAGGTTTTCAGTGTATCGGCAACCTGCGAAAGGAAAAGGTGAGACTGCGGTTATGGATCGATGAGCCGTTGACTTCCTTCTATTCCATAGAGGATATCGTCCGGAAAACGGGGTCGGACGAGGTATACGTTCATCCAAGGGCAGCATGCCAACCTCCAACACCTTATCCCCATCTGTTTTTGCCCGTTCTTTCTTATTCGTTGGTTTCTAAAGTCATCCATCATGATGACAGCCATCCTTTTTCCAAAATAATTCTGGAATCACTATTCACCGGCTGCAAGGTAGGAGCCATATCCATGGCTGCCGACCCTTATCACCCTCTCTGGAAAGAGAAAGGCTATCATCAAGCCACTCCCTTTATGAAGTATGAAATGAAATCCCGGCTTTTGCAGCTAAGGGGATATGGAGTCGAGCTGTTTGAACCCCATCAGCTTGCAGCTTGGTTACGGAAGGGAAAGCAATTATCCAAGGGGAAACGGATTGTGTCCCAGGAAGTCATTCTTCAGGCCTACGCTTCTCAGAAATTCATCATAGAAATAGATACCCATACAATCATCACGCCATTAGCTCAGGATCTGGCAAAACAATTGGGCATGGAATTCAGACTTGGCGGGAGGTAATAAATGAATACCAAGACACTCAAACAAGTGATGCAATGGCGCCAGCTCATTGATGCTTTGCTGGATAATCATCAATTTGCTGATCTTGTGCTAAAGGGCGGTTATATCATCAATGTTATAACAAGAGAAATATATATGTCAGATGTGGCCATTAAAGGGGAACACATTCTCCTGGTGGGAGACGCTAGCGATCTCATAGGGCCCAAAACGAAGGTAGAAAACATCCAGGGGAAATTTGTCAGTCCTGGATTTATTGACTCTCATATGCATTTTGAAAGCGCCATGCTGACCGTAACCGAGTTTTCCAAGCTATCGATTCCTACAGGGACGACGACACTTGTCGCAGATCCCCATGAAATCGGGAATGTTTTGGGAGTGGTGGGCATGAAGGCGATGATCGATGAAGCCAAAACACTGCCTAATAAGGTTTTATATACGGTGCCTTGCTTAACGCCGGACGTGCCTGGGTTGGAAACAGCGGGATATGATGTGAACTCCAAGGATATGGAGGAATTACTCCAAGATCCTTATGTACAAGGCATCGGTGAAATACAAGGCTTTGCTAATGTTCGTCCGGTCTTTGAGCATGCACCCGAGATTATTACGGACCAGTTAGCTTCCGTAAGCTATGCGAAAAGTATCGGCAAGTCAGTGGAAGGAAATTGCCCAGGGCTGTTCGGAATAGAACTGGCCGCCCATATTATTAGTGGCGGGACCCATGTTTCCTGTCATGAAACGACAACAAAAGAGGAAATGATCGAGAAGTTGCGCTATGGCATCAGTGTGTTCATACGCGAAGGATCTTCGCAGCGAAACATGGCGGAATGTATTCGCGCCATTACAGAAGAAGGATTAGATTCCCGCCGTGCCATTCTTGTTTCGGATGATATGGTCCCGGAAGACCTGCTTAAGTTTGGACATATGAATGATATTGTCAGACGTACCATTGCTCAAGGGGTGGACCCCGTGGAAGCCATTCAGATGGTTACCATCAATCCTGCTACCCATTTCGGATTCCAGGATCGCGGTCTGCTTGCCCCAGGAAAAAAGGCGGATATTGCGGTCATTAATAACTTAAATGAAATGACTATTGATCAGGTGTATATCGATGGAAGAAGGGTGGCGGAAAAGGGCGAGTTAACGATAAATATCCCTTCCTATACCTATCCGGATTATGTGAAACAGTCTGTCAAACGTAAGCCTGTGAAAACCGAAGATCTGTATATTAAGGCCATCGGGAGTCAAGCCAGAGTTCGTGCTGTCGAAGTAATTCTAGATCAAAACTTGACAGGAGCGAAAGAATTCACTCTAACCGTCAAGTCTGGAGTGGTACAGCCTTGTCTGCAGCAGGATGTATTGCCATTACTCGTGGTGGAACGGCATGGGCGAAGCGGAAAGATCGGCAAAACCTTTATGCATGGATTTAAGCTACAGTACGGTGCGATGGCAGAAAGCGTAGCCCATGATACTCATAATATTATTGTTTGTGGAACAAATTATGAGGATATGGTCGTTGCTGTGAATCGGGTGATTGCGATGAACGGCGGGATTGCCATGATTAAAGATGGAAAGGTTGTCGGGGACCTTCCGTTAAGGGTGGGTGGTTTAATGACCGATGAACTGACAGGAAAAGAAATGAGCGGCAAGATCGCTGAGCTTCACCGCTTAGCGAAGGAGGAACTGGGCTGTGGGATTCATGTTCCGTTCATGCACCTATCTTTTGTCTCTTTAGTTACCAGTCCAAAGTGGAAAATTACCGATATGGGACTGATTGATGTAGACAAATACGAAATTATCCCTACGGTAATATCATAGAACCGCGTAGAGAGGATAACCATCGAGGAGGAGGGTAACGAATGGGATTTCGGTTAATTGATTTGACACAAGAAATCTATCAAGGGATGCCAGTCTTTCCGCTACACCAAAAAACGATGATATTTCCAAATATCACCCATGAAGAGTGCAAAAAACAGATTGGGTTTGAGTTTGCTACCAATAATCTATTAATCAATGAACATGGTCCCACTCATAGCGATGCGATCTATGAATATGATCCCAAGGGTGCAACGATAGATCAGATGCCTCTGGAATACTTTTATGGACCTGCCATCTGCCTGGACCTCTCTCATATTTCGCCGGATGTTTATATTACAAGAAATGATTTGCAACAGTCACTTGCAAAATCACAGCTTCATGTCGATAAAGGGGATATTGTCTTATTGTATACGGGGCATTTTAATCGCTCGTATGGAACGGAGGAATGGCTTACCCGCTATACGGGACTCGATTATGACGCGGCGGAATGGTTGGCAAAGCTTGGGGTCGTGAATATAGGGATTGATGCTCCAGCCATCGATCATCCGGATGATGCCAAATACTCTGGACATCAAATTTGCCGGGAATACAAAATGACGAATACCGAAAACCTGTGCAACCTGAATAAGATAGCGGGGAAGAGATTTCTTTATTTCGGATTGCCTCTCAAAATACGCAGGGGGACGGGATCCCCCATACGAGCTGTTGCCCTATTTATGGAATAGCCGTGAGGAGGAAGAACCATGAATCAGCTTTATATAAAAGAAGAAATTCTCATTCCGCCTTATTCGGGGAGAAGTGTATTGGTTAAAGCTGGCGAGGAACTCGTAATCATTGATGTAGATGGAAAACAAGTGGGGGATTTTGTTTGTTTCCATTACGAAACTCCGAATGAGCATGTATCGCCTGTACATATGCGTGCCTCCTTAAGCAGTATCCGACTGAAGGAAGGAGATTACCTTTACAGCAATAAGCGCCGCCCTCTTATGCAGTTGGTTAAGGATACGGTAGGAAGGCATGATTTCTTCTTTCCCGCTTGTGATTATTGGCGATACAAGGTGGATTTTAATATGGAAGATCATCCTAATTGTCATGATAATCTAAGGGAGGCACTCCAGAAGTATCAGATGGATCATTTACCGATTCCGGATCCGATCAATTGGTTTATGAACAATGCGCTGGATGAGAATGGGGACTATGTCATTGAAGAGCCGCTTTCCAAGCCGGGAGATTATGTGCAGCTAAAGGCCTTGCACGATGTCATGATTGCTGTCTCAAGTTGTTCGCAGGACATGGCTCCTGTGAATGGGTTCAAAGTCACTCCCTTAAAGCTTCAGGTATTGGCAGAAAGGTGAAAGTGATAAGGATAGGGGATCGGTCTCCTCCATTCTTCTATCCTTTACTTTTATCTGTATGCATTGCTTTGTTTGCTCCAAGAAATGGGAGGAAACAGAGGAGTGTATAACACTCTTGAACCTCACCCGATTTTTTGGGGAGGGGATAGTCCCTCCCACTTTTTTGTTAACTTAATGTACGGATTGTCTCAGGTAAGACCATTTTCAGGGAGCACAGTCCCTTTTCTTTTGATCTATCTGTTCGAAATGCTGAAATTCCTCTTTGCTTATGACACCCAGCCTATAAAGAAGATAGGCCATCTTTATCATTTTATTTATTCGTATCATCTCATTTTTCCTCCATGACAAAAAGTTTCCTTAGGCAAACTTTTTATAATTTATTGTATGTGAATATGAAATAATCGTGAATAGAACGAGTTCCGCTTGCTAGCGGATATCTTAGGGGGTAAATACAGCCCTTTGTCTATATTTCCTGCAAACGATGTTCGATCTTCCCACGATCAAGGAGAACGGGAGGAGAAACTGTGCAAGGTAGGAGGAGATTAGAAGCACCGAATTTTATTTGATTAGAAAAAATCAGGCTAGTGTTGAATAGAGGAAAAAATGTCCTCTATTATTAATAATGGTGAGAAAAATGGATCAATAGAGGAAAAAAATCTTCTAATAGACCAACGAAGTGTAATGGAAACGCATACAATCTGAAATAACGGAACTTTTTTCCTTAAAAAGCCTTCTCTTATGCTGAAAATTAAAGATAGAGGAAGAAAAAATGGACGTAGTTGGAGAAAGAAGACGAAGAAACGGGCGGAAAGGAAAAAATCCCATACTATGGCAGTGTGGATCCTGGGATGTCTAACAAATTTCTGGCGAAGATAGATTGGTATATTGTCGGGGGACTGGCACTGTACTGGAACAAGGAGTACAAGCGAAATCATCTGCACCCCAGGAAGGTAGCAGAAGAATTCGCACGTATGGGACTGAAACGAGTTAGCGCGAATGAGGGTACATGGTGGTAGCTATAATGCACAAGGTGAAGAGCATCGGAAATCCGCTCGTACGGTTTGATGAGGGAGGACTGGGAAACCAGTCCCCCACTCTACAAGTAGGTTCTTATAAACTATCGCCGCTATAAAATTGATAATTTTTTGTTCATGATCTTATTTAGCATAACTTATTCCCAGTGAAAGTATTATGTAAAGATATACTAAGAATTTTCATGGGGGTGTTAAGATGTCTAATGGATTCGTAACACGTTCTATTGATGAAATTCGGTTTTGGTCACGTATCATGAAGGAACATTCTCTTTTTCTTAAATTAGGATTCCGTTGCGAGGATACTCAGTTAATTAATGAAGCTAATCAATTTTTTGCAGTGTTTGAGGAAATAGAAAAAAGGGCTAACACATTCTCATCAGGAACCGACCCAGAACTTATTAGAAGATTTAATGCTGAGGTACATAATGCCGTTTCTCACATCTGGGCTTTTAAAAGAAAAGTGCTAGGATTGATTCTAAGTTGTAAACTCCCTGGTGCAAATAATTTCCCTTTACTAGTTGATCATGTAAGCAGAGAAGCGAATTACTTTAGAAATCGGTTGGAGGAACTAAATACTGGAAGATTAGAACCCTTACCTGATGCCATCATTGACGAAAATGTATTTTTCTTGAGGATTATGGCGGAACACGCTAAATTTATTTCTCATTTACTCGACCCATCTGAACGGCAATTAGTCGAACAGGCACGTAGCTTTAGTCACGATTTTGACCAATTATTATTTCAAGCACGAGATTTAGAGTCTATGCGACCACAATCTCAAACAGTACCATTGCTTGATCAATTCCTTGACCAGAATAAAGTATCGGTTAAATCACTGCGTGATTTTAAAAAGACTGCTAAAGAATTAATCGAAGCTTGTCGTATAAAAAGCATTATTCATCCATTACTTGCAGACCATGTTTTCCGTGAAGCTGAAAGATTTCTCCTTATTATTGATATGTTGGAAAGAAGTCTAACGAAAAGTCCTAAAAAATAAAAATATCATAGTTTTATTAGATAATAAACTCTCCAATCCTGTTAGCCCATCCATGCAGCGCTGTTCTTGCGCTGCATGGATGGCTAACGGGGATCGCTACCGGAACAACATAATTGGATTAATCCTCTCCCAATCCAGTAATGCTGGAATAAAGAACATAAAATTATTGGGAGGGGTTCATTTTAAATTTAAGTGATTTGTGGAATTTATATAAGGCAGATAAACGTATTCTAGGGTTCAGTACTCATACATTAAAAGCCTACTCCCTTCAATTAAATGTGCTCATTCGTGAAATAGGTGATTTAGAGATAGAGGACTTCTCATTGCCGTTGCTAAAAGAATATCTGGCTAAACAGTCAGAACGTCTAAAGCCGAGTAGTTTGGGTCATCGCATTCGATTCATATGGTCTCTTTTTCGTTATGCTTTTGAAGGAGGTTATGTGTCACGAAATCCAACCCTCAAATTAAAAGAACCTAAGTCCGATAAGAGAATTCCTAAATTCCTCATTGAAGAAGATGTTATTCATCTCAAGATATCCTGTCAGTCCCTGCGAGATCATGCCCTACTACAATTTCTGTATTCAACAGGGTGTCGTGTTGGAGAAGTTCATCGATTAAACATGGAAGATATCAATTGGGAGAACGGATCAGCGATTGTAAATGGGAAGGGTTCAAAACAAAGAGAGGTCTATTTTACGACAGAATGCAAAGTATGGTTGAAAAAGTATATAGATAGTCGTGCTTTTTGTAACTGAGCGTAACCCTATTCGTAGAATGACAATCCCGACCCTTCGTTATGCTGACTCCATTCTTTAAACTGTGGTGAATCCACCAACAATAAATGGTATATCAGGTATAAAATTTTTTCCATTGTAGAATAAATGGAATGATAAGACGTGTGAAAAGAAAGCTTTTCTCCCTTCAGCCGATTCCAGCAGCTTAAAGCCTTTCCATCAGGTGAGAAAATAGGTACAATGTAAGTAATAAACAGATCAGGAGTGAATTCACTATGTCTTTAATGTCTTTTGATGCCTATATGAACCAATTAAAACAAATGGTTCAGCCGATGAGGGATGAGCTTATTAACGCCAATTTTAAAGAATTAACTACCCCAGAAGAAGTAGAACAATTCTTCCAACAAGAAAAAGGAACAGCTTTGCTTGTCGTGAATTCTGTTTGCGGATGTGCAGCTGGTATCGCTAGACCTGCTGTGATCCATTCTTTAAAAGGAGAAAAGAAGCCGGATCATTTAGTGACCGTATTCGCTGGTCAAGACAAAGAGGCGACAGCACAAGCTCGCGTTTACATTGAAGGATTTCCGCCATCTTCTCCTTCCGTTGCGCTTTTCAAAGACGGAAAGCTCGTTCATTTTCTTGAGCGTCATCATATCGAAGGCTATGATGCTGAGTCGATCGTATCCAATTTACAACAAGCATACGAAAAGTTCTGCGATTAAAAAATGAAAGCCAATCCTTTCCAAGGATTGGCTTTTATTTTTTAGTAGAAGTTAAGGCTTAGATTGCTTATACTATTCTAAAAGTATAAACATAAAAAGGTACGCCTCAATATAGAAGATACAGGTGATAAAAATGAGTGTAGAGAGTCTAATGGTACGTCAAGATGTGGTTTCTGAGCGGCTTGATAGTCTAAGCAAGCAGTTTCAGGAAAAGGGGGATACTTTCCAAGCGAACAAAATGGAAGAATTGATGAGTAAATGGGAGATGGGGGAATTTGTTCTAGCCTTTTGCGGACACTTTTCAGCAGGGAAATCGACCATGATCAATACGCTTATGGGTAAGGAGATCTTACCATCAAGTCCTATTCCCACGAGTGCAAACGTAGTAAAAGTTAAATCGGGAGAGGCAAAGGCGATTGTTTATTTGAAAAATAAGCCTCCTGTCAGCTTTGACTACGTTCAAGAATTAGAGAAGCTAAAGGAATTATGTAAAGATGGCGATGAAGTCGTTTCGGTAGAAATCTTTCATCCCAATGATTTTCTCGTGAATGATGCATGTCTCCTGGATACCCCAGGAATTGATTCCACAGATGCAGCCCACAAGGTAGCGACCGAGTCGGCTATGCATTTAGCGGATGTAGTTGTCTATATGATGGATTACAATCATGTTCAATCAGAAATTAATTTTCAGTTTACCAAGACACTAAAGGAAAAAGGAAAAACGCTATTTTTGGTCATCAATCAAATCGACAAGCATTTTGATCTTGAGTTGGATTTTACAGCGTTTAAGCAAAGCGTGGAAGAGTCATTCGAACACTGGGGAGTTTACCCGGATGCGATTTTTTATACAACGTTAAAGATACCAGAACATCCGGAAAATCAATTAGAAGAGCTTCATGATCGTTTATACAGCCTTTTTTGTCAAAAAGATCGAGTGCTTCAGGAAAGTGTACTGCGTTCCGCTCAGGATCTAATTCATGAACATGAACAGTTTTTGGAAGGCATAGATCGGGAAACGAAACAAAGGTTGGAAAAGGTGATTGGGGAAGCCAAACTGGACGAAGTCGCAGCCTCCTTCGATACGCTGCAGAAAAAGCTGCAAACCATAAGCAAACGTCCAGAAATGCTGCGTAATGAGGCAATGAAAGAACTGCAGAGCTTGGTTGAAAGTGCTAATATCACTCCATTTTCGATGCGAGAGTGGGCAGGGAAGTATCTAGAAAGCATTCAGCAGGGCTTTAAGGTAGGCTTTTTGTTTTCAGCAGGAAAAACCAAACAAGAAAAGGAAGACCGCTTAGCAGCTTTTCACAAGGAAGTCGCAGAACAAGTAAAAGCCAATCTCGAATGGCATGTGAGGGAATTGCTTCATCGTGTCTCTAAAACCTATCAGGTTCCGGTATCCCCTGAACTAATGGAGGAAATGGATCATGTCCATGTTCCCATTACAACAGAGCTCTTAGCTGGATGTGTAAAGCAAGGGGCAAGAGTAACAGGTGACGCTGTCCTGAATTATTGTCATAACTTAGCGGGAGAAATCAAGGGAAGATATCGACGATTAGCGTTGGATATTTTGGAGCGGCTGGTTCAACTTTCCAAAGTTCAAGCAAGCTTGGAAGAGAATCAACTCCGTGAGGAAAGCGCAGATGTTCTCCAAATGAAAAAGGCTATTGAAGACTTACATCATTTAGACGAACAACAGCAGCATTATATTCAAGAACTGCAACATAGTTTGTTTAAGCTGGAGGAAGACGGGATTCAGATTGCATCCTCAGCTAAAGAGATGGAAGCTCATTCCCTTCGTTCTTGGAAAGAGAAGGGAATCCCTACGCTGGTTAAAAAAGAAAAAGTCGATTCTCTTGTCCTTCAAGGAAATCAGCGGAATGTTTCCCCATTCAAAAAGGATTATAAGTCTAAAATCTTAACTTCAGCCCAATCGCTAAGGAAAGCAGCTGAGTGGATTAAAGGGTTAAGAGGTCAATCCTTGGCTGCCAAGCATATGCGTCTGCGCGCAGACAGGTTAGAGAAGAACTTATTTACGGTTGCGTTGTTTGGTGCTTTCAGTGCAGGTAAATCCTCTTTTGCTAATGCGATGATGGGGGAGATGATCTTACCGGTATCTCCGAATCCCACAACGGCTACGATCAATAAGATTTTACCGCCGACCGGTCAGTATCCTCATGGAACCGTTAGAGTGAAAATCAAGAGCGAACAGGATATGACGAAGGATGTCTTACAGTCATTGCACATATTCCGACTAGAAGGCCATTCCATTCAAGAAGCAATTGCTCAATTGGGGAAAATTGAGATTGAGCAAATATTGCCCTCAGCTAAGCCGCATTTTTCATTCTTGAACGCGGTGAAAAAAGGGGCCTCTTCCATGGATCAGCAATATGGCCAAGAGCTTCTTGTCGGGATGGAAGAATTTAAAGAGTTGGTGGCCCGGGAAGATAAAGCTTGTTTTGTAGAGTGGATTGAGCTGTATTATTCTTGTCCTCTAACTGATCAAGGGATCTCGTTGGTTGATACACCGGGTGCCGACTCGATCAATGCCCGTCATACTGGAGTTGCCTTTGATTATATTAAAAATGCAGATGCTGTATTGTTTGTCACGTATTATAATCATGCCTTCTCACATGCAGATCGGGAATTTCTGCAACAGCTTGGAAGGGTGAAGGATACGTTTGAGATGGATAAGATGTTCTTCTTGGTTAATGCAGCGGATTTAGCCCGTTCCAAGGATGAGCTGCTCGGAGTAGTGGAGCATGTTAAGGAGAATCTTTTGGCCTGTGGAATCCGTCATCCTCGATTATATCCTGTATCTAGTCAAACGGCGTTATTAGCTCGGATGCTGGCTGCAGGATCATTATCGGAATCGGCTGAGCGTGTGTATCGGGAGCGTACCCATTCCTCTGATGAGTTGATGACTCCTGCAGATGCCTTAACTTTTTCTGGATTTGAACAGTTTGAAAGAGATTTTATCCAATTTACCATTGAAGAATTGACAGAGGTTGCGATTCAATCAGCGATGGGTGAAATCAAACGATCCCAATTGGCGATTCAAGCCTTGATTCAAACCGCTAAACAAGGGCAAGAAGAAAGGAACAAAAAAAGAATTGCCAATATAGAAGCGAAAGAACAAGATTTGCTCATTCTATCTCAAGCTTCCTTTGAACGGGAAAAAGGAAAATTAGAAAAGGAAGTTGAGGAGCTGCTTTATTATGTAAAGCAACGATTATTTTTTAAATTTAACGAGCTATATTCATTATCTTTTAACCCTGCCGTGATCAAAGAGGAAAAGGGACGCGATTTAAAGCATATTCTTGTACAATGTTTTGATGAGTTGAAAAGAAATATGGCATTTACACTTACTCAAGAAATGAGAGCTTCATCCCTGCGGGTAGAAAAAGCAATGAATCAATTGGGAAAAGCGATTTTCCAGGAAATAATGGTCCAATTGGGCTCACATGTAGAGGATGAATACCAGCCTGCTCGCTGGGAAGTACCAGTAATTCCGGAAGAAATCGACTATGAGCAAGCTGAGGTCAAAAAAATTCTCAATCAGTTCAAATCCCCTAAGCACTTTTTTGAACAGGGTGGCCGTGAAACGATGCGGACCGATTTGGAAAATTGGGCAACGGATCCCATTTCTGCCTTTATTCATCAGTGCATGATGTTGCTAAAAGACTATTATACGGCTCTGTTCTTAGGGTTCCTCGAAGAAATGAAGGAACAACTGAAAGAGCAAGTGGAAGAGTATTATGCAGGGGTTTTAGGTGCGCTTGAGGATGATGTGGATATTCATGTTCTAGAGAAAATTGAGGGAAATTTAGAAAACATAAGGCAAATCATGATTTAGGAGGGGATAACCCCTCCATTGTTTTTAATTTGATTAAATTTTGTCCATTTCTTAAGTGAAATATGCTATGGTTGCTTGTGGAAAATGGGTGTGGATAAGCGATTCAAGATGCTGCTGCAGCTCCACGGCTTCCTCTTTTTTGTATACATACTTTCCTCGTCCATATTTTCCCCATTTGTATTGCCGCTTTGTTTCATCCATCTCTAGTTTGGTTTTAGGGTAGCGGGATAGAATTAAATTTTTGGCTACTTTCGTGAAACGATGTTGGATGAGTTCAAACGTTAAGTCAGTCGTTGCAGAGTAAGGCAGGACCTGTTCTAACCTTTGGAACAAGTCTTGGTATCCTTCTTTCCACCCTTCAAACCGATAGAGTGGCGCGACAATAAAACCAAGTGGATATCCAGCTTCCGCCACTTTTTTGGCGGCTTCGATGCGATCGGAAAAGGAGGAGGTAGCCGGTTCAAAATTCTGTATTACATAATCGGCATTAATGCTAAAACGAAAACGAGTATGGCCGTTATGCTTGGCATCCAATAGGGAGTCTACGTTAGCAAATTTAGTGACGAAGCGGAGTTTTCCAAGTTCTTGCTGTCCAAAAAACTCAATTGTTTTCTTTAATGATCCACTAATGTGTTCAATGGCAATCGGATCTGATGTACATGCCGCTTCAAATCGAGTGATTTCTGGGAATCGTTCCCTCATATATTTTATGGCTTGTTCAAAAATCTCGTCTAGATTTACATAGACCCGTATATAGGGTTTCGTTCCCACGTTGGTATTCAGATAACAATAATGGCAATGGGCCATACATCCTGTGGCTAAAGGGAGGGCATATTCAGCAGAGGGTTTGGATGGTTCAAATTTTAGCGATCGTTTGACACCAATAACCAATGTCCGCTTTGCGTTTCGATACCATTCTGCACTTCCTGCCTCTCCTTCAATTCCACGAACCTGATTGTGAGAGGTTGTCATTTTTACTGGGATGCCCGATCCCTTAAATTGTTCCCATAATTTCTTTCCTAGAGGATATTCTAAAGACTTCGGCTCAAAAAAGACGAGATCTGGTTGAAAAAGGGTAGATGTGTGTTTTTTTTTATCTATGGTAAGAAGGGTAGACATGATCCAATCACCTCCTTCCTATTATTTGATAGACAATGGGGGAAATCACTTGATTTGCGATGGCAAGTTAAGGTAATATTACTTTGATAAAAAAGGCTACGGGGGGATTGCGATGGCAACTCCAAGTATGGAAGACTATTTGGAGAAAATATATACATTGATGGAAGAAAAAGGGTATGCGAGAGTTTCGGACATAGCAGAAGCGTTATCCGTCCACCCATCCTCTGTTACAAAAATGGTTCAGAAGCTTGATCAGAATAAGTATTTAATTTATGAAAAATATCGTGGCTTGGTCCTTACCGCTAAAGGGAAGAAAGTGGGAAAGCGACTGGTGGATCGGCATGCCCTTCTGGAGAATTTTCTCGATATCATTGGAGTGTCGGAGGATCAAATCTATGAAGATGTGGAAGGCATTGAGCACCACTTAAGCTGGGATGCTATTACGTGTATTGAATACCTTGTACAGTATTTTAAAGAGGATGCCTCACGAGTTAGGGATTTGCATCAGTTAAAAGAGCTAGACGAACTGATGGATGAAGATAAGCAAAGTACTTCTGAAGCATAAATTTTCAACCATAAGAAGCTATTGGCGTAGCCTTATGCGTATTATACTTTCTTATAAGTAAAAAAACCTGCCAGATCGTTATCGACTGGTAGGTTTTTTTACTTATAAGAAAGTATAAATATTTCACATTCCTTCTCCGCATAAGTGCAACCAAGTTTTCTTTATTGGTTTTAGTGATAATGTGACTGTTTTTCCTTATCTTTTGAAGATTTACCCTTTTTGCTTCCTTCAATCACCTTGAAGGGATTCTCCCTTGATGACTTTTTCAATTTGGTTAATTTTTGGAGATCGGTAGACGTAAGCTTCCCTTTCGTTTTTTGCGTACGCAACGCTTTTTGATACCCTTTGTCATTGGGACGGCGACCTGTCATAAATCGATTAAATAAGAAAACCATTCCAATCGCTAGGACAATGCTTAAAATCAGCATCATGGGATTCGTTTTTAAAACGACAACAAAGCCAACGGCCGCTAAAGAAAACAAGATCGCAAAAAAGATTTTGGTATTCATGGTCACATGCCTCACCTCACTTAAGGGACTGTTGAGAAGACAGAAGCGTTACCTAATTAATTCGTGACTACCCATTTTTGTCTCTCGGCTTCTTGATCAAGTTCCATCATTTTTTTAAAAGAAGCAATGGCCACTTCAACTTGTTTATCCTCTGGTTCTTTTGTTGTTAATTTTTGAAGCAAAAGACCAGGGTACCCTAAAAGCCGGAGAAGAGGTAGGTCACGAAATTTATTGGTAAATTGTAAAACCTCATAAGAGACTCCAATAACCAAAGGAAGAAGAATAATTCGTTGGTATATTCGTTCCAACAAGGAATCATATTGGAAAAAAGAATAAATAATGACACCTACAAGTACCGTAAAAATGATAAAACTACTTCCGCAGCGGTAATGCAAAGTAGAAAATTTCTGTACATTTTCTACAGTTAATTCTACTCCGGCTTCATAGGTGTTAATGACCTTGTGTTCTGCTCCATGGTATTGGAATAATCTCTTAATTAGAGGTGTTTGCGAAATGGCAAAAAGATAGACGAGCAGCAAAAGAATCTTAATCGCACCTTCAATGAGATTTTGCAAAATATTATTTGTCACCCACCGGGTGAACAAGATCTCGGCTAGTATAGCGGGAACAACCGTAAAAATGAGCTTTCCAAAAATAAAGGAGAGCACCCCTACAACGGCAACCCCAAGAATCATGCTTACATTCCACGATCCATTCTCCTTCTCCTCGGCTTTTTCTTCCTCGCCTGGTTCTACATCATAACGCTCAGAGGAAAAGTTAAGATGCTTGGAACCATTGGCACTTGCTTCAATAAGTCCAACAATTCCACGTAGTAAAGGAATCTTTTTTAAGGGTTGGAAAAAGCGATTTTGTTTTTTCTCTTCATGAAAATATTCAATTGAGTTATCCTTTCGACGAATAGCGGTCACAATGACCTTTTGCCCGCCAAACATAACTCCCTCAATTACGGCTTGACCTCCATAGGACATTGGTTTTTGTGGTGACAATGGTTTACCTTCCTTTCAATGTTTACAAATCTTACTGATCGTATGCAGTATAGTTTGAGCGATTGTAAAGCTTACTTTCTATTTTACATCAAGCAGAGCTTGTATATCTAGTGGATTATCACTCGGAATTTGTAAGATTTTTGAAATCAACAGGGAAAATTTGTGAACAATTAACAACATTTCACGTTTCCTCTTGAATAATATAGGACAAGATAAGTAATATTGAACGAGGGGGGTGAAAATATGAAGAAATTAACTTCTATTGCTTTAAGTTTACTTTTAGTTGGAATCCTATCCGCTTGCGGTGGTGGGGAGAAGGCTCAAGAGCCAGCGCCTGCAGCTGACAATCAGCAGGCTGAACAACCAGCGGCTGGCGGTACAGTGGATGCAGCAGCAGCTGAAGAGAAATTCAAGTCATCTTGTGCATCCTGTCACGGGGTTGACTTATCCGGTGGGGCTGGTCCTAGTCTACAACAAGTAGGATCTAAATTGTCCAAGGATGACATCGCTGGAATTATCACCAATGGTAAGGGTGCAATGCCACCTGGAATGCTCAAAGGCGAAGATGCAGAAGTTGTTGCAGCTTGGCTGGCTGAGAAGAAATAGTGAATACATAACCAGAATGGGAATCCGTTCTGGTTTTTTTTATGTATCTCTCGGTGTGTTCTGGAGCCGCAGTTACCGTATCAGATTAAAGGGAAGAGAGCACACTATTCCAGACTCTGCATAAAAAGTGGATGGGAGGACTTAAGCCTTGAGAGCTAATATAACGGAAGACATAAAGGCTAAAAAAATCAAAGCTGCTCTTCAAATAGGAGCAGTTGGTGGGATATTTTGGGCAGCGATGAATGATGTCTTGTATTTCATGAATTTCACCTTAATCAACTCCTCTGTTTTTATGAAGCCATTTATTCAGCCAAGTGGTGCAGATAGGCCGGTGCTCCAACTTATGGGGATTGGGGTTGCTGCCATACTATCCATTTTATTTGCCCTTGCTTATGTGTTTACTTTTTCTCGATTTTATAGTCCATGGATCGGAATTGCTACTGGCGGAGCATTGTTTGTCATCTTTTATTATATTCTCAGCCCTATATTCGACTTAACGGAGAAGCCTATTCATCAGATTGGAATGAATACTTTTGCAACCGAACTTTGTCTTTTTATTTTATACGGATTATTCATTGGTTTTTCTTTATCAAGTGAATTCTCAAGTAAAAAGGAAAGGGCAAAATAGTATTCAAATAGGAAAAAGTTTGTTAAAATGGGCATGAATGATGTAGTCGATGATGGGGGTGAATAGCAGACGATGAAGAAACGGTTAATGAATTTGCAAAAAAGGTTAGGCGAGCAAGGACTTGATGCCTTACTCATTACGAGCCCATTTAATCGACAATACATCAGTGGTTTCACAGGCAGTGCCGGATATCTCCTTGTTACAGAGAATAAGGCAAAGCTGATTACCGACTTTCGCTATGTAGACCAAGCAGCTGAACAAGCACCACATGTTGAGGTGGTGAAATCTCGTGCGGATATGCTTGAGGAAGTAGGCATTCAGCTTGCTGAACTTAAGATACATAAAATTGGTTTTGAAAAGCAATATGTTTCCTATTCTTTATATCAAGGACTAAGCAAAGTCAGTGAAAAAATGGAATGGATCGGCATCGCTGGCATCGTGGAAGAAATGCGAATGATTAAAACGCCGGATGAAATCTCGATCATCAAACAAGCGTGTGAGATTGCCGATCGTTCATTCCAGCACATCCTTCATTTCATCAAGCCTGGGGTAACCGAAAGGGAAGTAGCATTAGAACTTGAATTTCATATGCGAAAGCAAGGAGCTACATCGACTTCGTTTGAAACCATTGTAGCATCTGGTCCACGTTCTGCCTTGCCTCATGGAGTGGCGAGCGAAAAGGTTATTTCTGCCGGAGAAGTGGTCACTCTTGATTTTGGGGCCTATTATAAGGGATATGTCTCTGACATCACGCGAACCGTTGCTGTAGGTGAGCCTAGCGAACAACTTAAACAAATTTACAACATTGTGCTTGAAGCTCAGCTTGCTGGTGTTACTCACGTGAAAGCTGGTCTCACAGGTAAGGAAGCAGATGCCATCACTAGAGATATTATTACAGCGGCTGGCTATGGGGAGAAGTTTGGTCATAGTACAGGACATGGAATAGGACTTGAAGTACATGAGGGTCCTGGGTTATCATCTAAAAGTGAAGTCATTCTCAAACCGGGTATGGTTGTAACCGTTGAACCGGGAATTTATATTTCTCAGATAGGCGGTGTACGGATTGAGGATGATGTAGTCATTACCGAGAACGGTTGTGAAATCATAACCCAATCGACAAAAGAGCTTATTATTCTATAGATTAGTGCAGGAGGAAACACCCATGATTTCAGTAAACGATTTTCGAACCGGTCTTACCATTGAAGTAGATAATGATATTTTGCAGGTCATTGAATTCCAACATGTAAAGCCAGGAAAAGGCGCTGCGTTTGTACGTGCGAAGCTAAGAAATTTACGAAATGGCGGGATTAAAGAGACAACATTTCGCGGCGGTGAAAAGGTTGCCCGTGCCCGTATTGAAACGGCTGAAATGCAGTATCTGTATGCGAGTGGAGATGAACATGTCTTCATGAATACTTCTACGTATGATCAAGTTAACATTCCAGCTACTCGCCTGGAAAGAGAATTGAAATTCTTGTTGGAAAATATGATGGTATCGATCATGCAATATGAAGGGGAAATCCTAGGAATTCAGCTTCCTAATACCGTTGAATTAACGGTAAAAGAAACAGAACCGGGAATTAAAGGGGATACGGCTTCCGGCGGCAGCAAGCCTGCTACTCTTGAAACCGGGCTTGTAGTTCAGGTTCCATTCTTCATTAACGAAGGTGACAAGCTCTCCATTGATACCCGATCGGGTGATTATTTATCCCGAGCATAAGAAAAAGAGACTCCAAGGTCAGGGGAGTCTCTTTTCATTTAAAGAATAGCGACATCAATTTTACGAAAACCGCGGTAATCCCTGCAGCCATCAGGGGTCCAACGGGTATCCCTTTTAAGAAAATAATGCCAAATATGGACCCGATAACCAATCCTACAATCATCTGGGGTTCTAATCGAAGCAGGTCCAATCCTTTTCCGTTCATATAGGTGGCTATTGCTCCTCCAGCTAACGCCATAATTCCGTATGAAGTCGTAAAAAGAGGTGAAACATCCTTCCAACCTATTTTTTCATTGGCAAAGGGAACCAAGACGGCCATGGTGAGAAATAATAAACCAAGTTCTAGCCCTCTCCGCTCAACAGCAGGGAAAAATCGTTCCAGTGAGGTAAGTTTAAGGATCAGCAATAAACTTGCAGCGGTAGCAATAATGTTGGAACGTCCAATTAACCCGATAATAATGAGAATAACTAATAGCAGTTCCCCTGACATCTCCACATAACCCCTGTCGAACAAGTCTCTGTAGAATGTATGAATGGACAAGGAACTTTATTCTATTTTTCAGGGAATTGAACGATGATGGATTCATTCCGTAGGGTAGGAACGAAGGAATAGAGGTCCTGCTGAGCGCAGAAGCTGATATCCTCCTCATTGCCCGCTTGTACTAAACGTTTCCCCGTTGTTGTGGTGCGAAGGACGTGAAACAAATCATTCTTATAACATTCATAGGAGGCAAGCATTGCCATCCCCAAATCGTTTATGACTAGATCAGGAACTCCCTGCTTGAGTAGGGATACGAGATAGCCGGAACAAATGCCATCTTCTAAAGCAAATTGTTGCCGCGTGCCGGCGCAGAGAATGGTAATATCCTTTCGCAATTGAAGGGCCATTTGAGCGCATGCCGAGCCGTTTAGAAAGGATCCGATGAGAATAGCATCTGCTTTCCAGGACTTATGAATCGCTCGTGTGCCGTTAGTTGTTGTTAACACTAAAGAATGGCCGTGTAAGGGGGCCTTAGTCATCTCAGTAGGCGAATTGGTAAATGGAAAGCCAAACACTTTTTTTCCATATCTTTCACCAGCCAAAAGAAATTGTTCCTCCTTATACATTCTCGCTTGACCTATCGTTTCAACCGGGATGACCTCGGAAACACCATGAGCCAATGCTGTAGTAATGGTGCTAGAAGACCGCAGGACATCAATGACTATAACAGTTTTGTGTTTAATCTCATCAAATTTTACCTCATCAACTTTACACACGACCTCAATTTTCAACGAGGCTCCCTCCTATCAAGAAAAAAGGTGTCAGATCGGAGCCCTCGCCGGAGTGATTCTAGGGATAGAATTTCTTCAGGGGCAATATTTCCAAGATTGACATTTGGGCCAAACCATTGGATTAAATCGACCTGTTGATTTTTCTTGGGTGCCTCCCAAATAATCTTCTTTTGAAAAGGAGAAACAGTATCTAGCATCAGTTTGAAGGATTCTTGGATCTCGCCGTTACTATCATAAATCCCAACATCCTCACCTGATTCTCTTCCCTCTATAATGACATAGCTTGCTCCTTGCTCCAGATCAGATGAAATAGTTTCCATCATTTCCTTCCATTCTACCTGGGAGCCTGTTACTTTTTTTCCATACTCCGTAATGACATCGAGGCCGAATTCTTTCGCTATGGCTATCGCTTTAAGCCGTTCAAGTAAAGGTATGGATATCGTTCCATCAGAAATTTCAATTTTGGTAAAGCCAAGCTGTTTCATATGGAAGAAATATCTTTCCATTTTCCCTTGTTGATAAGCCACTTCAAAGAAGGTACCTCCAGGATAAATATCCAATTGACATGCTTTTGTCCACTCGATTTTCAATTGTAGGAGAGGGTAGGGGTACAAGGCTGTGGTGCCAAAGCCAAGCTTAATAAAATCAATGTAAGCTCCTGCAGTTTCTAACATATCTTGGAATTGGTATCTGCCCAATCCCTTATCAATAATCATGGTAATTCCTTTATGGTGGCTATTTCCATCTCGGTCACCTAATGGATCTTGCAAGGCTAAATCGTGAAGGGAGTAAAATTCATCAAACATTACGTTCTCCTCGCTTATAAAAGGGGATTGAAGTTCTTTCCGGTGCTATGCAATTCAATATATGCACTATTGCCTAGTAGAGGAACTTGTCTTAGAATCCGCACGATCTGCATATGTATTTTACGAATGAGACTGATGAGACAAGGGGGGAATACAATGTGGCATATGCTGGAAAAGGCCATCATAGGGATGGCCTTACTGAGAATAATATCCGGAAGTATTGAAATTTTGGCTGCACTGCTTATGATCAAGGTCAACCAAGTGGACAAAGCCCTGATCATTAATAGTTCCCTTGCGCTAGTGGGCCCACTGATCCTCATTGCTACGACTACGATCGGTTTGGTCGGTGTAGCCGATCGGATACCCTTTAGTAAAATCCTTTGGATTCTGCTTGGTGTCGCCTTTATTCTGATTGGTGTCAAGAGCAGGTAGTGTACATTTTTCGATTGGAGCATGCATATCGATGAATTCATCTATGAGTTGATTGTACACCTGCTTACCCTTGGTAGGGCAGGCGTGGTTAATCTTGGGAACAAGTCCGATTTCGACATGAGGCAAGTCAAGCAGAAACTGGTGGCGATATTTCATCATATGCCGATCATTTGCCCCATAGATTAACAGGATGGGAGTTTGGATGGAAGAAAGCTGGTTTAGGATATCAAAGGATAGGCAGCTTTTGATTAACTGATGACTTTCCTTCCAACGGATCTTTTGAGCTTCGTATTGAAATAGCTGTATCTGCTCCTCCGTTGCCCCATTGGACCTGGCGACTTGCTTGGATAGCCAATTCTTGAAGTGCAGCTCTCCTAACAGAAGGCTGCCAACTAATTTGGAATACAGATAAAGATTAGATACCTTGGGAAAGGCACCTGATAATGCAGCGCCCCAAACCCGTTCAGGATATTGCAACATGAATTGTAAAGCGATCAGACAGCCGGTAGAATATCCAACTAAGAAAACCTGGTCTAAGTGAAGGTGATCTAGCAGCTTCTTCAGGTCACTGACTAAAATACTCCTATATTCTTTTCCATCCTGAATGGTCGAGCTGCAGCCACTTCGCCCATGCCCGCGCAAATCATAGGTAAGAACTTTTGCCTTTTTAGAAAAATAAGGAACTTGGCCCATCCAATTTGTATGGGAAAGACCCATTCCATGTATAAAAACGATGGTTACGTTTCCTGTCCCTTTGAGCTCATAATAAATGGGAACCCGATTAATCTGCATGTGAGGCACGAAAGCCCTCCTCCTAATTGTCATACAGCTAGTGTAAATAATTTAGTTCTTAGCCATACTAGAAAAGACCCCCAGTGATAAAGGAGGATATCGACTATGGAGAAATTGCGGAATCGTATGGCTTATATGCAAGGAATGGCCGATGGTCTAGGCTTGAATGGAAATAGTAAAGAAGGCAAAATGTTAGTGGAAATGATGTGCTTCATGGATGACCTGGTGGCTAAAATGGAATCTATGGACGACCGGCTCGAAGAGCAAGAAGAATATGCAGAAGCCATTGATGAAGATTTGACAGATTTAGAAGAATATGTGGAAGCCATTGATGAAGATTTGGATGATGTCGAAGATTTCCTCTTCTGGGATGATGAAGAAGGGGAATACCTGGATGATTTCGAGGACAATGAAGTAGACATGGATGAGGAAGATCTCATCTATTTTGACGAGGAAGATGAAGATGATGATGAAATCATTATGGTGGATGGCATCTATGACGAAATGGATGAGGGCTACGATGATGACGAAGAGGGATTCTTTGAAATCGAATGCCCTACTTGCCAAGAGCTTGTTGCCGTAGATCAAGACATTTTTGAAGATGATATGGTCGCAGAAGTTTTATGTCCTGAATGCCATGAGGTCATTCTTGTGAATGACGATGTGGAGGATAGAGACGAATTTGAAAATTATGTAGTGGATGAAAAATATTAGATACAAAAGGCAAGGGTGCTTACACTCCTTGCCTTTTTTCTATTTAGAGCAACTGGATAGTCATATTTTTATCGAGACCGCGCATAAGATGGATTAATAAATGGGACGACTTGTAGCAGGAGTGATAACGATGGATCAGCTACTATTATCGACTATGCCGCAGCAGCTTCGCGAGTTATTTCGCAAATTACCAGGGGAAGTTCATTCTCAACTGGAGGAAATTCGAATACGAAAAGATCAGCCGATTGAATTGATTTATGGATGCCTGTCTCGTTTTTTAAGCAAGGACGGGTCCTTATCTGTTCATCCTGGTAAGGGATGGAAGTTATGTGCTATAGAGATGGACAAGATGGTCAACTTGATCAGTCAGCATTCGATCTATGCCTTAGAAGAAGAGCTAAGGCGCGGTTATGTTACCATAACAGGCGGTCACCGAATTGGTTTGGTTGGAAAAGTCATTCTGGAAAAAGGAGAGATTAAAACGATGCGGGACATTTCTGGATTTAATATTCGGATCGCCCGCGAAAAAAAAGGGGTTGCCTTACCGATTCTCCCGTACTTATTGGAGCATGGAAAGATATTGAATACCTTGATTATTTCTCCGCCACAATGCGGGAAGACCACTTTGCTGCGTGATTTAACTAGAATTATCAGCTATGGAAACATTCATCTTTCCGGAAAAAAGGTTTCGGTAGTGGATGAACGTTCTGAAATTGCTGGCTGTGTCGGGGGCATTCCGCAAAGGGATGTGGGGCCGAGGACCGATATTTTGGATGCTTGTCCCAAAGCGGAAGGAATTATGATGCTCATCCGATCCATGTCACCAGACGTCATTATTGCCGATGAAATTGGAAGACTGGATGATGTATATGCAGTTCAAGAAGCTTTAAATGCCGGAGTTTCCTTAATTACCTCCGTCCACGGGGCCAACTTAACGGATATTTCCCGCAGGCCAACCATTAGCCGCATGATTGGTCAAGGGATGTTCCAACGCTATGTGCTTCTGGGTAGATCAAGAGGAGTGGGGACTCTAGAGGGGATATTTAATGATCAATGTCAGCGGTTAAATGAGGTGGGGCTACCTTGTTAAAGTTGATTGGTGCTAGCATTATTTTATTTTCGGCCACAATGATCGGATTTCAAGCGGCAAAAATTTACGCGAATCGACCTCAAGAAATTCGTCGTTTGAGCATTTCCTTACAGCTCTTGGAAACCGAAATCTGCTATGGTTCAACGACCCTTTCCTTAGCTTTAGAGCATGTAGCGAAAAGAACGCAAGGAGTCATTGGAGCGATATTCCAACAGGCTTCAGAGTTTCTCACCAAGTATGATGGATTATCTACACAGGATTGCTGGGAGATGGCCATTGAAAGAACCTGGACAAATACAACGATGAAAAGGCCTGAAAAAGAAGTTCTTCTTCATCTGGGTAAGGTGTTGGGGAAGAGTGACCGGGAGGATCAGCAAAAACATCTCAAATTAGCTGTGATGAATCTCCGGAAAGAGGAACAGGAAGCAAGAGAGGAACAGCAAAAGTATGAGAAAATGTGCAAAAGCTTAGGGGTATTAAGCGGAATTTTAGCTGTCATTCTGATGTATTAAGGGGTGGGGATGCATGCCTTATGACGTAAATGCGATCTTTCAAATTGCTGGAATCGGGATTATTGTTGCCATGATTCATACCGTCCTGAAGCAGGCTGGCAAAGGGGATTGGGCCGATTGGATCACACTGGTTGGAGTGATCATTGTTCTTTATATGGTAGCCTCCCATGTCAACGATTTATTCCAGGAAATTAAACGTGTATTTCTATTTCAATAATCACTTGGTTGGGAGCCCAATCAATCGGGGGATAGCCAATGGACATTATTCAAATCGTAGGATTAGGGTTAGTTGC
This sequence comes from Brevibacillus sp., assembly GCA_036676475.1. Lineage (GTDB taxonomy): Bacteria > Bacillota > Bacilli > Aneurinibacillales > RAOX-1 > LC029. The sequence continues at coordinate 27,350 of JAKFCU010000117.1, forward strand.
TACCATTTTGACCTTAGTAATCAAGGAACAAAAACCCATGTTTGCCTTCATGATTGCTTTAATCACAGGGATTATTATCTTTCTATTCCTGATAGGGAAAATTTCCGAAGTCATTCGAATATTAGAACGAATGGCCGTACAAGCCAACTTGAACATGATTTATTTGGAGACCATTCTCAAGATTATTGGAATTGCTTATATTGCTGAATTTGGTGCTCAAATAACTAGGGATGCAGGACAAGGGGCCATTGCCTCTAAAATCGAGTTGGCAGGCAAGGTGCTTATTCTTGTTATGGCCGTTCCAATTATTACCGTCATAATTGAAACCATCATCAGCCTATTTCCCTCATAAAGGAATGATCAAAAAATGAGACAGGTCCTTCAACTGATCCTGTTAACGGTTCTCATACTAACATTTTCTACTGGCCTGGCACATGCCAATGTCACCGATTCCGTCGTGCAGTCTCAGGTTGAGAGGCTTGATTTGAGCCAAGTTGAACAATTCTGGAAAGACCTGATGACGAATTACAAAGGTTATTTGCCGGGTAGTGAACAACAGGGCATTGTTTCACTCATTATGAGTCAGGATGGGTTTTCCATTAAGCAGGTGTTGACTGGATTATTAAAATACCTTTTTCATGAATTACTTGTCAATGGACAGCTCCTAGGAATGATCATTATCATTACCGTTTTCGCCACGATTTTAGAAACGATGCAGAATGCATTCGAGCAAAACACGGTCAGTAAGACAGCCTATGCCATTTCCTATCTGGTACTGATCATCTTAGCCATAAATAGCTTCAGGTTGGCTATTGGCTATGCCCAGGATGCGATTAGTCAGATGGTAAGCTTTATGCTTGCCCTAATGCCGATGGTATTGGCTTTGTTAGCGGCCATGGGTAACATTACTTCGGTGGCCATGTTCCACCCGCTTATTATCTTTATGGTCAATGTCAGCGGAACGATTATTTCGAAGGTCATTTTTCCTTTGTTGTTTCTGTCCGCTGTACTGGCCATTGTCAGCTCCTTTTCGGACAAGTATAAGGTTACGCAGCTAGCCAATTTGCTGAGGAATATCAGTTTAGGACTATTAGGAATCTTTTTAACGGTTTTTCTCGGCATCATTTCCGTTCAGGGAGCAACCAGTGCGGTTGCCGATGGAATCACGATCCGGACAGCTAAGTTTGTAACCAGTAATTTTGTTCCTGTGGTAGGGAAAATGTTCTCGGATGCAACGGACACGATTTTAGGGGCCTCTCTACTCGTAAAGAATGCGGTTGGGGTAGTCGGGGTGATTATGCTCATCTTCCTTTGTGCTTTTCCAGCCATCAAGATCTTCACGTTAGCACTTGTCTATCATTTGTCAGCGGCCATCATGCAACCGCTTGGAAATAGTCCCATTATTAGCTGCTTATCTACCATAGGAAAAAATTTGATTTTTGTGTTTGCTGCTTTGGCTACCGTTTGTCTAATGTTTTTTCTTGCAATTACCATTATCATCACAGCAGCCAATATATCCGTAATGGTTCGGTAGGTGAAGATCATGATTGAATCGCTTAGCCTCTGGCTACAAAAAATTATCCTGCTTATTCTCATTGCTACCTTTCTTGATATGCTGCTTCCCAATTCGTCAATGCAGCGGTATGTCAAGTTGGTGATGGGCTTAATCATCTTGTTGAGTATCATTACACCGATTATGCAAATTTTTCAAAAGGACCTATCGACTGAAAAAATAGCCATGCGGATCATGAACATGGGGTCCGATTCTGGGCAGGATTGGAACGAGCTAAAGCAGTTAGGTGAGAAGTTAATGAAACAAAATGATGAGGAGGCCATGCTGTTCGTGAAAGGACAGATGGAAACTCTCATCAGTGCCAAGGTAGAAGAACAATATGGCGTAACGGTCCTAGCGGTGGAGATTTCGCTCCAAAAAGAAATGGATAAAGAACAGGCATATCCTGTACTTTCCTCCGTACAATTAATATTGGACAAAGATATTCAGGCCACAGGGCAAGGAGAAAACACCGATAAGAACCCCATTGAACCCGTGACCATCCAAGTTGGCGGAGAATCTTCCCGAAGCGCTCCACTTCTTTCTACCTCACCTGAGCTTTCCGCTGCTGAGCGGAAGTTGCTAAATGACATTGCCAACGATGTAGCACATACCTGGAGCATTGATCGAAGTCAAGTTGTTGCAACCATGGAAGGGAAATAAGAGGAGGGATAGGATGAAAAAGGGATGGATTTCCAAATTATTCAAGCTTAGGGAGATGTGGGGAAATGGAGAGGAGGGAGAAAAGCGGATCAATATCTTTCAGAAGCTCTTAGTTCTTGCAGGCATTGGGGCAGCAGTCATGATTTTTTCTTCATTTCTAACCTCCCGCCAGGATGCTGTTCCATTGCAAAATACGAATCCACCGGTAAATGAACAAGCGGTATTCGCAAGTAAAGAAAAGTCATCGTCGGATATGTCGATGGCAGATTATGAATCCTTCTATGAGAATCAATTAAAGGAGATCTTAGAAGAGGTGATCGGCATAGGAGAAGTTTCCGTCATGGTCAACCTCGAATCAACTGAAGAAGTGATAGTGGAAAAGGATATTAATGTAAAAAATCAGCAGACCAAGGAAGTGGATAAGGACCGTGCCACACGAGATATCACGGATACTTCACGGGATGAGAAAGTGGTATTGGTTCAAGGGGAGCGGGGCGAGCAACCGATTGTAGTGAAGCGAGTCAAGCCTAAGGTTCGAGGAGTTCTTGTTGTAGCCAAAGGGGCGGAAAACATGAAGGTGAAAGCTTGGATTACCGAAGCCGTACAAAAATCCCTTCATGTGGAACCACATAAAATTTCAATTTTACCCAAAAAAGGATAAGGGGGTTTTTCAGGATGGTATTAAAAAAGCAAACGGTTTGGTTGTTGTCGATGCTCACAATCATGGTGGTCTTGTCAGCCTACTACTTGATTCAAGGTCCAGTTGAACAAGTCCCCGTAGCAACGGATGCCAAGGGACAAAAGGCGAACCTTGAAGTTCAGGTAGATAGCAAGCAAGTTGTTGACGGCAAACAAGTAGTAGATGTGGAAGCTGTTCCAGGATCTTCTGATTATTTCATGGAGGCGAAGCTGGAGCGGGATGAAATCAATTATAAGCGATTAGAGGACTATATGTCTGTCATCAGTAACTCGGATGCAAGTACTGAGGCTATCGGTCAGGCAAAAGAAAGCTATGAGGAGCTAGCGCAGAAGCAAGAAGTGGAGAACAATGTGGAAAGCTTGATTAAGGCCCTAGGATATAATGAAGCGGTGATCATCACGCAGGATGATCGGGTCAATGTCATTGTGCAAGCGGAAAAAATGGAGCCTAAACAAGTAGTGGAAATTATGAATGTAGTCAAGCGGAATTTGGAAATTAAGAACGTAGTAGTAAGCTACAAGCCATAATGTTAGGCTATGCGCGTGGATTCTCTATGGGATTCACGCTTTTTATTATTTTCCCGGTACGGATAATCCGGATGATCAGATTGAAAGAAAAGGTTATTCGAAAAGTTTTTATTGCAAGTTAAGTTATTTGTTGACATCATCAAGGTTGCAGTGTTATAAATGATATTGATAATTCTTTTCATTGATTTTGGTTTCCAAAATCGTAAATGTGGGTGCATGATGGAGGGGGAGTGGTAATGGGGAAAAAAGTACTAAGCTATTTATTGCTGTTTTTGCTGATTATCCCAACTTCCGTATTTGCCGCAAAATCATGGGATGGTGTGGCGGATCAGATCGACCACTATATGAAGCAATCTTATGATGCATATCAAAAAGGCGATACGGTAAAAGCAAAGGATATGTTGAACGAGGCCTATTTTGGTCCGTTTGAAAGCGAAAGGATGGAGCAGGCGATCCGGGTGAATATTTCATCTAAGCGGGCTGCTGAGATTGAGTTTCAGTTTAACTCTATCCGCAAAAAGATGATTGCCAGCGAGACCCACGCGATCATCAAGCAGGAGATGGACGAACTGATGGTGATGGTTCGCGCGGATGCCAGGACGCTAGAAGGTGACCAACAAGGTGCGGTGGGAATGTGGTTTTACTCTTTCCTCATCATTGTACGGGAAGGCGTAGAAGCGATTCTCATCATCGCCGCCATTGTGGCTTATCTTGTCAAGTCAGGAAATGCCGAAAAGGTGAAGGATGTGTACCAAAGTGCCGGGGCCGCTGTTTTGGCTAGTCTTGTAACGGCCTATCTATTTCAGGCGATTTTTAAGCTGAGCGGTGCAGCGCAAGAAGTATTGGAAGGCGCTGTCTTATTAGTGGCGACAGCCGTTCTTTTCTCGATGAGCTACTGGATGTTTAGCAAAGCGGATAATAAAAAGTGGAAAAATTATATTCACGGAAAAGTTCAGGATTCGCTCAGTCATGGCAAGCGCTTTGCCCTTTGGTCAGCTGTTTTTCTCGCGGTCTATCGGGAAGGTGCAGAAACCGTACTGTTTTATCAAGCATTGTTTGCCGAATCACCGAACGATACCGGGATAGTCTGGTTAGGAATTCTAGCGGGTTCAGCTGTGCTGGTTGTGCTGTTTTATATCATTCGTTTCGGAAGCATGCGTATTCCGCTCAAGCCCTTCTTCCTTGTTTCAAGCGCGCTGCTATATTTACTTGCCTTTATTTTTGCCGGTGAAGGCATTAAAGAGTTGCAAGCCAGCGGATTTGTCAGCAATTCAGAAGCAGCAGGCTTTACGACAATAGGTTTTCTTGGCATTTATCCGTCATGGGAAGGGATCGCTGCACAAGCGGTATTAGTTCTGCTGTTACTTGGAGCTATCGGATTTGAGTTTAGCAGGCGGAAAAGCTCTTCCCGAAATGACCTAGCTTCATAAATAAACAAATAAATCAAAATGAAATGGATTTGAAAGGGGAAATAAAAAAATGAAAAAGCAAATGGTATTATCTGTAGCAGCTAGTTTACTTGTCTTGGCAGGGTGCGGAAATCAGCCAGCTGGACAAACGCAGGATCAACAAAATCAAACACAGGCTGCTGATGCCACCAATTCCGCTCCGGCTGATAAAGTGGTCAAAGAAATTCCGATGGGTGACCCTGTTGAAAAGGAAGGGTTGGAAATCGCAGGGGTTTATTTTGAATCATCTGAGCTGTTCCCTCATGAAAAAGCAGGTATGACCTATGATCAGGCAGACATCCATATTGAAGCCGACATCAAAGCAACCCAAGGGAACAAAACCGGTTTTGGAGCTGGTGAATGGGTGCCTTACCTCACGGTGAACTATAAACTGAAAAACTTGGAAAATAACCAAGAGCTATCCGGAACCTTAATGCCGATGAATGCTGCAGATGGTCCGCACTATGGTGCGAACGTAAAAATGTCGGGGGCAGGAAAGTATAAATTCTCTATTTCCGTTGAGTCACCGGAAAAACAAAACTATCTATTGCACATCGACAAAGGTTCAGGGGTAGAAGGGCGCTTCTGGGAAAAACCAATTGAGGTAGAATGGGAATTCCCATATGTTCCGAAGAAATAGTATATATTTTCCGGGCTGGATCATTTCATGCCCGGAATTTGTGCTGTTCAGGGATTCTACTAACGGAGGTTGACTTTACGATGCTGGAAGTATTGACCGATCTTCTCAGACCTGGCTTTGAGCTGATTTTTTGCTTGATGCTGCTTGCTAGCTATTTAATGCTGAAACACATCCCTGTTCGTCCGTTGTTTGCTGGTACTTTAGCCGGTATGGCGACTGCGGGGATTCAGTTTTACTTCAATAAATATGTGGCACGCATGGAGATGGTGGATGTAGCTGAAAAAGGTTTGATCGTTTTTGCTGTTTTATTCTTTTTTGTCTGGCTATGGTTTACAGCGGCAAAAAAAGCCACATGGTTTACTTTACCCGTATTGGCTTTATTAGGATTTTCACAGGCGTTGGATAAAGGCAACAAACTGATTGCCACCGGTTATTCTACGCTATCCATGCAAAACGGCTTTAACTCGGAGTGGGTGATGCACGCCGTGGCGATTTTAGCCGTGAGTATCATGATGCTGATTATGGCAGTCGGCATGAATAGAATAGCCGTGAATCTACATCTTCAAACCGTCACCATTTTTCTAGTGTTAAGTTATGCGGAACTATTTGTTTTTCAGCTGGTAGAGTGGATGCAAATGATGTTTGGTTTGCAAATTCTACCGTTATCGATGTGGGTGCTTAACCTGTTGATTCCATTCGTTAATCAGAAAGAGATCTTTCAATATGTACTATTAGGCATTGTTGCCATGTTTCTTGGCTTCTTATTCATACAGCTGCGCAGGTATGACCATGAACCTGTCAACGCTACGCTTAATTCGGCTCAACAGCGAAAAGTGCGTGCCCAAAAGCAGCAGTTACGACGATGGTTTTTCTCATTTTCAACCGTTATGTTGCTTATTTTTTCTTCTGTTCTTGGGGAACGGGTAATGGCTTCCAAGGAGGTTCAGGAAAAGCCGGCAACACCAGTCACGGCAGAGGGCGGACATATCCATCTACCAAAAGAAAATTTAATCGAAAAAGAGCTAAACCTGTACACTTTCAAGGCGGATGATGAGACAAACGTGCGGTTTATGGCTGTGCGCAAGTCCGGAGAAAATTATGGAGTTGCCTTAGATGCTTGTCAAATTTGCGGTGTAGCCGGTTTCTATGAGCATAAGGGGCAAGTTGTCTGTAAAAAATGCAATTCAGCGATCGGGATGAACACGATTGGCTTCAAAGGTGGCTGTAACCCGATACCGATCGAATATGACAACAAAGATGATGGAACCATTGACATTCCTGTTTCTGAGCTGCACCAAGCTGCAGGGATTTTTAAGTAAAGGCGGTGAGTTGGGATGTATTGGCGCATATTGCATAAGTCGTTTGTGCGGGCGCTTAAAGAAAAGCTGTTGATTATTCTTACCGTTGCGTTTGGGGCCTCCCTTGCATCAGGAATGTTAAATGTGGCGCTTGACGTAGGGGATAAGATGAATCAAGAGTTAAAATCTTACGGCGCCAATCTGCAGATCATGCCGAAAATGGATACGATTCCTTTAGAGATGGAGGGTACCAATTTTCATTTGTTGGGAAATCAAGCTTTTTTGCAGGAAGAAGATCTGTGGAAGTTAAAGAAAATCTTTTGGGCCAATAATATTTTGGGGTTTACTCCCTATTTAGAGACGACAGGAACCATAGATTCTGGAGGAGTTTCATTTCCCGTCGCAGGAACTTGGTTTAAAAAGGAACGGAAATTACCGGACGGCAATATGTTTACAACGGGGATAACCGAGCTGAAATCGTGGTGGAAGCTAAAGGGCGAATGGCCGAAGGAGAGTTCAGATTCATCGGAAGCGATCATCGGCAAACAGTTGGCCAATCAGCTCGGGATCAAGGCAGGTGACAAGCTTAGCCTAATATTGAAAACGTCCAAGGGAGATCAACCTTATCAAGTGAAAATAACAGGTATCTTGGATGCTGGCGGACAGGAAGATGAAATGATTTTAGCTCCGCTTTCGGTCATTCAGCAGAGATTGAATCTTCCTGGGAAAATCCAGCGAGCAGAAGTAAGTGCCTTAACCGTCCCTGATACAGAATTGGCTAAAAAAGCCGGCATGAATCCTAGCGGTCTGAGGGAAAAAGACTATGAGGCTTGGTATTGTACAGCCTATACCGGTGCCATTGCTTATCAGATAGAGGAAAGCTTGCCTGACGCTTATGCGAAGCCGATTCGCCAAATTGCCGAGTCGGAAGGAAAAATTCTTGGTAAGATCCAAATCATGATGGTGATCATTTCTGTGGCGGCTGTACTCAGTTCGGCACTTGGCATTTCCAGTTTGATGAATAGCAAGGTGCAAGAACGGAGAAAAGAGATCGCGCTCATAAAAGCATTAGGCGGTACAGATGCTTCAGTTTCCTTGCTTTTTTTAGGAGAGGCGCTCATCAGCGGGCTGATTGGCGGGTTGATTGGGTATGGAATCGGTATTGTCTTAGCCCAATTTGTCGGCCAGTCAGTATTTGATACCGTACTTTCGATCAAATGGCTTGGTCTGCCCCTTATCCTGCTGCTTTCAACGGCGGTAACAGTAGTGGGCAGCTATCCGGCGATAAGATTGATAGTGAAATTAGATCCAATACAAGCGTTGTACGGAAGATAGGGGATTAGATATGCAGCAGAAATGGCGTATGTTTAGTAAAATGATCGGTCGTGCCGTATGGTTTCGCAAGCTGCCGACCATCGTGGCCGTTCTTGCAATTGTGCTGGGGGTTGGAGTGATCGGCGGGCTTGTCAATCTTTATTACGACATGAGTCAGCAAATGAGCAAAGAGTTTCGTGCTTATGGTGCGAATGTCGTGGTTTATTCGACAGATCGTGGGTCCATTGGGCAGCAAACCCTTCAGCAAATCACACAGCAAATTCCACAGGATATCCTTTACGGAATCGCACCCATGCAATATAGCCTGGTCAACATGGAGAATAAGCCGCTCGTGCTCGTCGGCACATGGTTCGACCAGGTGAAAAAGGTAAGCCCCTATTGGCAAGTGGAGGGGACGTGGGTCAATGAACGGGACAATTTAAACGATGCCATGGTAGGCGTGGCCGTTGCCCGTAAATTTGATCTGAAACCAGGCAGTCACTTGGAAATCCAGGATCAGCCGGGAAAGCGGCAGATTAAAGTGCGTGTAAGCGGAATTGTGACTACCGGAGGAAAAGAGGAAAATCAAATTTTCGTCAGCACCTCTCTCGCCGAAAAACTGACCGGACGCACGGATGTGAATGTCGTGATGGTCAGCCTGATGGAAAAAGGCAGTGAGCTTGAACAAAAAGCAGAGGCACTGCAAAAAGAGTTCAACGACATTGCGGTAAAGCCGCTAAAACAAATGGGGCAGTCGGAAGCGAAGCTGTTGGATAAAATCCGAAAGCTGATTTCTGTCGTATCCATCATCATTTTTGTAACTACCGTTCTGACCATTACGACAACAATGATGAGCATGGTCATGGAGCGGCGCAAAGAAGTGGGGCTCAAAAAAGCGCTGGGTGTACCTGATAGCAAGCTGATTGTCGAATTTTTAGCAGAAGGTGTGCTGTTCTGTGTCGTAGGTAGCAGTTTAGGAATATTCCTTGCTTACTATCTTGCACAAGTAATTGGACAGAGCGTCTTTTCTTCAGCCATTGCCTTTCGCCCGCTTATCGTTCCGTGGAGTTATGCCGGTTCGTTAATTGTGATTGCCATTGCGTTTGTCATTCCGGTCAAGCGTATGATGGAAGTGGAGCCGGCAGTCGTATTAAAAGGAGAGTAAGGAGGGGCAGCATGAATATTTTGGAGATATCAAATGTCTCAAAGATCTACAGAAGCCTGCATGCGCTTAAAGATGTCAGCCTGACAGTGGAGAAGGGAGAATGGGTAGCGATCATGGGGCCATCCGGTTCAGGAAAGAGTACGCTGATTAATATTATCGGCTGCATGGATAAACCGACACACGGATCGGTTAGGATCAACGGAGCGGAGACGGTTGCCTTGAGCAAAAAACAGCTGACAGAGCTTCGCAGAGATACGATTGGCCTTGTGTTTCAGCAGTTTCACCTCATTCCTTATATGAGCGCGTTGGAAAACGTGATGCTGGCCCAGTATTACCATAGCATCCCGGATGAAAACGAAGCGATTGCTGCGCTGGGCCGCGTAGGGCTTGGTGAACGGGCTCACCATTATCCTTCGCAGCTATCAGGCGGGGAACAGCAGCGGTTATGCATTGCCCGGGCGCTGATTAACTATCCTGCCCTAATTTTGGCTGATGAGCCAACAGGGAACTTAGATGAAGCAAATGAACAGATGGTGATGCAGCTTTTCCACGAACTGCATAAAGAAGGGCATACCATCATCATGGTTACACATGATAAAACCGTTGCCGACCACGCTCAGCGCTGTGTTGTCATGGAGTACGGAAAAATTGCACGCATCGTGGAGAGAGAAGAAAAAATATCTTAGTTAAGATCAGTGGATCCTCAATGGGCACGTGCCATCGGTTCATGAAAACAGAAAGCCGTTACTATTCATTCTATCATAAGGAGTCTTGTTTACGAAAAATGGAACAAGACTCTATTATTTGTACAAAATAGAATAAATGAAAGACTAGAAAGTTAATATCGAACGTATTGACTTGATAATGAAAATCAATTATAACTATATTAAACACTTGTTCAATTGAAATTAATTATCACTTCCGATAATAACTGTTGATCTGTATTTGAAAAAAGAAGGAACTACCCACTTGCCGCTAATCTGTATCCTCTTACGCCCATCGTGAGTGGTAGGAGGCTTGCGCACTTTTTATATCGATAATAATTATTATTATCGATTATTAGCTGCGTCAGTGTCCGATACTATCATTTTTTGATGAATGACCCATAACCTAACTCATATAGCAGGTGAATACTTTGTTCCAGATCGTTATTTATATGGCTGCTCTATACTTTTTCTGCTTAAATTTGTTCGTCTATGTCTTTAGGTTTGTCATTGGGGATATGCTCCAGTACCCAATGGAAGATCGAAGGAAGAAGGATAAACACCACCCTTTCAGGGTAGTAATTTAATGTCATTTCAACAGATGTGTGGGGTAATAAAAATGAAAACATGGATCCAATATATAAGTCTTATACTGATCATTGGCGTCTTTGTTTACACAGGTATCCGCTTTGTTCATCAGAAAGCTGCCGTTCAACTGGGGGAGCAAGCTCCCCTGTTTGAATTGGAGTCGATTACCGGCGAGAAAGTGAACTTAGCGAAGTATAAAGGACAGCCGGTCGTCCTTAATTTTTTTACGACCTGGTGCGGACCCTGTATAGACGAGTTGCCGGAGTTAGAAAAGTATCAAATGAAATATGGTGGGCAGGTTCCTTTGCTCGTCATTGATCGGAGGGAGCCCAAGGAACGTGTCGCATCGTTTGCCAAGCAAAATCAATCAGCCCTGCTCTTTTTGCTAGATTACAAGGATGAAGTAAGTAAAGCCTACGGGATCAAAGGGCAGCCAGAGACGATGATTATCGATGGGAATGGGATCGTTAAGCGGTATATCGTCGGTGGGATGACGGCCGATCAGCTTGCGCAAGAAGTGATGCAGTACACGGAATCAGCTTTAACACCTTAAGGTTGCGGGGAGAAAAGAATGCTAAAAAAAATCCTGGGGTTTATCCCCGTCATGTTGTTTCTCTTTTGTTCGATCGCATGGGGGGCCGATGAGCCACTGCGGATGTCGAAATTAGAAGTTCAAGTGATGCCTGAGTTTGTAAGACCGGCAGATTGGCCAGAAGATCAGCCGTGCTTGCTCACGGGTGTATATGGAACTTTAGTTAATAAAGGATCAAAACCGTATTCCGGCAGTGTTGAGCTAAAGGTGCCGAAGGTGAAAGGAACATCCGTCCATCTTGTCGGCGAATTCAAGAATGGGCAAGGACCTGTAGCTCAAGTGAAATACGAATGGCTGGCTGATCAAGGCAGCATCATTTGGAAGCCGATACAGCCAATCGAATCGGGCAAGCCGTATTTCTTTGTTGTAGAGTACTACAGCAATCCCTTTACGATGAAAGAAAAAGAGCACAAATTTGATTTTCAGTTTCAAGCTAACTATGACATTGATGATCTCCAATTTTACTTTTACAAGCCGATCCAATCGGAAGGTTTTCAATTATCAGAGCCGCATCAACAGGAATTTGTCAACGAATTCGGACAAGAAATATATCAAATTCAAGTCGGATCATTCAAAAGCAGAAACGAGCGTCGTCTAACCGTCCAGTATAGGAAGGATGATCTCGAAACCGTGCTGGAGAAGCATAGTAAAATGGCACAGCAAAACCAATCCGCACCTGCCGCAACGGAAAGCGTCGATGAAAATGAGACAAGCGGCAAACAAGCGGATGCCTCAAAGGATAGCTGGATTATCGGCGGGTCGATTGTCATTTTCGGCCTTCTCGTGTTTGCTGGACTTCGCAGCTACTGGGTCCCCCTTCGTCATGGAGCAGAAGCAGCGAACCCGGGTGGTCAGAAGCAGGAACAGATTCGTGCCCTGAGACGAAGACTGATGGCCGAAGAGTTGTCGGAAGACGAGTACTTAATAGAAAGAAAAAAAATTGTGTAAACCAGCGGGGGAAGAAACATGAAAAAAAACAAAAAAATGATGATGGGTATTATTCCGATCGTGGCAACTATTTTAATGCTTGTTTTTTCAAGTACAACCAATTCCTCATCCCAAGAGGTGACGCTAGATAAGGTCCTGGAACAACCGGATCAATATAAAGAAAAATTGCTTATGCTGCAAGGCGATCTCATCGAGGAGTCGGTCCAATGGGATGCTGATAAGACGTTGCTTCGATTTAACATCAAGCAAGGAGATCGGATGGTCAAGGTGCAGTATCAGGGTGTCAAGCCAGATACATTTACCGATGGCACTATCGTGATGGTTGATGGGATTTACCATGCTGAGGATCAAGTCGTTTATGCCGAGCGGCTGCGCACAAGATGTCCATCGAAGTATGAGTCCATGGACAAGAAAGCCAACAAGGAAGCCTATGAAAGGCAGCATAAACAGAAAGAGTAGGTAAAAAGGATGGAGTTGCTTGGAAAATCGTTATTTTATGTAAGCTGGGGTATTGCTCTTTATTCCTTTGCCATGATTTTGTTGGGCATTCGTAATAAAAAACCCGGTTTTATCCAGAGTGCTTTTCGCGGAATCACGTTCGTCTATGGCTTTATTGTTATTATTTCTGCCATGATGATATATTTACTGGTCACGAGTGATTTCCGCTTTGAATATGTCGTCAATTATACGAGTACAGACTTGCCTTTGGCCTACAAGTTATCGGCTTTTTGGGCAGGCAATGCCGGTTCGCTTACCTTATGGCTGCTCATCCTGTCCACATATGCGATCCTGATCTTGTATTCGAAGCGGTTACGCGGGAATTCCATGATTCCCATCGTGATGGCGATTCTTGTGGTCAATATGATTTTCTTTCTTAGTATATTAAGCTTCGCGGATTCACCGTTCCAACGGATTGACGTCGTGCCGACAGAAGGCCGGGGGCTGAATCCGCAGCTGCAAAACCCAGCGATGCTTATCCATCCGGTCATGCTCTATCACGGATATGTTGGCATGGTGGTACCCTTTGCCTTCGGAATTGGGGCACTGATTCTCAAGCAAGCCGATTCGTTTTGGATCAAAGTTACGAGAAGATGGACGATGATTGCTTGGTTATTTTTGACCGCCGGGAATATTTTAGGGGGCGCCTGGGCGTATGTTGAGCTAGGCTGGGGGGGATATTGGGCTTGGGATCCTGTGGAAAATGCTTCCTTTATGCCTTGGCTCACTTCTACGGCCTTCCTTCATTCTGTCATGATTCAAGAGCGAAAAAACATGCTTAAGGTATGGAACATCTCGCTGATCATTTTGACCTATGCGCTCACATTATTCGGAACCTTCCTTGTCCGAAGCGGTGTACTTACTAGTGTTCATGCCTTTGGGGATTCCAATTTGGGCATGTATTTCCTTGCCTTTATGGGGGGGATGGTCGTCTTTTCGCTGTATATTTTGTTTAGGAGATACTCATTTTTATCTGAAGGGGCAGGAGAGTTTCGGTCTTTCCTCTCAAAGGAAAGCAGCTTCTTGTTCAACAACTTGCTATTAGTTGGAGCCGCTTTTGCCGTGTTCTGGGGAACGGTTTTTCCGCTCGTCTCGGAAGCCGCTACAGGAACGCGCGTAACGGTCGGCGAACCCTATTTTAATCATGTGGTGGCACCGATCCTGCTGGGAGTCTTGTTCTTGATGGGAATTTGTCCGCTCATAGCTTGGCAAAAGTCGTCGATCGCACACTTGCGGCAGAACTTTATGGTGCCTCTCATCTTAAGCACGGTATCAGCCATTATTTTCTATCTTTTAGACATGAGGGGAAACTGGGCTCTGCTTACGTCAGCGATCATTGTGCTCGTCATTGTGACCCACATGATCGAATTCTCGCACGGGGTCAGGGCACGGATGCAGATGACGAAGGAACCCATTTATCTAACCGTTTATCGGTTGGTGGCAAGAAATCGCCGGAGATATGGCGGTTACCTGGTGCATATCGGAATTGCCATGATCGCGGTGGGAATCATAGGCTCTCAGCAGTTTCCACAAGAAAAACTGCAAACTCTGGCACCTGGCCAACAGGTGCAGGTCGGCCCGTATCAGCTGACCTATCAGGGCATCCAGCAAAAGCGAGTGAACAAAAATGATGTGGTATATGCCAGGTTGAATGTAGAAAAATCAGGTAAGCAAATCGATCAAATCAAGCCGGAGAAGGTATTCTATCAAACCTTTGAGCAGCCTTCCACAGAAGTCGCGATCTTGAGCAATTTTGAAGATGATTTGTATGTGGCACTTAGCTCCTGGGAGCCGGATGGCAGGGCCACATTCAAGGTCAAATTCATTCCGCTGGTTATTTGGATTTGGATTGGGTCTGTCGTTACGATGGCAGGCGGCCTATTGGCAATCTGGGGTGGTCGATTTGGTCAAAAGGTTCCGAAATATAAGGAAGGGGTGGGGGCGTGAGATCACGTGTCTTCCTATTGTATCTGAATCTCAGTCTTATTCTCGGCATATTCTTGCCTACAACAGCCGCTAGAGCAGCCGAAGTCAGTCCGGAGCAATTGAAAGAAGTAGGCAGCATGTTTGTGTGCAACTGCAATTGTGGCACGCAAATTGATCCGCTGGATGAGAGCCAGTGTCCCACGGCAAAGGTGTTCCGCAAAGAAATTGAACAAATGCTTAGGGAAGGCAAGAGCAAAGAAGAGATTCGCGACTACTATGTGGCTCAGTTTGGCGAGAGCATATTAAGAGCCCCGCTTAAAAGCGGCTTTAGCTTGACCGTGTGGATCATCCCGTTTGCCTGCTTGACGGCAGGAGGCGGGGGGATCTGGATCCTTATTCGGCGCAAGATCAGTGGGAATCGAGGCAGGGAGATGAAAGACCATGATGCTATGCTGGCAGCATCTTCTCTTGAGAGCGAACTCTACCAAGAGATGATCGAGCGCGAACGAAAAAAGTATTTATAAAAAAGGAGGTTTTTTCTTCATGGCTTCCTTTATGCTCATTCTAGGGATTACAGCCATATCTATGTTTTTTATTACCCAACCGTTATTTGTCAAGAAATACCCTTTGCCGAAAGAATCGAAAGCTTCCGGTGACACCTATCATCGGCAGGAAACGATGATGGCGCTCAACGAACTGGAATATGATTACCGAATGAACAAGCTGACCAAAGAGGATTACGAGGCCATGGCTTTTCCCTTAAGAAAGCTTGCGGCAGCATGGATGGCAGGGGATCAGCAGGCTAAAGAGCATCTACGAAAGACCAATGATCAGCTGCGCAAAGAGGTAGAGGACGAAATCGAGCAAGCCCTTCAGAAAAAAGTTAAAGGAATGGATCGCGTATGAGAAAAATGAGGACAAGTATTTTGCTGTTCTTTATAATCCTGCTGCTGGCTATGCCTGCGTTCTATTCGCCTGCCGTTAACATTCAGGTGAAGAACGAACTTTCTGTGCCGCCCTTTCACAGTGAGACACTCGTCCAGCTGTGGAGCCAAAGTATCTTTCGTACGATGAATCCGCACCTGCTGACGGCAATTTTTGTTATCATCCTGTCCGGCGGAGGTTGGCTTGCGCATAAGGCTTTCGGGAAGCGAAAAAACGACATGGAATGGCTCTTGGATGAGGAGGAGCAAAGATTCCTCGATTTGTACCGCCAAAGTCAAATTTTGCTCTCTAGTCTAATGGAACTTCAAGTCAAAGCGGATCAAGGTCTGATCGACTCTGTAGAATTTGCACAAATCAAGGCGAGCTGTATAGAAAAGCTCGTAAATATGAATCTGGAGCTCAAGCAGCTCGTTACCTAGGGGGATGGTTAAGCGTGGTACGTCTGGAACAGGTCACGAAGCGTTTGGAGCATCGGACGATTCTCAAAAATGTGAATCTGCATATTAAACAAGGGGAATGTGCAGCGATTCTGGGCCAGAATGGAGCGGGAAAGAGTACGCTTCTGAAGTTGATTGCTACATTGATGGCCCCGACAGAGGGAACGATCTATGTGCAGGGTCAGCCGCTTGCGGAAGCGGAGGCCGGTATCCGCAAGCAAATCGGTTATGTATTCCATCAGAGTTCCTTTTACCCGCACCTGACGGCAACGGAAAATTTAAAGCTGGTATGCCAGTGGTATGGGATTGCGGATGCTCCTAGAAAAATTTCAGATGCCCTGGAAAAGGTCCGGCTTCGCCTCGCCAAAGAGGAGAAGGTACAGCATTTCTCCCGGGGGATGGTGCAGCGGCTCGCGATCGCGAGAGTGCTTTTGATTGAGGCGACTTTGCTATTGCTGGATGAACCGCATACTGGACTCGATCAGGACAGTATGCGATGGCTCAATGCCTTGATTCAAGAGCGAGTGGCTAACGGGGTGACGGTCCTCATGGTCAGTCACGATCTCGCGCAGGTGAAGGAGTTGGCGGATCGCGTTCTCTGGTTGGAGCAAGGACGGATGATAAAAGACCTAAGGCGTGGGGATGTAGGAGATCCAGAATTTCAAAGACAGGTATCGAATGGGTGAATCGTATGAAAAGCAGTGCAGTATGGTCGATTATTTATAAAGAATGGATGGTGGAGTCGCGATCAAAGCAAGTGATTGGTTCGATGATCGTGTTCTCCTTGCTTGTCATCGTAGTATTCAGCTTTGCGTTCGACCCAACAAATCATCTGATGCGCAACGTGTTTCCTGGTATCATCTGGGTCATGATTGTGTTTTCCGCCATTCTCGGGTTGAATCGGGCCTTCGTTTCCGAGCAAATGAATGATTGCCTCACTGGGATGCTTATGGCTCCCTTTGATCGGTCTGCTATTTATATTGGGAAATTGATATTTAATTTTAGCCTCTTGATGATGACCAACTTGATTGCCATTCCCTTGCTGTTCCTTTTGTTTGACTTCCGCTGGCAAGGCTCGATTGCTTCACTTCTGCTCGTCATTATCCTGGGTTCCCTCGGTCTGATGATTGTAGGAACTTTTCTGGCTGCTGTTGCGTCGTGCGGAAAAGGAAGCGAGCTGCTTCTCCCTATTTTATTGCTTCCCTTGCTCACCCCTCTGCTTATCGCTTCGGTCAAGGCAACAGGGCTGATTCTTGAAGGAAGCGAGTGGGAGACGTATGCCCTTTGGGTAAAGCTCATGGGCGGGTATGATGTCGTATTTGGCGTCACCAGCTGGTTGTTATTTGACTACATCTTGGAGGGGTAATGGTATGAAAGTAAAAAATGACCAGGTTTTAGGATATTTCTCCGTGGTTGCGATGATCCTTGCCCTCTATCTAGGGTTTATCTACGCTCCTGTAGAGAGCAAAATGGGGATTGTACAAAAAATCTTTTATGTGCATGTGAGTTCTGCTTGGACAGCATTCCTTGCCTTCTTTGTCGTTTTCATTTTCAGCATCTGCTTTTTAGCAAGCAAGAATCGTAAATATGATGTCATTGCTCAGGTATCGGCAGAGCTTGGCTTTATGTTTACCACGATGGTACTGATCACGGGACCGATTTGGGGACGTTCTTCCTGGAATACATGGTGGTCTTGGGAACCGAGGCTGACTACGACACTGATTTTATGGTTTATTTTTCTTGGCTATTTTATGATTCGCAAGATGGATGGCCTGTGGGAGAAGAAAGCAAGACTGGCGGCCGTATTTGGGATATTGGGCTTTATTGATGTGCCGATTGTCTTCATGTCTATTCGCTGGTGGGAAACCAAACAGCATCCAATTGTCTTCGGAGAAGGACCAAGTCAAAAGGGTGGAGGGGTCGCGCCTGAAATGCTCGTCGCCTTATTGGCAATGTTACTGGCCTTTTCGATCCTTTACTTATTTTTACTGCGAAGAGGCATTGCCATTTCCCTTTTACAGCATGAAGTCAGCCGACTGAAAGAGTCTTTGCGCGAGCGTTTCTATTAGATTGTTGAAAGGAGGAATAGGGTTGACTTACTTATTTGCTGCCTATAGCGTCGTTTTTCTGATCATCTTTATGTATATGACGGTTCAAGGTAAAAGATTGAATAAATTGGCTTATGATATGGATCATCTGAGTGAAATGAAGCAAGCTTTGGAGAACGATCGGATACAACAAAAAGTTAATTCAAATTAATTGAAAATGAATATCGTTATCTGTATAATGTAATTGTGATAATGATTATCTTTATCATAAATAAATGATAGGGGAGAATTAAATGTCAAAGATTATCATCGTATTCGCAAGTATGTCCGGTAACACAGAAGAAATAGCCAAGCTAGTCGGTAAAGGGGTAGAAGAGACAGGAGTAAGTCTAACCGTGCGTGAGCTGCCGAAAGCGAATGCAAAAGAATTAGAAGAATACGATGGCATTCTTCTAGGATCTTATACATATGGGGATGGGGAACTTGCTGATGAATTCTTGGACTTCTATGATGACATGGAGAGTTTGGATTTGACGGGGAAGATGGCAGCCGTATTCGGATCAGGTGATACGTCTTATGAACTTTACTGCGCTGCGGTAGATATTTTATCTACCAAATTGACAGAGCTTGGTGCCATCATTACACAAGAAGGTCTGAAAATCGAACTAGCCCCAGAGGATGAAGAGCAATGCATTCAATTTGGCCGGGAATTTGCTGAGACCGTGAAAGAGGTACTGCAGAGTATATAAAAGACAGTAAAGCCAGCGTCATCGAGTTTACAGAGCTCTTTGGCTGCTGGTTTTTTCTTCTTTTGAATAGGTAAACAAGCGTAGCACTGTAAGGCTTTGCAGAAAAAGATTAGTTTGTTTGGAGTACCTCTCTATTCCTTTCCCCCTGCCATCCATATGTTAAAAGCCGACTGTGTCCAGTCCAGATTATGCCTTTATCGGCAGAGTATGATATAATATCTGATATTTGGTTATTCTTTTATAAAGTGCTTACCTAAGGAGTGTCGATCATGCTAAAAATTTATGAAATAAGAGAAATTATTAAACTTCTGGATCAGTCCAGTATCCAAAAGTTTGAATACGAGAGTGAAGGAACTAAACTTAGTATAAAAAAAGGTCGACAAGAGGTTGTCACGCATGAACCTTTGGCAGCGACCGAAAAGGTTGCTGCACCATCTATACAGCCTGTTCAAGTGATACCGAAAACGGAAGTCGTTGAGCTACAAGCACCTGTACATCTAGTGGAAGTAAAGCCACAAACGCCAGCCGCAGAACCAAAACAGGAA
Source organism: Brevibacillus sp. (assembly GCA_036676475.1). GTDB lineage: Bacteria > Bacillota > Bacilli > Aneurinibacillales > RAOX-1 > LC029. The sequence goes on from JAKFCU010000117.1 coordinate 46,637, forward strand.
GAAAGCTTACATAAGATTGTTTCTCCTATGGTGGGAACCTTCTACTCGAAACCGGAACCTAGTGCGCCGCCATTTATAAAGGCGGGAGAAAAAGTGATGCCGAGCTCGATCGTGTGCATCGTTGAGGCGATGAAGCTATTTAATGAAATTGAAGCCGAAGTTTCAGGAGAAATTGTGAAAGTTTTAGTAAACGAAGGCCAGTTAGTTGAATATGGTCAGCCTTTATTCTTAGTCAAGCCAGAATAGGCAGCGGATCATGGAAGGTAATTCTAGTGAGGTAGACGAAATGTAAGAAGTAGGGTATGATTGTTAAATAATACCTCAGTTGCTACAACTTTTTAGGAGGGCTCTTGTCATGGAAATGATCGCAGATTTTGAAAAAACCGAATTGGGAAGAATCGAGATTGCGCCTGAAGTCATTGAAGTCATTACAGGGTTAGCAGCAGCAGAAGTGGAAGGTGTCGCTCATATGAGCGGGGGGTTTGTAGGTGATATTGCCGAGCGTTTGGGAAGAAAGAACTTGGCAAAAGGTGTTAAAGTTGAAGTCGGGAAGAAAGAAGCGGCTGTTGATGTTTACCTCATTGTGAAATATGGATACAAAATTCCTGAAGTCGCACGAAATATACAAGAAAATGTACAAAATGCCATTGAAAATATGACTGGTCTGAAGGTTATTGAAGTCAATGTGCATATTGTTGATGTTGAATTCAGGACTGAGAAGAAGGTAGAGATCGAAGAACCCCAGCATCGTGTTCGATAGTGATGCGGACCCCTAATGGATAAGCACGCCTCCATAGGGGTCTTTCGTTCTACTTATTGGAAAGTTTGATACGCAAAAGGCTACGCCAGTAGCTTTCTTATACAAGCGTTAACCATGTAGAACTACTTGCAAATGGCAAAGGAGGTCTTGATCGGTTGAATCTATTTGATCGCTTTATATTGACCCTTTATAGCTTAGCATTAACCGTCTTATCGGTCATTGTGATGGCAGCGGCCGCCGGATTTATTCCATATTCACTTGTTCAGTCTAATTTGCAAGCCATCTATGACTCGGGCGAAATACGGTACGCTTATCTGGCCGTTGCCTTTATCTTTTTCTTGATCAGCCTAAAATTTCTTCTTCCAGGATTTCGTCCTAAACAAGAGCGGAGACATAGAGAGGCCATTTCACAGATGACCCCCCTAGGACATGTCAGTATTACGACAAATACCATTGATAGTATTGCCCTCAAGTCCGCTCGACGTGTACGTGGTGTACGTGAAGTGAAAAATGTGATTAAATCAGATGAAACTGGTACGTCTATACTCTTAAAGGTTGCTGTGGATGGAGAAACTCCAATCCCCACCCTTGTTGAGGAATTGCAAAAGAACGTCAAGGAACAGATTGAAGCCATCATTGGAATTGAAGTGAAACAGATTGATGTAAAAATTACAGAGGTTGCCCAACAACCATCTACAAGGCTAAGTCGAGTAGAGTAGGGGGAATATAGATGTTTTGGCACCTTATTTCGGAGCATCCGGGAAAAGCGATGGGGATTTTTGCTGGTTTGATTTTTGGATTCTTATACATATGGTTAGGCTTTATCGATACCTTGGTCATCGTTGTGTTTATTTCAACGGGCTATTATTTAGGAAGAAAGTATGATAATCGTGAGAATTTGATGGATGTATTAGATCGAATTCTTCCGGGCAAGTATTCAAGACATTAATCATTTTTAAACTTTGGGGCAATTTGCCCTTTTTTCTTTTGCAAAAGTTGGAAAAGCTATAAATAATGAAACCTTGGCTGACGCCAAACCTTTGGCGCAGACAACCGCTTTGACCTGAATTTAAGTCAAAGAGGAGGGACCTAGTTGCACCTGTGCAGTCAAACAATTTTGAAATAATTTATTAATTTTGATTCGCTAAATATCTCAGAGTAGGTGATGGTAAAAATGTCTAGGCGTGAAGCGCGTGAAAAAGCAGTTCAGGTTTTATACCAGATTGATATGAGAGAGATCGATTTACAGGAAGCGATGCAGGTTGTGTTAGAGGATCAATCCGACTTTGAGGAAACAGATTTCTTGAAACAAATCGTCAATGGGGTTTTGTCCCATCAAAATGAACTTGATCAAGCTATACAGAAATATCTTCGCAGTTGGTCGTTTGATCGATTAGCGCTAGTCGATCGTGCTGTGCTTAGAATCGCTGCGTATGAAATTTTTTACATCCAGGACATTCCAGAAAGGGTTTCTCTTAATGAAGCTTTAGAGCTTACTCGAGCCTTTGGTATGGAGGAATCAGTTAAATATATTAATGCAGTATTAGCCAATTTAGTCAAAGAAAAAACCGGTGAGTCGATTGAGGTAAAGCTTGGTGAATAAAAAGGTGATACTGGGAATTGATACGAGTAATTATCGTACTTCCCTTTGTTTGATTGATCTTAATGGAAATATTGTAAGCGAACAAAAGCGTTTGCTTACGGTAAAGGAAGGGGAACGAGGCTTACAGCAATCGGAGGCAGTTTTCCAGCATATTCAGAGACTACCTGAATTGGCGGAAGCGCTGTCCATGCATGGTTTTGAAGTGATAGCGGTGGCTGTTAGTACTCGTCCACGACCAGTAGAAGGCTCTTATATGCCCGTTTTTAAAGTGGGGGAAAGCTGGGCACGTGGAATATCCACTTTCCTTCAAGCTCCCCTCTTTTCTACCAGTCATCAGGAAATGCATATTGCAGCAGGAGAATATACGGCTAATCGTCCACTATTAGCTAAACGTTTTTTGGCTGTCCATTTATCCGGCGGGACAAGTGAGCTTCTCCTATGCTCCTGTTCGGAAGAAGGATACGATATTGAGAAATTGGGTGGAACGCTCGATCTCCATGCTGGACAGCTGATTGATCGCGTAGGGGTTGCGCTTGGCTTAGCTTTTCCGGCAGGTCCTTATTTAGAGGATTTGGCGAAACAGCCACATGAAGATGAAGTACGAGTCCCCTCTACGGTGAAAGGGTATGATTTTCACTTTTCTGGAGCTGAAACACAACTACTGCGGATCATCAAGGAAGAGAAGTTTTCTAAGTCAGCAATTGCCAGGGCAACCGAGCAGTGTGTTGTAAAAACGTTAGAAAAGGTGATTCGCAACGGAATTGATCTTGGACACCCGAAGGAGGTTCTCATCGTGGGAGGGGTAGCAGCAAATGCTTATATAAAAAATCGACTTGTAGAGCGGCTAGAACATCCTGCAGTGGGTTGCTCTCTTTACTTTGCGGATCCTGCCTATTCGGGTGACAATGCCTTTGGTGTTGCAAGAATCGGGTTAAATAAATTTAAAAATACGAACGTTTAGTTTGCAGGACGAAAGTTTTATTCGTATTTAATTTACATTCTCTCCTCTAGGAGTTAAACTGAGACTGTTGATTAATGAACAGGACCATTTTGAGGACTTCAATAGAGGGGACCATGAGTGAATAGCGGGAAAAATTTCCGTTATAAGAGCCGTATGAAGGGCGTTCTCTTAGGATGATATTCTAACTAACCGTAACCGTGAGTTAGTCGACAGTTCAAACTAGACTTTTAAAAATGAATAGGGGGATTTTTTGTGTCTGCGATTATTATTGATGGAAAACAAGTTGCTCAAGACATTCGCCTTGAGATAAAACAGGAAGTAGATGAGCTAAAGCAAAAGGGATTGCAACCTGGTTTAGCGGTAGTTTTAGTGGGAGAGGATCCTGCCTCTCAATCTTATGTGAAAGGGAAAGAAAAGGGCTGTCAAGAGGTTGGAATCTATTCCAAAGTGATACGCAAGCCGGATACGATTACTCAACAGGAACTGCTTGAGCTTGTTGAAGAGCTTAATCAAGATACCCGGATTCATGGTATCCTCGTACAGCTTCCATTGCCGAAACATATCTCCGAAGACCTTGTGATTCAAGCGATTGATCCTCGGAAGGATGTAGATGGATTCCATCCGGTCAGCGTGGGGAATATGGTCATTGATTCTCCGTGCTTTCTTCCTTGTACCCCTCATGGTATCATTGAAATCATCAAGCGAAGCGGCGTAAACATCGCCGGTAAGCATGCGGTTGTCATCGGACGCAGCAATATCGTAGGTAAGCCCGTTTCCATGCTATTATTAAGAGAGCATGCGACCGTATCGATATGTCATTCACGGACAGAAAACTTAGCAGAAATGACACGTCAAGCGGATATTCTAGTAGTCGCCATCGGAAAAGCTCATATCATTGGGGCTGATCATGTCAAACCAGGAGCTGTCGTGATTGATGTAGGAGTTAACCGCATCGAAACCGGAAAGCTAGTTGGGGATGTACGTTTTGATGAAGTCAAAGAAGTCGCTTCTTACATCACTCCAGTACCGGGTGGCGTAGGTCCGATGACCATTACCATGCTTTTGAAAAATACAGTGGATGCATGTAAGATCTCTGCCGAATTATAAGGCAGAGGATAATACTCGTCCAAGTACTTGAACCGATCAGGAGGATTCACGGTTGGAGCGAAAAATTTTTTCCATTGGTGAAATCAATCGTTACGTAAAAGATCTAATCGAAGGCGATTTTCAGCTTCAAGACATCTGGATTCGAGGCGAAATTTCCAATTTCACTCACCATAGCCGAGGACACATGTATTTTACCGTGAAGGATCAGGATGGTGTCTTGAAAACGGTGATGTTTGCTGGTTCTAATCGCTACTTGAAATTTGTTCCCAAAAACGGGACCAAAGTCTTAATCAGAGGAAATATCGTTGTCTATGAACAGGGAGGCCAATATCAGCTCGTTGCTAGAGAGATGCAGCCCGATGGCTTAGGAAGTTTATATTTAGCTTTTGAACAGTTAAAGCAAAGGCTGCAGGAAGAAGGCCTTTTTGCTCCGGAAAGAAAGAAACAGCTGCCAACTTATCCGAAAGTAGTAGGGGTGATTACCAGCCCCACCGGAGCGGCTATCCGGGATATCATTACTACCATCCGAAGAAGGTTTCCGGTAGTCCGAATTGTTCTGGTTCCTGTACTCGTTCAGGGCGATCAAGCACCTGACTCGATCAGCCGGGCGATCCAGTTAATGAATAAGAGTGATTTTGTGGATATCGTAATCGTTGGACGAGGCGGAGGCTCGATTGAAGAGCTGTGGGCATTTAATAGTGAACAGGTAGCTCGAAGCATATTTGCTTCCAATATTCCCGTTATCTCAGCTGTGGGACATGAAACGGATTTTACAATTGCCGATTTTGTAGCCGATATCCGAGCTGCCACACCCACGGCGGCTGCAGAATTAGCCGTACCTCATATTATTGAATTAAGACAGAAGCAAAACTTTCTTGAAGACCGGATGCGAAACCTCTTAATCGGGCAGTTGAAGCAAAACAAGGATAAATGGAATAGAGCACAAAAATCATTAGGTCTGCGTCACCCCAGAAAGCAAATTGATTCTGCCAACCAAACGTTAGATCGTACCGTAGATCGCCTTTTTTTAAGTATGCATCGCTTAACTCGGGATCGAAGAGTACAAATTAGTGGAATGCAACAGCGTCTGCAATTTCAAAGTCCAAGCAAGCAACTGCTTTTTTTTCAGGAGCGTCTTGACCGTGTGAAATCTGATCTGGTGAAGCAGACGGAAAAGACCGTACAGGAAAGACGCAACCAACTGCTGTTTTCTATGACCAAACTTGATGGACTCAGTCCCTTGAAAATCATGAGTCGCGGATACTCCTTAGTTTATAAGGAAGACCGATTGATAAAATCCATTGGACATCTTGACCCTGGTGATGGGGTGAAGGTAAAATTAATGGATGGGACTATAGATTGCTCGGTTTGGGCGATAGAAGAGAGGAAAAATCATGGAAAAGAATGAATTGCTTGCCTTAACTTTTGAGGATGCCTTGCAGCGTTTAGAAGAGATAGTTGACACCCTGGAAGCAGGGGAGATTCCTTTAGAGAAGGCGATTGATTTATTTCAGGACGGAATGCTGCTGTCCCAGGTGTGCAGCCAAAAGTTGGACAAAGTAGAACAGAAGATCGAAACGCTTTTGGAGGAGAACGGCGGTTTAGTGGTCAAGCCTCTTGAGTTAGAGGAGGATCGCAAGTGAACGGAGCCTTTCAACTTGAAGCTTATTTAAAGGAAAAACAGAGCTATGTAGAGCAGGCGATGCCTGCTTTTTTGCCTGGTTCAGGCGTGCCGCCGCTGCTGCGGGAGTCTATGGAATACTCTTTGTATGCAGGAGGAAAGAGGCTCCGTCCCATATTAATATTAGCTACATTAGAATCTTTTGGACAAGACCCTAAACGGGGTCTGCCCGTTGCTTGTGCTATCGAAATGATTCATACTTATTCACTCATTCATGATGATTTGCCTGCTATGGATAATGATGATTTCCGTCGGGGAAAACCGACCAATCATAAACAGTTTGGGGAAGCTACGGCTATTCTTGCTGGTGATGGTCTTTTAACGGAAGCCTTTCGTGCTATTTGCTCACTAAGTAATGAAGGGATAGATGCCTCTACTATTCTTCGAATCATCTCTGAATGCTCTCGGTATGCGGGACCCCAAGGGATGGTTGGCGGACAAATGGCTGATCTGTTGGGGGAAGGAAAGCAATTGCAACTTTCTGAACTTCAATATATCCACCAGCATAAAACAGCTGATTTGCTTGTTTTTTGTATTCGTGCCGGGGCTTACCTAAGTCAAGCGAGTGAAGAACAGCTTGCCTTATTGACTACCTTTGGTCGAAATATAGGACTTGCCTTTCAAATTCAGGATGATATTTTAGATATCTATGGAGAAGAGGAAAAAATCGGGAAACCTGTTGGCAGTGATCTGGCAAAGGGAAAATCCACTTACCCGGGTTTACTTGGACTAGAGCAAAGTCGCCTTGAATTAGATGAATTAGTGAGGGAAGCGAAGGAGGCTTTATATCAAGCGCAGATTAAACATCATATCCTGGAAGCCCTAGCTGATTATATTATTCAGCGGGAGAATTAAACCCTTTTCCCAAAACTAACTTTTTACATATATCCGGGCATTGTCTTATAGAAGGCAATGTCTTTTTTCTTTAGGAAGCTACTATGTTTTTATGAAACTTTTAATGAAAAGGAATTTTCCTTAGGAAGATTCGGTTTAAATATGGTAACATATTAATATTGCATGTCATGCGATAAATAGTCTGAGAATTTATGGAAATCATAGATAGAAATGATATGAAAGTGAGGAGTTACCTTGCTGTTACGAGAAATCAACTCCCCTGAACAACTGAAAAAGCTGTCCGTTCAGCAAATGGAGCAACTTGCTCAAGAAACTCGGGAGTTCCTGATCAAGAAGCTGTCCAAAACAGGGGGGCATTTAGCATCCAATCTGGGTGTAGTGGAACTAACCATTGCACTCCATTATGTGTTCAACAGCCCACAAGATAAATTTATTTGGGATGTGGGGCATCAATCCTATGTTCATAAAATCCTGACCGGGCGGATTGATGAATTCGATACCTTACGTAAATATAAAGGACTCTCAGGCTTTCCAAAGCGGAATGAAAGTGCCCATGATGTGTGGGAAACCGGTCACAGCAGCACATCGCTGTCCGCAGCTATGGGAATGGCCATCGCACGTGATCTAAAGGGTGAGAAAAATAAGGTAGTTGCTGTCATTGGTGATGGGGCTTTAACGGGAGGAATGGCACTAGAAGCCTTAAACCACATCGGTCATGAGCAGAAAAATTTGATTACCATTTTAAATGATAATGAAATGTCTATCGCTCCCAATGTGGGTGCACTCCATCATTATTTAGGCAGGCTGCGTACCGATCACAACTACAAAAAAGCAAAAGAAGAGCTAGAGCATATCTTGCGGAAAATACCGGCTGTCGGCGGGAAGCTAGCGAAAACGGCTGAACGTATTAAGGACAGTCTCAAATATCTACTCGTTTCCGGTATTCTGTTTGAAGAACTTGGCTTTACCTATTTAGGGCCGATTGATGGACATAACTTATCAGGACTATTAGAATGCTTAAAGCAAGCTGGTCAAATCAAAGGTCCAGTGATGGTTCATGTGGTGACCAAAAAAGGAAAGGGCTATGCTCCTGCGGAAGCGGATTCCCATACTTGGCATGGTGTAAGTCCCTACAAGATCGAGTCGGGGGAAATGATGAAAAAAGCAGGTCCTCCAGCCTATAACAAAGTCTTTGGGGAAACCATGAAGAAGCTGGCTGGATTGGATAAACGCTTAGTGGCTATAACACCGGCTATGCCAGGGGGATCAGGATTGACTTCGTTTGCGGAGCAATATGCGGATCGTTTCTTTGACGTGGGGATTGCCGAACAGCATGCCGTCACCATGGCTGCCGGTCTGGCTACACAAGGCATCAAACCGGTATGCGCTATCTATTCAACCTTTCTTCAGCGTGGATATGATCAGGTTTTGCATGATGTGACCCGTCAAAATCTAAATGTTATTTTTGCTATCGATCGGGCAGGGTTTGTCGGGGAAGATGGCGAAACGCATCACGGCTTATATGACATTAGCTTTTTGCGGAGTCAGCCGAATATTACCATTATGATGCCAAAGAATGAAAATGACTTCCAGCATATGCTCTATACAGCGATGAAATATGATCAAGGACCAGTAGCTGTACGTTACCCGCGCGGGAACGGAACGGGTATTCCGATGGACTCTGAATTTAGAGAAATTCCAATCGGTAAATCTGAAATTATAGAGGAAGGATCCCAAGTGGCTATTTTGGCTTTAGGTAATATGGTCGAACTAGCGGAACAGGCAGCTGAGTTATTGCGTGCTGAAGGGATGCAGCCGATGATTGTGGATGCGCGATTTGTCAAGCCTCTCGATCATGACTTATTGATCAGGCTAGCGAAGGAACGATTCCACGTGATCACCGTGGAAGAAGCCACGGCCGCAGGAGGATTTGGTTCTGCAGTGCTTGAGTTCTATGCGTCTGAGGGATATCACGATATGGTTATCGAGGTGATTGGTGTGCCTGACGTCTTAGTTGAGCATGGCAGTGTCACGGAGCAGCGAACTGAAGTGGGGCTAACTCCGGAACGCATTGCACAAACGACCATGAAATTATGGCCTCGGAAAAGGCAGAGAGCCTAATGGGAAAACAGCGAATTGATGTGTTGTTAGTGGAAAAAGGCTACTTCCCAAGCAGAGAGAAGGCTCAGGCAGCCATCATGGCGGGACTTGTCTTTATCAATGAAGAACGCTGCGATAAGGCCGGAACAAAAGTAGAGGATACGGCTCCCCTAAAAGTGAAGGGTGAACTTCATCCTTACGTAAGTCGCGGCGGTTTAAAACTTGAAAAAGCGATTCAGGTCTTCGATTTATCTCTTCTGGATGCTGTGGTTTTGGACATTGGCGCTTCGACCGGCGGTTTTACCGATTGCGCTTTACAAAATGGGGCTCGACAGATCTATGCGATCGATGTGGGCTATGGACAGCTGGACTGGAAATTACGGTCCGATGATCGTGTCATGGTGATGGAGCGAACTAATTTTCGTCATCTAAAGCCAGAGGATCTCAAAGGCGATAAACCTACGTTTGCAACCATTGATGTTTCGTTTATTTCTCTGCGGATTATTCTCCCTGTTTTGGCTCAGTTCCTTCACGAGGGTGGGCAAGTGATCGCGCTAGTGAAGCCCCAGTTTGAAGCGGGTCGTGAACAGGTTGGGAAAAACGGAATTGTCCGTGAACCCAAGATTCACGTGCAGGTCCTGCAAACAATGGTGGATTATGCTTCTGGGCTAAACTTTCTAGTCAAAGGCCTTAGCTATTCGCCCATAACCGGTGGAGAGGGCAACATTGAATTCCTTATGCACTTAGAACGAGTGAATGGACCGACAGCCTCTCCGTTTGGATCCTGGGAAATTCAAAAAATAGTTGATCAAGCTCATCAAGAGCTATAACCCCAAAAAGTCTTTCTGACCTTTGTCGGAAAGACTTTTTGTATTTTTATGCATTTTTTAATAAAAAGTTGTATAATGAGGATATCAGCTAAAGGGAGGGCCCCCAGTGAAAGCGGTTGGTTTAGTAGTGAATCAAGGAAAGCCTGGCGCACTCCAATTTGCTAAGGAATTCATTGATTTGTTGGAGCAGAAAAAGGTACGCGTGTGGATAGAGCCCTTTGTTGGGGAATATACAGGGAAAAAAGACCTTGCTTTGCCCCTTCAACAATTTCATCAACAGGTAGATGTCATTTTTGTATTAGGTGGAGATGGAACCTTACTCGGAGTGGCGCGGGAGTTTTCCATCCATAATATCCCTTTATTGGGAATTAATTTAGGAAAGCTTGGGTTTTTGTCCGAAGCTGAACCGGATCATGATCAATTACCAGTGGTTATTGAAAAAATAGTAAAAGGCGATTATTACTTGGAAAAAAGAATGATGGTTGAGGCTGAACTGATTCAGAATGGTAAAAGTGTGATGAAATACCATGCTTTAAATGATATTTGCATTGCCAAAGGGACATTTAGCCGAATCATCGAGTGTGAAATTTTTGTAGGAGATCAATATGTATCCACATTTAATGGTGATGGTGTCATTATTTCTACACCCACTGGATCTACGGCTTATTCCCTTTCGGCGGGAGGACCTATCGTCATGCCGTCTTTAAATGCCATTTTGCTGACACCGATTGCTCCGCATTCCCTTTCTGCACGTCCCATGGTCTTATCTGTCGATCAAGAAATACGAATTATCACACATGCTACCCATGAGGATATCGGTTTGACTATCGATGGTCAATTGGGGATTCGATTACAGATCGGGGATGAAATTTTGTTGAAAAAATCTCCGTATATGACCTCTTTAATTAAATGGAAAGAGAGTAGTTTTTTTAACGTTGTACGAAAAAAGCTTATGGGGGATCAGGAATGAACAAAGGGCAACGACATATTAAAATACGAGAAATCATTGCCAACCGGGATATTGAAACCCAGGATGAATTAGTGGATATTCTCCGTGAATTGAACTATAACGTTACACAAGCAACCGTTTCTAGAGATATTAAGGAATTACATCTGGTAAAAGTACCAACCAACGATGGGCGCTACAAGTATTCCTTGCCCGCAGATCAACGATTTAACCCACAGCAAAAACTAAAGAGAACCCTAGTGGACAGCTTTGTCAGCATCGATCAGGCAGATAATCTGTTAGTGATGAAAACCATGCCGGGTAATGCCCATGCTGTAGGTGCCCTTATTGATAACTTGGATTGGCAGGACTTATTAGGGACCATATGTGGGGATGATACCATACTCATCATTTGCCGCAATCATGATGCTGCCATTGAATCATCACAACGATTTTTAGAAATGCTGTAGCCACCCGGAGGGAATAGCATGATAGTGGAATTAACTATAAAAAATTTAGCGGTTATTAAAGAGGTAACGATCGTTTTTCAAAAGGGACTTAATATCCTGACTGGGGAAACGGGGGCAGGAAAGTCTATCTTGATCGATGCCATCGGTTTTTTGTTAGGTGGACGGGGGTCTGCTGATTACGTAAGGTATGGAGAGAAAAAGGCGGAAATCGAAGCATTATTCGAAATTGCTCCGGATCACCCGGTTCTACAGCTTCTTTCTCAATTAGGGATTGAAGCTCCCGATGAGGAGATGCTGATCTTAAGAAGGGATATTACCGCACAAGGGAAGAGCATATGCCGGATTAATGGGCAGCTTGTCACTTTGGCGACTCTAAAGGAAGTTGGTCCGTGGTTAGTGAATATCCATGGACAGCATGAGCATCAATCTCTCATGCAGTCAGATCGCCATCTTATTTGGCTTGATGCTTTTGCAGGAGAAGAGTTAAAGCAGTTCAAAGAGGAATTTAATCAGGTCTATAAAGAGTTTCGGACAGCAAGGGCTGAGTATGTGAAATTTGCCAAGAATGAACAGCAAATGGTGCAAAGGCAAGATATGCTCTCCTTTCAACTTCAGGAGATCACGGAAGCTGATTTGCGGCCCTTGGAAGATGTGGATTTACTTCGGGAAAAAAATCGCCTCATGAATAGCGAGAAGCTTTTTAAAGGGCTAGAAGATGCTTATCTTGCTTTAACAGGAGAACAGGCCTCATTGGATTGGGTAGGATTATCTTTATCACACATTGAAACGATATCGAGTTTAGATGAAAGCTTGCAGCAAATATTAACCCAAATGGAGTCTGCTTTTTATCAATTAGAGGAAGCTGCGCGAACGCTTAGGGCTTATCGCGATGAATTAGAATTCGATCCTTATCGATTGGAAGAGATGGATGACCGTCTGGCTGAGATTAATCGATTGAAGCGAAAGTATGGAAAAAGTGTAGAAGAAATCTTAGAATATGCTGCAGAAATCGAGGATGAGTTAGATAGTATTGTGAATCGTGAAGAAAGACTGGAAGCCCTCTCTAAACGGGTAAAAGAGCTAGCGCAGGATTTAGCCTTAGAGTCAGTAGAATTGTCAAAGCAAAGGCAGCAAACAGCGCTCGTTCTTGCCCAGCAAATTGAAGAGCAGTTAAAGGATCTTCATATGGAAAAGGCAAAATTCTCCGTGGAGGTTAGACAAAACGAAGACACACAGGGGCTTGACATTCATGGCAGGCGTTTGAAAGTGACATCAACTGGAATTGATGAAGTGGAATTCATGATCTCTCCTAATCCGGGTGAGCCATTGCGTCCTGTGGCTAAAATTGCTTCAGGAGGTGAATTATCAAGGATTATGCTTGGGATGAAAACCATTTTAGCTGAGCTCGAACCAATTGATACCCTCATTTTTGATGAGGTGGATACGGGAGTAAGTGGAAGAGCAGCGCAAGCTATAGCAGAAAAGCTAGCCGCCATTTCCCGTCACAAGCAGGTACTATGTATTACCCATTTGCCGCAAATGGCGTGTATGGCTGATGCCCACTTATTCATCTCAAAACTTGCCACGGAGGATGAAACCCAGACAAGAGTTGATTTGTTGGAGGAAAAGGGCAGGATTGATGAGCTAGCACGTTTGATGGGAGGCGTGGAAGTCACGGAAACCACTCGCAAGCATGCCCGGGAGATGCTGCGTATGGCTCGTCAGAGCAAGGATAAAATACATATTATCAATTAAGGGATCACGACTTCCAGTGATTCCTTTTATTTTAGCGTGATTTGTCAGTTATAAATGAACACCTGAAGGGCAAGATTATAAATACAGTAACGATGGAGGTGTAGGTAGGGAAAGTAGGAGTGTGATACGTTGACGCAGCAACCGAAGAAAAAATGGCTAGGGTTTCTTTTATTAGTATTATCACTTTGTACCATATTTTCCACGCCATTTCAGGATTTTGCCTCTCTTCCTGATGAAATACGCATTTTTAAAGGTTCCATCGAAGAATTAAATTTCTCCATGCCCGTAACAGGAAGCATTACTGCCAGTAATCCCAATGTAGTTCATATCAATGGCGAAACTGGTTTAGAGACCAATATTGATTATCGGTCACCCGTTACCATCAATACAAACGAAACAGGTAAAACGGAATTACAGCTTAAAGTAGGAAATGTCCCCATTAAAACGGTAAAAGTGAATGTTCTTGAAGATTTCAAGGTTTACCCAGGGGGGCAATCGATTGGTGTTCAACTGCAGACGGCTGGCGTTCTTGTAGTCGGGCATCATTTGGTGGATACGGGAAATGAGAAAATATCTCCCGGTGAAATGTCTAAAATACGGGTTGGAGATACGATTCTTAAGGTGAACGGCATGTATATTAATGATATTGAAGAGGTTGGCAAACTGGTTAAAGAAGCTGGAGATAAAAAAGAGGCTCTGTCTATTTTAGTCGCTCGGGGAGAGGAAAAGTTCGAGGTACAGCTTAGTCCGGTCTATGATGTTAAGGATCAAGCCTATAGGATGGGGCTATATATCCGAGACAGTGCAGCTGGTGTAGGAACCTTAACTTTTTATGATCCAATGAGCAAAAAATATGGAGCATTAGGTCATGTCATTTCTGATATCGATACGGGAAAACCGATTGTTGTAGGAGATGGGCACATCGTTCAATCAAGAGTCACTTCTATTGAAAAAGGAACGAATGGGGCACCTGGTGAAAAATTCGCCATTTTTAAAGATGAAAATGATAAGCTTGGAAGCATTACCAAGAATACACCCTTTGGTATTTTTGGTGAAATGTCCAAGTATCCTGACAATAATATGGTTAAAGAACCGATTCCGATTGCTCTGACTGAGCAAGTAGTGGAAGGCCCGGCTCAAATTCTAACAGTGGTAGACGGGCAAAAGGTTGAAAAATTCGATATTGAGATCGTCAATGTGATTCAACAACGCTTTCCGGCAACGAAGGGAATGATTATTAAAGTTACCGATCCTCGGCTGTTGGAGAAAACTGGAGGGATTGTTCAGGGAATGAGTGGTAGTCCTATCATTCAAAAGGGACGGCTCATTGGAGCTGTGACACATGTGTTTGTCAATGATCCGACTTCTGGATATGGATTATTTATCGAATGGATGCTCCAGGATGCAGGAATTGATCTTTACAATCAAAAAGGACTCAAGGCCAGTTAATACTTGGCCTTGAGTTTTTTTTGCACTTATCGGCAAAGTATTATACGCAGTTCGCTACGCAAGTAGCTATATTACACTTATCAAATAATAGTCTGAAAATAAAAATAAATAAAAAAATTAAATGATTTTGCACTCTCAAGCAGGAAAACCCCTTCATTTGTCGAAAAGTTATTTATAGTGATTTGAGCGATACTCAATATGAAGGAGTGATTATACATTGAATACGATAAATGTGGTATTAGCAGATGATAACAGAGAATTTACGGAACTCCTCAAAGACTATATAAACAGCCAAGAAGACATGGCAGTAACCGGAATTGCTTTTAACGGAAATGAAGTGTTCAAGATCTTTGAAAGAGATGGGATTCCTGATGTCTTGATTCTTGATATTATCATGCCTCATTTAGATGGTTTAGCCGTATTAGAGCATATTCGCAGCCTAGAACTAGGACACCAGCCTAAAGTAATCATGCTGACGGCATTTGGCCAGGAAGAAGTGACGAAAAAAGCAGTAGAATTAGGAGCCTCCTATTATATTTTGAAACCGTTTGATATGGATGTGCTTGCTAACCGCATAAGACAAGTGGCAGGAAGCAACACATCCTATACCATTAAATCATCTCTAATTAAAACACCAACCGCTGCAACGAAAACCAAATCATTGGATCAAAATATTACTGCCATCATTCATGAAATTGGGGTGCCTGCCCATATAAAAGGTTACATGTACCTGCGTGAGGCCATCACGATGGTATACAATGACGTGGAACTCCTGGGTTCCATAACTAAAGTTCTCTACCCTGATATTGCCAAGAAGTTTAATACGACAGCTAGCCGTGTTGAACGTGCCATTCGCCATGCGATCGAAGTGGCTTGGTCCAGAGGAAATATGGACTCCATCGGCACTCTCTTTGGCTACACCGTCAGTAACTCCAAAGCAAAGCCAACTAATAGCGAATTTATTGCGATGGTTGCGGACAAGCTGAGAATTGAGCATCGGGTGGGTTGAGAGGATAGGGAGTAAGGTTGAAGTTTGATGGTACTCCCTTCCATTCAGTTAATGAAAACCTATAAACTCTTGTTCAGACAATAAACTTTTTCATCTTACCCAATGAATCCTTTGTATTCATTGGGTTTAATTTTCATCACAAGCTATATATTCCACTTATGATGCTAAAGGGGAAGGTAATTACAAATTGTGGAAAAATATAATGATGCAAAGAAAAAGGAAATGGATCAATTATCTCATATTTTTTATTATTACTTTAGGTGTATTGTGGATTTTGTATCTTCAATGGATGATTTTTTCCGTCCAACATCAGAAACTAAATAAATCAGATGTAGGAATTGTATTAGGTGCTGCATTGTGGAACGATTATCCAAGCCCTGCATTA
The DNA here is from genome assembly GCA_036676475.1 of Brevibacillus sp. Taxonomy (GTDB): domain Bacteria; phylum Bacillota; class Bacilli; order Aneurinibacillales; family RAOX-1; genus LC029. The sequence continues at coordinate 62,548 of JAKFCU010000117.1, forward strand.
CAGGAACGGTTGGATGCCGCATATGACCTGTACAATAGAGGATATTATTCAAAAATAATTGTCTCTGGAGGCATGGATCATAATGGGTCAACCATTCCCGAAGCAGAAGGCATGAAACATTACCTCATGGCTAAAGGAACTTCCGCCGATCATATTTTTATTGAAGATCAATCACGGAGTACCTATGAAAATTTACTTTTTAGTAAAAGGATCATGGAAGTCTATGATTGGAACAGTTCAATTGTTGTTACACATGAGTATCATGGGGCAAGAGCGTGGGATATCGCTTGTTTCTTAGAATTCAATAGATCAAGTATTTACACGATCAAATCCAAAGTTTTATCGATGCCATGGCATAAGGCTAGGGAAACACTTGCATTCACAAAGTGGTTTATACAAAAACATCTTATCATCTTGTAATTTTCAATTGAACTATGGGGATTCGATAATTTAATAAGCAAACCCGATATCCAGACAATGAGAAAAATCGGGCTTTTTTTAAATTCATGGCGTGACACAATTAAAAGAAATCCTGAAAAACAAATGTTTTATCTAGGTCAATTGTTAACAGCAAGAGAGCAATTGGTAAAGAAGCTACCAAATTTATAACAAAGACCACCCCATCAGCTTTGGAAGTGGTCTTTGTTATTGGTTATTATCAATCTCTTTTATCAAACCATAGAGGATCTTCGTTATCAACATCACCATTATAGTTGATTAGAATCTCTTCACCAGCTTTTATATCTGTGTAAGCATAGAAGTCAAACGTATGGTTATCAAAGTTAATATCATAAGTGGCATTAGGCTTATATGAATGGTTAAATAGCATGCCATAACCTAAGAGGAACGCTGTGTGGTTTGCGCCATACTCAAAAGCGTAATCAGCAAGCATTGTTTTCTCTATGAAAACATGTTCCTCATTAGGATAAGGAATGACCGGTGCTTCATGTATAAGATCACCTTTTGATATATCACGTGTCGCGAATACCCCCCTATTGAATTCCCCATTGCTGAGTGTGGAAGTTTTTATTTCTAACATGTTAATCACCTACGCGTTCTTTATTCTATGGAGCCATATCTTCTTAAGCATGCCATTTGATTAAGATGAATGCAACTGTTTTAAATCATACTTCCAACAATTCTCTAACTTTGGACCTGTTTATGCAGATTATGGCAGAGAGCATTCACAAAATTATTCCGGGCGACTGAATATTTCAAGGAGCTAATCATCACGTAAAAAACTTGACATGTCTTCAGTCATATCATCATAATTAATTTGACGTTAATAATAAGTTTAGGGAGTGAGTTTAGTAGTGAGCATTATTATACCCACACCGGAAAAACGAATGGGAGAAATTTCCGAAAAAGTGATGAGCGGCGAGCGTTTAACCCGGGAAGATGGGGTTTTCCTCTACCAACATGATGATTTATTGACGATGGGTCAATTAGCCAATCACGTTAATATGCAAAAAAACGGTAAAAAAGTATATTTCATTTCTAATATGAGTCTTTATTTTACCAATGTGTGTGAAGCCCACTGTGCGTTTTGTCATTTTCGTCGGGATCCAGATGAAGAGGGAGCCTATACATTGTCTCCTCAAGAGATGTTTGACTATATCGATCAACATCTCCATGATGATATGCGGGAGTTCCATATCACTGGTGGGCATAATCCAACCATACCCTTCTCGTATTATGTGGACTCAATTAAAGCTCTAAATGAGCGCTACCCTCATATTACGATTAAGGCACATACTGCTGCAGAAATCGAATTCTATTCAAGGATCAGCGGAAAAAGCTACACAGAAGTGCTGCAGGAACTGGTGGGTGCTGGTTTAGCTACCCTTACAGGCGGAGGAGCGGAGATTTTGTCAGAACGTTATCGCCAAAAGATGGGGGTAGGAAAAGCTACAACTGATCAGTGGCTAGAAGTGCAGCGTACCGCTCATAAGATGGGTTTGAAAACACATGCTACCATGCTGTACGGTTCGATAGAAACGCTTGAGGAACGAATTGAGCACATGCTACACCTGCGTGATCTTCAAGATGAAACCAATGGTTTTATGGTATTCATTCCTAATTCTGTTCAGCCAGCTAACGTCAGCGCGGGCATCAAACGCAGAGTTTCCGCATTTGATAACCTGAAAACCATTGCTATTTCACGCCTGATGCTTGACAATATCCCATACATCAAAGCTTACTTTATTAATCTTGGGACTCAATTAACTCAGATCGCACTTACCTTTGGGGCTTCAGACGTTCATGGCACCATCGTACAGGAACGGATATCGCACGCAGCCGGTGCCCTTTCTCCTGAAGGTCTTACAAAGGATGAATTGATCTGGCTCATTAAGGGTGCCGGACGAATTCCGGTTGAACGAGATACGTTCTATAATGAAATTAAGATTTATTAAATACATTTAGATGTGAACTACCACGAGCCTAAAGGCATCGTGGCTTCTGAAAAGAAGTTGCGTGATTTTTAGCCTCGTCCCTTCAAGGGTAAGTTCACCAGACTCAGTTAGGAGAAACTCTAGCTACGTTAGAGAGGTCATGACACCTTCGGTTGACGCACCAGACCGTTGCTCTGTCGCTTGTATTTAAGTAGAGGAAAGGCAATCCTCGGTGATGCAAGTGCAAAAAGCCTTTTTAACTTTGTCGAGGTGAGGTCGGATTCCTTCTTGAAATCGTAAGACTGCTCAAGCAAATGACTACGTTTTTTCACATTTGAAAACAACATGAAAAATATCTTGCTAAGCATTTTTGGAAAGAACGAACTTTTTGGAGTGACGGATATTTCGCTTGTTCCATTGGAAACGTCAGTAGAGAAACGATTCAAAAATACATCCAAGAACAAGGCTAAAAGCAGGCTTACATCCCCTACCCTAAAGGGATAGGGGTTTTACGCCCGATTTTATAAAAAGCCGATTTCCTGTAGCGCTACAGAAAATCGGCTTTTTATATTTATGGAATTAAAACTACATCGGAACCATCTGTAATGCTACATAGAAACTCTCAGAGTATTTCCCCAGGCGATATATGTATAATGACCTTATGTGAAAAATGTCGATAAAATCAAATGGTAATATTAGTATATTTGATTTAAAATTAAATAGTGGATAAATTCTGATAAACAGGAGGTCAGGAATGATAATGGTTGAATTTACTCAGGTTAATGAAGAGATCATGCAATTAAAAAGACAAATGTATCAATTAGGAAAGCAAGTGGACAGCTTCTCTCATCCTGACTTAGTGAAAATAAGTCAACAGCTAGACCAAAAGCTTAACAAACAGTATCGATTAATCAAGTCTATTCATGATACCGAAAAAACGGTAGAAATGTATATCTCAATCGTTTATCGGATTGCCTTTATAATCATGCCTTATTTCTTATTTCTTCCTCATGATGCTTTACCTAGATATGTTCCCTTTACGGATATCCAGAATCAACGAAATTAACCTAAATCCAATAAAAAAACGGCTATAAAGTCAGTCTCTCAGACTCACCTGGCTTGGCCATCCGATAGGCTGCAAGGCTGCTAAATGCCTGACGGAGGCCTCCTTCAGATCAGATGCCCTCTTATTTTATAAAAAATAATATTTGACCCCGTCTCTTTTCTTGACTTCCAGTTGGTGAAGAATCTGCAGCAAGTCTATATGCCCCAATGTCTCTGATAAGGTCAACGCTAGCTCTTTTTGATAGATGTTGGGAAATAGCAAAGTCGTCAATTCAAAAGCTGTCTTCTCCCCGTCTTTTAATAGGCCGCGAAGTGTATCCGTCCTGAGCCAATTTTTTTGCAGTCTATTCAGAATGAGTTCGCGATGGTTGGTAACAGGTTTACCATGACCGGAAAAAATAATGTCAATCTCTTTGTCAGCGCACATCTCCAATGCTGTGCGGTATTGGATCAATGTAAGAGGACGATTGCGGGATTGATCCTGTGGTGGTTCAATGAACGCATTCGAGGAGATGTGCTTAATGATGTGATCGCCGGCAATCATCACGCGGTCCACTGCACGGTATAAGGAGATGTGACTCTGAGAGTGACCGGGCGTATAGAATACTTGCCATTCAGGAAGATGAGGAAGAGTCTGCCCGTGCTTTAAGCATTCATCAATCTGGCTCCTTTCGGAAAATGCCATCGTTCGCTTGTGGAATTTCTCAATAATGGTAAGGGACTCCTCCGGCACACCGTTCTCGGTATAGAGCTCATAGAAGAAACGGGAATGAAACGCCATGAATTCCTCGTTTACTTCGACATAGGGGACTGCTTGAGGATGGGCAAACGTGTGCGCTCCAGACGCTTGCCGAACACGTTCCAGCAAGCCACAATGATCGACATGATGATGAGTCAGCACGATTTGCTGAATGTCGCTTACTTTATACCCCAATTTCTTGATACCCTGAGATAGCGCTTGCCAGGCCTCCTCCATCAGGGGGCCTGCATCAACAAGGGTTAAGCAGTTCCCTTCAAGGAGATATACGTTGACCGGTCCCACTGGGAACGGAGTCGGTATCTCGATATGATAAACTCCCCGAGCCACTTCATTTGGTTTTCCTGGCCAATCCATTATTTAGCCTCCAATCCAATCATATAGGGAAATTAATAGTATATGTATTTAAGATGGATTCCATATAAAGGGAATCCGAATTCTCGCCATTTGATAGGGGACGGAGGTTATTTAAAAAATATGAGATGACTGTACAACTTTGACACTCCCACGGCTAAAGCCGCAAGCCCCTTTCGGGGTGGGAATCTTGGATAGTTAACGCACTCAGTCCATTTCTGTTTTGTGCAACTCCCAAGATTGGGCTGTGCCATCAGCCATCCCATGACAGACCCTATAGGTTCATGGGCATACACTCTGTTACCAAGTGTATCAGGTTGTTTGCCCGAAAATGTTTTAGCGTCTTGTGCTTGACGACTTCATACATTTACGTGGAGAAAGAATTGGTCTCCACAACCCCTTATGTATGCTGTTTTCAAAAAACGAGCATCTATCTATATTTTACCATATTTGCCCATGCAATCCCATAAGGGGATTGCATGGGCAACGTCGATTTTCATCTCACGAATGAATCCTTGGGCTTTCAATCGGCAAAATTCTGTAAAGGTGGTATAATTATCGTCATATGACGGAACAGGGTGTACCATACTGAAATTCAGGAGGACCGATGGTAGATGTAATTAAGACATTAGCGAATATGGTGAACTATTTTCATGATTTCCTATTAAAGGTAAATCGTTTTCTAGGGATAGACCTGAATGACAAAGATCTTCATTTTTGGATATTTGGATTAATCGGCTTTATTATTTTTATATGGGTCGATATCGTTTTCAAGAAATTAGCCCAATGGAATATTTCTATCATTTCTTTTATCTACACCTTCACCTTGATGGCGATTATTGCTTTGGCTTTAGAAATCATGCAGAAGATCACGGGAAGGGGAAATATGGAGTTTTTAGATTTCCTTTATGGGGTATGGGGGTTTATGGTCCTCGCAGGGATTTCACTAGTCATTAAGCTATCTATAGCCGCATTTAAAAAAAGTAAAAGGATTAAATAATTAGAAAGCTACTGGCGTTGCCTTATACGTATAATACTTTCTGATTAGTGTAAGAAAGCTACTGGCGTCGCCATGCGGAATGTTTGGTAATGAGTGCATCTCCAACTATTGTGCGCAACTTTTTATAGGGTTGAGGCGTATAAAGAGTATCTAAACTATTACGGATAGTTTGGGTCGAGAGATTGGCCTCCTATTTCTTAGGGGGCTTTTTTTTACATACAGGAGGAGGTAATGATCTGAGTAGAAAATGGTTGAACCCCATTACAATTGGACTGTTTATCCTTTGTCTTGCATCAGGAGCGAGGGCAGAAGAAATCTTTTCTTCCTTACTTTCCTCCTTCACTAAACCCCATATTCAAGTAAAGATAGATGAAAAACAAATCCCTACAAATGAATCTGTAATGAAATCATCAAAACAAGGCATCTATGGGATTCACATTGGCCAAAAGTCCGAAGAGATTACTCGTCTCTTAGGTGCGCCTCAGCGAAAGGATTTAAGCTCTCTCGGTTATGAATGGTGGATATTCAATAAGAATTTAAAACTATATGTTCAAGTCGGCATACAGAATGGAAAAGTAGTTGATCTATACTCCAATGCTCCAACGTTGGAAATCGGCGGTGTGAAGGTGGGAACAGCAAAAGCTGAGTTAACCAAGCGATATGCTATATCTAACCAAATGAAATTTCAATATGAAGGTGCTTCTTTCACCTTAAGCAATCCTCATGATGATCGTCCACTAACCCTAGTTCAGGATAGTCCCGTTATTTTTTATTTGGATGTTCATGATGGGTATAAGGTGACAGGGATTCGTAAGATGTCCAAAGAGCTATTGGTCAAGAGCAAGAGTTACGACTTAGAGTGGTCCTATACCGGCAAAGCACCACAACTTGACCCTCCCAAACTGTCCTCAGAACAAATAAAGAAGGTTCACCAAAGTAATGAAAGACAGAGTTTGGACTTAGCTAATGTCTCCCGGCAACGTTTGGGACTTCCTTTCCTTAGTTGGAATGAACAAGCGGCTGCAGTAGCAAGAGGTCATAGTCAGGATATGCTTGATCATCAATTTTTTGATCATATTTCAGCCAGTACGGGGCGTAATCCATTTGAAAGGATGAAAAAAGGCGGGATTCGGTTTCGGGTAGCTGGTGAGAATATTGCTATGGGATACCCCGATGCTATTGAGGCTCATCACGGTTGGATGAATTCGTTCGGCCACCGAGAAAATATTCTTAACAAAGACTTTACGACACTTGGTGTTGGATTTGTGGAAACCTATTCAACGCAAAATTTTGTCACTCCATAAGAAAGCTACTAGCTTAGCTAAAGTGTATTATACTTTACGATAAGTATAATAAAAGGGCAGCCCATCAGTTTCCTTCGAACTGTTGGGCTGCTTTTTATCGTATTTGCTTTTAATCTTAAAAATAATCCGGTTTCTTTGCACCTTGATCATTCAATTCCCGAAATAAGTGGTGATATTGAGCGAAAGATAATTCACCTAAGATATAGCCGCGGGATGTAAAATCCAATAATTCATCGACATGTGAGGGGCTCATTTGTTTAACCTGAATAAACTGATTGACTAACATATCTAATGTCATTCGCTAAATCCCTCCAAATTGTTAACGGTTACATATATATTAGCATGCAATAATGGTTGTTTATTTCTTTTAGAAAATTAAAACTTCCGACAAAAAACAACAGAATTTTTAATTGTATTAAAAATTATAAATAATCTCTCACCAAGGGGATTTATAGCGCTTTTCTATTCGATTCAGTTATGTGTTATCCATAAATGGGAAAAAATAATTCAGTAGCATAATTGAATTCTGCAGTTGGTGAGGTGAAACGCTTGTTTGAAACCTTCATATTGCCATTATGGGGCATCATTGACCACATTTACTATCAATGTAATCGTCTGCATCTTGTAGATTCACCGAATGGAAATGTATTTAGAGTACGTCTGACTCGCTACAAAGGAGGTCCTCTTGAAATGTCAGATGGCACTTTTGTACAATCAGGTGATCCCATGCTAAAGATCCACTTATATAATTATCAATTAATGAAGCAAATGATTCATATGGATTCTGATATTCGCCGGGCCTTGTTTGTCTATGAAGCCGTAGAAAAATCGCTGCCAGGTCTAGCTTTCTATATTCGTTCTCATCCAAACATGGAACAGATTAAGGGAATCATAGGAATAACCTTGTTAAATCGTGGTATCAAGAGGTTAGGATTTGATAGCTTTGATATCAACAATAAAATGTACCGTAGCTGGAAGAAATCATACATGCTTCTGCTTCATGGTCTTTGTCATGGAGGTAGTGCATCCATTCAATCTGGGAAGCACGAGCCAAAGTTTGTCGTCATGAGCAAAGAGAAGCTATTAAATCGGTATCCTTTATTTTGAACTGGAAAGAAATGAATATTATGATGAGCATTCGTTAAGAATGTCAAATAATGATTCATGTTGGAGTGAGATAATGAGAACGGTCAAAAGCTTTACGGCAGATAATGAATTTGTATTGACTGACCAAATTAACATGTATGCAAAAGGAAACGAATTGAACGTCGTTTCTCTGCAAACCCATGTAGTGGAAAGAGAAGGAAGGATGACGTTCAGTGCTTTTGTTGTTTATGAATGGACGGAGGACGCTGAAAGCTAAGGGGGTGCCGCTTTGTTCGCCAAGAGGTTAAAGATAGCTATTCGTGGAACCGTCATGGTGGATCGAAAAACGAAAAACTTAATCAAACGGATCAAGCCTGGGCAAATTGCCGTTATTTGCCATGAGGATATAGATGAGATGGCTGCACGGGATCTCGTTTCCGCTAAAGTGAAAGCAGTCATTAATACAGCCTCGTCCATTACGGGAACCTATCTTAGTGTAGGTGCCAAGATTCTCCTTCACCATGGTGTTCCTGTTTATGACTGTGATAATAAATATTTGATTTCTTTCCTCAAGGATGGTGACATGATCGAAGTTCAGGGGGATCAACTGATTTATGGGGAGTCATCCCGACTCTATGTAAATGAGGTAACGGAGCAGGAAATTTCCGCAAAATTGCAGTTGGCTCAGAAAAACATAGAAAATCGGTTAGACCTTTTTATTGAAAATACCCTTTCTTTTGCCCAAAAGGAGAAGGATTACTATATTTCCTCCTTGCCTCATGTATCGCTAAAGACAAAAATATTTTGCCGCCATGTACTGATTGTTGTCAGGGGTAAGCATTATAAAGAAGATCTTCGTGCTATTCGCTCCTATATAGAAGATTATCAGCCTGTACTCATTGGTGTCGATGGGGGAGCGGATGCCTTAATCGAGAACGGTTGGAAGCCGGATATTATCATTGGGGACATGGATAGTATTTCAGATCAAGCGCTATTTTGTGGGGCGGAAATCATTGTGCATGCCTATCCTGATGGACAAGCCCCGGCAAAAGTAAGGCTCGATGAGTTGGGAGTGCCCTATGAAATCCTTCCTGCGCCGGGTACGAGTGAAGATGTTGCTATGCTGTTTGCTTATGAACAAGGAGCGGAATGGATTGTAGCCCTTGGTGCTCATTCCAATATGGTTGACTTTTTGGAAAAGGGAAGGAAAGGCATGGCTAGTACAGTTCTGGTCAGAATGAAAATGGGAATGAAATTGATTGACGCAAAAGGTGTCAGTATGCTCTATCAAAAGCGTGTGCGTTGGAAGAACTTTTTCGTCATCAGTTCCGCTGCCGCTGTACCGGCTATTGCTGCTAGTATGATTAGCCCGGCAGTACGGCAGTTTTGGCATTTGCTTTGGCTTCAATTCAAATTCTATGTCATGTAGGTGATAGGATGATCTCCCTTCGATACCATATCATAACCCTTGTTGCTGTTTTTTTGTCTTTAGGTCTTGGAATTATCTTGGGTGGCAGTATCGGACAAAATTGGATTAATGAAAAACAGCAAACGTTATTGGTTGGTTTAGAGGACAAGTACGATCAGGCGGTAAAAAGTAACAATATGCTACAAAAGCAAATTCAGGAATTAAGCTTACGGATTGAACAATCTAACGAGGAATTCAGCACCCTGGTGAGTAAGGGGTATCATACAAACCTTAGAGGAAAGAAGCTTGGTCTTTGGATGCAGGATGCTACCCAAGCCGGGCCGCTCAATCAGTTACTGACGTCTGTTGGCTTAGAAACGGTTTTGATTACGGATTCCATATCGACTCCCATCCCTTCTTATCCTATCTTACTCATAGGAGAGGTGGATCCCCCATGGATTCATCAACTCTCAGAAGGAAGTTGGCTTCAACTGAAGCAAGCCACTTTAAGACCATACGAACAGTGGGAATTGCTACAGGATATCCAGGATCTATATAAGGAGAATTTGCATGAGTATTAGTGTGATCCTTCCTGCTTACAATGAAGAATTCATGCTGCCGAAAACCATAACCAGCCTTCGGGAAATTCAAGATATTTCGGAAATTATCGTGGTTGACGATGGAAGTAAGGACAGGACAACCGATATGGCTCTCCATTCTGCTGATCAAGTCATTACCTTACCGAAAAATCAGGGAAAAGGAGAAGCGCTGAGGCAGGGCTGCGAGGCTGCCCAAGGGGATGTCTTTCTTTTTTTGGATAGTGATTTAGGGAACTCGGCGGTTTTGGCCCGGTATCTTCTTTATCCTGTGCTTCGCGGGAATGCTGATATGAGCATTGCTATTTTTCCTCCTCCTGCCCAAAAAGCAGGATTTGGACTGGTTAAAGGTCTAGCGAGGAAAGGAATCCGCCAGATGACCGGGTTTCATGCGACTTCTCCGTTGTCAGGACAAAGGGCGATAACACGGGAGGCCATGTCAGCCATTCGTCACTGGAATGTCCGTTTTGGAATAGAGGTGGGGATGACCATTGATGTTTTACGTGCGGGCTATCAGGTGAGGGAGATTCCCATTCCCTTTACACACCGTGAAACAGGAAGAGATTTGTCTGGATTTATTCATCGCGGAAAGCAGATGCTTGATGTGGGAAGGATGTTAGGAAAGAAATGGCGTATTCAGTCATAGCTATTCCCCTCTTTTTTGGGATTGGCTTATGGGTCATATTATGCTGGTTTTATCCCGTGCTGCTTCATGTTCTCCGTTCGTGTGGGATGTGCAGAATAAATTATCAAGGGGAACAAATCCCTGTTGCCGTTGGTGTCATCATTCCGATCATGCAGCTATTCGCTATTCCTTGGGCCATCCACGACCAAACGCTTCCTCTTTTGTTATGGCAGACCGTATTTCTTGTTGCTATAGCCTATACAGGGTGGAGGGATGATCGTTGGGGGGGCCATGAGGCCAAAGGATTGAAGGGTCATGTTCGTCTTTGGTGGGAACAAGGTACAATCAGTACAGGACTTTGGAAAGCAGCGGTAGGATCTTTAGTAGCCATGATGATTAGTGTGATGTGGTCGTCCACTGTTTTTGAGGCTGTACTACACTTCTTGCTCGTTGTTTTACTAACCAATTTCATTAATCTGCTCGATTTAAGGCCAGGGAGAGCAACCAAAGGATTCTTTTTACTTTTTATTCCTCTATTCCTGTTGGGCATGGGAAAGGCATCATTAGTGCTATGGCTTCCTGTTGTTTTTTCTGCTGCCTTTCTATTTTTCGATGATGTAAGAGGGAAAATCATGTTAGGTGATACGGGATCGAATAGCTTGGGATTAGCGCTTGGTTTTTGGATCGTGGTGTATGGTCCCTTGACCCTAAAGTTAGTAGTAGTCATTTTGGCTATCGTGGTCCAAGTTTATGCTGAAAGACGTTCCCTAACCATCCTGATTCAAAACACACCTGTGCTTCACTGGATTGACATGTTGGGTCGGAGAGGCGAGAAAAAACCCGGGTAAGTAGAAGTCTACTTTTCCGGGTTTTTATTTTGTAACATCAGTTTGTTTTGCTTTTTCTTATCCCGATACACAAAGAAGCCTGCTATAAAAGCAACTCCTATTAGAAACAGGATTAAGCCCCCAACCAATTTGAGGACAGGAAATGCTTCATCGCTCGAACTAAAGCTAGTGAAAATAGCATCGCGCATCAAATCCCAACCATAACCAGCCATGATACCGGGAATGACGATCACGAGGACAGCCATTAATCTTTGGGTAATAATCATTAAGGCTCACGCTCTTTCATGTACTTATCAGAAAGTATTCTACGCAGAAGTCTGCGCGAGTAGCTTTCTTTTCATTTGATTCCCTTCTATCATAATTAAAAATGTACTGATTGTCCACCTGGTTGATATTTCACGCTCTTCATCCTATGCTAAAGGAAAGAATCTGCCATTTTTTTTATATCGGAGGAAAAACGTGAAGGAACAGTTTACTGTAAATACCATTTTAGATTCGACTCACGATGCGCTTATTGCTGTCGACGAAGAAGGGACCATTACTTTATTTAATCGGTCAGCTGAACGGATTATGGAATTAGATCGGAGTCAAGTTCTAGGTACCAAGGCAAAGGACTCTATACCAAATACCAGACTGCACCTTATCTTGCAAAGCGGAGAAATGGAATTGAATCGTGAACAACTTCTTCATAACCACAAGCGAATCATTACCAACCGGATGCCGATCCTGGATAGTCAAGGGAAGGTAGTGGGGGCTGTTGCTGTATTTCGTGATATTTCCGATGTCATGGCTTTAGCCGAGCAGATTACGGATCTAAAGGGAGTACAAACTTTTCTTGAAGCGATTATCAATTCTTCAGAGGATGCGATCTCGGTAGTAGACTCCCGGGGATATGGGATGATGATTAATCCAGCCTATACCCGTATGACGGGATTGACTCCAGAAGATATTATAGGCAAACCGGCTGATGCGGATATTTCCGAAGGGGAAAGTATGCACATGTTAGTGTTGAAAACCCGGAAGCCTGTTCGAGGCGTTCACATGAAAGTCGGTCCCAAAAAGAAAGATGTGGTGGTTAATGTTGCCCCTGTCATCGTAGATGGTCAATTAAAGGGCAGTGTTGGCGTTATCCATGATACAACCGAGTTCAAAAAGCTGGCTGAGGAGTTGGCGAAGGCGAAGCGGATCATTCGGACGCTGGAGGCTAAATACACATTTGAAGATATTATAGGAATGAGCGAATCCATGCTATTGGCTATCGAACTAGCCAGGAAAGCTGCCCTTACTCCGGCAACGGTACTCTTGAGGGGTGAGTCAGGGACAGGGAAGGAATTGTTTGCCCATGCCATTCATAACGAAAGCAATCGAAAGTATAGTCAATTTATTCGGGTAAATTGTGCCTCCATAGCAGATCAATTATTAGAGAGTGAATTGTTTGGATATGAGGAAGGAGCATTCACAGGGGCAAGAAAAGGAGGGAAAAGAGGGCTTTTTGAAGAGGCAAGCGATGGAACCATTTTTCTCGATGAAATTGGGGAAATGTCCATGAATACGCAAGCAAAGCTTCTTCGGGTGCTTCAAGAGAAGGAAATTATCCGTGTAGGCGGTACAAAGGCTATTTCAGTGGATGTGAGGATTATTGCAGCAACCCATGTGAATTTAGAAAAGGCGATTCAACAGGGAAGCTTTAGAGAAGATCTCTATTATCGATTAAATATGATGCCGATTATTATTCCTCCTTTGAGATATCGAAACCAGGATATTCTTCCTCTTTCTCTTCACTTGGTTCGCAAATATAATCAGGAATATGGGAGAGCGGTTTTAGAGCTCAATCCAGAGGCCTTAATGAAGTTGCAAAATTATCATTGGCCAGGAAATGTCCGGGAGTTAGAGAATGTTCTAGGTCGATCCATTATTAATATGAGGTTTTCCGAATCGACTATACATGTTCATCATTTGCCGGATTTACTTCTCTCTCAACCTAGAATGGATATCGGAATCCCAACATCAAGATTGGAAGATCGTTTAGAGAAGCTATCGGATATCATCCACCGGGTGGAAAGAGAAATTATTCAACGAGTTTATCTAGAGACAGGAAATAATAAAACAGAAACAGCTAAAAGATTGGGTCTATCGGTACGAAACCTATACTATAAATTGGAGAAATATGAATTAATGTAAAATCATATGCTTTTTTCAACAGTGATAAATCGGTTTTGCAAAATGGTTCCTGCAATAAATTGCAGGAACCATGCAATTTATTGCACGGTCATATCACCTTTTCCGTTTATTTACAGTTAAACGCTTACATATGGCATTGGCATGATCTTTGCTTATTACATAGGTGCCTCTGCTTTGTATAAATCGATGGTTTATTTTGCCGGGTCTAGAGTGGGAGGCGTGATCGCCGGAGCCAAAGCACCGATCATTTTGACTTCACGGGCGGATACTCATGAATCCAAGCTGTATTCAATTGCCCTAGCCTGTATCGTCGCCGTTCAGAGCTATGAGCAAGGAATCATAAGACGATTGATTCATATTTAAAGGGGAAATGAAATATGATTTTTAAATATCTTGAGAGATATGATTATGAACAACTCGTGTTTTGTCAAGATAAAAATTCCGGCTTAAAGGCCATTATTGCCATTCATGATACCACATTAGGTCCGGCCTTAGGCGGAACCCGGATGTGGACCTATGCCAACGAAGAAGAAGCGATTGTTGACGCTCTTCGCCTAGCCAGAGGCATGAGTTATAAGGCGGCATGTGCGGGGCTGAACCTTGGAGGAGGTAAGACTGTCATCATTGGAGATCCTCGCAAGGATAAGAACGAAGAATTGTTTCGCGCCTTCGGCCGTTATATCCAAGGGTTAAATGGTCGCTATATCACCGCGGAAGATGTGGGAACGACGGTGGCTGATATGGATTTAATACATATGGAAACCGAGTTTGTCACGGGGGTATCCCCTGCTTTCGGAAGCAGCGGAAATCCTTCTCCTGTTACAGCATATGGCGTATACCGCGGCATGAAGGCAGCGGCCCATGAAGCGTTTGGTTCGGACAATTTGCAAGGGAAAACCGTGGCTGTCCAAGGAGTGGGAAACGTAGCGTACAATCTTTGCCGGTATCTTCATGAAGAAGGTGCCAAGCTGATTGTTAGCGACATTAACGCTGATAATGTGAATCGTGCGGTTCAGGAATTTGGCGCAAAAGCGGTTGGCATACATGAGATTTATGGGGTGGACTGTGACATTTTTTCACCCTGTGCATTAGGGGCGATCATTAACGATGATACGGTTCCCCAACTGAAAGCGAAAGTGATTGCAGGAGCTGCCAATAATCAGCTGAAGGAAGAACGGCATGGAGATCTCATAACAGAAATGGGGATTGCCTATGCTCCGGATTATGTGATTAATGCTGGTGGTTTGATTAACGTGGCAGATGAACTGCTTGGCTATAACCGGGAAAGAGCACTAAAAAAAGTGGAAACCATTTACGATAACATTCGAAAGGTGTTTGATATCGCGAAAAGGGATGGAATTCCAACCTATAAAGCAGCTGATCGAATGGCAGAAGAAAGAATTGCCTCGATCCAGAAATCACGGAGCATGTTTTTGCGTAATGAAAAAAATGTGTTGAATCGAAAGTAGCCATTCATTCATTTTGCGTGGAAAGAGGAGTGAAAAATGAGGATATGCGGACGACGTATCGGTTGCTAGTCATTAACCCAGGTTCTACCTCTACCAAGATAGGGATTTACGACAATGAAAAATGCATTATTGAAGACACGTTGAGGCACGAAACGGATGCGCTCAGTCGATTTCCACGCATTATGGATCAATATGCCTTTCGCAAGAAGGTGATCCTGGATACGCTTCATGAAAAGGGCATGAATGTCACTAAGTTGAATGCCATCGTGGGACGTGGGGGTGTCTTGCGCCCCATCCCAGGAGGTACTTATGAAGTTAATGACCTCATGCTTGAGGATTTGCGTACGGCTCAGTTTGGAGAGCATGCATCGAATTTAGGGGCGATTATCGCTTACGAAATCGCCTCCCAACTTCATATCCCCGCGTATATTGTGGATCCAGTCGTGGTGGATGAACTCGAAGACGTGGCAAGAATCTCCGGTTCCCCACTGTTTGAGCGAAAAAGTATTTTCCACGCTCTTAACCAGAAGGCGGTAGCCAGAAGAGTTGCGCTGGAGTTCGGGAAAAGCTACGAAACCATGCGTGCGATTGTGGTTCATATGGGAGGCGGTATTTCCGTTGGGGTTCACCAGCATGGAAGGGTCATTGATGTCAATGACGGATTAGGGGGAGAGGGGCCTTTTTCACCGGAAAGGGCAGGAACCGTACCCGTCGGGGATTTAGTAAAGTTATGCTATTCGGGAACATACAGTCAAAATGAGGTCATGAAACTTTTGGTTGGTCAAGGTGGATTGACAGGTTATTTGGGAACCAATGATGCGTGCGAAGTAGAAGCAAGGATTGCTTCCTCTGACCTGCAGGCAAAGCTCATCTATGATGCGATGGCTTATCAGGTGGCCAAAGAGATCGGGGCAGCAGCCACCGTGCTTGATGGCGTAATTGATGTCATCATACTGACGGGAGGACTCGCTTATGGCCAGGATTTCGTGAAAAAAATTATGGGAAGAATTAGTTGGATCAGTGAAGTGCGAGTGGTTCCCGGCGAAAATGAGCTTCAGGCTTTGGCTGAGGGCGGGCTTCGGGTGTTGCGCCAAGTGGAGCAAGCAAAGATTTATTCGATTAATCGAATAGTTGAGGCTATAGAATCATAGTGAGGTGTTGGGGATGTCGGCAAATGAATTTGACTTAATTGTCCTTGGAGCAGGTACAGGCGGTTATGTCGCAGCGATCCGTGCTACTCAGCTGGGGATGAAGGTAGCTGTAGTGGAGAGAGATAAACTAGGTGGAACATGCCTGCATCGGGGATGCATCCCCAGTAAAGCTCTTCTGCGTTCCGCCGAAGTTTACCATACCATGTCCCGAGGCTATGAATTTGGTGTGGAAGCAACGGAGCTGGCCATTAATTTTGCCAAGATGCAAGAACGAAAGCAAAAGATTGTAGATCAACTCCATAAGGGAATCCAACATTTAATGAAAAAGGGGAATATCACCGTTTTTCAGGGAGAAGGTCGAATTATGGGACCATCCATCTTTTCGCCGCAAGCAGGTGCGGTGGCTGTTACTCGTAAAGATGGTGATTCGGAAATTCTGGTGCCCAAGTTTCTGCTCATTGCGACGGGATCAAGGCCTCGGACGCTTCCAGGGCTGGAAGCGGATGGGGAGTATGTATTGACGAGTGATGAGGCACTGCAGCTCGAAAGCCTGCCTCAATCGATTCTCATTGTCGGTGGGGGAGTGATCGGAATCGAATGGGCTTCCTTGCTCAATGATCTAGGGGTGGATGTGGAAATCATAGAGTTTGCTGACCGAATATTACCGTTAGAGGACATTGAGATTAGCAAAGAGATGACCCGCCTGTTGAAAAAGCGCAAAATCAAAATACATACCGGAGCAAAAGTTCTTCCAGAATCTATAGTTAAAGAGAACAGTAAAGTGACGATACAGGCGGAAAAGAATGGTTCACCTATACAATTTCAAGCGGAGAAGCTGCTTGTTTCAGTAGGGCGTGCTGCTAATGTAGAGAATATTGGGTTGAATAATACGGAGTCCAAGGTAGAGCGAGGTGTCATTTCCGTAAATGAACATTTCCAGACAGCTGAATCCCATATTTATGCGATTGGGGATGTCATTGGAGGATTGCAGCTAGCCCATGTCGCATCTCACGAAGGAATAGTAGCGGTGGAACACATGGCAGGATTAAAGCCTCATCCGCTCAATTACAGTCAAGTGCCTAAAGTTACCTATAGTCGTCCAGAAGTGGCAAGTGTAGGATTTCATGAACAAGAAGCAAAGGAAAAGGGATATCAGGTAAAAACTGGGGTATTTCCATTCCGGGCAATCGGAAAAGCGTTGATTTTCGGGGAGGTCGATGGATTTGTCAAATTGGTTGTAGATGAACAGACGGATGACCTGCTTGGCGTTCACATGATTGGTCCGCATGTGTCGGATTTAATCGCAGAAGGAGCGTTAGCCCGCGTTCTCGATGCTACCCCATGGGAAATCAGCCATACGATCCACCCGCACCCCACCTTGTCCGAAATCATGGGAGAAGCAGCCCTAGCTGTTGAGGGAAAAGCGATCCACACCTAGTGGAAGATTCGCAAAATAGTTGATGAAGGGGGATTCACGATGACGGAGAATAGACATCAAGCACTAGGGCTATCCGATCAGCAAGTGTTGGGTATATATTACTATATGCTCCTGGTGCGAAAAGTCGATGAGCGCATGTGGCTGTTGAATCGAGCCGGAAAAATTCCGTTTGTTATTTCTTGTCAAGGACAGGAGGCGGCTCAGGTCGGTGCTGCTTTTGCCTTTGATAAAACGAAGGATTATCTTTGCCCCTATTATCGGGATATGGGGGTCGTTACGGTTTTTGGCATGACGGCTCAGGATCTTATGCTGTCCGCCTTCGCGAAAGCGGAAGACCCTAATAGTGGCGGCCGGCAAATGCCAGGGCACTTTGGGGGAAGAAAATATCGGATTCTTACAGGATCAAGCCCGGTTACCACGCAAGTCCCTCATGCCGTTGGCATGGCTTTGGCCGGAAGGATGGAAGGAAAAGATCTTGCTGTTTTTACTTCATTTGGAGAAGGTTCAAGCAATCAGGGGGATTTTCATGAAGGAGCCAATTTTGCCGGTGTTCATAAGCTTCCTGTGATTTTCTTTTGTGAAAATAATAAATATGCTATTTCGGTTCCCCTTTCTAAGCAAGTAGCATGCGAGAGCATTGCTGATCGGGCCAAAGGCTATGGCTTTCCTGGCGTAAGCGTGAATGGAAATGATCCATTGGAAGTCTATCAATTCACAAAGAAAGCGGTGGATCGGGCAAGAAGAGGTGAAGGTCCAACTTTGATTGAAGCCGTAACCTATCGTCTAGTCCCACACTCTAGCGATGATGATGATCGTGCTTACCGTTCGCGTGAAGAGGTAAATGAGGCAAAGAGAAAAGATCCGATTCTGCTTTTTTATAAGTACTTAAAAGACGTCGGCGTAATGGATGAACAAACCGAAAAGGAAATTCATGATCGGGTAGCTCGTGAAGTTGAAGCGGGAACTGAATATGCGGAAAATGCTCCATACCCAGCGCCTGAAAGTACATTAACCCATGTGTACAAAGAGAGCAGATAGGAGGATGAACGAATGGCCATAATCTCATATATTGATGCGGTAACACAAGCGCTTCGGGAAGAAATGCAGCGCGATAAAAGAGTGTTTGTGTTAGGAGAAGATGTAGGGGTTCGCGGGGGGGTATTTCGTGCGACACAGGGACTCTATGAGGAATTTGGAGAACAGCGGGTCATCGATACTCCATTGGCTGAATCTGCGATTGCCGGTGTGGCCATTGGAGCAGCTGCCTATGGAATGAGACCTGTCGCGGAAATGCAATTTGCTGATTTCATTATGCCTGCAGTCAATCAGATTGTGAGTGAAGCAGCTAAAATGAGGTATCGTTCCAATGCCGATTGGCACTGTCCGTTAGTCATTCGTGCGCCTTATGGCGGCGGGGTTCACGGAGCCCTTTATCATTCGCAAAGCGTGGAGGCGATGTTCTGCAATACACCGGGCTTAAAGGTCGTTGCACCGTCGACTCCTTATGATGTCAAGGGGCTGCTAAAAGCAGCGATACGAGATGAGGATCCCGTACTCTTCTTTGAACACAAGCGTTGCTATCGGTTAATAAAAGGGGAAGTTCCCGAGGCGGACTATGAGGTTCCAATCGGAAAGGCAGACGTAAAGCGGGAAGGAGAGGATATTACGGTGATCTCTTACGGCTTAACGCTCCATTTTGCCCTTCAAGCAGCTGAAAAGTTGGCGGCGGATGGATATAGTGTTCACGTCTTGGATCTGCGCACCTTATACCCATTAGATAAAGAATCCATCGTAGAAGCAGCCAGAAAGACGGGAAAGGTTCTGATCATTCATGAAGATAACAAGGAAGGCGGCTTGGGGGCAGAAGTATCTGCTGTGATTGCTGAGGAATGTCTGTTTGAGCTGGATGCTCCCATAAAGCGTCTTTGCGGTCCTGATGTGCCAGCTATGCCTTATAGTCCGCCGATGGAAAAGTTCTTTATGCTGAGTCCGGATAAAGTCTATCAAGCTATGAAAGAACTTGCACAATTTTAATCGAGGAGGATGCTATGGCTGAAAGAGTGTTGATGCCCCAGCTTGGTGAGAGTGTGACCGAAGGAACGATTTCCAAGTGGATAGTTAAAGTAGGGGATAAGGTAAAGAAGTATGATCCAATCTGTGAAGTGAATACGGATAAAGTGAATGCAGAAGTACCCTCCACCTATACGGGAACCATCAAGGAAATCGTGATTTCGGAAGGGGAAACGGTAGAGGTAGGGGCTCTGATTTGTTATATTTCTACCGAGGAAGCGGCGGAAGTAACAGCTGCAGGGATCGGTGGTTCAGTGGATGAAAGAGCGATGAAACAGAGATATTCACCAGCCGTTTTACAGTTAGCCCAACAACACCATGTGGATCTCAATAATATGACGGGAACGGGTGCGGGTGGACGGGTTACGCGGAAAGATGTATTAGCTGTCATTGAAGGTGGAGGGCAAGCTGATGTCCAACTGGTTGAGAGGGAGGTCGAGGTACAAGAGGTTGTTCAGGAATCGAAGGCTGTTCCAACCGCTTCTTTGGTGAAACCAACCGCTGAAATCCCTATAGCTGCTGGCGATCAAGAGATCCCTGTGACCAGTGTACGAAAAACCATCGCCAATCGCATGGTGCAAAGTAAGCATGATGCTCCGCATGCTTGGACGATGGTAGAAGTCGATGTCACTCGATTAGTTCATTACCGTAATCAGATAAAGGATGAATTCAAGAAAAAAGAAGGTTGTAATTTAACCTTCCTGCCATTTTTCATTAAAGCAGTGGTGGAGTCCATCAAGGAATTTCCAATGATGAATTCTCAGTGGGCTGGAGACAAGATTATCGTGAAAAAAGCAATTCATATATCTATCGCCGTTGCCACCGATGACGCTCTTTATGTGCCTGTCATCAAGGATGCAGATCAAAAGAATATTCTTGGAATAGCCAAGTCCATTGATGACCTGGTTCGCAAATCAAAAGAACGAAAGTTAACGCTGGATGATATGAGCGGAGGAACCTTTACTTGCAATAATACAGGATCTTTTGGATCTGTTCTCTCTGCCCCTATTATTAATCAGCCGCAAGCTGCCATCTTAAGCATGGAAGCCATTGTCAAGCGCCCGGTGGTTATGGATAACATGATTGCCATACGCGACATGGTGAATCTATGCCTGTCTTTGGACCATCGGATTCTCGATGGGCTGGTGTGCGGTCGTTTCCTACAAAGTGTTAAGCAAAAGCTGGAAAGCTATGGGGCGGATACTAAACTGTATTAAGAAAAGAAAAAGAAGCCGCCGGCTTCTTTTTCTTCATTCCACTAATAAAAAAATCCAATACCCATGGCTAAGGTAGAGAGCAGCATACTAATGATGATCAGATAGATTACTACTTTCATATATTTTCTATGCATGATCTGTTCCTCCCGTTTCGATATCGTCATTTATATCTTATCGGTTTTTATCCTATTGGACAACCTGGTAGAATAAATATTAGAGTGGATAAAGAAGGGATTTTTATATGAATCTAGAATGAAAGGGGATTATAAAATATAAATAGACCTTATGGGAGTGTGTTACATGATGAGTGTTAAACCCCCGAAACAAATTGAACACATCGGAATTGCGGTAAGGAACTTAGAAGAGTCCGTAAAATTATATACAGACATGTTGGGTCTTAAGTTACTGGGCTATGAGACGGTAGAAAGCGAAAAGGTGAGAGTGGCTTTCCTGGAAATTGGGGAGACTCGCATCGAACTACTGGAAGCGACTAGTCCGGATAGCCCTATTGCTCAATATATTGAAAAAAAGGGTGAGGGCATTCACCATATTGCCCTTCAAGTGGATAATTCAATAGAACGTTTAGCATTTCTAAAAGAACAGGGAATTAAGCTCATTCACGAAGTACCCAAAGAGGGGGCTCACGGGAACCAAGTGGCCTTCCTTCATCCGAAATCTACCAATGGTGTACTATTGGAGCTTTGCCAGCCTGGTTCTAATGGTGAGGATCACGAATAGCAAGTATATAAAAAATGCCTGAGATCGGCAGTGGCCAGTCTTACATAGAAGAAAAGTGAGACTTCAGAGTGTTGGGATAAGGGATAGGGGAATTTACTTCCTCTATTTTTAAAAATTGGTCTTGAGGTGGCTTTTTAAAGGAAAAAAGTTCCGCTATTTTGGAATGTAATCCTTTTCTGATCTTTAGAAAGGGGTGTTAAGGGAACTGTTTTTTCCGCTATTCTGCATTTTTTAGCAGCGTTTTTAGGAATAGAGCAACTTTTTTCCTTTATGCCATCTGTACTTTATTAGAGCTCGTGGCCTCACATTTTATTTGGAGCTAACGCAGCGACAAGAGTATAATAATGGAAGCATATATTTTCCCACCCTTGGCATTGGGGTAGCTTTCCCTTGATGTCAAGGGTGGGAAAAAACTCCATTTCTATAGGGGGCTCAAACCGCATGGTCAATCAGGAAAGATTGCTGCAGGAATTCATGGAACTGGTGCAAATTGATAGCGAAACCAAGTGTGAGCGAGAAATCTGCGATATTCTCAAAAAGAAATTCCTGGAGCTGGGAATGGACATAGTGGAGGATGACACGACTTCGATAACGGGTCATGGCGCCGGAAACCTAGTCGCGACACTCGCTGGAAATACAGATGGACCTACGATTTATTTTACATCACACATGGATACGGTTACTCCCGGTAAGAGAATCCAGCCTAGCATTAAAAATGGTTATGTCGTATCGGATGGGACCACCATTTTAGGCAGTGATGATAAAGCGGGAATTGCCGCCATTCTGGAAGGCCTGAGGGTTTTAAAGGAACAAAATGTGTCCCACGCTACGATTCAAGTATTAATTACGGCGGGTGAAGAATCAGGATTAGTGGGTGCAAAGGCATTGGATCCGGCGCTTTTGAAGGCAGATTATGGTTTTGCTTTAGACAGCAATGGGAAAGTGGGAGATATTATCGTTTCTGCGCCAACTCAGGCTAAAATCAAGGCCATTGTGCATGGGAAGGCGGCTCATGCGGGTGTAAACCCTCAGGATGGAATTAGTGCGATTCAGGTAGCCAGCCGAGCCATTATGAGAATGCCGTTGGGACGGATTGATGAGGAAACGACTGCGAATATCGGAATTATCCAAGGTGGACAGGCTACCAATATCGTTTGCCCGCGTGTGGATATCTTAGCTGAAGCACGCAGCATTGTAACTGAAAAAATGGAAGCCCAGGTAGAAAAGATGAAGCAAGCCTTTGCTGTCGCGGCTGAGGAGTTTCATACTCAGATTGATGTTGATGTCGAAGTCATGTATCCAGGATTCAAGTTTGGTGAGGAAGATCTCGTTACCCAGAAGGCGATTCAAGCGGTACGCCAAGTAGGAAGAGAGCCGAAGCTATTAAGCAGCGGCGGAGGCAGTGATGCTAACGTCATCGCAGGTCACGGCATTCCTACCGTAAACTTGGCTGTCGGGTATGAAGAAATCCATACCACTAATGAGAGGATGCCTATTGAAGAGTTGAACAAGGCAGCCGAATTGGTGGTGGCATTGGCGCAAGTGGCAGTTCAGTCATAGATTGAATCAGCCTCTTCCTTTCTGAAAAAAAACGCCCTGAAATTATAACTCGGGGCGTTTTTTCCTTTCTAAGTAGGCTTTTAGGTGGAAATTCTCTGGTTATCTACCTGCAATAAAGAATAACGGGTGCCGAATCGACTATTGCTGCAACAAAAAAGGGAATCAGATTTCCTTCTTGGGAAATATATATCTTCACCTAAAAGGTTTCTTTAATCACGAGTTCATTGAGTGCAAAACGGCTAGTAGGATGTGCAGGGGATTCCGCTTTCCCAATGGCTATTAGCATCGAAGGGATGTATCGCTCTGGAACATTGAACGCTTTGGAGAATTGTGTGCGATCAAATCCGCCCATTGGAGAAGTATCATAGCCTTTTGCTTTCGCAGCTTGCATGAGGTTCATTGCAGCTAAGGATGAGTTGCGCAAAGCTTCATCGTGACCAAATTGTGGTATGGATGCATATGCTCCATTGACTTGCTCTACTAATGTATCACGAACAGATGATGGTATAGCTCCTGCTTCAACCATTGGATCGTAAACCGCTTTGACATTTTTGTTTGCTTCCACATCACCCAAGATAACGACAATAACAGAAGAGTTTATTATCTGCTGCTGACCATAAGCGATCGGGAGAAGTTTTTGTTTGAATTCTTCGTTTTCAATCACAAGGAATTTCCAATGTTGAAGATTCCAAGCAGAAGGTGCCAATGAGCTCAGTTCTAGAATTTCATCAAGTTCATTTTGAGGAATTTTAAAACCTTTGACAAAGTTTCGAACGGCATGGCGAGAGCGAATAACCTTTTCTACGGTTTGAACTGATTCAGCTTGTGACAACATAATCACCCCTATCAATTGGTTACAAAAGGTATCTTATCCGATACTTAGTACTATAATACAAAAGATACTATCATTTGTAAAGTATATAACCATTTGTTAAACTGCAAAATTTACAGGTTTATTATTGATAAAACACTTGGTAGCATAAGAAAAAGTCCGATTTTAGTTCGATTACTTTCCGAATTCATGTAAAATGGTGTGGTAGATCTGAAATTAATTTCACTGGAATTTCTTTTTATATTGTTTTTATTCATATTCCTGGTATATTTAACATAACTTTATTGATTTCAGGGAGGATATTTTCGTGCAGCTAAAAACTTCACATACTATCAATAAAAACACCGAAGAGGCTTTTTTAGAAGTTCGAAAGCAAATCAGCTCAAACTCAAAATTAATCGTATTCTTTTCAAGTACGATTTATTGTTTTCAAACATTGACTAAACGCTTTCAAGAATGCTTTCCTCACGCTCAAATAGTAGGGATTACAACGACTGGGGAAATCAACAAAAATGGTTTTTCTAAAGACAGTCTCTCCGTGATGAGTTTTGAAGGAGAAGATGTTCGGGCGAAATCATTACTGATGGAGGACATACATAAGTACCCTATTTTTTACAGAGACGACATCATCAAGTCTCTTTCTGAAGTGGGTATCGATCGAAACAGCCAACAGATTCAAAACCAGGGAGTGGGATTGGTTTTTCCGAATGGTCTGATTATGGCCGAAGAAAAAATGCTATCGGTTGTCAATTCAGTTTTTAAATATGATGGTTTCCCTATTTTCGGCGGAACGGCTGGAGATGATTTGAAATTCCAACAAACATTCGTCAGCTGTAATGGAGCAATATCATCAACAGGTGGCGTTGTCGTATTTTTAAAAACAAAAGAGGATGTCCTCATTCATAAAGAAAACATCTTCAAAACTACCGGTAAAGTAATGAAAGTAACCAAGGCAGATTCCGATCAACGCATTGTTAATGAATTTAACGGCAAGAAAGCAAGCAGTGAATACGCAAGACTGCTGAATGTGCCAGAGGGTAAATTAGCCAACTATTTCATGAGTAATCCCATTGGCAGGATTATTAATGATGAAATCTGGATTGCTTCTCCCTTTCAAATCTTTGGTGATGGTTCGATTCAATTTTATTGCCAAATATTTCAAGATTCGATCGTTGAGATACTCGAACCTAAATCGCCGTTAGATACATTGAAAGAAAGCATGGACCATGTTCGCACGGTGTTCCAACAGATCAATGGTGTTCTGGTAGCCAACTGCATTTTGCGGAGATTACAATTTGAGTCCGAAAATCTCTCTCCAGCAATCAACAAAGAGATGTCTAAATTACCTAATCTTTGCGGTTTTTCCAGCTACGGTGAGCAATTAGGGAAAAACCAATTGAACCAAACGATGGTACTTTTAGCATTCGGAAAGAAAAAGTGAAAGGAGAGAGAACAATGAGTGTTTTTAATTGGTTTAAAAGTGCAAATATAGAGACAGATGATAAAGAACAGGTAATCCATGAGATTTCAAAATTAAAAGAAGATGAATTTAATATAGTCATCAAAGGAATGGAAGATTTACTATTTTTATTAAAAGAAACAAGTCAAAAAAATTCCAAAAAAGATAGTGAAATATCAGAGTCCATAGCTTCCATTAGTGATAATGTGAAGGAACAGAACAAAGCATTAAGTCAAACTACTGAAAACGTACAACAAATCATCGATAGTGCGGAGAATATCAACCAAATCACAGAAAAAGTGTTTGCCAAAAGTAAAAATAACATTTTGAATATTAAAGATGGAAATGATAGTATCGATTCGTTGGTTATGCAAATGCATTATGTGAAGCAAACTTTTCAAGAATTCGAAGAAATCATTCATAAATTACAAATAGACTCGAAAGAGATTGAAGGATTTGCTAATATGATTGGATCCATCGCAGACCAAACGAATCTTTTAGCTCTTAATGCATCTATCGAGGCTGCTAGAGCAGGTGAAGCCGGCAAAGGTTTTGCTGTTGTTGCAGAGGAAGTGAAAAAATTAGCGGATCAAAGTAAAAACGGATTGACTGAAATCAAAGGAAAAGTTCAACTCATCATCAGTAGAATCTCTGATTTATCCAAAGATGTAAATGATAAAGCTTCCAATATTGATAAAAGCATAGAAATGACTGTAGATACCAAAGAATGCTTTCAAAAAATAAATAGTTCAGAACATGATATGTTTATACAAATGGAAGAGATAAAAAAGGCTACTGAGATTACACATCAAGAAACGAAGATGTTTTTGGATATGATGAAAGAAGTGTTGGGAAAATCATTGAACAATGAAGAGGAGATCAAATTTTTGTACTCCATCTCTCAAGATAAATTTGTGTTTTCAACAGAAGCTTATTCTTTTTTGAATCAATTCAATGAACTAATATTTGCACTTAAAAATGGGAGATTATAAGTACCTAGGGCTAAAAACAGGGGAGTCAGACCCCTCATTTTTGAAAATGAGATAGAACCGACCGCACAAATTGTGTGGTGGGTTTTTTTGGGGTCTACTTTTCTTCCTCAGTTATCATTTGATGGTATGTATGAAGGACATACGGCTCGATGATTTCAAAATCGCCAAAACCGAGATTTATATCAATATTGGCATCCGGATCAATCATATCAATTTCCTCATCGTCTTCCAGCACTTCCCCTTGTTCTTCAGAGATATGGTAATGCTGCTCGAATTCTCGAGCAAATTCAGAATCCTCTTCAAATGATGCTCCAAGGCTGTTTGCCATTTCATAAGCGCCTATCCAGTTTTCGTCATTTGTTTCCATCGTAACCTGGGATAGATTGATTTCTACATTTTCATATCCGGAATCCTCGAGGTATCGCTTTGCTTCTTTGGCTTCTTGAGGGAAATCAAAATTTGAACGAATGTGTTTGCCCATCCTGTCATAACCTCCATTGAGAAGAGTTATTTTTATTGTTCCCCATTTGAATAGTGGTTATGACAATAAGGGAGGACTGTATGATTCAAACGCGGACAGGAGTCGTTACACAAATTTTATATGAGGAAGAGAAAATCCAGGAATTATGGGTTCGGATTGAAAAAAAAGAGGAAAGAGCCATTAACTATCCCGCGATAACCGGTAAGGTGGAAACGGGAGATCACGTGGTATTGAATACAACCGCTGTGGAATTATCCCTAGGGACTGGCGGAATTCATTTTGTCATGCACAGGATGGGTCATTCTCCTGCTTCTGAAGGAAGGCTGTCCCCTGATCGCCATATTATGAAGATGCGATATACTCCTGTACAAATCGCAACCGGATCCTGCGAGGAACAGGGAAGTCCTTATCACGATATTTTTCTTCAGAAGAATTCGCTGGAGGGCATGCCTGTATTAGTAGGAGAATTACATAGTATGCTCCCAATCGCGGTTTCCTATATAGTAGAAGTGAATAAAGATGCCCGGATCGTCTATATTATGACAGACAAGGGTTCACTGCCTTTGGCGATGAGCAAACATATCAGAACTCTCAATAGACTCGAGTGGCTAATCGGAACAATCACCACCGGGCATGCCTTTGGCGGTGATCTTGAGGCTTTGAATATTTATACCGCTCTTTTAGCAGCTAAACATATTTTGAATGCTGATCTAGCCATTGTGACGATGGGCCCAGGAATCGCAGGGACAGGTACTCCGTTAGGATTTACCGGTATGGAGCAGGTAGAAATACTGCATGCTGCTTTTTCAATGAAGGGAACCCCTATTCTTATTCCTCGGGCAGGAGAGGGGGATCTGCGTTATAGGCATCAGGGTCTTAGCCATCATACCCAAGCTGTGTTGAACCATACCTTAATTCCGGTCCACTTTCCCTTACTAAAGGAACTGGAAGACCCATTCGATCAACGCTTTAGTCCACACTTGACCCATTATATTAGTAAGGAGCAAATGATGGAGCTTCCCTTATTCCTAGAAAGATATCCATCCTCCATTACAACGATGGGAAGAGGATGGCGGGAAGATCCGTTGTTTTTTTATTCTGTCGCGGCTGCAGCCCATTTTGCCCAACGGATCATCAGGAACGAGAATGACCTTTCTGACACAACAGATCTTGAACAGTGAGCGGGAGATTTGCCCAACTTTTAAGTTTGGCGCGAATCTCCCAGACTTTTCCTGTGAGGCGGATTGTATTATGATGATAATAAGCTTTCAGCTTGATTTCCTCCTTTTCGGATGATCGGTTGATCAAAAGATATGTAGATTAGGGACAAGCTAGAACTTAGAGGGGGCATATTTGTGAAGGATTTATTTGAAAAAACGGTAAAATCGGAAACGATCTATCAGGGAAAGGTTATTCACTTACACCTTGATGAGGTACAACTGCCCAATGGAAAATCAGCCTCAAGGGAGATTGTCCGTCATCCTGGTGCGGTAGCCATTATCGCCATTACCCCGGAAAAAAGAATGGTTTTCGTAAGGCAATTCCGCAAGCCGCTGGACAAGACCATTCTGGAGATTCCTGCCGGAAAATTGGAAAAAGGAGAAGATCCTTTGGATTGCGCCAAACGGGAATTGATCGAGGAAACAGGGTATCAAGCGGAGGAAGTGAACTTTGTAAATAAATTTTACACATCTCCTGGTTTTGCAGATGAACTTTTATATATTTATGAAGGGACAAATTTGACTGCAGGTGTTGCGAGGCCAGATGAGGATGAATTTGTGGATTTAGTGGAATTGACTTTGGATGAAGCATTCGAAAGAATTCAAACGGGAGAAATCATCGATGCCAAGACGATCCTTGCCATATACTATTGGCAAAATAAAAGATTAAAGCAGGAATAGTCATGAACGAATATTTTGCTGATCTCCATATCCATATTGGCCGAACTTATAAAGGACAAGCGGTTAAGATTACGGCTTCCAAAACCCTTACCTTTTCCCATATCATGGAGGAAGCTTCGGAGCGAAAGGGACTGGATATGATCGGAATTATTGATATGCATTCTCCGCAAGTGCTCGAGGAAGTGGATGAATTGATCTCGGCTGGTCGGGTCAGGGAACTTGCGGATGGTGGACTTCAATATAAAAATACGGTCATCATGATGGGAAGCGAAGTGGAGCTTCGATTTGAGCCGCTTCAATGTTCGGCTCATTTTTTGGTTTATGTCCCAACGCTGAATAGGATGAAGGAATTTTCCTCTTGGTTAGCCACGAAAGTGAAAAATGTACATTTAAGCACCCAGCGAATGTATGCGTCGATGCCGGAACTGCAAGACAAGGTGAAAAATTGGAATGGATTGATCATACCCGCCCATATTTTTACCCCCTTCAAAAGTGTATACGGCAACTGCACCCATTCCATGAAAAATATCATGGATACCCGTTTAATCCCTGCTGTGGAATTAGGGCTCAGTTCGGACTCCGATATGGCAGACTGCTTGAATGAACTGCATGAAAAGACGTTTGTGACGAACTCGGATGCCCATTCATTGCCTAAAATTGGCCGGGAATATCAAAAATTACGAATGAATGGATGCAGTTTTACCGAATGGGAAGATGCGCTATGGCGGAGAAATGGACGTGGCATTACAGCGAATTATGGCTTACATCCTAAATTAGGGAAATATCATTTGACTCGCTGTGCAGCCTGTGAAGAATTGGTTAGGGAAGAAGCCGCCGAACGTTGCCCGTGCTGTGGGCACTCCACATTTATTCGTGGAGTATTTAATCGCCTTCAAGATATCGCTGATTCATCACACCCCATTCATCCACCCCATCGACCCTCTTATATCCATCAGGTGCCGTTAGAGTTTATACCTAAGCTGGGTCCAAAGAAAATGAAGGAGCTTTTACAGCATTTCGGAACGGAAATGAATATTCTGCACCATGTTTCTGAGCAAGAGCTCACATCCGTGGCAGGTGAAATGATCGCAAGCCTGATCGTGAAAAATAGGCAAGGAGTTATGCAATTGCAAGAGGGCGGCGGAGGGCGTTATGGAAAAGTCATAAACTAAAGGGTGAAGATCATAACTAATCCTAATCAGGCATAAATATGGAGGGAGTAAAGATGCTTGAGGAGGAAAAGAGATGCGGCAAAAAAGATTTGGACAAACCCTGCAGCTTCATTTAAAAGATAATCTGTCTCTTTACTTATTTACAATTGTCTTGTTTACCATGGGAGTAAGCTTTGGTGCTGTGATTGTCAATTCTCTGTCACTCACCCAAAAGCAAGATTTAATGCAGTATTTGTCACAATTTTTTCATGAATTAAAGCAGGGGATGGATGCCAACCCTCAAATGGCTTTTCAACAAGCACTGGGTGATCATATCAAGTATATCGGTTTTATATGGATCCTTGGATTATCTATTATTGGATTGCCGATAATCTTAATCATGGTTTTTTTGAAGGGATTAGTTGTAGGTTTCACTGTTGGTTTTTTAGTCAACCAATGGCATTGGAGCGGCCTGATGATGGCTGGATTCTCTGTCCTGCCGCAAAATTTGGTCGTTATTCCAGTCATAATTATTGTAGGAACGGCGGGCATTTCTTTCTCGCTTCGACTTATTCGTTCCCGATTCATGAGAAGAGGAGAACCGATCTATCATTATTTTCTTCGATATTCATTTCTTGTCCTGTTGATGGGATGTATTTTGGGAATAGCCTCCTTATTTGAAGCATTTATTTCCCCTATGCTTATGAAGCTGGTGGTCTTAGGCTGAAGGCAAACCTGATCTTTTTCATTTGACTTCTTTTATATGCCTCTTCTATAATGTTGAAGTGAGGTCAGAAGGTGACAGATAAAAGCATCTATGGAAAGTCATGGTGCGGGGGGAGGAATGTTGGTGGAGGATAGAATCGATCGGATTAAGCAGCAGTTACATGCAGCTAGCTACAAGCTTACCCCACAGAGAGAAGCTACGGTCAAGGTTCTTTTGGAGAATGAAGAAGACCATCTTAGTGCGGAAGATGTCTATTTGTTAGTTAAGGAAAAAGCGCCTGAAATTGGATTGGCAACGGTTTACCGAACATTGGAGTTGCTAAGTGAATTGAAGGTTATCCATAAAATAAATTTCGGTGATGGGGTAGCTCGCTATGAATTTCGTGCGGAGAACCAAAAGCACCATCATCATCATTTAATCTGCGTTCAGTGTGGAACCGTGGATGAAATTGAAGAGGATCTTCTTGAATCTGTAGAGAAGCTAGTCGAACAAGATTTTCGTTTCAGAATTACAGATCATAGACTAACCTTTCACGGCATCTGCCATCGATGCCAGGGTATTGTGGAATAGACGAAAGGTTAGAAAGAAATGGTAAGACTTTATCTCGAGTAGGTGGGGAGAGTCCTGCGATTTCTTTTTTTCTGTGAAAATCACTTTGTTAGAAGTATAAACTTTGGGTTAGCACAAACCTAAAAACGTTTGAGTGCGTAGATATGTTTATTAAAAAAAGCAATAGGATGCCCGGGACGTTGCTAAAC
>JAKFCU010000118.1:0-5261 GCA_036676475.1 Brevibacillus sp.
CCACTGGATTCTCCAGTTTATCTGTTGGCAGTACCCAAAGTTCCACACTCAACAGACGGTCGATATACGTTCAAAGTTTTACAGTTGCAACGACTTTCTGCAACCAACCCCATACTTTGAGTTGTCAAAGTTCAAATGGAGTGCCTTTATCAACGGTTTTCTCCATAGGTAAATTATACCACAAAAAAAAGAATATGGGCAGGCTTGGGTTGAGAGGTACAAAAACTTGATGAGGTCTACGACCCCACCGTTTTTGTAGCGTCCATTCCTCCCCATCACTGAAGTGAGGGGTATCCTGTCCGCTTTTATCATGAAATGAGAATTTGATTGCGATTTATTAAGCTAAACCAGCATTGTTTAAGAACAAGCACGGTGAAAAGTCTTTATAAGAGCTTTGAAGGACAAAATGCAGCAATTGAGCGTGAGCAAAGTCCTTCATAAGGGCACTGAAGGACATAATACAGCAACTGAGCCTGAGTAATGTCCTTCATAAGAGCACTGAAGGACAAAGTGCAGCAACTGAGCCTGAGTAAAGTCCTTCATAAGCACAGAGGGAGGGCAAAATGCAGTTTTTGACAGTATCGTGTAAAATTCGCACACAAAAAAGGCCTACTCCATCTTAAGAGAATGGGAGTAGCCCTCATCTATGATCAGTTAAGACCATATTTTCGTTAAAAATTCAACCAACGCGTTCCATACCGATGCCAAAAAACTCTTTCCTGCTTCTACTTTTTCTGGATTCTTCTCCAACCAGACGTTAGCCTTTTCCGCTATATCGCTTATTTGATCAGCTACTCCCTGCCAATCAATATTAAGCTCCTTTATCTTTTTCAATAGTTCCATAAGTGAAGCCATCTGTTGATCGGTTAATTGGATCCCCATCTGCTGTGCGACCATCTCTATGATGGCTGTGTAATCGGCGTCGCTCTCGGGGTTTTTCTTTTGGATTTCTTCTTTAAGTGCTGAGATGAATTGGGCCGCTTTGTCTTTATCCCCGATTTGATCTGCTAGAGTAGCTGTCTTTACCATTTCTTCATTGGCTACTTTTTTATTTTCTTCCGGGAGATTCTCGCCCGTTGCCGTTTCGAAAGCCTTGGTAATCCCTACAAGAGCGGCTGTTCCAGACACAGGGAACGGAGCTGTGATGACCACACCGGCATCTTTGATCCCTGCAGTCAGAAGACTGTTTCGATACATATCCTCACTTACCCAAGTAATATTGCTGGTTTCTACGGTTAAGCCGTCTCCCTGATTTTCAAAGGTTATGAGGACAGACGATATGGCACGCGTTCCAATGATCGAAGGCGTAACAAGCCCTTTCAAGTACTTCACCTCGTCTTGGTGGGTCACCGTAACCATCATGTCTTTACTGTCCTGCTGAAATTGGTTTAGGATCTGAGTTTTTTGGCTGTCGTTCAGGTCTGCTCCGATCGTGATCACGCGGTCTCCGACGGCAACGTCAGCTGAAGCAGTAGAGCTGAACATGACAAAAGCTATGAGTATGATGCCTAGTAATCTCTTTTTAAATGTCATTTTTTCACCACCTCAATGATTAATATAGCATAGTTTTGATGATCTCCGTAGATCATTCAAAAAAAGCCCCCCAAGGATGGGTTAGGTGCTGACAGGTTGAGTTGTTATCAAGACGTTCATTTAACAGCCTTATTTGTGTAAGCCGGCTTTAGAAAGCTGAGATTGCTTAATCCTTACGCAAGAAAAATTTCTTGAAACCCGTCATTTAGGATAATGATCAAATGCTTGCGTAAGACGCAGTTGTGTGCACTTGATTCAGGTTCAAGTTCGACCGTTAGATGAAACGGTCTTGATGAAAGATCAGGTGGACAAATAGGCAATGTCATCAATTCTTCAATCCTTTCAGTCAAATAGAGTATAATGATTATCCTTTATCATTTTCACCATAGAATGCCGTATGAAGAATATTATTGGTATAGTGAATTAATCTGCCAAATAGTTGAATAACCAAAGAAAAGAGGATCAACTATTCTTGTTCCCTTTTTTATTAACTCAGCGGTCGCGCACAATTGCAACATATCTTGTTCTAACTCGCGCATTTATACCGCAAACTCGCTCATATCTTGATTAGCCCACTCATAACAAGGAGTTTTTGATCTTTTCAGTAGATAAAAAGTGGCCGTTACCTCTAGTAGGGTATATTTATACTTAAAAATAGAACCCAAAATATAGTGTAAATTAAATTAGGAAACTGCCTTTTCTCCACAAAACTCGCCGATAAACCCCAAATACGACAAATTCAACCAAATTATTATAAAAAAACAGTAAAGCCCGCGCGGCGACCGATCAAATCGGCCCTCGTGCGGGTTTCTGCATGTGTGTTGCGCCATTGCGCTTGCGTCAAAGACGTCCGTCAGACCGCATCCTGTGTTTCGCGGCTGCTGAACTGGCTTTGGTACAAGTCGGCGTAGAAGCCGACTTTCGCCAGTAGATCCTCGTGCGTCCCCTGCTCGATGACGGAGCCATGATTCATAACGAGGATCAGATCGGCGTCCCGGATTGTGGACAGCCGGTGCGCGATGACGAAGCTCGTTCGTCCATTCATCAGCTCGCTCATGGCGCGCTGAATGTGGATCTCCGTCCGTGTGTCGACGCTGCTGGTCGCTTCGTCGAGGATCAGAATCGCCGGGTCGGCGAGAATGGCCCGGGCGATCGTGAGCAGCTGCTTCTGCCCCTGCGAAATGTTCGACGCTTCCTCGTTCAGCACTGTATCGTAGCCGTCCGGCAGCGTGCGGATGAAATGGTCCGCATAAGCCGCCCGGGCCGCCTGCACGACTTCTTCCTCCGTCGCGCCTGCGCGACCGTACGCGATGTTGTCGCGGATCGTCCCGTTGAACAGCCAAGTGTCCTGCAGCACCATCCCGAATATGCTGCGAAGCGAACCGCGTAGCAACCCCCATACACTCTTGATAAGGGCAAATACTCCCATTAACCCATCATTTTAAGTAAAAGGAACCTGAATAGAGGGAAAATGTCTCTTTACACAGTTTTGCAATCGCTTACAATCCGTAAAAAGAGGCTGTTGTGAGAATATTTCCCCCTACTTTTCCTCTTCTTCTCCCATTTTGAGTTACAATGGAAATTTTTACCCTTATGAGTAACGGATAGCGCAGCCCCATGATGGAGGTCGCTAGTTCATCAACAGGCTCTTTTCACTCCTTGCTTCTCCAAATCTCAATGGACCATCGCTGATCGCTCTTTACCTCATCTAAACCTCTTTTATTTTCCTCACACCAATTCACGTATTGGGTAAATTCACGAACGGTCAATCGATTCTGAGAAGCTAGTTCTTCAATTAATTGGTCCCATAATCGCATGTTGATTTTGTCTTTGACCTCCTTTCGTTTCACCCAGCGAAAAGGGTTCAGACTTGATTTGGTTCGATTCAAGGTTTGGTCTAACGAATAGACATTTCCTTTGATATTTCCCCCATGCCCCCAGCTGATCGGGATGAAATGATCGACCGTAACATCAAAAGAATTTTTTTTAGAAATCGCACATCGTTGTTGTTTAAGTGTGTACACTTCCTCTTTGGTTAAGTTACAAGGAAGATGGTTAAGCAATGCTTTTCGAATGTCTTTGTTTTTCAAGTCTAACGTCACCTGATCTATTTTCTGTTCTGATAATGGAATAGTTTCTCCATTAAAGTAATATGCACTAGTGTTACCCTAAGTCACAAACAAGGGCCTTTCCTTTCAGAAAAGCCCTGATGCTAGTAGCTTCTCCGTTCATGATCACGAATCATGTAAGAGAATGGAAACGATTGTTCCTATTTCATGAGGTGATTACCTGCCCATGAAAAATACATCTCCCATTTTTCTGCCATCCAAATCCGCTTCTCTTCTAAAGTCATCTCAGCGATCAGCCTTTTCGTCGGTTTAATTCCCCTCCCCAAAATATGACGCTTTAAATTGGACAACTCCTCCGTCCTGTCTAATAGAAACTGGCTGATGCGGTAAGCATCCTCTTGAATCCTTCCTACATCCCACCGCTGTTCTCTCTCTTTTTTGGCTTGCAATACCATATAGCGTTCACTTCGTCTTGTACAAACCTCCCATGGATAGTTAAGCTCCATCTCCTGCATCCACTGTTTTTGGATCAGGTCAAACCAGATCCCATTATGCGCTCCATCAAACATGACATAAGGAGCCCTTCGACCATGCCCATCACAGCACATCATGGTGGAGATGCCGACCGCACTAATCGCTTTCAACAACAGAGCGATCCCTGGATCAAGGGTAATCGTCCGGATTTTCGGCCCATGCTTTCTTTTGATAAAATACTTCCACTTTCCCCAATAGTGTGTACCACCGCTTCATGATTTCTTCCCGGCATAAAACGAATGCTCTCGACTACTTTCTTGATATCCAGTTCAGGCAACAGCTCAATCTTCCCCTCCTTCGTGCAAGTCACTCCTAATTCCTTGAAGAAAATTCCAAAGCTCCACTTGTCTTCTCGATGGTTCGCACTTGATAGATAGATTCCCTCTTCTTTCACGGAAATAAAATAACCTCGAAATCGTAACGCCTCCGCCACTTTCTCTTGAATCGTTGAATTGACTAAAAATTGATTCATCCACATGACCTCCTCTTTTTTCTTATATTCTATCAATCAGGATGTTACCCACCGTAACGCATGGCATTTTATGACTTTGCTCAAGGGCTTCTAAAATGAGCAAGACCGTCTCATAGCATGCAGCGGCATCCACATATTCCTGCTCCGTGTGAGGATAGTAGTAACCCGCAGATAGATTCACACTAGGGATCCCATATGAAGCAAAGGTCATCGCGTCGCTAATCCCTCCAGCTACTGCGCGCCAATCGCCCATCCCGATGCGTTCACCCATCCTTTCAAAAAATCGACCCACTTCCGGGTCGCAGAACTTATACCAGTCCCCATAGTCCCGACTGCCTTTGCGATCCACTACGATCGCCAACTCCACCTCTTGCAGCCATTCACGAGGAATCTGCCCGGAACCGACCCGGCCGATTTCTTCTTCCCTGGTAAAAGCGACCTTGATCACTCCATCCAAACAGCTATCCTTAAGCTGGCGAAGCACCTCTAAGACAATGGCAATTCCCGCCCGGTCATCGCCTCCCAAAATACCGCTCGATGAGCGGTAAATGAAGCCATCCACTTCAATCCTTCTCCCAGGGACGAGAAAATCGACCGTATCCATATGCGCCGATAACAAAATGGACTTTCCTTCCCCTGACCCAACCTTCAGC
>JAKFCU010000119.1:0-14714 GCA_036676475.1 Brevibacillus sp.
CTCTTGTAGTTGGGTAGTTGTCAATCTACCCTGATGCAGAGGTCAATTTAAGGCAGGAGTGCATAACACGTTGGTACTGCTGGACTCTCGCAAGCTCGCCTTTTCAAAGGCGAGTCATTGACATCAAGTGTTACTCATAAAAATTATGTTGAGGCACATCATTTGATCCCTTTTGAAAAGCAAGTTCGATTTGAATACAGTTTAGATGTGAAAGCAAATATCGTTTCTTTGTGCGCTGTTTGTCATAAATCCATTCATCATGCAGAATATCAACAACGAAAGAGTTTAATAGAGCCATTTTGTTCGTGATCGCTTTCCTTTTACCAACGAAACTAGAAAAACAACTAAACTATATAAAATATATGAAAATAACAAAGGATGATAATATTCTTCGTCTATTTAACTGCGATGACGCCCTCCTATCCTCATAATTTCCCAACCACATCCGAATGTCTATGCTTAATGAACTAAAAATGAGGGAAAAAGAGATGACGAATCTGCCTTTAAACACAGAAAAGCCGGAATTGGAGACGAAACGTTCGACGGGGAACATCATCTTATCCGTGCTGAAATACACGTTCCTGCTCTTATGGATGGGAATCCTGTTTGGCGGCGGTTCAGCAGTAGGATTTGTTGCTTCTCTGGTCCAAGACCAGCCTTTGCTTTCTCATGATGAGTTTGAGAAGAAAATCCTTTCGAATATGGAAACCAGTTTTGCTTACTTTAAGGACCAGAATTTGATTGGTCCCCTAAGAACGGAGGAAGACCGCAGGCTGGTCAAAATAGGGGATGTTTCCCCCCATTTAATCCAGGCGATTATCGCTACAGAGGATCGTACTTTTTATGAACACCCTGGTGTCAACTTTTATGGTCTTTCTAGAGCGGCTATGGAAACCCTCGTAGGTAGTCCTGTACAAACTGGAGGAAGTTCGCTTACCCAGCAGTTAGTCAAGCAGACGATCCTGACTCCGGAAGTGAGCCTGGAGCGGAAGGCAAAAGAAATTTTCCTTGCCCTTCGCATGGAAAGGATGTTTTTCAAGGATCAAATTCTGGAAGCCTATATCAATAAAATGTATTTTGGAAAAACCGCGAACGGTTCGAATATCTATGGGGTTCAAGCTGCGGCAAAGGGGATTTTTGGAGTCCATGCCCGGGATTTGAATGTTGCCCAAGCGGCCTATATTGCGGGCATGCTTCAGGCTCCGTCCCGATATATTCCGTTTCATCCGGAGGGGTTGAAGGCTGGCAAGGTGAGACAGAAGACGGTACTCGATCGCATGCAGGAAAATGGCTTTATTACGGCACAGCAATATAAGGAGAGTATGGCGTACGATATCCAGGCGCATCTCAAACCGGCAGATCAAGTTCATGCTTACAGCCAATATCCCTATCTCATGATGGAGATTGAAAATCAGACGGCAAGGATTTTAGCGGATCAAGAAATCAAAACCAATCCAGAGTTCAGCAAAAAAACCATCTCGACAGAAGAATATCAGGAACTGCTGAATGAGAAACGAAAAGAAGTTTTGACTGGAGGATATCGGATTTATACAACCATAGATAAGAAGATCTATGACATGATGACGAACATTGCGGAAAATCCGAAGAACTTTGCTCCCAATCAATCCTACGTGGTAGATGGAGTGAAAATCAAAAATGCGCCAGAGCAGGTTGGCGCGACTCTCATCGACAATAAAACGGGTGCGGTTTTAGGATTCATCGGGGGCAGGGATTTTAAAATCTCCCAATTGAACCATACATCAGCTCCGAGACAGCCAGGATCTGCCATGAAGCCCTTAGCTGCTTATGCCCCCGCTTTTGAAATGGGATTGCTTCAGCCGGGTTCGGTATTGGACGACTCTCGCATTGCCTTGGAAAACGGAGCGGGAAATCCGCCTTTTTATCCATCGAACTATGACAACCGATTTCACGGCTTGATGACGGCTCGGGTGGCTTTGCAAAAATCCTACAACATTCCAGCCATTAAAGCCTATTTGCAGGTAGGCATTCCCAAAGCACTCGACTATGTGAAAAAAATGGGGATCACCACGCTCGTTACGCCTGAAGAGAATCCCAACCGAAATGATTACCAGTCAAAAACAGCCGTCATCGGCGGCTTAACCCGGGGCGTCACCGTTGAGGAAATCACGAATGCTTACTCTGTATTTGCGAATCAGGGAGTATTGCTGGACAGCTATATGATCCAAAAAATGACGGATTCTAATCAGGAGACCATATATGAACATACGGCATCACCGCAAATGGTGTTTTCCGAACAAACAGCTTATCTGATGACAGACATGATGAGAACCGTGGTGAAAAGCGGTACAGCAACTGGAGTGAAAAAATACATAGGGAGCGGCCATGATGTCGCAGGAAAAACAGGAACAACCAACTTTGATTATGATTCTTGGTTTGTAGGGTATACCCCGGAGGTATCCCTGGGGGTTTGGATCGGCTTCGATATCCCACACACCCTCCCCAAATCCAAACCGCCAAGGTCTATACAGATCTGGGGGAAGATCATGCAGAATCTGTTCAACACGTATCCCGATCAATTTCCGAAGAATTCCAAGTTCAGCGTCCCTTCCGGCATTGTTTCCAAAGAGATTTGCAGTAAAACGGGTAAACTGGCATCAGATGTATGCCGTAAGGAAGGCACAGCCATCAAGGAAATCTTTAACGCTAAATATGTCCCGACAGAAATAGATCAAGCGGTTCCCAAAGTACTTCCGGGAGTAGTTGATACTCAGGATAAGAAACATCCGTCCCCACCCCCCCAGGTGAAAGATCCAAAGGATTCGAAAAAAACAGGTAAGCAACCCGAATCGATCCAGCCAAGGGAGCCTTTGAAGAAGA
The DNA here is from genome assembly GCA_036676475.1 of Brevibacillus sp. Lineage (GTDB taxonomy): Bacteria > Bacillota > Bacilli > Aneurinibacillales > RAOX-1 > LC029. The sequence goes on from JAKFCU010000119.1 coordinate 2,860, forward strand.
AGGAACCTGGCCATTCCAGGCCAAAGAAGAAGAAAAATGAATCGATCGATTTATTTGGGGATGATATTCTGCCGCCGGATCCAGCTAGGATGCAGTAACGTTATAGCAAAAAGAGGGAGTCTCTCGTTAATTGTTCTAAACGAATAACAGATACTTGATTGCTTACAGCGAAATTGACAATTTGTCTGCTTATTTTATGGTCTTTATCTTTCATCCATCTTTGTTCCTTATCATCTAGTTTTCCATAATTTGTAATATCCCCCTGGATATCGACAACATAGCCTTCTGACTTAGCTTTATCCATACTAAATTCAGTTCGCTTCAGCGGGTCTGCTTGCGGCTTATCGTTAAAGCAGGCAGTTAAAATGGATAAAGAAACAACGAAAGTAATCAAATATATCATGAAGTTCATACGAAAACTCACTCCTTTATTACTTTGACGTCATATCTTACGAATGGGTTCATAGAATTTTAGCCTCCCATTCTTTTATCTGAAAGGATTTTGGGAATAGTATCCTTTGAAAGGGGGGAGCATGTTGGATCAAAAACAGTCTGTTTCTTGCAGTCGAACCGTTTATTCGGTCGATCATAATGTGATCCATGAAGCCAATAAAGCCACCAGCCAAGAAGAAACGGTCATTGATGCCTACCAGGATGAAGCGGAATGGGCAGACCGAAATCAAAGTTCTTTCAAGCCAGATTACATTACCCAAAAAAGTTAAGAAGTTCAGGGTTCCCATCGCGTTTGGGGGCCCTGTTCGTTTACGGTGAAGCTGCACTTTTGCCTTCGAGAAGATATTCTTCATCATTATAATTCATACTTTACAAATCTGAATAGTATGTATTAACCTAATAGCATCACGATAAAACGGTACGGATTTTGATACTATACATATAGGAGGGTTTATTTTGGAACAAATGATTAAGATTCAAAGTAACAAGGTAGATCTGGCTGGAACTTTGCATCTTCCAGGGAATAGAACGGATGAGGGAAAATTCCCATTGGTTATCATTTGTCATGGTTTCATAGGAAATCGCATCGGCGTCAATCGTTTATTCGTAAAGGCTGCCCGTGAATTTGCATCACAGGGATTTGCCGTTTTACGATTTGATTATGAAGGGTGTGGGGAGAGTTTAGGAGACTATGGGTCCTACGGTCTCGACCGGTTTATACAACAGACGAAAGATGTCATTGACTTCACTGCGACTATTCCACAGGTAGATCAGAATCAAATATTTTTGCTGGGTCATAGTCTTGGAGGAGCTATTGCTGTCCTTACAGCCAGTACGGATCAACGGATTAAAAAATTGATGATGTGGGCAGCCGTAGGTCATCCGTTTCATGATCTTGTCAAAATTGTTGGGTATGAGAATTATCAAAACTTGTTGTCCCATCCGTTTATTGATTATGAAGGATTTGCTCTAACGAAACATTTTTTCGAGTCGCTTGCCGTGTATAGTCCACTCGAGGCAGCAAGGTCATTTTCGGGAGATGTTTTGATATTGCACGGTACAGATGATCAAGAGATTCCTGTGGATTATTGCACTCATTATCACCATGCATTTAAGCGTGGAAGCAGCAAAAGCTGTTTAAAAGAGATCATTCTTCGTGCTGATCATACGTTTTCATCACTAGATGGTTCCAATCAACTTTTTAGAAGTACACTTCAATGGTTAATCAATCAGACAAAAGGCCAAAGCAGAAGGATTATCGAGCCATATAAAAAATGATACCCATGCATTTATGGTGCATGGGTATTTATTGTTTTGAATGCACTCTCCCATGTTCATCCAAACAAGTTCATTAAGTCATTTTCTCTCGATACCAATTCTGGATGGGAACCCGTCTGGTCTTTTAGCAGGACTGAACGGGTTTTCTTTAAAACTGGGCCTGATTCTTTGGCGACACCCTCTTTTGTTGCTGGAATAAAAATGCTATGCGAACTCCACTTCATTGACCACTTTTACTTTTTTGCCTTGGACATAATCGGCTGTCTCTTCATTTTCATTGGCGTATTCCCAATCAGCCAGAAGGTGTGGGACATTGTTCTCTGTCAGTCATTGTTCCAGTTGGCCGCGAACTTCCTGGCTATTAAAAATATAGTGAGGGTAAGGGTCTGTTTCATCCCGCCCGATAAATCCCGATAAAGCGGATGCTTTAGCATCCAGGTTCCATTCATTCCATTCGGTGGAATTCATATCATCCGTGTTCACAATGAGGCTATAATACATGAACTAAACCTCCCGGTTGATTTTTTTTGATGTTTCACTCTGCGATAGGAGCTTTATTGCCTCCTTGATGGTTTGAACTTCGGACAAATCTTGGCTGTTCTGGATACGAACGATACGGTCGAACCCTTCAACAGCTTCAGGCGGTTGAAGCTGTTGAAACATTTCAGCCATTACTTCTTCCGGTACCGTCCACTCTGGAGGACGAAGTTTGTTTTGGGCTTGCACCCGTTCATAAGGGATATCGAGGAATATGCCAAGTACGCATTGCTTGAACTGACCTGCAAGCTCAATCCATTCCTTTCGCCAATGAGGCATAAGGTTCGTTGCATCGAGGTAGACGGATCGATCAAGTTCAAAATGCCCGTGCATCAAGGCCCTTACAATCATCCAGATCTGAGGTTCGATTCTCTGATCATAGGTCACGCCAAATTGTTCAAAACGAATCCGGTCTGGCGTAATGACGGTGAATAAGGAAGAAGGCAAATCCAATTGTCTGATCAAAGTGGATTTACCCGAACCAGGCAAGCCAATATTGAGAATGAGCATGGAAATCACCCTTGGTTGGTAATGTTGGAGATATGGCTAGTTTATGTATTTCCGGATGTTTCCATCCAAGGGGATTGTATCCTGGATGATGCTGTGCTCGCCTCGGGGATACCCCCTCAGGTAGGGGTCTGACCCAATGTCATCAAGTTAGTCTTCCAATATATGGGTACCAATTAATCTCCATAAACGAAAAGGAAAATGCCATAAAATCGTTAGAAAAAAACACAAATATCACTTGACTTTTAAAAATCCCCACCACAATCGATTTGGATGCCATTTTGTATCAAAACGGATTGTGGTGATTTTTTTGAAATCAAAAAGGACTTTTTTAGAGGGAATACAGATTACGGAACAGCTGCTTAACGATGTAAGACTAAAGCATGACAGCCTACCTTTAGGGAAAGGACGGATTAATTGGGTAATGGTAAAGCCTCATTTGATGCATAAGGATTTTATCTTCAAAATAGATCTACGCGAATCTAACCATCAGGATTGCACGCCGATGATTGAAAGCGCAGAGTATTTGCTTTCCATCAGACCCTAAGTCAATTTCATTGCTAAAACCCCTTAGCAACAAACAGAAAACGTAAATGGCATGAAAAACAAAATTATCTTCGAAATTTCGCTTTTCCTTGTGAGGGGTCTGTAAGTACGAGATCCTCCTTGTTGTTTTATTTCGAAAAGGGCAGGATACATGAATAGTGCGCTTTATCGTTAAATGTAATTCCAATAGGGGAGATAAAAAAATGGCTTCGTCTCATGTATTGAGGCTTGGCGGAGGACTTGCAGCTATCTTTACCGGTCTCCTTCTTCTTTCCGGACATTTATTAGATTTTTTTTCGATTCTTCTTTTATTGGTTAAGAAGATAAGTTAACCGATAGGTTCAAGAAGCCATTTCCATGCAGTCTTCTATCTTCTGAGGACATAGACATTGCCTGGCAAAAAATCAAGGGCGTTAGAAAAAATGATAACCAAATATCATAGTGATCAAGCACATGTTGAGTATGTAACCCATCTTGCACAATACGTATTTATTTGTTTACAACCCCTGAATAAGCTGGACGAAATTCACTTGAAATATGTTACTTTAGCCGTTTTCCTACACGATATTGGCCATTTTATTGGACATCGGGAACATCATGAACATCTCCGCGAGTACGTCACGCAGGCTTCTTTTTCCACATAATTGGTGAGCAGAAAGTTTATGTTACCTTCATCATTTAAACATATTATTTTAATATTTATTTAATAATTTTTCATTAAGATATTGTCAGGTGAAATACCTTGCTTATCACATAAATATTAAATTATAACAAGATAGGAGTATTTAAAGAGATTGTTTTAATTGTTAGAAAATGTAAGACATGTGGAGTCAAGTTAACCGAATATGAAGTTAACGAAAAAACTTCCTTGTGTATAGAATGTTTTAATGATGCATCTGCGAAAAAGGAATAATGAAAATAGCCCTAAGCCCATGATATTGCTTCTAATGAGTTCTTCCGTCCAGCTAAATTGCGCAAGTGGTTTAAGTGGTTTAGATAATACGTTTTATAAACGGAGGAACTAAATTTTGGGGGTTGAGTCCCTTATGGAGTTGTATGGCGAAAGACTTAAAAGCACCTATCCGTATGGGAGGTGCTTTTAAGTTGGACAAAATCACTCCATGCCTGATTCATCCATTCAGCCCTGATATATTTTCTACTATTAGAAAATTATAGCAAATAAAAATATACAAAAACTTAAAATCTAGTTCATTGTCCCTTTACATTCTCTTATTATAATTATGTTAGTTATGTGCCCAAAAGCCATAGCATAATATAGTAGATTTGGAGGCCAGAGCAATGACAACATCTTCATGGAAAAAGTGGCTGACGGTACTAATCGTTAGTACGATGTTGGTTTCTCTCACAGCAGTCTTTTCCATGGGTAAAAACAACAGTGCCAAAGCTGCAACCACATCCTTCCGGTTTGTGGTGATGGGGGACAGCCGCGGTTCCTCGGACGGAATCAATGAAAGTACGCTGCGCGGTTTAATGAAAAAGGTAAAGGGATTAGACACTCAGCCGAGCTTTATTATGTTCACCGGTGATATGGTGGAGGGCGGTTCCGATGTGGGGAGTGAGCTGGCTGATTGGAAAAAGATCGTAGACGATTACTACCCGATCAATACGATTTATCCGGCGATGGGTAATCACGAGGATGATGAGACCCTTTTCAGTAAAACCTTCTCTCACTTGCCGAACGAGCAGCTAGACGGTTATAAGAGAACGGCGTATTATTTCGATTACGGGAATGCCCGTTTTATCACCTTGAACTCCGACCGCGAAAATAAAAGCGACGAATATATTATCACCCAGCAGCAGCGGGATTGGCTGGAGAATGTCTTGAAGAACAGCGGAAAAACGCATCATTTCATTCAATTCCATGTTCCTGCCTATCCGATTGGTTCCCACTACGGGGAATCGCTTGACGAAAGTCCGGCTGACCGTGATGCTTTCTGGGATATTGTCGACAAGTATAATGTCACGGCTGTGTTGGTCGGACATGAGCATAACTATAACCGCCGCGAAATTGACAGCTCCTTCAATGGCAACGGCCATGCTTTTGACAATCAAATTTATCAGGTAACCATAGGTGGAGGGGGCGCACCGTTAACAGGCACCAAAAAAGACTCGAGAAATGTGATTGTGGGACCCAAAAAGGCATACCACTATATGGCCGTTGATATTGCCGATGGATTGGCTACTTTTAACGTTTATGACAATAATAATAATAAGATTGATTCGTTTAAGGTAAACCGGAGTGGCGGAACGCCTATAGGAAAGTCGCCTTCAACGGCCTCGAAGTCGTTTCAGAATGGCGTATATCCTACTTCCAGCTATGCGGGAACACACGATACGTCCATTGCTCAGCTGAATCCGTCAACCAATTATGGCGACTGGAAGACATTGCACTCATACGGAGATTATCCTGCAAAAAGCGGGAAGGATGTTTCGGCGATTGTCAAATGGGACCTCACTGCGATTCCAACTGGAAGAACGGTCAAATCAGCTAGTGTTACCTTAAATGTAACGAACGCAAGCAGCGATACGTATGAGCTTTATGAAATGAAGCGCAACTGGTCGGAAAGCGCGGTTACATGGAATTCATTTGCGGACGGATCCAACTGGCAGAAAGCGGGAGCGAAAGGAACGGATGACAGGGGAACAACCTTACTTGGGACGATCAAGGCAAGCGCAAGCGGAAAGCATACTATTCATTTAAACGCTGACGGTATTGCTCTTGTTCAAAAATGGATTAACGATCCGTCAACCAATTACGGCATGATCATGACGGATATCTCCAATTCGGACGGATTGGGTTTAACCTCCAGTGAGAGCTCCATTGCAGCCAATCGTCCGAAGTTAACCGTTCATTATGAATAAATATAAAAGGCAGATGATTTTTAAATGAAAGGTTTGCTGGATGCGAAAGATTTGGCGGTTACGCAGGCATGCGTAACCGCCCTCCTTTTTCTTCTGATCCCGCTTTTTAATTTGCTGGACATCAGCTCTCACCGGCTGTCTTCTGTTCTTCACGGTTTGGGTGCGACCCTGACGATCATCTTCAGTTTGCGAACCGCTCATCTCATTTTCCCTCTCCTTCGCAATCAAAAGGGTGCGGAAGCGAAACTGGAGCTGTATCTTTGGATGATGAATTTGCTCGTTCTTCTAAGCATTATATTCGGCAACTGGCTGTATATTGCTTATCGCGCGCCGGACGGCGCTCAGCAATGGTTTCTATATCACAATCCTTCCGTGCATATGGTGGTGATGGAATTCAAAGAATTCATCTCGTTATTTCCTTTGCCGTTGGGGGTGGCTGCTGCGTCCATTCTGCGCCGCTTCAGCAATCAGCTTACGGACAACCCCGCCATCGCATCGATCGTCGCCCTGCTCGTGACGTTAGCTTGGATTTGCCTGTTGGTCGGGTTCGTCTTTGGCATCGGGTTGGTCAAGCTGAAGGCGATATAGGAAACCTATATGCAAAGAAAAGAAAAGGAAAGGAGGGATTTTGCATGACTTTGTCACACAAAAGAAAAACCGGTGAAATTGCGGCTGCCCTTTTTTCTGCATGGTTTGGTTTAGTCAGTCTTGTCGGAAGCCATGTTTGGACCGTTGCCGATCCTTTATATGCCAATCAGGTCCTGCTCAAAATCGGCTCCTGGATGCCCGGTTGGCAAGGAATCGGTGCTTTTTCCGGAAAAGAAACCGTTGGTCTTGCGACCTGGCTTGTCAGCTGGATCTTGCTGTTTGTTCTGCTTAAACACCGGGATGTCAATTTAAAGGTTTGCTTTTATGCGATGCTTGCGGGTTTTGCTGTCATTTTCATTTTCACATGGCCGCCGGTCTATCACGCCATTTTCGGTTGGAACCCGTCTATACCCGGCTGATATTGGATGAGGAGAAATGCAGGATGTCTACCCTAAGAAAATATAGGCTGTTTGTGATCACCTTACTAAGCATTTTTGTTATGGCAACCTCGTTACTGTGGTCGCATTTGCCAGCGGAAGGATATCTGGAAGATAGGAAACCGTCCGACGCTTTTCGCTTTGGCTATATTGGAGAACAGCGAAGTCAAATCAGCATCTCAGAGTGGCTCAAAAATGAAACGGTGTCCTTTTATGCCGCTGCCGACCGTCTTTATGAAAAAGAGAGGAATAGAACGTTTTCCTACTTTTATCCGATATTTGACAACAGTTCCAGTTTGAAGGAATTCGACAAAGCGTACCCTTATTTGCCATGGGAGAGCATACCATCCATGGGGAAATCGGTTTATTCAATAGACTATGGGAATGCACGATATTTCTTCTTGAATGGTGCAAAAATTGCAAATGAGGATCTTTCGCAGCTACATTGGCTAAAACAATCAGTGGAAGAGAACCGGCAGATCTTTAACATCGTCTTCCTAAGCCACGATCCCGGAATACCGGAATTATGGGAAACCATGAAAAAAATAGGAATTCAGCTTGTTATTCTCGGGGATCAAGTCCATGCCTCCGAGGACTACATCGCACAGCATCCAGCAGAGTATACGCCCTCTGTAAACAAAGGTTGGGGATTATGGAATGCATCCGACCAGTTCACTGAACCTCATATGCTTGTGATTGAGGGCAAGGATCAGAATCTTTATGTAAAAGCCGAAGATCAGGACAAGCGGGTATTGGATCAACTGGAAATGTCCGCACAGAGCGGCAATCAACAGCAAGCCAAGGAAGCAGTATTGATAGGGATTCAGTCCCAATGGCGTTATCACGCAGGCGGACCCGATATTAAAGCTGTCATACCCGAAGGCTTCGATCCTACAGGGGAACATCCGATCCTGGAACGTTTTCACTTACCGCCGTATGACTGGCGAAGCCCGGATTATGACGACAGCGGATGGAACACGGGACGTGCCGTACTGGGACATACTGATGAGATGAGTGTAGGGAAGCTCATCCAGACCGAACTTCCCAAGGATGATGATTCCCCCACCTATTATTTTCGCCGGACCTTTGAATTTAGTGACGATCCCGAGCAAGTTTCCAGTTTGATCCTAAACTTGACGTATGAAGACGGTTGTGTGGTCTATCTCAATGGCGATGAAATTTTACGCAACTCCATACGTACAGGCTGGCTAACCTATCAATCCCTTGCGGAGCCCAACGAAACTATGCTGTATCAACGGATCGAGCTTAAGAAACACAGGGCACAGCTAAAAAAAGGAAGTAACCTTATCGCAGTCGAAGTGCACCGCAGCCATCCGAAATCGCCTAATATGCTGTTCGACCTAAGTTTATCTTATCAGAAAAAAGGTGAACATTAATTCATGAAAGAATATAGCTGCTATCACCTGCTTGCGCTAATTTTTATTCTCTCCGGCTGCAATGCTGCAAACGGGGACCCAATGTTACAGCTCAATGCTGACATCGCCGCAACGGATAAGCATCTGATTGTAAAAAATGGAGATGCCTTTGTCTGGAAAAACGGCAAGATCATCATTAATGATTCATTCGTGTATCAAGCAGACATCATCCCCAGAGGGAATTCCAGTATCGCTTTCCCGCTTTTTATGAATGAGGAGGGAGAGGTATACAAGTTCCTGCCGCTTCGCATGATGAAAGTGCAAATTCATGTTCCAGATGTCGCGGACGGCAAGCCTGGGGTATTTCAATGGTAACTCTCTAGTATAACTTAGAGAGTTTTTTTTTGAGGTACTACCGTGGCGCTGCTGATTCCTGTTACGTTTACTCTTGCCCCGGAAAGCGGACTGATTATGATGACTGCGGTGTATTGTGGAGCAATGTATGGGGGTTCTCTTATATCCGTTCTGATGAAGGTCCCGGGAGAAGCTTCTTCCGTAATGACCTCCATTGACGGATATGAACTGGCGAAACAAGGAAAGGCAGGTCCGGCTCTTGCGATATGTGCGATCGGATCGTTTGTAGGAGGAACGCTTTCCATCATTGATCGCCGACGGTAAAGTGCTTTCGCACTTCACCTGATTAATGGGGTCTGATCCAGACTGATCGCTCAGTCTGTTTAAGTGATCGATAATCCGCGAATTATCGGGCTAACTTTAATCTGGCTAACGGTATTCCATAAACCTGATGCAAAATTGGAACAATTATCATATAAACCATATTCATCGTTTCTTGATATAAAATTATTAATCTTCGATAAATCATCACTAGTTAGTGATAATTCTATCGATACTCTTACAGTATAAACATCATTATAGTTATTGATGATATATGCCTCTAAATTATACCAAATACCTGCGTGATCTGCCCTATTCGCCCAAGTTCCTATCGTTGCTCGCCTCGGGGATACCCCCTCAGGTAGGGGTCTGACCCCGAACGATCGCTCAGTGAGTGATTGCTCTAATTCTTCTCCTTTTATTGCTGGATTGATCCCTTACTATTGTTTAGCAAGAGTTATTTAAATTACAAAAACGCCCTTCCTTAAAAAGAAGAGCGTTTTTCTTAGATTTCCCACATCCTATCCTTCCTGCTTCCACCCCTGAATGGCGGTTGTCATATCCGCAATCGAGGTTGTTAAGGCTTCTATTCTGCTTTCCACCCTAGTTAAAAGATACCAGGAGACAAAGATGGGGAAACTGGGTCCTCCTTGATGATGCTGATAAGCTTGTCTAATTAGTATTGTCAAGGAGGACCCAAAGGTTGCTGATCATTGAGACCAAATCCAACTGCTCCATGGGTTTCCCTCCTTTTTTTCGTGCTACTCTATTATTCTTCTACAGCAAAGTCAGTGACAGTACGATTCGTGATTCCGGCATCTTTAACCGATGCGATATCGAACAATCCGCCAATGGCCACGACGGCATCCATTTGTGTTTTGACTTGAGCTGAGGTTAAGCCGGCTTTGGGAGCTGGAATGTCTATCTTCACTGCTTTTCCGTCTACTTTATTGAAGTAAAGGGAAAGTAGGGATTCGTTTAGTTCACGAGGCATGAGCTACACCTCCTTTCGTGAGGGGATGGTTGAAGTTTTTCAAACGAAGTTGTCAAGCTGGGGTAAAGTTTTCATCCATTATGCTTCGATGATTTCTTGATCGTTGGAGAGGATGATCTGATCCAATGGCCATTCGGAAAGGGCTGCCATGGCTTGTCCAAACGCATGGACATTGTCGAGGGTGGCATTGGCCACATTGACATTTTTGTAGATGCGGCTCTTACGGATCGGTTTGCCCATTTCATCGGTTCCAGCGAGGAAGACGAGCTTTACTTCTTTGACATCTTTGGTTGTTAGCAAGTTGTTCACCTCCTTTCGATAGTTTTATTATAGCATTTTGTGTCATTGTTGTAAACAATAATATTATGATAATTGATATTTTTGAGTACAAAATAATTATCTTTTAAGATCTACAATATGGTTCAGTTCATCCCATTTGACGGTGAAACCTAATGCTTCTGCTACTTTTCGAATCGGAGCATAAGTGGTTCCGACATCGAGGTAACCTAAAGCAATAGGAGTTCCATGGTGACTGATGGTGACTAAGGTTTGGGGATGCACCAGCTCCTTCATTAAACGAGACCAAGGGAAAAAGGGACCCGGGCAATTGATTTTGTTTACGGAATCAATTTCATAATGACCGATGATGTATTCTCTGGTGAGGGGAATGTTCCAACGGAGAGCTATATCGCGGATCAGAAATAATCCGGCTTGATATTGAGGCTCGATAATCGTCCCGCCATAATCTTTCCCTTCATATTCAATGGTGATGGAGTAACGGTTCGGGTTCCCACGACGCTGGATGATCTGGTTAGAGGTAGGTTTAATTACTCTTCCGTTGGTCCAGGCCCCATCCGTTTCTTTGACATATTGGTGAATCTCTCCCTTTTTGCCTATGCCATAATGGCTGCTGACGTTAGAGGATGGATTCTGGAAATGAGCTAAGGTTCCAGCTAAGGAACCAGCCATGGTATGCAGCACGATAAGCGGTGGAGCACCGTGCCTGTCAAGATCTCTTCTGCATAAGTCAGAAGAGGATTGTGCCTCTTGGTGTACGCTTGGATTTTGTCGAACGCCTTTGGTGTAGTGGGGGCTTCCTTTCCATTCGATGATGTTCATGATATGACTTCACCTCCTGATGGTTTTGGGGAATGCTCCACAAGGTTTTCTTGGGGAACATGATAGAGAAGCTGATGAAAGATGCTTCGGTTCTTAACTTTTAGCATCCATATTTCTTGTCCTTGTCGCATGACTAGAGCTTGTTTTTCTTGGAAAATCCAAAGCAAAGTGGTCAGGTTCATAAACGAAATTCCTCCTCATTAATATATAAAATTCACTTTTCATGATCATGGTTTGAGGTATTTTGATCTGAATAAACTTGTTGAGTGGGGCTTCTGCAGCCGTGATGAAGATAGATGGAGTGACCAGAAGATAAGTGATAGCTTTGGCCATTTAGATATTCTGCTACTGTAAGACGACAATGCTGACAATACTTCCCTCCGTATAAAGGGGATCTCGTAGCAACGTGTATATTAATAGTCTCCATGTCCCAATTTTCCTATCTGTTGGAGTAGATCGTCT
>JAKFCU010000120.1:0-16613 GCA_036676475.1 Brevibacillus sp.
CCACTGGATTCTCCAGTTTATCTGTTGGCAGTACCCAAAGTTCCACACTCAACAGACGGTCGATATACGTTCAAAGTTTTACAGTTGCAACGACTTTCTGCAACCAACCCCATACTTTGAGTTATCAAAGTTCAAATGGAGTGCCTTTATCAACGGTTTTCTCCATAGGTAAATTATACCACAAAGAAAGGAGTATGGGCAGGCTTGGGTTGAGAGGTACAAAAACTTGATGAGGTCTACGACCCCACCGTTTTTATAGCGTCCATTCCTCCCCATCACTGAAGTGAGGAGTATCCTGTCCGCTATTATCATGAAAAATTGATGGGATTCATCGATTTCACAGAAATAATTGAAAGAAATAATTGACCTTTTGGCTGTTAAGGGATTTCTTCTCCATTTCATCTTTTGATAATTCGTGATAGTTTGAGATGGTTTTACCATGGTTTTTCTATAGGTGTATCTAGTAGTTTATAAGCATTCCTTCAAATAATCATTGATTACTATGGATGTGGAAGCCTTGAAATGAAACAACCTTATCCCGCTGGAATACGGTAATAAGGTTGTTGATTGCTGCATGTTTGCTCCCAATCGTCCACATCTTCTTGCCCAATCTTTACTTCAAATCATAGATCTTTGAAAACTTGCGTTCAAAATACTGAATCAGATAGTCTGCATTGAGATCCTCTCCGGAAATCTTTTGGATGAGTTCTCCAGGTGTGTAAATTTTGCCATATTGGTGAATATGGATTTTTAACCACTCTCGAATGGGAATAAGGTTCCCTTCTGTGAGCAGTTCATGGAAATGAGGAATCTGCTTTTGAATCACCTGATAAATCTGTGCCGAATATAAATTCCCCAACGTGTAGGATGGGAAGTAGCCAAAACCCCCGAAGGACCAATGGATGTCTTGCAAAACTCCCTCTGCGTCATTGGAAGGGACAACACCTAAATATTCGTTCATTTTCTCGTTCCAGATTGCTGGCAAGTCTTTGGCTTGCAGTTCGCCGCTAATCAGGGCTTTTTCCAATTCATAGCGAATCATGATATGTAAGTTGTACGTGAGCTCATCTGCTTCCGTACGGATTAAGGAAGGCTCAACGATGTTGAGCGAGCGATAGAAATCATCTAAGGATACTTCATTCAATTGATTCGGGAAATACTGCTGCAGAGTTGGGTAAAGAGGGATCCAAAACTCCCAACTCCGGCCAACCATGTTTTCAAGAAAACGAGACTGGGACTCATGAATCCCCATGGAGGCACCCTCTCGAAGAAACGTTCCCTCCAGTTCCTCACCAATCCCCTGTTCATACAGCGCATGACCGGTTTCATGAACCACACTCAGGATCGAAGAACGCACATCATCAATGTAACGGGTCGTAATCCGCACATCTTTCAGCGAGATTCCCGTAGCGAACGGATGAGAGCTTTCCCCCAGAACGCCTGCATCGAGATCAAACCCTAATTGGGGCAGCAAACGGATACAAAATTCCTTTTGCTTCTGTTTATCAAATCCTTGAGTAAAAATATCTGCCCTTGGTTTGTTCGAAGAATCTTGTATCCGCTTCAGAAGGGGAATGGTACGATCGCGAAGCTGAACAAATAATTTGTCCAAGATCGAAACAGTATAGCCCGGTTCATAACGATCCAGCAGGGCATCGTAAGGATGTTCCTCATAGCCGTAACACTTTGTAAATTCACGGTTGATCTCAATGATTCGTTGCAGGGTTGGCTCATACATCGAAAAATTATTGTTTTGTTTGGCTTCTGCCCATATACTTTGTGCGTTGGACGTTAACACGACAAACTCGCTATACAATTTTTCGGGGATTTTTTTCGACTGTTCGTACGCTCTCTTTGCCTCCCTTAGGGAAGCTTTGGTTTGAAGATCCCATCCTTCTTCCTTCATGAGAGTGTACAGACATTCACTCATTTCATTCGAGGTGGTGATTCGAAAAACTTCCGTGGACAACGTTCCGATCGCACCAGACATGTACGGAATTCCTTGTTTCGGTGCCCCTGTTTCCATATCCCACTGGACTAGAGCGAGGATGCTGTGAAAATGAGCGATCTTTTGCTCCAATTCTTTGAACTTGTTAAGCGCCTGTTCTTTGTTCATTACGCTATTACCCCCTTTATAGACGTATCTCATTTCCTATTCTACCACCGTAGAGAATCAAAAGCCCAATTCATGCTTCCTCATCCTTCGGGGTAAGCCACCAATTGTTTAAAAAAACCTGAAGCATACGGGATGCTTCAGGTTTTCGCATTTATCTATTAAACGTGAACTTTCTCCGTTACATCACCAAAGGTAATGTTTGTTTCACTTGGTTTGGTTTCGGCGATCACCTCACCGTGTGGAATGTGTAGAAGAAGTGTTGCCGATAAGGATTAGTAGCTTCCGAACAAGGTAAAATAGAAAAATTTAATCATTGGCCTCCTCAACAGCTAAAGATTAGTCATCATTCTTCTTCATAATTAATGGAAAATGTCCCTCTATTACATCAGAAATCCTACAAATAGACAAGATTGTTGGAGAAGCTCCAACTGTTGGTGCTCATGCCTCATGAGGACCGGCAATCGATCCTTTGGATTTATCAACGGTTATTTAACATAGTTACGGATATCCAATGGTACAATATCCTGTTTGCTTCCGTCTTTTGGACTTGATGTATATAGTTGGATCTTTTGAATTTGTTTATTTTTCAGCTCGGATAAGGGAATCTTGACGGTAAAGTAACCCCAGTCCCCACCGGCGACCGCTGCTTGCGTGAAACCCTGTGCTTTGCTTGTTCCCGCATTGTCCAGCATTTCATATTGCACTACCGCTTCAAACACGCGAGCCACGCCATGGATGACGAGTTCACTTTGGCTTTTCTTCGGTTCGAACAGGTTGATATTCGTGGTTTCGGCTATAATGGGCTGGATCGAATCGATGCCATACAATTGCGGAATGAACTGATCCCCCTTGCCAATGAAGCGGATCGGCTTCTCTGTTTTGTCGATCGATGCGAGAACATACGGGTGTGTAATAGCTTGTGTGACAGATCCTTTTGGGTCTGTATAGTTCACGGTGACCACGATTTCCTCTGTTGTTTCTTGAACATCAGAAATGGAGACCGAAAATCCCCCTGTATTTTTCTGTCCCCGGGTGACAAGCAGATAGGTACGGTCTCCCTGATTCCATCGCTGGGCCAATTCTATTCCTTTGGACCGGTCGATCCATTCCCGCACCTTTGCCGGAGCTTTGGAAATATCCTTGATGTCCTGCAGCTCTAAATGGCTGTCTGCGATCGTAATGGTGTAGGTCTTTCCATCCCAGGTTACTAGTTTATCCAGCTCCTCTCCGATCATTCGAAGGGGAACATAAGTGGTGCCTTTATAAATAAAACCGCTCGGCACATCATATTTTCCATTGTAATACTGCCCCTCTTTATCCCCGGGTATCACTTCCTTCCCATCTATAATATAACGCAGAAGCGGAGTAGCCACCTCAATATTCATTTGCGAAGCCGCATACCCCACTCCGCTTACCAGTAAGCTTCCGACAATCAATCCAGAAACAAAGCCTCGAATGGAAGACATAATGCTTTCCCCCTATACCTGAATTTAATGAATCTATCCTTTTGACGAGGGGGGATGCCAAAAGGTTTCCAACATCCGAAATATGGGCACAATATTTTGTGGATACAGTTGGAGAAGATCATATGTCAATGTCTTTTGGAAATTTTTCCTTCATAACCATAGTTATCAGATAATTTAAAAGCTTCTTTATCAAATTCGCATTGCTCCTCATCAATTTGACCCAGTTTCTTGTCTTTTCTCAGTTCAAACAGTAGCTTCCTGTTCGTTTCGATGATCTTCTTCCATTTCTAGAATTCTACCGATTATCAGATAAACTTCCTAAAAATCCACAGGTATTCATATCGGGATTCTGCCCAGGTAAGACTTTTCAGTGATATAATTGGATGGGCATTTAATTTAATTGGCGCGAGGGTATCCAATGGGGAAACTTCTAAGTAAAGATTTAAAGAATTTGACTGTAGGGCTGCAAATAACAGCTGATGATGTATCGGAGACATCCGGGCAAAAGAGAGTAAAGGGCATTCACCCTATCAATATAGACGGTGATAAGGCTCACCGTCTATATTGTTCTCACGTATAAGTTGATCGATCAGCCATACTCATTTACTAACTTTTGAATAATGGGCAAATCTGTATCGAACGAATAGGTGCCTCCGTTTATATAAAAACCTCAAACATACTAAAATACAAAAACCCCATGTTTATACATGGAGTTATACTAATAAATAATCATCACAAAAGATAAAATTCTAAAAATTCGCAGCTACTTATGATACGCTTCACCGTAACTACTTTAAATGCGGTTATTAAATATATAATGACCATTAAATGCTATAATGAATTAACTAAAAAATTCAGAAGAAGGAATAGTATGATAGAAAATGAATTTGATATCTATTATGAACCCAAAAATGAGAGTTTAAAAGAGTTTTGGTCTGAAAGTATATTTATTTTTGACACATCTGCCTTGTTATCTCTTTACTATTTACCTAAAGAGTTAAGAAAAGATATTTTCGAAAAAACTTTAAATCCAATTAAAAATAGAATTTGGATACCTCAACACGTTATGTATGAGTTTTCTAAAAATAGAGAAAGCAAAATAAAGGAACCTATTGAAAGAAAATATAAAGAAGCATTGAAAGAAAATATCAGCCCAATTACTAAACACTTAAAAGATATCGAAAACCATTTAACCTCTTTTAAAAACGCAACTCAAAAAAAGGATTCACATCCATACATAGAAGATGATTCTAATCAAAAGATTCTTGATAAATTCTCAGATTTCAAAAATTTTTTCATAGATTATGAAAAAAATATAAAAGCTGAGTTCACTCAAAGAGAAAAAGAAATATTATCTGTTCTCGATAATGATGATGTGCTAAATTTTATAACTTCTAATTTAGAAATCGGTAAAGGTTTTACTTTTGAAGAAATAATGAATATTGTTAAAGAAGGTGAAATTCGTTATCGTAACACAATTCCGCCGGGTTATAAAGATTTAAAAGATAAAGAGGGTACTCAAATATATGGTGATTTAATTGTTTGGAATCAAGTTCTACAATATGCACGAATACAAAAAAAACCAGTTATTTTTATTTTAAATGATGTAAAAATTGATTGGTGTATTTCCTATAAACATCAACGTGAAGATAGAATCATTCATCCAAGAAACGAATTAATTAAAGAGTTTTTCGATTTAACAAATTGTAGATTTTGGATGTACACTTTTAATCAATTTTTGTATAACTACTCCAAAATAATGGATGTTACTTTAGATCAATCAATAATTGATGAAGCTACATTGATGATTACAGAAAATCAGCCTAAATTTGAACTGGTATTAGATACTGGATCAACTAATGATGCGATTGAATTTGTAAATAACAACCTTGAAAACATTGGCAAATTAGAATGTCTTAAACATTATAGAAATATAGACAAAATTGAATATCAAACAGAAATAATTGGTGAAAAAGGTTCCCTTAAAATCTTTGGAGGCTTAACTTCAGGATATGATGGTACAGGTCCTAGTGGATTTATTAGGTTACTTACAAAATTAGGGCTTAACAATGATATTGCTCATATGTTTGTTAAAGGAAACCATAATAAATTACACTCTTTCGAAATTAACTTTGATAATCTTCCATCTAAATCTCATAGGCATGGAATTCATGATTGCCCAATTTGCGGAAATAACAACTGGAATGGTGTTATTTGTTTATCATGTGGTTCAATGTGCGATGATTAGCAAATAATTTTAAAATGGAGAATTGGAATATTACCCAATTCTCCATTCTTATTTTCAAATAGTTTTAAAAACCTCATTTACTTATGATACGGTTCAGCGTGCTATCAGTAACGGCAAGTTTTCGCTTAGACCTAGCGTCCGCGCTGTTGAAGTATGAATTTCGTGGTTAAGCTCTGAGTTTTTCACTAGTGATACGCCATAAGAAGGAATCATTTCTTTTATTTTCGGTTCCCACGCTTTTATATGTTTTGGGAAGCATTTTTCTATTAACTCAAGCATGACGGAAACGGCGGTAGAAGCACCCGGAGAAGCGCCGAGCAATGCAGCTATTGAGCCATCAGCGGCACTAATAACTTCCGTACCAAATTGAAGCGTTCCTTTGCCGGCAGCAGTATCTTTGATAACTTGCACACGTTGGCCAGCTACTAGTAAATCCCAATCCTCGCTTTTAGCGTTCGGGATAAACTCGCGTAACTCTTCCATGCGCTGTTCTTTCGTTAGCATAACTTCCTGGATCAGGTATTTTGTCAATGGAACGTTTTTTGCACCTGACGCCATCATAGTTACGAGATTATTTGGTTTTATGGAAGTTAACAAATCAAACATTGAACCGTTTTTTAAAAACTTTGGTGAGAAGCCGGCAAACGGTCCAAAGAGCAGCGATTTTTTGTTGTCGATAAATCTTGTGTCAAGATGCGGAACAGACATTGGAGGAGCACCAACCTTAGCTCTACCGTATACTTTTGCATGATGCTGCGCTACAACATTCGGATTATTACACACCATAAATACTCCGCTTACCGGGAATCCTCCAATTCCTTTTCCTTCAGGAATACCGGATTTTTGCAGTAAATGCAGGCTTCCTCCCCCGCCGCCGATAAAGACGAATTTTGCAGTATGGCGTTCGACGGTACCGCTATCGACATTCCGCACGTTCAATTCCCACGAGCCGTCGCTAGCACGTTTAATATCATCAACATTATGTTTGAATTTTATATCGACATTTTTACTCTTTAAGTGGTCAAACAATATACGCGATAAAGCGCCAAAGTTGACATCAGTCCCAGAGTCGATTTTTGTTGCCGCTATAGGTTCATTCAATTTACGGTCTTTCATCATAAGCGGAATCCATTCCATCAGTTTTCGAGGGTCATCGGAAAATTCCATCCCTTGGAACAGGGGATTGTTAGACAGCGCTTCAAAACGTTTTTTCAAAAACGTTATATTGGTTTCCCCTTGTACTATACTCAAATGAGGCAATGGCATGATAAAGTCCTGCGGATTACGTATTAGATTGCTGTCTACAAGATAAGACCAAAACTGCTTTGAAACCTGATACTCTTCATTAATTTTTATAGCTTTGCTAATATCTATGGATCCGTCCAGTTCTTCGACGGTGTAGTTAAGCTCGCACAGTGAAGCATGCCCCGTTCCCGCATTATTCCATTCGTTAGAGCTTTCCTCTCCTGCTTTTGCGAGTCTCTCAAACACTGTAATTTCCCAGTCGGGTACTAATTCTTTCAGCAGTGTCCCCAAAGTCGCACTCATGATTCCGGCACCAATTAAGATAACGTCTGATTTAGTTTGTCTGTTGCTCATTTTTCCCACCCTTATACCCTAAGATTTGCAGAAAGGATGTAGACACTCCTGCTTAGGCGCCACAGCAAACCAGGGCGCGACCTAGTCTCACATCTTTTCTGGATCAATTATAACCCTATATAGTGTATCACAATTATTAATAGATTTAAATATAGTATATCACTATTATTAATAGATTTAAATATAGTGTATCACTTTAGTTCACGTAGGATCATAATCAACTCTATTCTACATGATCTTTCAAGATTCCCCAAGTTACCTTCAAACTAATTTTCGCCGTTACTTGTGGTATGGTTCACCGTATCGGTTGATAGGGTAAATTAGTAATAGGTAAAGTTCAAAAGACATTTATTTTGTTTCAAATCAATTTCTCCCAAATGTCAAAAAGATCCCTAATTAAAGGGATCTTTTTGTTTTGATGGCTATAAAAAAGTTATCGATGAAACTGTAGAGAGTGGAATAAAGCTTTTCTTGTAAGTAGCTGGATTTCAATCCCCTTATCAATACCGTTGCAACTATAAAAACACAGAGATGAATATTGATCGCTAACGGTAAAGCTTCCGATTTACCTCGAAAAAGGGGTCAGACCTAGCCTTGCATTAAACCTAATCTATGTATGGATTGTACACTGGTGTAAACGTAGGATACTACACTGCAACGGATCTTTAACGTTTTGTCCACGTTCAAGTCCTCACATAAGTCCCCGTAAACAATTGATACAACTGCGTTTGAACTATGTATGGTGGAGCATAGCGGGATCGAACCGCTGACCTCTACACTGCCAGTGTAGCGCTCTCCCAGCTGAGCTAATGCCCCAATTAAATGTGCCAATAGGCACCAATCTATATGAACTTCTTTCGAAGGATTAATTCATGGTGCCGGCTAAAGGACTTGAACCCTCAACCCCCTGATTACAAGTCAGGTGCTCTACCAATTGAGCTAAGCCGGCTTATTTTCTGGTGGACGATGACGGATTCGAACCGGTTAACAGCCGATTACTCCACCATTGAGCTACTGAGGAATGTTGTTTTATCCCTTTCGACAAAAAAGATTATATGATGATTCAACGATTTTCACAAGAGTAAATTTGTGGTTGAAGAGGAAACACCGTGCACCCATCCTAGATACGAATAACCAAGCGTTACTTGTGTCGTTAGCTCGAACCAGGCTACCCCACGGCACATAGAAAGCTCCACTTATGGCTGCTTCCTTCCGGACCTGACCTGATTCATGGGTTTCTATTGCGTAGGACCCGCTTGTCAACACCACGTGCACAAGGCAGACCTCACATATTCGCACCGCAGATGGGAATTCAACCCCGCTAAGGCGGATTGCGGGTGACAGGGCACCGCCATCTCCCCATCTAGCACGGTATGTATGATTTAAAATTATGTCCCACAGATGCCGTCTTCCCATTTGTTTTTTCAACCCGCGCTCTCGCAGGTTGGTTTCCGCATGTTGACATTCCCGCGATCCCAGTCAAAGGAGTGGGCATGGCGTCTGTCCACAAATCTAAGAATCCCTAAAAAACAGTACGGTTTAAAACATAAAGGAAATACGTACATCGCAGGATATGTATCCTGTTAGGATGTTAATTGGCGCGCTCGGAGGGATTCGATTGGTGTACCTTGACATCAAGGGTTCCCCTGAAATTGGATAAAATTAATTTTATCTAATTTCAGGGTTTAACCCTTGATGTCAAGGTAGGGAAAATTTGGGTTGCCCGCTCGTGGGGTTTACCTCGTTCCACCTTTCCCGTTTCCAGGAAAGCTTCGTCACTGTGGCACTTTCAGGTTATTCTCAGCATATCAAATGAATTGGACTTAGCATGATTTCACCGCCGTCAGTCGATACTAACATCAACTGCCCACCCTTGCGGATGGCACGATCACTCCGGGCATCTCAGCGCCGGGCGAGCCTGGACTTTCCTCAACTTATGTTGGTACATAAGCCGCGACTACTCACCATTTCATGTTATGTCATTGTCTTTGTTCGATTTCAATCAGGATCGACTGCGAAAGTTAATTTATCATGAATCGGTGATTCATGTCATTAGTGAATGTTTTCCAATAAACACTGTGCTGTGTTTGTTCAATCACTTCCAACAGCGAAATTTAATTTATCATTTTTGCATGCTAAATGCAATCGGTTGTTATTTCCAGACATATCTCTAGATATCCTAAAAAAGCCTATTACAATCTCATATAGAATTCAGGCTAGGGCACTAATACACTAGAACCCAAGCAGTTCAATATTATTTAACCTTGGCCCTTAGAGGTATGAACCGCTCTGATTTTCCTACTCAAATCTAATCAAATCCACTCAAATAAGTAAAATGATTAGAAACGTCACACCTGAGTACTCATCTTATCTCCGAATCAAAACCGTGAAGCTGTGTGAAGGTTTTGTCAGCAGGAACTCCATTTACCAGATGCGAATGGGCATCTTTGAGCCTCGAATGGAAAGGCATGGGTTCAAAGTTTAGTTAGTCCAAACGCGCTAGGAAAGCCGCTCCTAACTAGCCTAAGCTAGGCAAATAAAGGGTTTTTATTTTCTGCCCATGAAATGTTTTGACCTACTTTCGCTTCGCCCTTATGGGTAATATTCTTTAGTTTGTGTTTGTATGTTTCAACATCTAATACATATCCTACCTTTTTAGCGATGTTGACACCCGCATTGGTATCGCGCATGATTTCCATTCCGCAACGGACACAAACGAATTGACGAATAGAAGGTCCCTTCTTTTCCTTATGACCACATCCACAACATTCTTTTGTTGTGTTTCGCTCATTGGCAAGCAGATAGTGTTTGTTTATTTTGCGGGCTACCCACTCCAAGACCTTGCGAAACTCCCCTATTTTCTCTTGATTCAACATGCTGCGTTTCATAGGATCAAAGGGAGCTGTTCCGTTTGTAGGAGTATAGTCCCCTATAATCACCAAGTCATATCTTCGGTACAATTCATGCGCGATCGTGTATAAAGCGGTCTTGGTTTGTTCTCGACGCTTATGATAAGCACGATTTAATGCACCATTGATCCGATTCCAACGGGGACTGTGAACGGTGTAGCGATTTCCATGTTCGGTTTTTCGTGTGCGGTATTTCTTTTCACAAACATCTCGTTTGCTTTTGAGTGCATCTATTTTTTGGTCCCAGTACTTGATCATCGATAGTTTTTGGAATTCCACGGTGTTTCCTTCGCGGTCCACACCGACAAAAAAGTTCTGATGATTAGGGTCCAAGGCAATCCAGCTGACATTCGATGGAATCTCGACTTTTTCTTCTTCCAAGACGGGTTTTGGAGGAAGTTCTTTTTCTTGCTTTTTAGCCAAATGGTACTGTTTTCGATAAACCGTCATTTCTTGTTTGAATTCAAGTTCTTTGGGGGAGCAACGTTCTATAGTGAAAACCGCATAAAAACGATCTCCTTGCTGCTTGCACAATTGAAACGTCTTTAAAAGTTCGCCTTGTTGCAACTCGAACTTTTCTTGGAGAATACCCATGATCGAAGGATTCTTCTTTCCTTTTTCTTTGGGCATATGGGGGATATCACCCAAAGAAATAGAAATACGCGTCCCTTCATTTTGTACCTCCCAACCTTTATTAGGCTCGTCAAAAACAAGACTAAACCATTTCTTTTTCCAACTGCGAAAGCGAGGATATTTGGTATTACCCTCAAAGAAGTTTTGAAAGGATTTTTGTAGACGAGTCGCTGGTTCCTTTAGTACAGAAGAGAAAACGGTGCGTAAAAAAGAGTGCTTCTCTTTTAAAGAAACGCCATAGTTTCGTAAATTCCTGCCCTCTAGCAACTTTAATTGATTTCCATTTTCCTTATAATCCTTTTGAGCAGCGTCTAGCAATTGGTTATACAGCCAATTACAGATCTTGCTTTGCCCATCAAGAATGAGTTCATCTTCTTTAGAGAAATGCACTTCGATTTTTTTGTTATACATTAAACTCATGTTTTCACCTCCCTTCTATACATTTTTTAAGCACTATTCTTCGCAGACCAAAACTTCTTCAAATGCCTTTTTCAACTTTTTCTGTTTATGGCTTCTACTTCCGTACAATCGGTTGCTAAACACCGTAATGATGGATAAGATATCTTCTACTAATTCCTGTTCATAGCTTTTGTCTTCTGTATAGTTGATAATCTCTATTTTAACTTGATGAAAATCGCAAATTTGTTCGATGATTTCATAACCAAATCGAAGCAATCTGTCTTTGTAGTTGAGAACGACTCTTTCTACTTGATTGGATTGGACGAGAGAAATCAATTCTTTCAATCCTTTTTTGTTGTAATTCAAGCCGCTTCCAACATCTTGAATCACTCGAAAAGAGTAACCTTTCGCCATACAAAACTGGCTCACGTTTTCAACCTGCCTCTTGAGATCCTCTTTTTGGTCAGAAGAAGAGACACGGCAATAGGCCATCGTTATTTTACCTTGATTCGGTTCAATTTTTTTTATTTTGTTCAGTTCTTCTATCGTGTACCTTCTGTGTCCCCCGGTTGTTTTCATTGATTTTATCTTTCCTTCTTCTTCCCATCTTCTCAATGTACTTTGGTGAACACCAAGTAATTCAGCTGCTTGATTTATGGTATACATAAAAAACCTCCTTAACCAAATAATACTAAATTAAGAAGATTTTGTACATAAATTAAGTCAGATTTACTTAAATTTTTAAATACTGTTTCAGAACCCCCGAGGCGATTATTATGATTAAAAATGGTTGGATGGAACAACCCCCTCAAGTGGAAGTTTGGTGACTTTAGCGAGAGTATAGTTCGCCTTTACAAGGGTTCAGTGGACTAAACGGAACTCTTTGGTTTATCCTATCCTGAACTTATGCTCCCATTCGGAAAGTTGATGAAGCTTTAAGATTTACCGTGAAATGGGACGAGCTGAAGCATATCATATGAAAGGGAAGCTTTTTGGAGTAACAATCAGGGTGTAAAAATACAGATAGGAAGCAAACCATTCGCAAAGCTCTTTGTTGCCAATCATAACCGTCTAGGCACTTCTCATTGGATGGGGCAAATATAGAAGGTGAAACAATACAATCGTGACCCCTTCCAAACTCAGGATGTACCAAGGATGCGGACCCAGCACATCCAATAGGCTTCCCGCTGCGGGTTTTTCGATTAAAAATAGATAGTTTCCTCCGACCAGTATATTTATCCCATAAATCAATATCATATAGATATTTAAATAGCCTATCGTCCGCCACAGTGCCCGGTATGTTGGGCGGTAGCCCTTTGCCCAAGTGAAATAAAAAATCGTCCAGAGAATCGCTGCATGGTTGAAAAAGAAATGGAAAAAGCGAAAGTGCGGGAAGTCATAAAATAAATCGGGAGTGATCAAAGCCATGCTCGCTCCGCCTAGTCCAGTGAAATACACAATCTCATACGCCCACCGTGCCTCCGTAAAAATCAGGATTAAGCAAAGGATGATACTTATGCTGCATAACTGAAAGGGTAAGCTGTAGGACAAGCTCCACTGCCCCGTATAGGCTGCCCATGCATGATATCCCAGTTCCAAGCTTATCATAGGAAAGCCCAAAAAATAGCGAAAGCTTTCATGCAGTTGATTTCGAAACTGGAAGATGAGGAATGAAATAAATGCAATTAGCCCTAACGTGACCAGATGGGTTAGGGAAAATGGAGTAAAATCCATTCGCCTACCTCCTTTCCAAAGAGTAACGTCTAAAGTCAGTGATATTGTCTTTATCTCCTTCTTCAGCTGCCAATATCCTTTCTCGGCCAGCTAAAGTTTCCCGCAGCATCATAGAGCCTCCACCTCTTGACGCCAAGCGTAATTCCTTTTTGCGACCTGAAGCCGTTTTCATTCATTTTTATGACAATTTTTATTGGCATGGGTGTCTGTTAAATTTGGTTGTTGATTTTTGAACAATTTGGACATGTAAGCACCTTAGCATTTTCAATAATGTGATTTCCAATCCTTACGGTTTTAACAAGATAATCTAATTCCGTTTTACATTTATGGTATTTATTGTTGGCTATTTGATAATTCCTAGCATATTTCCATTGGAGATAGTCCTTGTTTCTCACTAAGTATCACCTCACTTTAATTATATAAGAAATCAGCAATAAACAGTAACAGAGCCTATAGTTTAAAATAGGGTAAATCTGTCTGAAGCCGTTAGCCGGAGTTTTGGAATAATCGATATTATATATAAAAAATAAGCCGACCAAGGTGAAAACAGACCCCAGTCGGCTTCGTGTTTATCCTTATCCAATTTCACATTCTACTTCGGACACTTCTCCTCAATAATATCCGTCTGATCAAAAAATCTAACAATCAAGACTGATCAGTCCGTCGGCGTCAGACCCCCTTAACTAGGTAAACCGCGAAAGCGCTTTGCCGTGATCGATCATTACCGAAACGTTCTACTTCCTTTGATGTTGATAATGCCCAACCGGAAATTCATTTTCCTATAAGCTCGTGATCGATCACATTCTTGACTAAATGGCCCAACTTTTATATGATATTCCTGTATAAACGCATAAACGAAGCACAAAATGGGGAACACCACCGAAAGGGTGTTACTTGTTTTGTGCTTTTTTTTGTGCAAATCAGAGAGGAAGTGAATAAATGATAGTAAACGGCACCTTCGTTCTATTGGAGAAAAGGCAGTCTTTATATGATTTTTTATCGTTGCAAAACTATGAAATTACAACGCTTGCTGTAGAACGGAATGGTGAATTTGTTCCGAAGGCAACCTATAAGGATGTTCTGCTAGAGAATGAAGACAAGCTGGAAATTGTTAAATTTGTAGGAGGCGGTTGATCAAAGAAAATAACGGCAAATGAAAAAAAATTGACCAAGCTTATCAGACCGCATGGGAAGTACGTGAACAAATGGGAGGAGAAATTGAAAAAATGAATGATAAATGGATGATTGGCGGACATGAGTTTCATTCCAGATTTATTCTGGGTTCGGGAAAATTCTCACTAGAAATCATGAGAGCGGTTATAGAACAGGGAGAAGCGGAAATCGTAACGCTTGCCCTGCGCCGGGCAAACCAAGGCAGCAAAGAAAATATATTGGATTATATTCCGAAAAACATTACCTTGCTGCCAAACACATCTGGAGCGAGAAATGCCCAGGAAGCCGTGCGAATTGCCCGTCTCGCAAGGGAGCTTGGCTGCGGTGATTTTGTAAAACTAGAGGTCATTCATGATTCGAAATATTTGCTGCCTGACAACTATGAAACGATCAAAGCGACAGAAATACTGGCCAATGAAGGGTTTATTGTGATGCCCTATATGTATCCCGATTTATATGCGGCCAGATCCTTAGTCGATGCGGGTGCCGCAGCTGTCATGCCTCTAGGTGCACCGATCGGAAGCAACAAGGGGCTTTGTACCAAAGATTTCATCCAAATCCTAATCGATGAGATCAAACTGCCGATTATTGTAGATGCCGGGATCGGGCGTCCTTCCCAAGCATGTGAAGCCATGGAGATGGGTGTGGATGCGATTATGTGCAATACGGCGGTCGCGACTGCGAATGATGTCGCTTTAATGTCAAAAGCATTCAAACAAGCCATTGAGGCAGGCCGCGCCGCCTATCTCGCAGGATTGGGCCGCGTGTTAAACCTACTGGCAGAGGCATCCAGTCCTTTGACCGGATTTTTGGAGGATTGATGATGAAAGCAAATAAAGTAGACCATATGGCCTATATGGAGGGCATGCAAGTCATAGAGTCTGATCTGATGGAAAAAGTGTTAACTTGCGTAAAAGATTATGATTATGATCACTATACAAGCAGGGATGTGGAAAAGGCTTTACATAAAGAACAGCTTTCCGTCGAGGATTATGCTGCCATCTTATCCCCTGCTGCCATGCCTTATTTAGAAAAGATGGCAAGAAAAGCAAAGGCTGAGACTAGGAAACACTTCGGAAATTCTATCTCTCTCTTTACACCCTTATATATCGCCAATTATTGTGAAAACCAATGTACGTACTGCGGTTTCAGCGCGACCAATAAAATTCATCGGGCAACCCTTTCTTTACAAGAAGCGGAAGATGAACTAAAAGCCATTGCAGCTACCGGTTTAAAAGAGATTCTGTTCCTCACGGGGGAATCTCGTTATAAATCCAGCGTTGACTATATTGGAGAAACGATCAAATTAGCCACCAAATATTTTTCAACCATCGGGATCGAAATCTATCCGTTAAACGTAGATGAATATGCTTATATCCATAGCTGTGGAGCGGATTTTGTGTCCGTTTACCAAGAAACCTATAATCCGGATAAATATGAACAGGTTCATTTATGGGGTTCCAAACGGATTTTCCCCTACCGTTTCCATGCCCAGGAGCGGGCTTTATTAGGAGGAATGCGTGGTGTGGCTTTTGGCGCCCTGCTAGGATTGGATGATTTTCGAAAGGATGCCTTTGCAGCAGGCATTCATGCCCTTTTGATACAGCAAAGATATCCGCATGCCGAGATTTCTTTCTCGATCCCCCGGCTACGTCCTTATATTAACAATGCGAATAATAACCCGAAAGATGTCCATGAAAAACAGCTATTGCAGGTGATGCTTGCTTATCGCTTGTTTATGCCCTATGCAGGAATTACCATTTCTACCAGAGAAAGAGCCGGGTTTCGCGATCATGTGATCGGGATGGCCGCTACGAAAATGTCAGCCGGCGTCAATGTTGGCGTTGGAGGCCATCATGAAGAACAAAAGGGAGATCAACAGTTCGAAATTTCCGATGAGAGAACGGTACATGAAGTTCATCAAATGATTCTCAGCAGAGGGCTGCAGCCTGTCTATACCGATTATATTCGAGTTTAGGCGTAAATGATTAAGAATCGGATGCGGGAAGCCTTGGAAACAGAAAACGCCCTAAACTATTAACGGGTTCCGTATGAGGGGCAAAATTGAAATTCACAAATCATTTCGAGCGTGGTTTCTCATGAGAAATCACGCTTTTCTGTTCCTTGATTTAATGTGGTTCATTACAAATCTCAAAAGAAATCACATGGCAATTCACACAGCACTTTTGAGGTGAATCATAGTTATTGAACGTTGTCAATGACTCGCCTTTGAAAAGGCGAGCTTGCGAGAGTCCAGCAGTACCAACGTGTTATGCACTCCTGCCTTAAATTGACCTCTGCATCAGGGTAGATTGACAACTACCCAACTACAAGAG
>JAKFCU010000121.1:0-4305 GCA_036676475.1 Brevibacillus sp.
CAGGCCCGCCATGAACCAGCGTCGAGAAATCGTCATTGCCCTACCTGTGTCAGCCATGAAGCAGGCTTTATCCAAGCTAGAACGTTTGTTGCCTCTACAAATTTATGGGAGCCCTCAAAGATCACAGGCGCCTGCATATGAAATGCGATCTTTTGATCTTGCTCTCCGGCGCCCCTCTCCCCGAAAAGATCGCAGGCTGCGCCAGCTCCTACATTCGAAATGCGACCTCCTGTAGGAGCTGCCAAATGTTGCGATCTCAATCACGGGTGGCCCCGAAAAGACCGCGATATACAGCTAACATGGTGCCGGTTGAGGTCATATGTCTCTAACGGTAATTGCAGCCATGATTCCGATAGCCAAATGCAATCACTTTTTAGTAGGCAGCTCTCCGTTTATTGAACTAGCTTCAGTCCTACAGTCACACAAATAGTGTGCAATACTCCAGCGGACGGAAATCGTATGTCTAGGCGAGCTATTCAGATTTACTCAACGCATCTAGGAATTCCTAGACTTGTTCACTTTACTAAGGCTGAAAATCTTCCGATGATTCTGAGGCATGGTCTATATCCTCTATCTCGCCTTGACGAGATTGATGCTCAACCGGTTGTCAATGATCAACTCCGACTTGACGGGCACCCTGACAGTTCATCAACCTCTATTGCCTTTCCAAACTGCCAGATGTTTTACAGATATCGCCAGGAAAATTTAGCAACTGAATGGGTTGTCATGAGTTTCGCCCCTGAAGTTCTTTGGGATAAAAATGTCGGATTCTGTAAGCACAATGCTGCTGACGGCCGTATTAGTGCGATCCCACAAGCTACATTGCAGGAACCTCAATCATTCTATGACATGTATAGCGAGATACCAGGCCTGCAAACTCGCGCACAACAAAGACTTAGAGCTTATGACCCAACAGATGTGCAAGCAGAAGTATTGGTTTTCGACATCATCGAACCTCGATACATCACCGCTGTAGATTTTAATAGCTTTGCCACTAGAAATACATACATGGGACAGTTAGGGGCGATCCCTGGAAGACTGATCGGCACTAATGCTGGCTGCTTCGGTACACGTGGTTTTAATCGATAGGAAAAGGCATTTTTATGGCTTCTCGACCTGTATTCATTCCGTCAATAGATGGTCCCTTGCTAGTAAAAACTCAACACATTGACTTTCAATGGTTTCCCGGAATGGCTGTTTCTCAAAAGCAGAAGTCAGTCTCTTCACTCCATTCAATGGCGATGCAAAAGCTTAATATAGACAGCATACTTGAAGTTTCAAGCAAGTCTCTAGAAACCCTAGGCGTGGAACTGAGCGCTTTTAACTTACTATTCACTACATTAAAGCAGGCTAGAACACTCAGTGTTGAATGTGCATTCCAAGGCAGTAAAGTTTTCGAGAACGGAGGGCCCTACCTAGATCTGTTTGAAAAGACATCTAAAGAAGCAAAAAGGGACGAGCGCCTAAAGAGCTCTGGCCGTATCACAGGTTTTCGATTTTTCGGAACCCAATGGGAGACAGAACCCCGCACTGCATTTTACGATTGGCTATATTTAAATGCCCTTAATAAAAACCCAGAACTTTCAGATAAACTCTCAGGCTATTCAGCATTTACTGATATCGAGTTCAACCCTGAAAAATCAATAAACTGCCAAGCCTACTCTATCGCTCTATTTTCCTCTCTAAAGAAAAGAAATCTTCTCAATGAGGCACTTTCCAGCAAGGAGAGCTTCCTATTAACAATATCAAACTACAGCATCAGTAATGCGCACCGAGATGACGCAGTTATAAAAGGCCTTGATTTTTAATATTTGCCGGCATATTAACCAATAGCTGATAGCCAAAGTCCACCATTTGGCAGACTTTGAGCACACATGAATTCGACTAGGTCAGTGAAGGCCTTACTATTCACCTATAGATGGCACAAGGCGATCAACGTCAGTGCCGCTGCTCACGCTCTTCACAGAAAGATATTAAAACTGGCAGCCTCTGGGACTGACGCTTCTGAAAACGACTGATTTTCTGTGCTTCAGATACAGAAAAGAAATCCTGAAAAACTCTTCGAAGCCTTGCTGCGATCGCCTTTTAGGAGATCCAACCAATCAAAGCTTTACATCGCTTCAGTTTTTCATTCGGTATCCAACCGTACAGGCTTTTCTGATCAGATGCTTTCCCGCTCGCATTAAGCCCTCTCAGAGTGATATGAATGTGGCGTCTGCATGGTTTATAAATAGGCACCGTGAAAATTCAATATGAACAATGAAATCGATTTTTCCAAACAGTACGAATACGACGTAGAAATGTACCATGACGATTATGGTATTCTTGGGCCAGGCACCTTATATTTTGGCGGCGGTAAGTTCGCATACGTCAGCCTTGAAGTTTTTGGCGGCTTTGTCAGGCCGGATGGCGAGACCATTCTTAAGGCAAGGGCAAAAAGCGGAGAAAAATTCACCCTCATAAACTGCACTTACCAAGACTACATAATACATTCAGACTTAATTATCGGCGGAGATATTGGATCTGGAACGAACGACATAATCATCAGATACGCAGATATTTCCGACTGGTTTATGTTTGATCAGGACGTAAAAGGTATTATCGGGGAAAGTCTTACCTGGACAAATCCTGTACCACAGATGAACGTCTCTATTGAAAACGAAGACGAAAGTTTCTCTCTGCGAAGTGATATCTCCTCTAAAATCAGTAAACGCGGCGAAGATCGTACAATCCACCAACATATCAACTTTATTTTTTCACGAATTAATGGTGAATTTAGCTTTTCTGACCTAAAAAACAAGCCTCATGAACTCTCAAGCCTATTATCAATACTCATCGCATATCCTATATCTATTTCAAACATGTGGGTAACAAGCAGTAGTGGTTATCAAGTACCTGCGTACTTCCCCGCATTTAAAAGAGTTGAGCGCGATTTTGATGAAAATGTTTTTTGGCGAAACGCTCTCGTATCAAGACCAACTCTTGACGCACGCTGGCAGACCATATTCGAACGCTATTACAACTCAATATATCGTAAAGTCCATTGGATACGCCTAGCAGGAATGCAGAGACATGAGGGATTCTGGGAATACAAAGTATTAGGTTATGTTAGTTTGCTTGACGGCTATGCTAGCGAACTCACGAAAGCTAATAAAATAAAACCAACCAATACTAAAAAAGAAAAAATCGATTCAATTTTTGAAGCATTATCAACATTCAAAAATCCGCTCAGCAAGGAGCAACTCAATGAGATCAGACCAATCATGGAGTCTGCGTTCCCCAAACGACGGAATCTAAACTTCACCGAAAAATACAACTACCTCATCGAAACCACCGACGCCAATATTGTAAAAATAATTAATCTTTCAGAAGATGATTTCAAACTAATAAAACATGCAAGAGATACGATTGCCCACGGCAGCGCGGTGGACCTGATAGAAATTCCTTATGAAAAAATACACTCTATCACTGAAAAACTTGCATTACTTCTAACTTTTCGAGCATTAAACGATTTCGGGATGACGCCCGATGAATTTATGGAAAATCTAGCCAGGACTCACAATCGTTTACGCTTTAATAAAAAACTGAACATGGTTCATCTTCAAAGAATTACCGACCCAGCTTCATTTCTCACTGTATCGCAACCTGTATTCGATAAAATCTCAAACCTAAAATCAGCTATCTTAAATGCCTGCCTTACCAAAGACTCAAAAGGAGAGCTGGAATACTCCGAAAAACATGTTGCAGCGTATAAAGCCTGGCTTGAACAACGCCCAGCAAAATCTGGACCTACCTCGTTCGAGGATATTTTCGACGTAGCAAAAGAAAGAGTAACCCATATAGGAACAGCATTTCTTGAATTTGATGGCAATCTAAAAGAGCTTTATGATGTATATATTATTAGTGATGCTTGACATTACAGTTCTGATGATAGCGCCAGAGAAAAACTGTATCGTGTAGATGTATCAGCAATCATAATCCCAATCAAGCAATCATGTTTTATGGAAATACGTAAGCTAAGAGCCAGGAAGCGTGTAAGCGTTCCGCAATAAATGACTCTAATCCTTGTAATAAAAGTTGGGCAGACGTTACCTACTGCCGTAGACCAGGTAAAGCGCTGTGAATGACCCGATAGTTCCCCTTCCTCTGCCCACTAGCCGTAGCCGGCTGCGCCAGCTCCTACATATGAAATGCGATCTTTGCGGGGTCACCTAAATTCCTGCATCGGTCACTCGTTCTTCCCAGATAGCAAAGGCCCCTGCGCCTGCACCGGGGCGGCGAACCTGACTGAGATGGCGATGACAA